>NZ_CP013859.1:2400000-3000000 GCF_001513675.1 Microbacterium sp. XT11 | reverse complement strand
GTACGCGCGCCTGCTGCCCGTGATCGGAGCGCGGCTCGAACTGGGGCCGCTCGCCGAGGTGCCGAGCGCGCTCCGTGACTTCGAGCCGGAGGTCGTCATCGCGTCCCCAGGGTTCCCGCCGTCGCATCCGGTGATCCGGTGGGTGCAGGAGTCCGGCATCGCGCTGTGGGGAGACGTCGAGCTCGCGTGGCGCGTGCGCGACAAGGTGACGAGACCCGACGGAACGCCGGCCGACTGGGTGCTCATCACGGGAACCAACGGCAAGACGACGACCACCCAACTCACCGCGACGCTGCTCGTCGAAGGCGGGCTGCGTGCGGCTCCGTGCGGCAACATCGGCGTGCCCGTGCTCGACGCGGTGCGCGACCCCGCGGGCTTCGACGTCCTCGTCGTCGAGCTCTCCAGCCATCAGCTCTGGTACATCGGCCAGTCGCACCTCGAGGGGCAGCTCGTGCCCTACTCGTCTGTCTGCCTGAACCTCGCCGACGACCACCTCGTGTGGCACGGCAGCGCTCGTGCGTACCGCGACGCCAAGGCGCAGGTCTACCGGAACACCCGCGTCGCGTGCGTGTACAACAAGGCCGACGAGGCCACCATGCGCATGGTGGAGGAGGCCGACGTGATCGAGGGGGCGCGCGCGATCGGCTTCGATCTCGGCATCCCCGGTCCCAGCGACCTCGGCGTGGTCGACGGCCTGCTCGTCGACCGTGCCTTCCTCGACGACCGCCGGCGCAGCGCCCTGGAGCTCACGACGCTGCACGACCTCGAGGAGGCAGGGCTCGCCGCTCCGCACATCGTGCAGAACATCCTCGCGGCCAGCGCTCTCGCGCGATCCCTCGGTGTCGAACCGGAGGCCATCCACTCCGCACTGCAGAAGTTCCGCCTCGATGCGCACCGCATCCAGGTGATCGCCCGACACGCCGGCATCACCTGGGTCGACGACTCGAAGGCCACCAACCCGCATGCCGCGGCATCGTCGCTGCGGGCCTACCCCGGAGCGGTCTGGGTCGTCGGCGGGGATCTGAAGGGCGTCGACATCGCCGAGCTCGTCGCGGACGTGGGGGTGACTGCCCGTGCCGCGGTCGTCATCGGCGTCGACCGGGCCCCCGTCGTCGCGGCATTCGAGCGACACGCGCCGGCGGTGCCGGTCTTCGAGGTTGATGCTGGTGACACTGGACAGGTCATGACCCGCGTCGTGGAGATCGCGGCGGGGATCGCCGGTGACGAGGGGACGGTCCTGCTGGCCCCCGCGGCGGCATCCTTCGACCAGTTCTCCGGCTACGCGGATCGAGGCCACCGCTTCGCCGAAGCGGTGCGGGACTGGATCGACCGGGGGAGCGCCGATGACGCAGGTGGCCCGCACCCCGCGCTCTGAGCCGGGGCGCACCGGATCCGGCGGCCTCGCCGCGCGGGTGTCCCTCGGGCGCCGATTCACCCCGGTGTCGACGGAGTTCCTCCTGATCGCGTCGACGGCGCTCCTGCTCACGGTGTTCGGGCTCGTGATGGTGCTGTCGGCGACGAGCGCGACCGCCGTCTCCCGCGGAGAGAGCCCGCTCGACGGCGCGCTGCGCCAGGGGCTCTTCGCGGTGCTCGGCATCCCGCTGATGTTCGTGATCTCCCGCGTCCCGGTGGACGTGCTGAAGAAGCTCGCGTGGCCCGCGCTGTTCGGCGCCGTCGCCCTGCAGCTGCTCGTCTTCACGCCGCTCGGCGTCGAAGACGGCGGCAACCGGAACTGGATCAGGATCGCCGGGTTCTCCCTGCAGCCGTCGGAGTTCCTCAAACTGGCCCTCGCGCTGTGGATCGCCTACGTGCTCCTGCGCAAGCAGGCGATGCTCGGCACGTGGCACCACGTGTTCATCCCGGTGGTGCCCGTGAGCGCACTCGCCATCGGCACGGTGCTCGCAGGCAAAGACCTCGGCACGTCCATGGTGCTCGTGATGGTGCTCCTCGGATGCCTCTTCTTCTCCGGCGTCAAGCTGCGCCTTTTCATCATCCCGGTCCTGCTCGGCATCACCGCCGTGATCGCGCTGGCGATCACCAGTCCTGATCGCATGCGGCGCATCACGGCCACGTGCGATTCGATGGCCGACTACGAGGGCGACTGCTACCAGTCGATCCACGGCATCTGGGGCATGGCATCCGGCGGCGTCTTCGGTGTCGGCCTCGGTAACTCGCAGGAGAAGTACGGCTGGCTCCCCGCTGCGGGCAACGACTTCATCTTCGCGATCGTGGGCGAGGAGCTCGGGCTCATCGGCTGCCTCGTCGTGCTCGCTCTCCTGATGTTCTTCACCGTCGGGGCGTTCCACATCATCCGCAAGACCGACGATCCGTTCATCCGGGTCGCGGCGGGCGGCATCGTCGTCTGGATCGTCGGCCAGGCGGTGCTGAACATCGGCGTCGTGATCGGCGTCTTCCCCGTCATGGGCGTCCCGCTGCCGTTCATGTCGCAGGGCGGTACGGCGCTCCTGGCCGTGCTGATCGCGTGCGGCGTGCTCCTCGCGTTCGCCCGCACGCTCCCGGCAGGCGAGCCGCGTGCGGCTGACGGCGGACGTTCGGCAGGGCGGGGTAAGGTCACACGGTGACCACGTATCTGCTCGCCGGTGGGGGAACCGCCGGCCATGTGAACCCCCTGCTCGCCGTCGCCGACGGACTCCGTGCGCGCGGCGCCGACGCCGAGGTCCTGGTGCTCGGCACGGCGGAGGGATTGGAGTCACGGCTGGTCCCGGCGCGCGGCTACGAGCTCCTCGTCGTCGCCAAGGTGCCGTTCCCGCGTCGGCCGGACAAGGCCGCCGCCGCCTTCCCGCTGCGGTTCCGCCGCGCCGTGGCGCGCGTGCGCGAGTACATCCGCACGCGCGGCGTCGACGTCGTCGTCGGCTTCGGCGGCTATGCCGCGGCGCCCGCCTACGTCGCCGCGCGCCGAGAGGGCGTTCCGTTCGTGGTGCACGAGGCGAACGCGAAGCCCGGACTGGCGAACGTGCTCGGCGCACGGCGTGCCGCCGCGACGGGCGTGGCGTTCGACGGCACTCCGCTGCGCGGCGGAGAAGTGGTCGGGATGCCGTTGCGCACCGAGGTCGTGGAGCTCGACAGGACAGCTGCCCGCGCCGAGGCAGCAGAGTATTTCGGCCTGGACGCCGACCGCCCCGTGCTCCTCGTGTTCGGGGGGTCGCTCGGGGCTCAGCGCCTCAACGACGCGCTCGCGGGCAGCTGGAAGGACGTCCTGGCGGCGGGATGGCAGCTGCTGCACGTGACGGGCGAGCGCAGCGATCTGGTCGACCCCGGCGCACCGGGCTACGTGATGCGCCGCTACGTCGACCGCATGGACTTGGCGTTCGCCGTCGCCGATCTGATCCTCTCGCGTTCGGGTGCTGCGACCGTGAGCGAGATCAGCGCGCTCGGCATCCCGGCCCTCTACGTGCCGTACTCGGTGGGCAACGGCGAGCAGCGCCTCAACGCGGCGTCGGCGGTGGCCGCCGGTGCCGCCGAGCTCCTCGACGACGCGACCTTCGATGCCGACGCCGTCCGACGCATCGTCGTGCCTCTCCTGCGTGACGACGAGCGCCGCTCGCGCATGGCCGCTGCAGCGGAGCGGGTGGGGACGCGCAGCGGCACAGACAACGTGATCGCGCTGATCGACCGCGCGGTCGCCGGCGCTCCGGCCCGCCGCTGAGACGAAAAGTAGACTGAAGAAGACATGATCAGACCCGACCTCTCCCTCCCCATCCCCGAGACGATCTCCGCTGCGCATTTCATCGGCATCGGCGGCTCGGGGATGAGCGGACTCGCGCGCATGTTCCTCGACGCGGGGATCCGCGTCTCCGGCAGCGATCGCGCCGACAGCGCGAACCTGCGTGCCATCGAGGCTGCGGGCGCGACCGTGCACGTCGGGCACGACGCGGCTCACCTGGGTGACGCCGACACCGTCGTGCACACCGGGGCCATCTGGCCCGAGAACCCGGAGTTCGTGCTCGCCAAGGAGCGGGGGCTGCACGTCATCCACCGCTCGCAGGCCCTGCACTGGCTGATCGGGTCGCGCCGGCTGGTCTCCGTCGCGGGCGCTCACGGCAAGACGACGTCGACGGGGATGATCGTCACGGCCCTGCAGGCGCTGGGGGCCGACCCGAACTTCGTCAACGGCGGGGTCATCGAGCAGCTCGGCACGTCGAGCGCGACGGGCACCGGTGATCTGTTCGTGATCGAGGCCGACGAGTCCGACGGCACGTTCCTCCTCTACGACACGGCGGTGGCCCTCATCACCAACGTCGACCCCGACCACCTCGACCACTACGGCTCCGACGACGCATTCCACGACGCCTTCGTGCGCTTCGCCGACGGGGCGTCCGAGGCGGTCGTGATCTCCAGCGACGATCCGGGTGCGCAGCGGGTGCGCGCGGGTCTCTCGCATCCGCGTGTGATCACCTTCGGCCAGGCCGACGACGCCGACCTGCGGGTGGGCGACGTCGTGTCGGCCGACGCCGTCTCGGCGACGCTGACGTGGGCGGGGGAGCAGGCGCATCTGCAGCTCGCGGTCCCCGGCGTGCACAACGCGATCAACGCGGCCGGTGCGGTCGCGGTGCTGTTGTCCCTCGGCTACGGCCTGCAGGAGTCGGCGCGCGCCGTCGAAGGCTTCGCCGGCACCGTCCGGCGCCTGGAGCAGCACGGCGTGGAGCGCGGCGTCACCGTGTACGACGACTACTCCCACCACCCGACCGAGGTGCGGGCGGCGCTCGAGGCCATGCGCGCCATCGCCGGCTCCGGCCGCATCATCGCGATCCAGCAGCCGCACACCTATTCGCGCACGCAGCACATGTACCGGGAGTTCGCCGACGTCCTCGAGACGCACGCGGATCACACCGTGATGCTCGACGTGTACGGCGCCCGCGAAGACCCGGTACCCGGCGTGACCGGCGAGCTGGTGAGCGGTGCGTTCCGCGACCCCTCGCGCGTGCACTTCGTCGCGGATTGGCAGGAGGCCGCCGATTACACGGCGAGCGTGGCCCGCGAGGGCGACTACGTCATCACGCTCGGCTGCGGCAACGTCTACCAGATCATCCCGCAGGTGCTGGAGTCGCTGCGGTCGTCCGGAGCCTGACGCATGCGCCGGCCCGCCCCGCTTCCGCCCGGCAGGGACAGCACGTCCGCCGCGCCGCGCGGCTCCGCTCGTGCGTCCGTGGACGCCCGTGCGGCTCTGGACGCTCACGAGGAGCGGCCGGAGGCGCGCATCAGCCGACTCGCGGCGACGACCTCCCCTGAGTCTGCGGATGCCGCGGCCGAAGGCGCCGCCCTCGAGCACGGCTCCGATGCGCCGCTGTCCACCATGGACGTGTGGCGCGCAGCGCGTGCGCGGAGGAAGGCGCTGCGAGCGGAGATCCGTCGGTTCACGCAGCGCTCCCGGCGGCGCCGCATCGTCTGGCTCAGCGCCGTCGGGTCTGTGCTCCTCCTGATCGGAGGCAGCCTCGCCGCGGCATACAGTCCCCTGTTCGCCGTCGAGAAGATCACCGTGGTCGGTGCGAAGACCCTCGACGCCGGCGCGGTGGAGACGGCGCTGGCGGGGCAGCTCGGCACTCCGCTGGCACTCGTCGACACCAGCGCGGTGAAGGCCGCGCTCCTCTCCTTCCCGCTCATCGAGACGTACGCGCTCGAGGCCCGCCCGCCGCACGACCTCACGGTGCGCATCGTGGAGCGCACCCCGGTCGGCGTCATCCGCTCGGACGCCGGATACAGCCTCGTCGACGCGGCGGGGGTCGTGCTGTCCACGACGACGGATCAGCCGGCGGGGCAGCCCCTGCTCGAGATCGCGGGTGGGACGTCGTCGTCGGCGTTCGAGAGCGCCGGGCTCGTCATCCGGTCGCTGCCCGCCGACGTACGGGGTGCTCTGACGGGGGTGCGGGCGAGCACCGCCGACGACGTGACGCTTCTGCTCGACTCGGGCCTCACGGTCGTGTGGGGGAGCTCCGAAGACTCGGCACTCAAGGGCATCACGCTGGCGAAGGCGATCGGTGCGAACCCGCAGGCGAAGACCATCGACGTCACCTCTCCGCACGTCGCCGTGATCGGCTGACGGCAGGTCGCGGCTGTCCACAGACGGATTCCGTCGCCAAACGGGCGACACGCCCGCGTGGCTGCGCACGGGCGACTGCCGGGCGCTTACCTTCGAACAAGAGAAACCGATACCCGGAAATACTTTACACCTCTAGTTGAGGTTTAAGGTTCAGCCCCGCGGAATCTCTGACACAACGACAGGCTCGAATCATTCGGAGGCCGGCAATGAGCCAGAACCAGAACTACCTCGCCGTGATCAAGGTCGTCGGCGTCGGCGGTGGCGGCGTCAACGCCGTGAATCGCATGATCGAACTCGGTCTCCGCGGAGTCGAGTTCATCGCCGTCAACACGGATGCGCAGGCGCTCCTGATGAGTGACGCCGACGTCAAGCTCGACGTGGGCCGCGAGCTCACCCGCGGCCTCGGCGCCGGGGCCGACCCCGAGGTCGGACGCCGTGCTGCCGAAGACCACGCCGAGGAGATCGAGCAGGCGCTCACCGGAGCCGACATGGTGTTCGTGACCGCGGGCGAGGGAGGCGGCACCGGCACCGGTGGAGCGCCGGTCGTCGCTCGCATCGCCAAGTCGATCGGCGCTCTCACCATCGGCGTCGTGACGAAGCCGTTCTCGTTCGAGGGTCGGCGTCGTCAGAGCCAGGCCGAGGCAGGCGTCGCGAAGCTCAAGGAAGAGGTCGACACCCTCATCGTGGTTCCGAACGACCGTCTCCTCGAGATCAGCGACCGCGGCATCTCCATGATCGAGGCGTTCGCGACCGCCGACCAGGTGCTGCTCGCCGGTGTGCAGGGCATCACCGACCTCATCACCACCCCCGGTCTCATCAACCTCGACTTCGCCGACGTCAAGTCGGTCATGCAGGGTGCGGGCTCGGCGCTCATGGGCATCGGGTCGGCGCGGGGCGCCGATCGCGCGATCAAGGCCGCGGAGCTGGCCGTCGAATCGCCGCTGCTCGAGGCGTCGATCGAGGGTGCGCACGGCGTGCTGCTCTCAATCCAGGGCGGATCGAACCTCGGCATCTTCGAGATCCACGACGCTGCCGACCTCGTCAAGGAGGCTGCGCACCCGGAGGCGAACATCATCTTCGGAACGGTCATCGACGACACGCTGGGCGACGAGGTGCGCGTGACGGTGATCGCCGCGGGCTTCGACGGAGGCGAGCCGTCTCTGCGCCTCGACCCGATGGTCGTGTCCCGTCCGGCGCCTGCGACGACTCTTCCCGAGGTCGCGCTCCCCGAGGAGACGGAGAGCGCTCCGGCAGCCCAGGGGACCGATGCCGAGCAGCCCGCTCCGCGCGTGACCACGAGCATCGAGCCGGCGTTCGCGGACGACGACATCGACATCCCCGAATTCCTCAAGTGAGCGAGCTGGCTGCACGGCTGTCGGCGATCGATGCACGCATCGCCGACGCCGCGCGGCTCGCCGGCCGCGACCCCGGAGAGATCACCCGGATCGTGGTGACGAAGTTCCATCCGGCGAGCCTCGTGCAAGACCTGTATGACCTGGGCGTGCGCGAGGTCGGGGAGAACCGCCAGCAGGAGCTCACGGCCAAGAGGGGCGACCTCGGCGACCTTGCAGACCTGCGGTGGCACTTCATCGGGCAGGCGCAGACCAACAAGGCCTCGGCGATCCGGCGCAGCGCGGATGCCGTGCACTCGGTCGACCGCGCCCGGCTCGCGGATGCTCTGCACCGAGCGGCCGACGACGATGGTCGTCTCGACGTGCTCGTCCAGGTGAACCTCACCGACGACCCGGCGCGTGGCGGCATCGCCCCCGCCGACGCTGATGCCCTCGCCGAGCATGTGCTCGGCCTCTCGTCGCTTCGCCTCCGCGGCGTGATGGCGGTCGCTCCTCTCGATGAGGAGCCCGCATCCGCGTTCGCGCGGCTGCGAGCGGTAGCCGAACGCATCCGTTCCCTCGACTCCGCAGCCGACTGGATCTCCGCCGGGATGACCGGCGACTTCGTCGAGGCCATCGCTGCCGGTGCGACACACCTGCGCATCGGCTCGGCAATCACGGGACCCCGGCCTGACCGGGGTTAACCTGTCACCAAGACCCGCCCGAATCGTTCGAACCGGAGGACACAATGGGTAACCCGCTGAAGAAGACCATGGTGTATCTCGGCCTGGCCGACGAGGAAGAGGTCTACGAGGACGAGACGCCGGCGCAGGCGCCAGCCCGCGCCCACCGCGAGCGTGAGCGCGAGGAGCCGGCCCCGGCGCCGGTCACCCCGTTGCGTCGTCCCGTCGCCGTGCGTCAGCCCGCAGGAGGGGCAGTGAACGAGATCCTCACCGTGCACCCGAAGCAGTACCGCGACGCGCAGCTGATCGCGGAGAGCTTCCGAGAGGGCGTGCCGGTCATCATCAACCTGTCGCAGATGAGCGACGCCGACGCGCGCCGGCTCATCGACTTCGCCAGCGGGCTCTCCCTCGGCCTCTACGGCCGCATCGAGCGCGTCACCTCGAAGGTCTTCCTGCTGTCGCCGGAGAACATCGCGGTGTCGGGCCACGGGGGGATCGCCCACGCTGACCCGGAGTCCGCGGGCTTCGACCAGTCGTAACCCGTGGGGGTTGTCTCGATACTCGCCGGCGTCGTCCACCTGGCGCTGCTGCTCTATCTCCTGGTGCTCTTCGCGCGCCTGATCCTCGACTACATCCCGCTCTTCAATAGGGAATGGCGTCCCAAGGGAGCAGGCCTCGTGGCCGCGGAGATCGCCTATACGATCACCGATCCGCCGGTCCGGTTCTTCCGGCGGCTCATCCCGCCCCTGCGCATCGGTTCCGTGTCGCTGGACTTCGGCTTCTCGCTGACCGTCCTCGTCGTACTGATCCTCATGAACGTCGTGCGGATCTTCATCTGACGCGACTGCGACTTCGCGATGCCTGGGTGTCGCGGCATCGCGGCTGACAGGAGCGGGGACTATGCTTGGCTCCCAGGTGCGCGCCCCGGGTTCGCGCCACATCACGACCACGCCATAGAACCACACTGGCAACCGAACTCATCGAAGGAGCCACCATGGCACTCACCCCGGATGACGTCGTCACCAAGCAGTTCCAGCACGTCCGCTTCAAGGACGGCTTCGACCCGGACGAGGTCGACGACTTCCTCGACGAGATCGTCATCGAGTGGCGCAAGGCCCTCGAGGAGAACGCGGAGCTGAAGGCCAAGCTGGCCGCGTACGAGTCCGGCGCAGCGCAGCCCGCTGCCGCCGCTGAGGCTCCTGCCGCTCCCGCGCCGGCGCCTGCCGCCGAGGCCGCGCCCTCCGGATCCGCCACCGCCACCGCCGGCATCATCGAGTTGGCTCAGCGTCTGCACGACGAGCACGTCGCAGAGGGCGAGGCGAAGCGCAACCAGCTCATCGCCGAGGCTGAGAACGAGGTCGCCCGCATCCGCAGCGAGGCCGAGGCCAAGCAGCGCGAGGAGACGGCGCGCATGGAGCGCGAGCGCAACACGCTCGAGGCCCGCATCACCGAGCTCCGCAACTTCGAGCGCGACTACCGCTCGCAGCTGCGCGGCTACATCGAGGGCCAGCTGCGCGAGCTCGACGAGAAGTCGGCGTCGACCGACTCGACGCCGGTCTCCGCGATCGGCCTGTAAGGCGTCCTCTTGTCAGGACGCCGTCCCCTTCGTCGGTCGGCGGCCGGTGCGATCGTTGCGGTTCTCGCAGCGATCGTGCTGGCCGCCGATCAGTTCGTGAAGCACCTCACGATCGAGAATCTCCCTCGAGAAGAGGTCGTCCCGGTGCTCGGCGACTTCCTCCAGCTGTACTACGTACGCAACTCCGGAGCCGCGTTCTCGCTCGGGAGTGACGTCACGTGGATCTTCACCATCGCGCTCACCGTGGTCGCCGGCGTGATCGTCTGGAAGGCCTTCGGTCTGCGCTCGCGCCTGTGGGCGATCGTGCTCGGTGCCCTGCTGGGCGGGGTGCTCGGCAATCTCACCGATCGGCTGTTCCGCGAGCCGAGCTTCGGCATGGGTCACGTCGTGGACATGATCTCCATGCCATGGATGATGCCCGCGATCTTCAACGTCGCCGACATCTTCATCGTCACGGGGATGATCTCGGTGGCGCTGCTCGTCGTCTTCGGCCTGCGCTTCGACGGCACGCGTGAGCGGGACCACGCGCCCGTCGAGACGGATGCCGAGGCTGAGGCGGCTGCCGCCGAAGCGGCCGCGCCGGGCTCCGACACCGCGACTCCGGCGGACCGGCGCGCGGCCGATGCTGAGGCGTCGGCCTCCGACGCCGGCGCGACGGCCGAGGAGCGCTGAGCGTGGAGTCCCGCTCCCTTCCCGTCCCCGACGGCCTCGACGGCGTGCGCGTCGATGCCGCACTCGCCAAGATGCTGGGGTTCTCTCGCACGTTCGCGGCAGAGGTGGCGGAAGCGGGCGGAGTACGCGTCGACGGCGCGACGCTCGGCAAATCCGATCGCCTGCGCGGCGGCGGCTGGCTCGAGGTCGAATGGCGTCCGAAGGAGGAGCCGCGGATCGTCCCGGTGGCGGTGCCTGAGCTCGGGATCGTGTACGACGACGATGACATCGTCGTCGTCGACAAACCGACAGGCGTCGCCGCGCACCCTTCGCTCGGCTGGGAGGGGCCGACGGTGGTGGGCGCTCTCGCCGCGGCAGGGTTCCGCGTCGCGACGAGCGGGGCCCCCGAGCGGCAGGGAGTGGTGCACCGGCTCGACGTCGGCACGAGCGGGCTCATGGTCGTCGCGAAGACCGATGCGGCGTACACGGCGCTGAAGCGCGCCTTCAAGGAGCGCACGGTCGAGAAGATCTACCACGCCGTCGTCCAGGGCCACCCGGATCCGCTCGTCGGGACCATCGACGCGCCGATCGGCAGGCATCCGAACCACTCGTGGAAGTTCGCGGTCACCCCCGACGGCAAGCATTCGGTCACCCACTACGAGACCCTGGAGGCTTTCCCCGGGGCCTCGTTGCTCGAGATCCACCTCGAGACAGGGCGTACGCACCAGATCCGCGTGCACATGGCGGCGCACCGGCATCCGTGCGTCGGCGACCCCCTGTACGGGGCCGATCCCACGCTCTCCGCCCGGCTGGGACTCACCCGGCAATGGCTGCACGCGCACCAGCTCGCGTTCACGCACCCGACGACGGGGGAGTGGGTGCAGTTCGAGTCGTCGTACCCCGCGGACTTCCAGCACGCGCTGGACGTGCTCAGGGGGGACCTCTAGAACCTGGCCCTGCCTGCGGCCGTGACCACGCCGTCGAGCGTGTGCTCGAGGAAGTCGACGACGTCGACGGGATCGGCGCCGCGGTCGATGATCAGCTCGAGCAGGGCTTCCTCCGTGAACGACACCCAGGCACGCAGGGCGACACGCAGGGCCGGGGTGTCGTCCGCGCCCAGTTCTGCCAGCGCCTCCCGCAAGCGCACGGCGTTGAGTTCTCGCGACTCGTCGACGATCGCTCGCACGGCGGGGTCTCCGCTGGCGACGCCGCGCACGAGCGATGAGAAGGTCCCGCTGTGGTCTCGAACGAAGCCGGCGATGCGGAGGAGCGTGTCCCGGATGCGCTCGCGAGGCGGGAGCTCGGCCACGGGCTCCGTCGCCACAAGCAGGCTGTCACGGGCCGTCGTGACGATGGCGCGCTTCACGCCCTGCCTGTTCTCGAAGTAGTGGAAGATCAGCGCCTTCGACACGCCGGCGCGGGCTGCGAGCTCATCGACCGTGAGCTCGTCGAGGGGATGCTCGGCGAGGAATCCCACCCCGATCGCGACGAGCTGTGCACGGCGCTCATCAGGGCTGAGACGGGAGCGTGATTCTGCGCGCATGCGAGAAGCCTAGCCAGGACGACAGGTATTGACTATCAGTCAATTATGACTAGTATCGGGGATATCGCGAGGACGGAGGGGTCCACGCGAGGAGGAGGATCGATGAAGTTCCCGAAACCGTCCGCCATGCTCTCCGCTGCGACGAGATCCCACGCGGGACGCATCGTCCTGGTCGCCGTCCCCGTCGGCGTCGTCGCCGCCGGACTCCTCGGCGGCGTCGCGCAGGGCGCCGTGCCCGTGTCGTTCGCCGTCTCCGGCAGCCAGTTCCAGATCTCCGCCAGCCAGCTCGAGGGGACGGGCTTCTCGCAGTACGCGGGCGTCGCCACCGATTCAGAGGGCACGGAGCACACCGTCGCCATCGCGAACATCAAGAGCGCGACGTTCAGCGATCTCTGTCAGGCCGTCGTCACCGATACACCGCTCGGCAAGGTCGGCGTGCTCATCAAGGCGGGAGGCGATGGCGCTCCGGCGACGGCGAGCGACCTCCAGATCGGCATGACCGGCCTGAAGGGCGACGCGTCGTTCGGTGCCATCCGCATCGGTGTGGACGCGTCGACGGTCGCAACCGAGGCCAAGGGCGCCGCGGGAGATTTCGCACAGGATTCGGACACGATCTCGATCACGAATCTGCAGCAGACGGCATGGAGCACGCAGGCATCGGTGTTCACCCTGACGGGGATGTCACTCGAGCTCACGGACGGTTCGCAGGGATGCTTCTGAACGGAACGGATGCCGTGACCGGGGAGAAGGAGAAGAGGGCGCCGCGTGCCACCGGACGCTTCCGGGAGTGGCGTCGTGGGCGTCCGTTCGTCGGAGGAATCCTTGTCGCCCTCGGCGGCGTCGAGCTGTTCTTCTCCGGTCAGCTCGACATCGGCCACCTGCACGTGCAGCTCGGCATCGAGGGCATGCAGGCGACGATCATCCCCGTGCTTCTCGTGCTGCTCGGCATCCTCGCGATCACCATGCCGGCGCATCACGTCTTCTATGGAGTCATCGCGCTCGCGGTGTCGATGTACTCGCTCATCGGCGTCAACCTCGGCGGGTTCCTCGTCGGCATGCTCCTCTCGACGGTCGGCGGCATCCTCGTCGTCGCGTGGATGGGGCCCAAGCCCGCCCCCGCCGACGTCCGAGACCGCACCGCGACCCCCGACGACCGGGGCGAGGTGACCTCGGGGTGATCCGCCGCCCTGCCGTACTCGCCGCAGGCCTGGCGCTCGCACTGACGGCGACGGCCATGATCCTCGGCGCCTCAGCGGCACCCGGCGTGCGAGACGCGGGCATCTGCATCCCCGTGATCTACTGCCCGAGGCCCGCGCCGAAGCCCGCCCCGACGGAGCCGACGCCGGGAGCGCCGATGGCGCCCACCGACCCCGCACCACCCGCCGTCCCCGGCATGCCCGGAGTGCCGGGCGGCCCCGCCGATCACGCCGACCTGCTCGACCCGGCAGTCCCCGCCGATCCCTCGGCGACCCCGACGCCGGCCGACCCGGTTCCCGCCCCGGCGGATCCCGGCGCGCCGGTGTTCACCGCGACGCCTGCCTCCATGGGGTCGGAGTCCCTCTCGTTCCGCGGGTTGTCCGGCATCTCGATCGTGAGTGTGCCCACCGCCGACGGCGGCAGCATCCGCGTGCTCAAGATCAGCGCCGACGCCATCACGATCGAGGGATTCTCGCTCACCGTCCGTCCTCCGGGCGGACCGGGGCTCGTCACGGAGGCCGACACCATGTCGCTCCGCGGGCACGTGACGGTGTACGTCGGCTCTGTCACCGGCTCGTCGATGGGGGGTGCACCTCTCACGATCGGCACCGACACCCCGCCGCCTTTGACGGATGTGGAGCCGGGCCTGCTGGACGTGACCATGGGACTCGTCGGGGCCCTCGCCGATTCGATCGTCTATACGAACACCGACCAGCGCATCGTGGCCGGGACGTGAGCGGCGGATGTCGGCGGCTCACGGAAGACTGTGCGCATGAGCATCGAAGTGCGCCCGGCCACCGTCTTCGACGACGTCGCCGTGCTGGTTGGGCCGAAGAAGCCGACGTCGAACGTGTGCTTCTGCCTGAGTTACCGCATCGGCAACAAGGAGAACGTGTCCCTGAAGGGTCAGGAGCGCGCTGACAGGGTGCGGGAGCTGTGCCACCAGGACCCGCCGCCCGGTGTGATCGCCTACCTCGACGACGAGCCCGTCGGCTGGGCGGCGCTGCATCCGCGTCGCGAGACGAGCTTCGCGCGCAACCGCCTCATCCCGCACATCGACGACCTCGACGTGTGGTCGCTGTGGTGCTTCCGCGTGCGCCCCGGCTTCCGCAAGCAGGGGGTGTCGCACGCGTTGATCCACGGAGCGGTCGCGTACGCGAAGGAGCGCGGGGCGCCGGCGATCGAGGGGTATCCGGTCGACAACGTAGGGGAGAAGGTCAACCTGACCATGGCCTACGTCGGCACGAGGGCTCTCTTCGAGAACGCGGGATTCGTCAAGGCCGCCGACACCGGGTCCGTGCTCGACGGGTTCCCCCGCGTGCTGATGAGGCTCGACCTGCGCTGAGGGCGGCTGACCTGCGCCGAGCGGGGCGCGAGCGGATCGACCCGGATGCCGGGCTCGTCGGCGCCCGATGTCAGAGGCCGAACGTAGACTCGAACCATGGCATCCGACTCCTTCGTCCACCTGCATGTGCACAGCGAGTATTCGATGTTGGACGGGGCCGCCAAGATCGGCGCGATGACGCAGGCGGCCGCCGAGTACGGCATGCCGGCCATCGCCGTGACCGACCACGGCAACACCTTCGCGGCCTTCGAGTTCTACCGCGCCGCGCAGGCCGCCGGGGTGAAGCCGATCATCGGTCTGGAGGCGTATGTCACCCCCGGTACGCACCGCAGCGACAAGTCCCGTGTGCAGTGGGGGTCTCCCGACCAGAAGAGCGACGACGTCTCCGGTTCCGGTGCGTACACCCACATGACGATGTGGAGCCAGAGCACCGAGGGCATGCACAACCTGTTCCGGCTGAGCTCGCTGTCGAGCATAGAGGGCTACTACTTCAAGCCCCGCATGGACCGCGAACTGCTGCAGACCTACGGCAAGGGCCTGATCGCGACGACGGGATGCCCGTCGGGGGAGGTGCAGACTCGCCTGCGGCTCGGTCAGTACGACGCCGCGCGCGCCGCGGCGGCCGAGTTCCAGGACATCTTCGGCAAGGAGAACTACTTCGCCGAGATCATGGATCACGGGCTCTCCATCGAGCGCCGGGTGATGACGGATCTGCTCCGTCTCGCGAAGGATCTCGGCATCCCTCTGGTCGCCACGAACGACTCCCACTACACGCATCAGCACGAGGCCGATGCCCACGCTGCTCTGCTGTGCGTGCAGTCCGGATCCACGCTCGACGACCCGAACCGCTTCAAGTTCGACGGCGACGGCTACTACATCAAGACCGCCGCCGAGATGCGTCAGCTGTTCCGCGATCACCCCGAGGCCTGCGACAACACGCTGCTCATCGCCGAGCGCTGCGAGGTCGAGTTCAACACCTCCGCCAACTACATGCCGCGGTTCCCCGTGCCTCCGGGCGAGACCGAGGACAGCTGGCTCATCAAGGAGGTCGAGAAGGGCCTCCACTACCGCTATCCGAACGGCATCCCCGACAAGGTGCGCAAGCAGGCCGAGTACGAGACCGGCATCATCCTGCAGATGGGGTTCCCCGGGTACTTCCTCGTCGTCGCCGACTTCATCAACTGGGCGAAGGACAACGGCATCCGCGTCGGGCCCGGTCGAGGATCGGGAGCCGGATCGATGGTCGCGTACGCCATGAAGATCACCGACCTCGACCCGCTCGAGCACGGACTCATCTTCGAGCGGTTCCTCAACCCCGACCGCGTCTCGATGCCCGACTTCGACGTCGACTTCGACGACCGTCGTCGCGGCGAGGTGATCGACTACGTCACGGAGAAGTACGGTTCGGAGCGCGTCGCGCAGATCGTCACGTACGGCACCATCAAGTCCAAGCAGGCGCTCAAAGACGCAGGCCGGGTGCTCGGCTTCCCCTTCAGCATGGGGGAGCGGCTCACCAAGGCCATGCCGCCGCCCGTGATGGGCAAGGACATGCCCCTCGACGGCATGTTCGACCCGGCGCATCCCCGCTACAAGGAGGCCAGCGAGTTCCGGGCACTGATCGAGACCGATCCCGAGGCCAAGACGGTGTTCGACCGCGCGCTCGGCCTCGAAGGGCTCAAGCGGCAATGGGGCGTGCATGCGGCCGGCGTCATCATGTCCTCCGAACCGCTGCTCGACATCATCCCGATCATGCGCCGCGAGCAGGACGGGCAGATCGTCACGCAGTTCGACTACCCGTCCTGCGAGACGCTCGGTCTGATCAAGATGGACTTCTTGGGGCTGCGCAACCTCACGATCATCTCCGACGCCCTCGACAACATCCGCTCCAACCGCGGTGAGGATCTCGACCTCGAACACCTCACCCTCGACGACCGCGCCGCGTACGAACTGCTCGCCCGAGGCGACACGCTCGGCGTCTTCCAGCTCGACGGCGGGCCGATGCGGTCATTGCTGCGCCTGATGAAGCCCGACAATTTCGAGGACATCTCGGCCGTCATCGCGCTGTACCGCCCAGGACCCATGGGCGCCAACTCGCACACGAACTACGCGCTGCGCAAGAACGGACAGCAGCCGATCACTCCGATCCATCCGGAGCTCGAAGAGCCGCTCAAGGACATCCTCGACACCACCTACGGCCTGATCATCTATCAGGAACAGGTCATGGCCATCGCCCAGAGAGTCGCGGGATTCAGCCTCGGCCAGGCCGACATCCTGCGTCGCGCCATGGGAAAGAAGAAGAAGTCCGAGCTCGACAAGCAGTACGAGGGCTTCGCCGGAGGCATGACCGAACGCGGATTCAGCGAGGGTGCGATCAAGGCGCTGTGGGACATCCTGCTGCCGTTCTCCGACTACGCCTTCAACAAAGCGCACTCCGCGGCCTACGGCCTGGTGTCGTACTGGACCGCCTATCTCAAGGCTCACTATCCGGCCGAGTACATGGCCGCGCTGCTCACCAGCGTTGGTGACTCGAAGGACAAGATGGCCCTGTACCTCAACGAGTGCAGGCGCATGGGCATCCGTGTCCTCCCGCCGGACGTGTCCGAGTCCATCAACTTCTTCGCCGCTGTGGGCGACGACATCCGCTTCGGGCTCGGGGCGGTGCGCAACGTTGGAAGCAACGTGGTCGACGGCATCGTGGAGGCTCGCAAGGACGGCGCGTTCACCTCCTTCCACGACTTCCTCGACAAGGTGCCGCTGCATGTGGCCAACAAGCGCACGGTCGAATCGCTCATCAAGGCCGGAGCCTTCGACTCGATGGGCGACACCCGACGCGCTCTGCTCGAGATCCACGAGGATGCCGTCGAGGCGGCGGTGGACCGGAAGCGGAACGAGGCTCAGGGAGCCATCGGGTTCGACTTCGACAGCCTGTACGACGGACTCGAGGAGACCGCTCCGCCCAAGGTGCCCGCCCGTCCCGAGTGGGTCAAGAAGGACAAGCTCGCCTTCGAGCGCGAGATGCTCGGGCTCTACGTGTCCGACCATCCGCTCGCCGGCCTCGAAGTCGCCCTTGCCAAGCACGCCTCGATCTCGATCCACGATCTGAACAACTCCGAGGACCTGCAAGACGGAGATCAGGTGACCGTCGCCGGCCTCGTCACGAGCGTCCAGCACAGGGTCGCCAAAGCCAGCGGCAACCCCTACGGCATGATCACCGTCGAGGACTTCAACGGTGAGGTCACCGTGATGTTCATGGGCAAGACCTACACCGAGTTCCAGCACATCCTGCAGCAGGACTCGATCCTCGCGGTTCGCGGACGTGTCTCCCGGCGCGACGACGGGCTGAACCTCCACGCGCAGTCGGCGTTCGCGCCGGATGTCGGGTCGTTCGATGCGTCGGGGCCGCTCTCGCTCGTGCTGGCTGAACAGCGGGCCACAGAGAGCGTCATGACCGACCTCGCAGAGGTTCTCAGGCGCCACCGCGGCGATACCGAGGTCGTCCTGCGGGTGCACCGGGGCGGAACTGCGAAGGTGTTCGATGTGCCGATGCCCGTGAAGGTGTCGGCTGACCTGTTCGGCGATCTCAAGTCGCTGCTCGGCCCGTCCTGCCTCGGCTGACGCCGGCATCCCGTGGCCGTCACCGTCGGTCATGGCCAGGCTTTCCTGAGCGCTCTCTCCGGCGCACCGAGTAATATCGGGTCGCGTTGGGCGCGCCCTGTCGACACGGAACGCGCCCCGACGAAAGGACCCCTCATGAGCACGGACTTCCCCCTGCGCAGCTCTCGAACGGATGACGACACCATCGCCGCAGCGTCCATCGCGCCCGAGGACGTCGATCCGGGAGCCGTCGACGCGGGCGACGAAGAGACCTTCGACGACGACGGCGTCCTGTACGACGAGGAAGTCGCTCCGGAGTACGGAATCCTGGGATTCACGCTCCGCGAGCTGCTGATCGTCGGTGTCTGGGCGCTGAGCTTCATCGTGTCGTTCTTCCCGCTCGGCTGGTCCCCCACGGTGTGGGCGCAGGGCGTCGCGTGGATCCTGCCGATCGGAGTTCCGACGGTGGCCGTCTTCCTGCTCGTTCTCCGCCGCTTCTCGCCCGACGGGATCCGCCGTGTCGGCTCCTTGGGGATCGATCAGTTCGCATCCGTCGCCTTCTCCGTCGCCGCGGTGTGGTGGCTCCAGCAGGTATGGCGGTACGTGACCGTGGTCGTGACGACCGGACTCTCCGCCGTCGTCTGGGTGCCGTGGGTGGAGCTCGTGCTGTCGGTCGCCCTCGTGGCGATGACGGTCTTCGCGCCGATCATCCCCGGCATCAAGGAGGACTTCCACGGCCGGCTCGTGACCCTCGCGCACCGCAACGCGAACCCGGTTCGCCCCGTGATCGCGCGTCCCAAGCCGGAGCCTGTGTCGACGGACACACCTGCCGCGCCGCCTGCCGCTGACACCGCCGCTGCGACGGTCGCGGCTGCGACCGGACCTGCGAGCGAGTCCGTGCCCTCCGCCGCGTCGCACGGGGACGCGTCGGGGCCGCAGCCGACCGCGGGCGCGCTCGATGTCGAGCTCTCGGGTCAGCAGGCGACCGACGAGGTGGCGCGCCTCGACCTCGCCGGAAGCATGCCGCTGTCCGCCCATGCCTCGGGAGGGGGAACCGGCACATCCGAAGCGACGACACCCGACACGGGGTACACGCCGGGATACGCCAGACGTTCGCGCGCCGAGGAGATCGTCTCCGACACGGCGAGCATCGAAGCTCTCGTGACCCTCGAACCCGATCCCATGACGTCGCCGACCTCGGTGCTCGATGAGGGCGATGTGTCGGAACTCTCCGACGTCGAGAACACCCACCCGCGCGAGGAACCACCTGCCGCAGCGCAGCCCTTCTGGATCCTCGCCCCGACGGAGCGCGACGTGCACGACGAGCGCGGGAACCCCATCTTCCGCATCGGGCCGAGCGCCTGGGCCCTCGTCATCGAGGATCGCGGCGGCGCGTTCGTCGTGCGCCATGACGACGGACGCATCGGATACCTGCACGACATCTCCGACATCACGAAGGGCTGACATTGCGCACCATCGATCTGCGAGGGCGCGAGCTCTCGCCGGCTGACATGCTCGCCGCCGTTCCGCGCGCCACGCAGGCGCGTGCGGAAGCACTCGACACGGCGGCACGCATCGTCGACGACGTCCGCGCGCGTGGCGAGGAGGCGTTACGCGAGCAGGCCGAGCGCTTCGACCGCGTCACCGGTCACGAGATCCGCGTACCGGAGGCCCATCTCGAGGAGGCGCTGAGGACCCTCGAGCCTCGGGTGCGCCACGCCCTCGAAGAGGCGATCCGTCGGGTACGGCTCGCCTCTGCGGCGCAGGTCCCCGCGCAGACGGTCACCGAGATCGGCCCGGGTGCGCGCATCACGCAGCGCTGGCAGCCTGTGCACCGGGTCGGCGTGTACATCCCAGGCGGCAAGGCGGTGTACCCGTCGAGCGTCGTGATGAACGTGGTCCCCGCGCAGGTCGCGGGGGTGACGCAGATCGCTTTGGCATCGCCGCCGCAGGCCGACCACGGCGGGCGCATCCACCCGACCATCCTCGCCGCGGCCGCGCTGCTCGGCGTCACCGAGGTGTACGCCATCGGCGGCGCCGGGGCGATCGGCGCCTTCGCTCATGGCGTCGCCGATCTCGGCCTCGACCCCGTCGACGTCGTGTCGGGTCCGGGGAACAACTACGTCGCGTCGGCCAAGCGGGCTGTCGCAGGAGTGGTCGGCACGGACTCGGAGGCGGGGGCCACCGAGATCCTCGTGGTGGCGGATGCCGCCGCCGATCCGCGCCTCGTCGCCGCCGACCTCGTCAGCCAAGCCGAGCACGACGAGCAGGCCTCAGCGGTGCTCGTCACGGATTCCGCCGAACTCGCCTCGGCCGTCGCCGAAGCCGTGGCGACGCTCGCCGGCCGCACACGACACGCGGAGCGCGTCGCCGCAGCTCTCGACGGCCCGCAGTCGGCGATCGTGCTCGTCGACGATCGCGCGATGGCCACCGCTTTCAGCAACGCGTACGCTCCGGAGCACCTCGAGCTCCACCTCGCGGATGCGGAGGTCGCGGCCGAGACCTTCACCAGCGCCGGAGCCGTCTTCGTCGGGGATCAGACCCCGGTGAGCCTCGGAGACTACATGGCCGGGAGCAACCACGTGCTGCCCACAGGTGGACAGGCACGTTATGCCCCAGGGCTCGGCGCGTACACGTTCCTCCGGCCGCAGCAGGTGATCTCCTACGATCGCAACGCCCTCGCCGCGGTCAGAGAAGGGGTCGTCGCGCTCGCCGACACTGAGGTCCTCCCGGCGCACGGAGAGGCGATCGAGGCCAGGTTCACGGCGTAGGATTCTCGAGTGCACTGCCCGTTCTGCCGCCACCCCGACTCCCGCGTGATCGACTCGCGCACCAGCGACGATGGACTCTCCATCCGTCGGCGCAGGCAATGCCCCGAGTGCGGCGGCCGCTTCACCACCACCGAGACCGCGAGCCTCAACGTCATCAAGCGCTCCGGCGTGATGGAGCCCTTCAGCCGGGACAAGGTCATCGCGGGCGTGCGCAAGGCGTGCCAGGGGCGCCCCGTCACCGAGGCCGATCTCGCGATCCTCGCTCAGCGCGTGGAGGAGGCAGTGCGCCAGACGGGCGTGTCGCAGCTCGACACGAACGAGATCGGACTCGCGATCCTCGGCCCGCTCCGCGACCTCGACGAGGTGGCCTATCTGCGGTTCGCGAGCGTGTATCAGGCCTTCGACTCGCTGGAGGACTTCGAGAGCGCGATCGGCGAACTGCGTGCGGACCACGCGTCCCGGTCCTCGTCCGAGGGGGAGTAGCGCGCGGCGCGTACGGGCTGACCGGTACGCTGGCTGTTGATGTATCCCCTCCTCTTCCGCGCCGTCCTGACGCGCTTCGACCCCGAGTTCGCTCATCACGCAGGCATGGCTGTGATCCGGTTGCTCGGCACCCCTCCGTTCTCGTGGGCGACGCGCGCGCTGACGGCGCCCGACCCTTCGTTGCGGGTCGAGACACTCGGGTCGGTGTTCCCCTCACCCTTCGGCATCGCCGCAGGGTTCGATAAGAACGCGGTGGGCATCCGCGGTCTCGCCGCGCTCGGATTCGGCCACGTCGAGGTCGGCACCGTCACCGCCATCCCGCAGCCGGGAAACCCCAAACCGCGCCTGTTCCGCCTCGTGAAGGACCGTGCGGTGATCAATCGCATGGGTTTCAACAATCACGGAGCGGATGCCGTCGCGCGGCGCCTCGCCCGGTTGCGGCGCGGCGCACCCGACACGGTGGTCGGCGTGAACATCGGCAAGAGCCGCGTGGTCGACGTCGAGGACGCCACAGCGGACTACGTGGCCGCCGCCACGCGGCTAGCCCCGCTCGCCGACTATCTGGCGGTGAACGTCTCGTCTCCCAACACGCCGGGCCTGCGAGGACTGCAGTCGGTGGAGGCGCTTGCGCCGCTGCTGCGTGCGGTGAAGCACGCATGCGGAACCACTCCGCTTCTGGTCAAGATCGCTCCTGATCTGAGCGATGAGGAGATCACCGCGATCGCGCAGCTGGCGGTGTCCGAAGGTCTGGCAGGCATCATCGCGCACAACACGACGGTGTCGCGGGAGGGTTTGCGCACGGACGCCGCGACGGTCGAGGCCGCCGGCGCAGGTGGGCTCTCTGGCGCGCCGCTGAAGAAGCGGTCGCTCGAGGTGCTGCGCGTCGTCCGGGCGGTCGTCCCCGAAGACTTCTGCGTCATCGCGGTCGGCGGGGTGGAGTCCGCGGACGACGTGCGGGAGCGGCTCGCCGCCGGTGCGACCCTCGTGCAGGGGTATACGGCGTTCCTGTACCGCGGGCCTTTCTGGGGTCGTCAGATCAACCGCGGGCTCGCGCGGCCCAGCTGATCTCGCACGCTGCGCTCAGTCGGACATGCCGAACGTCTCGTGCCGCAGCACGAGACGTTCGAAGGTGTGAGGCGTGGGACGCTCGAGGCGCTGGTCAGGCTGGGTAGTCGCCGCGCTTGACCTGAGGCTTCGGCAGGCGCATGAATCGCATCTGCAGGGAGCGCATCGCAGCGTACCACCCGAGGCCGCGTTCGAGGCGCTCCTTGCCGAACTTGGCCGCAGCCTTGCGCTTGACACGCAGGCCGAGGAAGATCATCCCGCCGATCGCGAGGACGAGATAGGCCATCATGACGAGGTACGCCCAGAAGGCGATCGCGAATCCGCCGATGGCGAAGTTCGGGGGGAGCAGCGAGGCGATGATGACGAGGACCATGACGCCCATGACGAACTCGGCCGGGTGCCAGCCGGCGTCCACGTAGTCCCTGACCCAGCGGCGCTGAGGACCCTTGTCGCGCGCCGGGAGGTACTTCTCTTCACCGGCCGCGAGACCTTCTTGTGCCCTGCGACGACGCTCGTTGAGCTCGGCCCTGGCGGCGGCGCGCGCTTCCTTCGTGTTGGCGACGAGCGGACGGCGTCGGGCGGCCTCGCGCTCTGCCCGCGTCGGAGTCGCGCGGCCCTTTCCGACGGTGGGCGTCGCGGGGGCGTCGTCGTTCGTGGAAGGGGGAGTGGGGGTCTTGGCCACGAGGTTCCTCGGTTCGGTCAGGGTGGTTCACCTTAAGATTACTCGCATGACCTCACCTGATCTCCCCGGCGACATCGACTCCGCAGTCCTGGAGGCGGTGGCCACCGGCATCCCCGCCGCCCTCGCTGATCTGGGCGACCTCGTGCGCATTCCCGGTATGGCATGGCCGGCGTTCGACCAGACCCAGCTCGAGCGCAGCGCCGAGGCGGTCGCGTCTCTCGCGACGCAGACCGGCGTCTTCGATGAGGTTCGCGTGCTCCGGGCGGCGATCCCGGGGACGGACGAGATGGGGCAGCCCGCGGTTCTGGCCACGCGCGCGGCGAAGAACGGCAAGCCGACGATCCTGCTCTACGCGCACCACGACGTCCAGCCGCCGGGTGACGACGCGCTCTGGGAGACGCCGCCGTTCGAGCCGACGGTCCGTGGAGGACGCCTCTACGGGCGAGGCGCCGCAGACGACAAGGCCGGGATCATGGCGCACATCGCCTCGATCCGCAGCGTGGCCGAGGTGCTCGGCGACGATCTCGACCTCGGGATCGCGCTCTTCATCGAGGGCGAGGAGGAGTACGGCTCCCGATCCTTCGCGCAGTTCCTCTCCGACAACAAGGACGCCCTGCGCGCAGACGCCATCGTCGTCGCCGACTCGGGGAACTGGGATTCCACGACGCCGGGCCTGACCGTGTCGCTGCGGGGCAATGCGCGGTTCACCATGCGGGTCCGCACGCTGGATCACGCCTCGCATTCCGGCATGTTCGGCGGGGCCGTGCCGGACGCCATGATGGCGACCGTCACACTGCTGTCGACGCTGTGGAACGCGGACGGCTCGGTCGCCGTCGAGGGCTTGACGTCGCGCGACTCGCCGACTCCGGAGTACACGGAGGACACCCTGCGCGAGGAGGCGGGACTTCTGCCGGCGACGACGCCCATCGGCGACGGCACCATCCTGAGCCGCATCTGGAACAAGCCGGCGGTGACCGTCATCGGCATCGACGCGACCAGCCTCGCAGAGGCGTCGAACACGCTGCTTCCCGAGGTCACCGTGGTGATCAGCGCCCGTGTGGCCCCGGGGCAGACCGGGGAGGAGGCATATCAGGCGCTCGAGCGGCATCTGCGTGCGCACGCGCCGTTCGGCGCCGAGCTGAGCTTCTCCGACGTCGACCTGGGCAACGGGTTCCTCGTCGACACGAGCGGCTGGGCGGTCGGGCTCGCGCGCGAGGCGATGCGCGACGGATACGGCGTGGCGCCGGTAGACCTGGGCGTCGGCGGCTCGATCCCGTTCATCGCCGACCTCGTGCGCGAGTTCCCGGAGGCGCAGATCCTCGTCACCGGAGTCGAGGACCCGCATTCGCGTGCGCACAGCCCGAACGAGTCGCTGCACCTCGACACCTTCCGCCACGCTGTCGCCACCGAGGCGCTCCTGCTGGCGCGGATGAACCGCGTCGACTCGTGAACCGGCCCCGCCGGCGCCCCGGCGGGTAAAATCGAAGCACCAGCCGTGTGACCGCGGCCCGTCCCAAGGAGTGACATGAGCGACACCACCCTGACCGCAGAGACCACCCGTGCGCACGGCGTCAGCCTGACCGCAGCCGCAGCCGACAAGGTGAAGAGCCTCCTCGCGCAGGAGGGCCGTGACGACCTGCGGCTCCGCGTCGCGGTGCAGCCGGGCGGATGCTCCGGCCTGATCTACCAGCTGTACTTCGACGAGCGCTTCCTCGAGGGCGACCAGACCGTCGACTTCGACGGCGTCGAGGTCATCGTCGACAACATGAGCATCCCCTATCTCGACGGCGCGTCGATCGACTTCAAGGACACGATCTCGGAGCAGGGATTCACGATCGACAACCCAAACGCGGCGGGAAGCTGCGCCTGCGGCGACAGCTTCCACTGATCCCGCGAACCCCGCCAACCTGCGTGGTTGGCATGAATCAGGTGTGAGGTTGCCCTAGACTTGGGTGTGCCCTGTCCGCGATCTGAAAGGTGCATCGTGCCCTCGAAACGCCGCCTTCGTTGGGCCGCACTCCCGGTGGGAGTTGCGGCAGCTGTGGCCCTGGCGGGATGTACTCCCACCGAGCTGCACGGCTTCCTCCCGGGGTTCGTTGAGGACGGCACGGCCGCCACCAACCAGACCGACCGAGTCGCATCGCTCTGGGTGAACTCCTGGATCGTGCTGCTCGCGGTCGGCATGATCACGTGGGGCCTCATGGCGTGGGCCGCGATCGCGTATCGCCGTCGCAAGGGGCAGACGGGTCTGCCCGTGCAGATGCGGTACAACATGCCGATCGAGATCTTCTACACGGTCGTGCCGCTGATCCTCGTGCTGGGCATGTTCTTCTTCACGGCTCGCGACCAGGCGGAGATCGAAACCAAGTGGGACGACCCCGATGTCGAGATCACCGCGATCGCGAAGCAGTGGGCGTGGGACTTCCAGTACGACGGCGAGGAGGAGGACAACTCCGACGCCGTCTGGACGATGGGCATCCAGGCGCAGCCCGACGCCGACGGCAACATCGACCAGGCGCAGCTGCCGACGCTCGTGCTGCCGGTCGATCAGAAGGTCACCATCCACCTGCAGTCGCGTGACGTGATCCACTCCTTCTGGATCATCGACTTCCTCTACAAGAAGGACATGTTCATCGGGAAGGACAACTCCTGGTCCTTCATCCCGACCCGCGAGGGCGAGTACCAGGGCAAGTGCGCCGAGCTCTGCGGCGAGTACCACTCGATGATGCTCTTCAACGTGAAGGTCGTCTCCCAGGGGGAGTACGCCTCCTACCTCGAGTCCCTCAAGGAGCAGGGCAACACGGGCGACATCACCGACGCCTACGACCGTCTCTCGAACTACCCCGGCACGACCGGGAAGAACGACTCCGAGGAAGGAGAGGAGTAAGCCATGTCGACGACCGAAGCACCCCGCACCGACGAGGCGCACCGCTCCCGCCCGACGACTCTGCCTCCGCGCCAGGCGGCTCTGATGAGCTCGACGCGTGTGGAGCAGAAGGGCAACATCGTCGTCAAGTGGTTGACCTCCACCGATCACAAGACGATCGGGTACATGTACCTCATCGCATCGGTGATGTTCTTCCTGCTCGGTGGCGTGATGGCCCTCGTGATCCGTGCTGAGCTGTTCGCGCCGGGCATGCAGATCATCCCGACGAAGGAGCAGTACAACCAGCTGTTCACGATGCACGGCACGATCATGCTGCTGATGTTCGCGACGCCGCTGTTCGCCGGCTTCGCGAACGCGATCCTGCCACTGCAGATCGGCGCGCCCGATGTGGCGTTCCCGCGTCTGAACGCCTTCGCGTTCTGGCTGTTCCTGTTCGGCTCGACCATCGCGGTCGCCGGCTTCCTCACGCCGCAGGGTGCGGCCTCGTTCGGCTGGTTCGCGTACCAGCCGCTCGCGAGCGCCTCGTTCTCGCCCGGCGCGGGTGGGAACCTCTGGATGCTCGGTCTGGGTATCTCCGGTTTCGGGACGATCCTCGGTGCGGTGAACTTCATCACGACGATCATCACGATGCGTGCGCCCGGTATGACGATGTGGCGCATGCCGATCTTCTCGTGGAACACCCTCATCACCAGCCTCCTCATCCTGATGGCCTTCCCGGTGCTCGCCGCCGCGATCTTCGCCGCAGGTGCCGACCGTGTCCTGGGTGCCCACATCTACGACCCGGCCAACGGGGGCGTTCTGCTGTGGCAGCACCTGTTCTGGTTCTTCGGCCACCCCGAGGTGTACATCATCGCGCTGCCGTTCTTCGGCATCGTGTCCGAGATCTTCCCGGTGTTCAGCCGCAAGCCGATCTTCGGCTACAAGACCCTCGTCTACGCCACGATCGCGATCGCGGCGCTCTCGGTGGCGGTCTGGGCGCACCACATGTACGTCACCGGCTCGGTGCTGCTGCCGTTCTTCGCGCTCATGACGATGCTCATCGCGGTCCCGACCGGTGTGAAGATCTTCAACTGGATCGGCACCCTGTGGCGTGGTTCGGTGACCTTCGAGACGCCGATGGTGTTCTCGCTGGGCTTCCTCGTGTCCTTCGTGTTCGGTGGCCTCACGGGCGTGATCCTGGCTTCTCCGCCTCTGGACTTCGCGCTGTCCGACTCGTACTTCGTCGTGGCGCACTTCCACTACGTCGTGTTCGGCACCGTGGTGTTCGCGATGTTCGCCGGTTTCTACTTCTGGTGGCCGAAGTGGACGGGTCGGATGCTCAACGAGCGTCTCGGCTACGTGCACTTCTGGATGCTGTTCATCGGCTTCCACATGACCTTCCTCATCCAGCACTGGCTGGGCGTCGACGGCATGCCTCGTCGTTACGCCGACTACTCGGCCTACGACAACTGGACGTGGCAGAACCAGGTGTCGACGATCGGCGCCATCATCCTCGGCGCATCGATGCTGCCGTTCTTCCTGAACGTATGGATCACGGCGCGCAAGGCGCCGAAGGTCACGGTGAACGACCCGTGGGGTTACGGAGCGTCGCTGGAGTGGGCCACCTCGTGCCCGCCGCCGCGTCACAACTTCACCTCGATCCCGCGCATCCGCAGCGAGCGTCCGGCGTTCGACCTGAATCACCCGGAGGCCGCGGAGTTCGCGACCACCGCACCCGGAGAGCGAGAGGGCCACTGACCCATGCGCGACAACGTCATCCTCTGGTGGATCCTCACCGCGTTCTTCGCCCTCGTTGGCGTCGTGTACACGGGGTGGAACATCCTCGCGCACCCCGACCTCCCGCTCGTCAACCAGATCGAGTGGGTCGGTACCGTGACGCTGTTCTTCACGGCCTTCATGGCTGCGATGATCGCGTTCTACCTCGACCGCACGCACCGCGCGCAGGGCGGTGAGCTTCCGGAGGACATCCTCACCAGCGACATCGACGACGGCGACCCGGAGCTCGGCGAGTTCAGCCCGTGGTCCTGGTGGCCGCTCGTCCTTGCCGGATCTGCCGCGGTGTTCGCGATCGGACTCGCTGTCGGGCACTTCCTGCTCCCGATCGGTCTCGCTATCTTCGTCGTCGCGATCGTCGGCTGGGTGTACGAGTACTACCGCGGCAACTTCGCGCGCTGACCCTCTTCATGCAAACGGCCCCCGAGTCATTCGGGGGCCGTTTTCGTGTCGGTGGGAGACGTTCAGGCGCGTGTGCGGATGCGCGGCACGCCGGTCAGGGGATCGATCGGGCGCCGGTGCACGCCGTCGGCGTTCTCGACCGGATACCCCTCGCGAACCCAGTACTCGAAACCGCCGATCATCTCGCGGACGGAGTACCCGAGGCGGGAGAATTCAAGCGCGCCCTTGGCGCCGGCGTTGCAGCCGGGACTCCAGCAGTACACCACGACATCCGCGTCCTTCGGGATCTCGGCTGGGGCACGCGTGGCGATCTCGCTGTAGTGCATATGTATCGCGCCCGCGACACGCCCCTGTGCCCAGGCCTCATCCGAGCGCACGTCGACGACGTACACGTTCCGGCCCGCAGAGCGGGCCGCGTGAACATCGCTCGGGTCGGTCTCGTATGCGAGTTTGGCGGCGAAGAAGTCTGCGCGTTCGATCATGGTCACAGCCTATGAGCGCGCGGGGCGCGGCGTCGCGCAGATTTCAGACGACGATCGTGCGGATCGCGTCAGCGGTCCAGGTGCGCGGTCATCTGAACCCGTCGACCGTATCGATCGATTCCTAGACGCTGCTCAGCGTCAATGAGGCCGCAGAGGAGGGGAGAACCCGGCTCACTGAGCTCGAAACCGCAGGTCGCGTAGAAGGGAGCGTTCCAGGGTACGTCGGCATAGGTGCGGAGGGTGATGAGCTTGTAGCCGCGGCGAGCGGCCTCAGCGAGTGCAGCTCCCACGAGCTTCCGACCGATGCCCCTCCGCATCCGCGAAGGAAGCACGGACAGCTGCTCGAGATGTGCATGACCGTCGAGCTCGAGCGCCTGCGCGAAGCCCACGGGTTCCGGGTGCCGTCCCTCGTACGCGAGGAAGATGAACCCCGGTGCAGACAGTCGTTCGTCGACGGACGGGGGAGCCGGCCAGTCTGACGCGCCGAACAGCTCGATCAGGAGCTCGTCAGCGAGGCGCTCGATCTCGATCGTCGCGGCCACCTCAGCGTCTGTTGTGGCGGGAGCGATCCGCACATCGGACGTCATACGGGCATGACAGCGCGAAGGTCGACCACGGCCGTTGCGGCCGCAACGAGGGCGGATGACGTCATGTCCTTCGTTCCTTCTGAGGGGAGAGCAGAACAGCGACGGAGAAACCCCGGTGGCGTTGCTCATGGCAGCGCCACCGGGGCTTCACGGATGGGGGAGGATCTTACGCGTCCTCGTCCGACTTCTTCTTCCGAGGCTTCTTCACCGGCTCGGTCGCGATGACGGTGCTCGGCGTGTTGGGCGTCTCATCGATGTGCGTCTCACTGACGGTGAGAGGGGCGTCAGGGAACCCGGCACGCTCGTGCGCGCCCTGGATCTCAGCGGCCTCGATCTCCTCGTCCTGTGCGAGGACGTGGTGCTGGTGCGCATCGGCCGCTTCGACCTCTGCTTGCGTGAGCGGAGCGAGACGGTCCTCGAAGAACCAACGCGAGAGCGCGGAACGGAGGTTCTGCGTCCACGGGATGCGTCCCTTGTCGTTGGGCCGAACCACGAGGGGCTCGTAGCCGTCGACGTCGATGAGCTTCCAGCGGTCGTACTTGTCGACCGGCTGGTGAACCTCGATGAACTCACCACCGGGGAGGCGCACGATGCGTCCGGACTCGTAGCCGTGCAGGACGATCTCGCGGTCCTTCTTCTGCAGGGCGAGAGCGATCCGCTTGGTCACGAAGTAGCCGAGGATCGGACCGAGGAACAGCAGCGCCTGGAGCGTGTGGATCACGCCCTCCATCGTGAGCATGAAGTGCGTCGCGATGAGGTCGGAGGAGGCGGCCGCCCACAGCACCGCGTAGAAGATCACGCCGGCGACGCCGATCGCGGTGCGCGTGGCGGCGTTCCGCGGACGCTGAGCGATGTGGTGCTCGCGCTTGTCACCCGTGATCCACGCCTCGATGAAGGGGTAGATCGCGACGACCACGATGAACAACCCCAGCACGAGAACCGGGAGGAGGATGCCGAACGACCACGTGTGGTCGAGGAAGACGACGTCCAGGTTCGACGGCGCGAGACGCAGCGCGCCGTCAGCGAAGCCGATGTACCAGTCAGGCTGCGTGCCCGCGGAGACGGGGGAGGGGTCGTAGGGGCCGTAGTTCCAGATCGGGTTGATCTGGAAGAAGGTCGCGATGAGGACGATCGCGCCGAAGACGATGAACAGGTAGCCGCCCATCTTCGACATGTACACCGGCATCATCGGGTAGCCCACGACGTTGTCGTTCGTGCGGCCGGGGCCGGCGAACTGGGTGTGCTTGTTGATGACCATAAGCATCAGGTGCACGACGATCAGGCCGATGACCAGCAGCGGGAGCAGCAGGATGTGCAGCGTGTACAGGCGTCCGACGATGTCGGTCCCGGGGAACTCACCGCCGAAGATCAGGAACGAGGTCCACGTGCCGATCAGCGGGATGCCCTTGATCATGCCGTCGATGATGCGGAGACCGTTACCCGAGAGCAGGTCGTCGGGGAGGGAGTACCCGGTGAAACCCTCGGCCATGGCGAGGATGAAGAGCACGAAGCCGATCACCCAGTTGAGCTCGCGCGGCTTGCGGAACGCTCCCGTGAAGAAGACACGGAGCATGTGCACGCCGATTCCGGCGACGAAGACCAGGGCAGCCCAGTGGTGGATCTGACGCACGAGCAGTCCACCGCGCAGATCAAACGAGATGTGCAGCGACGACTCGAGCGCAGCGGACATCTCGATGCCGCGCATCGGAGCGTACGCGCCGGTGTAGTGCGTCTCGACCATGGAGGCCTGGAAGAAGAACGTCAGGAACGTCCCCGAGAGGAAGACGACGACGAAGCTCCAGAGCGCGATCTCACCGAGCATGAACGACCAGTGGTCGGGGAAGATCTTGCGACCGAGCTCCTTGACGAACCCGGAGAGGCTGGTGCGCTCATCGATGTAGTTCGACGCGGCACCGACGAAGCGGCCGCCGAGGGGCGCCTTGGTGTCCTTCTCGTCCTTGGACAGCGTTGCGGTGCTCAATGGCGCTCCCAGAAGCTCGGGCCGACGGGCTCGGTGAAGTCACTGCGTGCGATGAGGTAGCCCTCGTCGTCGACGGTGATGGGCAGCTGAGGCAGCGGACGCGCGGCTGGGCCGAAGATGACCTTCGCGTGATCCGTGACATCGAACTGCGACTGGTGGCAGGGGCAGAGGAGGTGATGGGTCTGCTGCTCGTACAGTGCCACGGGGCAGCCGACGTGCGTGCAGACCTTCGAGTAGGCGACGATGCCGTCGTACGACCAGTCCTTGCGCTCCTCCGACTCGATGAGCTGCTCGGGGCGCAGGCGCATCATGAGAACGATCGCCTTGGCCTTCTCTTCGAGATAGCCGTCGTGGTGGCTCAGGTTCGCGAGCTCCTCGGGAATGACGTGGAACGCAGAGCCGAGCGTGACGTCCGCTGCGCGGATCGGGGTGCCGTCCGGGTCGCGGACGAGGCGCATGCCCTTATCCCACATCGTCTGCTTGAGGAGTGCGACCGGGTCGCCGGCCTCGGGGTTCTCCGCGGTCGAGTGCGGTGCGAGTCCGCGGAAGAGGGTCACGCCGGGGATGATCGACGCGACGAGAGCGGCGAACAGCGAGTTGCGGATCATGGTGCGGCGACCGAACCCGGACTCCTCGTTCGCATCCGCGAACGCCTTGATCGCGGCCTCGCGCGTCGAGTCGCGTCCCCGTGTGGGGTGACGGTGCTCGATGTGCTCCTTGTCGCTCATCAGCGCCTTGGACCAGTGGATGGCTCCGATGCCGAGGGCGAGCAGTGCGAGGGCGATGCCCAGGCCGATGAAGAGGTTGTTCTGGCGGATGTCGATGAGAGCGCCGCTCTCGATCGGGAACAGCATGTAGGCGGCGACCGCCCAGATGCTGCCGGCGAGCGAGAGGTAGAACAGCGTGTAGACCGTGCGCACCGCGGCCTTCTCAGCCCGCGGGTCCTTATCGGTCATCCGCTCGCGGTGCGGCGGCAGCCCCGGGTTCTGCACGGGATCGCTGACTGCGACACCCAGCCCCGGAGAGGGCTGGTAGGCCCTGTCAAGAGCCTGCGAGTCGTCGTCGTGTGCCATGGTGCTCCTCGTACGTTCCTCTTCGATGAATAAGCGTCAGTTGGACTTCGCCGTGATCCACACGGTGACGGCGACGAGAGCGCCGATTCCGAAGATCCACACGAACAGGCCCTCGGAGACGGGACCGAGGGACCCGAGCGAGAAGCCGCCGACCTGCACGGACTGCTGCTGGAACAGCAGAGCGGAGATGATGTCGCGCTTGTCCTCGTCCGAGAGGTTCATGTCGCCGAAGACCGGCATGTTCTGGGGTCCCGTGACCATGGCGGCGTACATGTGCAGCGCGCTGGTCTCGGTCAGGGCGGGGGCGTACTTGCCCTCCGTGAGAGCACCACCGGCCGCGGCCACGTTGTGGCACATGGCGCAGTTGACGCGGAACAGCTCAGCGCCGTGCGCGACATCGCCCTTGCCGTCGAGGATGCGCTCCTCGGGGAAGGTGGGGCCGGGGGCCTCGGACTGGATGTACGAGGAGATGGCCAGGATCTGGTCCTCAGTGAACTGCGGCTTCTTCTGCGGGGCCTGCGGCGCCTGCATCTGCAGCGGCATCCGGCCCGTCGACAGCTGGAACTCGGCCGCGAGCTCACCGACGCCGTACAGCGTCGGACCGTTCGCGGTGCCCTGCAGGTCGAGGCCGTGGCAGGTGGCGCAGTTGGCCTGGAACAGCTTCTCGCCGTCTTCCACCGTGAGCGTGCTCGACGCCGAGGCCTGCGTGTCGGTCGCCGCGAAGGCGGCGGACGCGCCGGCATACACCGCGCCGGTGATCATGAGTCCTGCTCCGATGAGGGCCGCGGCAGCCAGGGGGCTGCGACGACCGTGTGAACGGCGCTTCTTCTCTCGTGCCATCTCTGGGATCAGCTCCGCTCTTATTTCAGGAAGTAGATGACGATGAACAGCACGATCCAGACGACGTCGACGAAGTGCCAGTAGTAAGACACGACGATCGAGGAGGTCGCCTCCTTGTGCCGGAAGTTCTTGACGGCGTACGCGCGCCCGATCACGAGGAGGAAGGCGATGAGACCGCCCGTGACGTGCAGAGCGTGGAAGCCGGTGGTGAGGTAGAACGCCGAGGCGTAGGAGTCGGCGCTGATGGGCATGCCCTCAGCGACGAGCTGCGCATACTCCCACACCTGTCCCGAGACGAAGATCGCGCCGAGAGCGAAGGTGAGGAAGAACCACTCGACCATTCCCCAGCCGAAGAGGCGACGACGGCCCGCGCCGTTCTTCTGGCCCTTCGCGATGCGATAGGGCTGGAGGTCCTCAGCGGCGAACACGCCCATCTGGCAGGTGAACGACGAGAACACCAGGATCGCGGTGTTCACGAAGGCGAACGGCACGTTCAACAGCTCGGTGCGGTCCGCCCAGAGTTCGGGGGACGTGCTGCGCAGCGTGAAGTAGATCGCGAAGAGTCCCGCGAAGAACATCACCTCGCTGCCGAGCCACACGATGGTGCCGACAGCTACAGGGTTGGGCCGCTTGATCGTTCTCGCCGCCGGGGCATACGTCGCTGAGGTCGTCACCCCTCCATTATGGCCGATGCTCGGGCGTGATTCTTGCACTCGAGACCCCAGATTCGCCCCGTCCTCACTTAGGGGACCCTAAGAGAACACTGCGAATCCCCGGTGAATCCGCGGCAAACGGCGGATGCGGTCGCGGTCGGATGCCGTCGCGAAATGTCTGCACGTTTTCCCGACGCCATAGGATCACAGTCATGGTTGATTCCCTGACGTGGTCCGATGTGCTCACCTCGCTCCTGGAGCGTCGCGATCTCAGCGTCTGGGAGTCGACGTGGGCCATGCGACAGATCATGCAGGGGAAGGTCACCGAAGCGCAGCTGGCGGGTTTCCTCATCGCTCTTCGCGCCAAGGGGGAGACGATCGACGAGATCGTCGGCTTCCGGGATGCGATCCTCGAAGCGGCCGTCCCCCTTCCCGTGTCTCCCGACGTCCTCGACATCGTCGGGACGGGCGGAGACCGGGTGGGCACCGTGAACGTCTCGACCACGGCCGCGATCATCATCGGCGCGACGGGGGTGCCCGTCGTCAAGCACGGGAACAGGGCGGCGAGCTCGGCGTCCGGCTCCTCGGATGTGCTTGGTGCGCTCGGTCTCGAGCTCTCGCTCGACCCGGAGTCCGTAGCCGCCATCCTCGACCGCACGGGCATCACGTTCGCGTGGGCGGGAGCGTTCCACCCCGGGTTCCGGCACGCCGGCGCGGTCCGGGCCGAGCTCGGCGTGCCCACGGTGTTCAACATGTTGGGGCCCCTCTGCAATCCGGCGCGGGCGGAAGCCAACGCGGTCGGGGTGGCTCAGTTGGAACGGGTGCCCCTCATCACAGGCGTGTTCCGCACCCGAGGTGCGACCGCCCTCGTCTTCCGTGGCGACGACGGACTGGACGAGCTCACCACGACGGGACACTCGCGGATCTGGGAGGTGACCCGAGGCGACATCCACGAGCACGATCTCGACCCGCGCGACCTGGGCATCCCGCTGGCGGAGCTCGCGGATCTGATCGGCGGGTCTCCCGAGCACAATGCGGAGGTCCTGCGCCGTACCCTCGACGGGGAGACAGGGCCCGTCCGCGACATCGTTCTCCTCAACGCCGCAGCCGGCATCGTCGCCTTCGAGCTGTCGCAGGACGCCATGCAGGTGCAGCGGCCGATCCTCGAGCGGCTGCGTGATGCGTACGCCCGTGCCGCTGCTGTCGTCGACGACGGTCGTGCGGCGGCCAAGCTCGAGCAGTGGATCGGGGTCAGCCGAGAGCTGGCGTCGGCATAGGAGAGGCCTTGGACCCGATCGCGGCGCTGCTGGAGATCGCATCCCTGCTGGAACGCGAGCGGGCTTCGCGATACCGCGCCAAGGCGTTCCGTCAGGCGGCAGCGACGTTTCAAGAGCTTCCAGCGGACGTGCGGGAGGACCCGACGCGACTGCGCGCGGCGAAGGGCATCGGCGAGTCGACGTTCGCGGTGATCCGGCAGGCGCAGGCCGGGCAGACGCCTGACTATCTGTCCGAGCTTCGGGGCGACGTCCAACCCGAGATCGAGTCGACGCTGAGGCCGAAGTTGCGCGGCGACCTGCATGCGCACACCGACTGGTCGGACGGCACGACGCCGATCCCTGTCATGGCGGCTGCAGCGAGGGCGTTGGGGCACGAGTACCAGGCGATCACGGACCACTCACCGCGTCTGCGTGTCGCTCGGGGTCTTTCCGCGGAGCGTCTGCGTGAGCAGATACCGCTCGTGCGGGCGGAGTCGGGTGATGGATTCACGCTCCTGGCGGGCATCGAGGTCGACATCCTCGAAGACGGGACGCTGGATCAGGACGATGATCTGCTCGGAGAGCTCGACATCGTCGTCGCCTCGGTGCACTCGAAGCTACGGATGGACTCGCGATCCATGACCGATCGGATGATCGCTGCGGTCTCCCATCCTCGGGTCAACGTGCTAGGACATTGCACCGGCCGCCTGGTCGAGGGAAGCCGCGGCACGCGTCCTGCGTCGGAGTTCGACGCCCGCGCGGTCTTCGCCGCGTGCGCCGAGAACGGAGTCGCCGTCGAGATCAACTCGCGCCCTGAGCGTCAGGACCCGCCCGATGACCTCATCGCCCTTGCGCTCGAGGCCGGATGCCTGTTCTCGATCGACTCCGACGCGCACGCGCCCGGGCAGTTGTCGCTTCTCGACCATGGCGCACAGCGAGCGGAAAGGGCGGGGGTTCCCGCTTCGCGGATCGTGACGACGTGGAGTCTGGAGCGACTTCGGGCATGGGCGGAGTGACCCAGGTGCCGCGCGCCTGACTCGTCGTGCAGCGGGGCTCAGGACGCTGCGGCGGTCACCGCCGCGCCCGCGGGAGCCATGGACGAGCCGAGGTTCCATCGGCTCGCCAGGTCGTCGGCGGCGGCGCGTGCATAGTCGTCGAGAGGGTGCAGCCGGGCCTCGGGCAGAGGGATGTCCAGGTTCCTCGCGACCTCGACGACCGTCGGCGCGACGTCGAGGTATGCCGAGGCCGCGATGATCTTCGCGCGGATGCCGGCGCTCATGCCCTCACCCGCTTCGGCCGCAGCGCGAATGCCTGCGAGGTCGCCGTGCGCCTGAAGCAGGGTTGCGGCGGTCTTCTCGCCGACTCCGGTGACGCCGGGCAGTCCGTCCGATGCATCTCCGCGCATGGTCGCGAAATCCGCATATTGCGAGGGAAGGACACCGTACTTGCGCACCACCACGGCGTCGGTCACCACCTCGAGATTGCTCATCCCGCGTGCCGTGTAGATGACTCGCACGTCTCGTTCGTCGTCGACGAGCTGGAACAGATCGCGGTCACCCGTCACGATGTCCACCGGCGTCGTGGCCTTCGTCGCCAGGGTTCCGATGACGTCGTCCGCCTCGTGAGCCGCCACGCCGACGATCGGGATGCCGAGGACGGTCAGCGTCTCGCGAATCAAGGGCAGCTGGGCTTCGAGCGGATCCGGCACGTCCTCCCGGTCCGGCCCGTCGACTACGAGCTCGACGACGCGGTGCGTCTTGTAACTGGGAATGAGTTCGACGCGCCACTGCGGGCGCCAATCGTCGTCCCAGCATGCGACGACGTGGGTGGGCGCGTAAGCGCTGACGAGTTTCGCGATGATGTCGAGCAACCCCCGGGCCGCGTTCACCGACGTTCCGTCGGGCGCCTTGACCTTGTCGGGAACGCCGTAGAAGGCGCGGAAGTACAGCGAGGCGGTGTCGAGCAGCATCAAGCGGTCTGTCACGCTGCACAGTCTGGCACGGTCGTGCGACATGCACGTGGCATCTCGATATGCGGTCCCGTTCGTGGGTGCGTGATGCGGTCCCGTTCGTGGGTGCGTGATGCGGTTCCGGTCGTGGGTGCGTGATGCGGTTCCGGTCGTGGGTGCGTGATGCGGTTCCGGTCGTGGGTGCCTGGTGTGGGGTGGGTTAGCAGCCGGGGGCGGTGGGTTGTTCGGTGCAGGTGTGGGTGACGAGGGCGGTGTGGGCTTCGTAGATGGTGAGGGTGTGGGGTGGGCTGGTGGTGGTGAGTTCTCCGGGGATGGGGATGGGGCCGGTGCCGAGGTCGATGGTGGCGGTCCAGTGGGTGGTGACGGTGGTGGTGTAGGTGCCGCGGTGTGTGTAGGTGTGGCTGGTGGGGGTGGGGGTGAAGTCGGGTTGGGTGAGGTCGTTCCAGGTGCGGGCGGGGGTGGTGAGGGTGAGGGTGGTGGTGTCGCCGTAGTCGTAGGTGTAGTGGGTGGGGGTGAAGTGGATGGTGAGGGGGTGGTGGAAGAGGGTGCCGGTGCGGGTGTGGGGTGTGGCGGTGGTGAGGAAGTTGGTGGGGGTGCCGGCGATGCCGGCGGTGGCGGGTTCGGTGGTGAGGGTGGGTGGTTCGGGGGCGAATTGGGCGAGGTCGGTGATGGTGATCGCGAAAGGCGCCGGGGCGGCTGCGGCGGGCTCCGGCGAAGGCTCGGTGCTCTTGCGGAAGCAGTGGCGGTTGCCATCCCATTCGTTGAGGCAGTCGGACAGACGGGTGTCCTTGTTCTCCGGGGCGGGAGACGGACGCGAGGTGTCCTTGGGGGACTTGCCCGGCGTAGACGGTGCTTGGGAGGAGGGTGAGGTCGTAGTGCGGGAGCCTTGCACCGTGACATCGGATCTTCCAGTGGAGATCGCAGCGCTCCCCAACGATGGAGTGTCGGACCCGTCCGGATCGGTCGCGGGATGCTGGATTCCACCCAGCAGGGAAGTCAACAGCATCACAGTCACTCCGATTCGCATGGTTCCTCCTCGTTCTTCTCGGCCGCGTCGATGAGCATGCGGCCCTGGTCGTCCATGACGAAGGTGACGTCCAGCGAGTACACGTCCGGACGATCCGGGCTGACCTGGGAAACTCCGGCGGAATCGAGCACGACGACGGAGGAAGTGTCGAGGCACACATGTGCGATGACGGTCTCGTAGGGTGGTGATGCTGCTTTCCCAGTGAAGGACTGCACTTTCGTTTCGCCGGTCATCGTGTATCCCTCAGCGTGCATCTGCGAGTAGGCCTTTCTATCTGCCTTTTCGAACGCGCCACTCGACAGATCGAATAGAGGCTCAAAAGTGCTCGTGTCGGCGAGATCTACCTCATTGAGTCGTTTCGTGAACGCGCGATACGTCTCTTCTGCGGCGGTGAACGCTTCCTCCTTGTTCGCGAAGGTCGGCGTGGGAGTGGGGACGGGGGCCGCCGGCGCGGCAGAGCATCCGGCGAACAATGCGGCTGAGGTGGCAATCGAGATGGCGCCCGACCAGCGGGCGAAGCAGTGGCGATGGATCACGGCCACAAGCTAGTGCGGATCGCTGTCGCGGCGTCAAAGTTATCCACAGGCTCGCGCGGCCGGGGCCGCTTCACCGCTGTTAAGCGAAGGGGGCAACACGCCCCTGGAGATATCTGATAGCCTGAAGTGTCACTCGTGGCGTGCCTGCGCATGCCCTCGTGTCAAAGCAATCGCAATCCATCCGCTGTGAAGCATGCTTTCGGGCGTGCGCGTCCGTTGCATCACAGCCCGAGTCTCCATTCAACAAGGACAACCCACTACATGACTACCGCAACGACCGCCCCGGCCACCAAGCAGGTCGCCATCAACGACATCGGATCTGCTGAGGACTTCCTGGCCGCGGTCGAGAAGACCCTGAAGTTCTTCAACGACGGCGACATCATCGAGGGCACGATCGTCAAGGTCGACCGCGACGAGGTCCTGCTCGACGTCGGCTACAAGACCGAGGGCGTCATCCCCTCGCGTGAGCTCTCCATCAAGCACGACGTCGACCCCAACGAGGTCGTCAAGGTCGGCGACGAGGTCGAGGCGCTTGTGCTCCAGAAGGAGGACAAGGAAGGCCGTCTGATCCTCTCCAAGAAGCGTGCGCAGTACGAGCGCGCCTGGGGTGACGTCGAGAAGATCAAGGAGAACGACGGCGTCGTCACCGGCACCGTCATCGAGGTCGTCAAGGGTGGCCTCATCGTCGACATCGGCCTCCGCGGCTTCCTCCCGGCATCGCTCATCGAGCTCCGCCGCGTCCGCGACCTGACGCCGTACCTCGGCCAGGAGATCGAGGCGAAGATCCTCGAGCTCGACAAGAACCGCAACAACGTCGTGCTCAGCCGCCGTGCGCTGCTCGAGCAGACGCAGTCGGAGTCGCGCACCACTTTCCTCAACAACCTGCACAAGGGTCAGGTCCGCAAGGGTGTCGTGTCGTCGATCGTCAACTTCGGTGCGTTCGTCGACCTGGGCGGCGTGGACGGCCTCGTGCACGTCTCCGAGCTGTCCTGGAAGCACATCGAGCACGCCTCCGAGGTCGTCGAGGTGGGCCAGGAGGTCACCGTCGAGATCCTCGAGGTCGACCTCGACCGCGAGCGCGTCTCGCTGTCGCTGAAGGCGACGCAGGAGGACCCGTGGCAGGTCTTCGCCCGTACGCACGCCATCGGCCAGGTCACGCCGGGCAAGGTCACCAAGCTCGTCCCGTTCGGTGCGTTCGTGCGCGTCGCAGACGGCATCGAGGGCCTCGTCCACATCTCCGAGCTCTCCAGCAAGCACGTCGAACTCGCTGAGCAGGTCGTCTCGGTCGGCGAAGAGGTCTTCGTCAAGGTCATCGACATCGACCTGGAGCGTCGCCGCATCTCGCTGTCGCTGAAGCAGGCCAACGAGTCGGTCGACCCGTACGGCACCGAGTTCGACCCTGCCCTCTACGGCATGGTCGCGGAGTACGACGAGAACGGCGAGTACAAGTACCCCGAGGGATTCGACGCCGAGACGGGTGCTTGGAAGGAGGGCTTCGACGCCCAGCGCGAGGCGTGGGAGCAGGAGTACGCCGCTGCCCAGGCTCGCTGGGAGGCGCACAAGGCCCAGGTCGCCAAGGCTCTCGAGGCCGAGGCTGCCGCCGGCGACGACTTCTCCGGTCAGTCCTTCTCCAGCGAGTCGGCCGGTGCCGGCACGCTCGCCGATGACGAGGCTCTCGCGGCTCTGCGTGAGAAGCTCTCGGGCGGCAACGCGTAAGCATCTCGCTGAGAACGGGCCGTCACCCCTCGGGGTGGCGGCCCGTTCCGCATCTGGGCGTCACGCACGGTTCGGCGGCGAGCTCACGCAGCCCGCGCGTGACAGGATGGAGCACATGCCGCTCATCGCTCTCACCGGAGGCATCGCCTCGGGGAAGTCGACCATCGCCCGGCGCCTGGCGGAGCACGGGGCTGTCGTCGTCGACGCGGATCAGATCGTTCGCGACGTGCAGGCTCCGGGCAGTCCCGTCCTCGCCCGCATCGCCGAGGAGTTCGGTGGCGATGTCCTCACCTCGACGGGAGAGCTCGATCGTGCTGCCCTCGGTGCCCTCGTCTTCGGCGATGCCGAGCGTCTGGCCGCACTGAACGCCATCGTGCACCCCGCTGTCCGCGCGGAGTCGCAGCGTCGGTTCGACGACGCCTTCGCGCGGGATCCACAGGCGGTCGTCGTCTATGACGTCCCGCTGCTCGTAGAGGCCAGAGTCGACGATCCCTGGGATCTCGTCGTGGTGGCGCATGCCCCGGCATCCGATCGACTGCGCCGGCTGGTCTCGTTGAGAGGAATGGACGCCGCAGCGGCGCAAGCGCGCATCGACGCGCAGGTTTCCGACGATCGACGGCTCGCCATCGCGGATGTGGTCATCGACACGGGCGGTTCGATCGAGCACACGCGCGAGCAGACGGACGCGTTGTGGGAGCGCGTCCGAGCGCGGTGACGTTCTCCGGTCACTCACGCGGTTCGGCGTCGTATCGACGCCTCATCGGCGGCCTCTTCTTCGCGGGGATCGCGACGTTCGCACAGCTGTATTCCCCTCAGTCGGTGTTGCCACTGATCTCCGACGACCTCCGCGTCTCGCCGGCGACCGCAGCGCTCACCGTATCCGCGGCCACTCTGGGATTGGCAGTGGCGGTCATTCCCTGGTCATCCGTCGCCGACCGCCTTGGGCGCGTGCGCGCAATGGCGATCGGGGTCGTCGCCGCAACCTGCTTCGGACTGGCCGCGCCGTTCAGCGCTGATGTCGGCACGCTGTTGGCGTTGCGCCTGCTGGAGGGCGCGGCCCTCGGCGCGGTGCCATCGGTCGCGCTCGTGTACTTGAGCGAGGAGGTCGAACGGCGCTCCGTCGCAGCCGCTGCCGGCAGCTACATCGCGGGTACGACTGTCGGCGGGCTGCTCGGGCGCGTCCTTTCAGGGCTCGTCGCCGAGCTCGGCGACTGGCGGCTCGGTCTCGGCTCCACCGCAATGGTCTGCGCGCTGTCCGCCGTGGTCTTCCTCTGGCTGGTCCCGCGCCCGCGCCGCTTCGCAGACGCCCGGGCCGACGCGGAGGCGCGATCCCTGCTCCAGCGGGTGTTCGCGTGCATCGGCTCGGCTCCACAGCTCGCGTTGTATGCGCAGGGACTCCTCCTCATGGGCGCCTTCGTCGCGGTCTACAACTATCTCGGATTTCATCTGACCGCGGAGCCGTTCCTCCTTCCGGCATGGCTGGTGACGCTGCTGTTCCTCGCGTACCTTGCCGGAACAGCGTCATCTCCGCTGGCCGGTGCGCTCGCGTCCGCCCGAGGGCGGTTCCCCGTGCTCCTCGGCTCGATGGCCGTGATGAGCCTCGGTGCGCTGCTGATGCTCGTTCCTCAGACCCTCGTCGTGCTCATCGGTCTGCTGCTGTTCACTGCCGGATTCTTCGGGGCTCATGCCGTCGCATCGGGATGGACGCCCGTTGCTGCGCCGCCGGGGACGGGCTCGCAGGCGTCGTCGCTCTACTACTTCTCCTACTACGCCGGCTCGAGCCTGTTCGGCTGGGGTCTCGGGATCGTGTTCGGTGTGGCGGACTGGAGCTGGTTCGTCGCGGGGGTTGTGGCGATGTGTGTCCTCTCCGCCGCCGTCGCCGTCATCGGGCTCCGCTCAGAATCGACAGGTCGCGTGTGACTCCCGAACAAGCGGCTGCGGTGGTGGGGGAGTCACACCTCGGTTCGTCCGCGAGCCTCGTCCGCGCGTGTGCGGCGACGAAGACGGCGTCGGTGCAGCAGGACCACCGCCGCAGCGACGAGGCCGAGGAGCAGGAGAGCAGCGATCGCGGGAACGAGGATCGCCGAGACGGCGAGGGCGAAGGACGCTCCGTCTTCCGCCGTGCTGAGAACGGGCGCCGCGAGTCCGGCCGTCGTCGCATTCGCAGCGACCCTGGCGGTGGCCTTGACCACGTGCACCGCAAGGGAGATGGCGATGCCGGCGACGACGGGCACCCATGCGTTGTCGGAGAAGAAGGACGCCGGATCATCGACCGCGACGGTCTGGGCGCCCGTGCCTGCGCCGAAGGCGATGCCGCCGGCCGCTGGGCGCACGATGCTCTGGATGATGTCGTTCAGTGAGTCGAGGGCGGGGATCTTATCGGCGACGATCTCGACCGCCAGCAGTGCGCCGATGATCCACAGTGCGAGGTCGCCGGACAGCCATGCCCAGCCGGAGGGGAGGTGCACGGCTGGAAGGAGCCGGTCGGCCAGTCCGAGCAGGAACAGCGGCATCCATGCGTTCAGACCGGCGGATGCTGCGAGGCCGGTGCCGATCACGAACTCGATCACGTCACCACTCTAGGCTCAGGTGGCCACGGAGCCGATGTCGGTGGCCCGGCCTACGCTGGATGTATGCAACCCACGCGCAGTGTCCGTCCGTTCGAGGTCGTCAGTGAGTATGCGCCGGCCGGTGACCAGCCGCAGGCCATCGCGGAGCTTGCGGCGCGGATCAACGCGGGTGAGACGGATGTCGTGCTGCTGGGTGCGACCGGAACGGGGAAGTCCGCGACGACGGCCTGGCTCGTGGAACAGGTTCAGCGTCCGACACTGGTGCTGGCGCATAACAAGACCCTGGCGGCACAGCTCGCGAACGAGTTCCGTGAGCTGATGCCGAACAACGCCGTCGAGTACTTCGTGTCGTACTACGACTACTACCAGCCCGAGGCCTATGTGCCGCAGACCGATACGTTCATCGAGAAGGATTCGTCGATCAATGCCGAGGTCGAGCGGCTGCGGCACTCCACGACGAACTCGCTCCTCAGCCGGCGCGACGTGGTGGTCGTGTCGACCGTCTCGTGCATCTACGGCCTCGGCGCCCCAGAAGAGTACCTGCGCGCGATGGTCGCGCTGCAGGTGGGCGAGCGGTATGACAGGGACGCGCTGATCAGGCAGTTCATCTCGATGCAGTACAACCGCAACGATGTGGACTTCTCGCGGGGGAACTTCCGCGTGCGCGGGGACACGATCGAGATCATCCCCGTCTACGAAGAGCACGCGATCCGCATCGAGCTCTTCGGCGACGAGATCGAGGCGCTCTATTCCCTGCATCCGCTCACCGGGGAGGTCATCGAGAAGCTCGATTCCGTGCCGATCTTCCCCGCGTCGCACTACGTCGCCGGGACGGATGTGATCCAGCGTGCGATCGGCACGATCGAGACCGAGCTGGCGGAGCGGCTGGCCGAGCTCGAGCGTCAGGGCAAACTCCTCGAGGCGCAGCGGCTTCGAATGCGCACGACGTTCGACCTCGAGATGCTCCAGCAGCTCGGATTCTGCTCCGGCATCGAGAATTACTCACGGCACCTCGACGGACGTGCGCCGGGCGAGCCGCCGCACACGCTCCTCGACTTCTTCCCCGACGACTTCCTCCTCGTCATCGATGAGTCGCATGTGACCGTGCCGCAGATCGGAGCCATGTACGAGGGCGACGCGTCGCGTAAGCGCACGCTCGTCGACCACGGCTTCAGGCTGCCGAGTGCGATGGACAACCGTCCGCTCCGCTGGGACGAGTTCAAGAACCGCATCGGGCAGACCGTGTATCTGTCGGCCACTCCCGGCAAGTACGAGATGGGTATTGCGGACGGTGTCGTGGAGCAGATCATCCGCCCGACCGGCCTCGTCGATCCGGAGATCGTCGTGAAGCCGTCTAAGGGTCAGATCGACGATCTTCTCGAGGAGATCCGTCTCCGGGTCGAGCGCGACGAACGGGTGCTCGTCACGACGCTCACCAAGAAGATGGCCGAGGAGCTCACCGACTTCCTCGGTGAGCACGGGGTCCGGGTGCGGTACTTGCATTCGGACGTCGATACGCTGCGGCGCGTCGAGCTGCTGAGCGAGCTCAGGGCCGGGGTGTACGACGTTCTCGTCGGCATCAACCTTCTCCGAGAGGGTCTCGACCTTCCCGAAGTCTCCCTCGTCGCAATCCTCGACGCCGACAAGGAGGGATTCCTGCGCTCCGGGACCTCTCTCATCCAGACGATCGGCCGTGCGGCTCGAAACGTCTCCGGTCAGGTCCACATGTACGCGGACAACATGACCGATTCCATGGCGAAGGCCATCGAAGAGACCGAGAGACGTCGCGAGAAGCAGATCGCCTACAACAAGGCCAACGGCATCGACCCGCAACCGCTGCGGAAGCGGATCGCCGATATCACGGAGGTCCTGGCGCGGGAAGGTGCCGACACCGCCGACATGATGTCCGGACGCGGACGCGCATCGGGCAAGGGTAAGTCCCCGACGCCCAACCTGCGCCGCACCGGCATCGCCGCCGAAGGGGCGCAGCAGCTCGAGGCGACCATTCAGGACCTTTCCGACCAGATGCTGGCGGCTGCCGCCGAGCTCAAGTTCGAGTTGGCCGCGCGACTGCGTGACGAGGTGCAGGACCTCAAGAAGGAACTCCGCGCCATGGAACGCGCGGGCCACGCCTGAGAGGTGCGCCGTTCATGGACGCTGCAGGGGAGGAGCTCGCTGACCGGATCAAGGCGTTGCTCGGCGCCGACCCCGCGGTTGAGGAGAGACGGATGTTCGGCAGCCGCACGTTCCTCGTCGACGGGCGGATTCTCGTGGGCGCGCGAGCAGGCGGCGTGCTCCTCGTGCGTGTGGCCGAGGAACAGGGTGCTGCGCTGAGCGTGCGGTCGGGTGTCTCTCCGGCGGCGATGGGGGCCAGGACGATGAGCGCTCGCTGGCTGGACGTCGCACCAGCGGTCATCGCGGATGACCAGGCATTGATGTTCTGGCTCGACGTGGCGCGGGAGCACGACGACGGCCGACGTCATGCGGCGCGGGGAAGCCGGTCCGAGGGGAGCGACGCGTGCCGGCTGCGGCGCTGCTCGATGCCATCGGTGCGGTCCCACCCGGCCCGCGCCGCACGTGCGCTCCTGCTCACGGGCACTGCATCAGCCTGCTCACGGTCAGTGCGTCAGCGTGCTCACGGGCAGTGCATCAGCGGCTTCGGCCCGGAACGATCGATCTCATGCTGCCTCATCGGAGCGCCGCAGAGGGGACAGGCACGTTCAGCCCTCTCGGCAGCGCTGGGCGGGGGCGTCTTCTCATACGGTCCGACGGATGCCGGTCCCGCGAAGCGGATGAGGTTTCGGTTGATCCAGCTGTAGAGACCGCCCGCCTCACGGATGCGGTCGCGGAGGGGGAGCCGGTCGGAGTCCGTCATGATCCTTAGTGTACTAACTATTAGGGTGGCTGTATCGTTGTGCCGTGCCGGCACCTGACGATCCCCTTGCTCTCGAGAACCAGCTGTGCTTCGCCCTCGTGACGGCGGCGCGCACTGTGGTGTCGGTCTATCGCCCGATCCTCGAGCCGCTCGGGCTGACCCACCCGCAGTACCTCGTGATGCTGGCTCTGTGGGAGGAATCGCCGCGATCCCTCAACGATCTGGCGGCTGCGCTGGCGCTCGAGCCGGCGACGGCGTCGCCCCTCGTCAAGCGTCTCGAGGCCGATGGTCTCATCGTGCGACAGCGCAACGCGGAGGATGAGCGGCGGCTCGACATCACGCTCACCGATGCGGGCCGATCGCTTCGCGAGCGGGCGCTGGCGGTGCCCGGTCGCGTCATGGCGGCGGTCGGCATGGACCTCGAGGAGATCGGTGCGCTGCGAGACGGCCTCGCGCGCTTCGCAGGCCGCCGCCGTCCCGATGCCGAACGCGCCACCAAGGCGGGGCCCGCCGAGATCGTCGGGCCCGCGGAGGCCTGAGAGGAGCCAGTGTCCGTGGCCCCTCGTAGACTTGGACGGTGCCTATCGTCCCGGTTGCAACCCCAGGAAAACTCAGTGTTCGCGGTGCCCGCGTCCACAATCTGAAGAACGTCGACATCGACATCCCCCGCGACTCCCTCGTGGTGTTCACGGGGCTGTCCGGGTCGGGAAAATCCAGTCTCGCGTTCGACACGATCTTCGCCGAGGGTCAGCGCCGCTACGTCGAATCGTTGAGCGCGTACGCGCGGCAGTTCCTCGGTCAGGTCGACCGGCCAGACGTCGACTTCATCGAAGGATTGAGTCCCGCCGTCTCGATCGACCAGAAGTCGACCAACCGGAATCCGCGTTCGACGGTCGGTACCATCACCGAGATCTACGACTACATGCGACTGCTGTGGGCGCGCATCGGCGTGCCGCACTGCCCTGAGTGCGGCGAGAAGATCCAACGCCAGACGGTGCAGCAGATCGCCGACCAGCTCATGGCCCTGCCAGAGCGCACCCGTTACCAGATCGTCGCTCCCGTCGTCTCCCAGAAGAAGGGGGAGTTCGTCGACCTCTTCCGCGAACTGGGGGCGAAGGGCTACTCCCGGGCGATCGTCGACGGTGAGCTCATCCAGCTCGCGGAGCCGCCGGCGCTGAAGAAGAGCTACAAGCACGACATCGCCGTGGTGGTCGACCGCCTCGTGGCGTCGGACGACATCCTCGGGCGCGTCACCGACTCGGTGGAGACGGCGCTCGGGCTCGCGGGCGGCGTCATGCAGGTGAATTTTGTGGACGAAGAAGGCGACGACGCCTGGCAGTCCTTCTCCGAGAAGCTCGCGTGCCCGAACGGCCATCCGATCACGCTCACCGAGATCGAGCCGCGCACGTTCTCGTTCAACGCCCCCTTCGGCGCATGCCCGGCATGCTCGGGCCTCGGCACACGCATGTCCGTCGACGTCGACCTTATGCTCGGCGACGAGGAGCTTTCGATCCGCGAGGGTGCCATCATCCCGTGGACCACACAGGGGAAGGGCCTGTTCCAGTACTACGAGCGCCTGCTCGAGGGACTGGCCGCCGATCTGAACTTCTCCCTGGACACCCCCTGGAAAGACCTTCGCGTCGATGTGCAAGACGCGGTGCTGAGAGGCGACAACTACAAGGTCACCGTCAAGTGGAAGAACCGGTACGGACGCGAGATGCGGTACGCGTCGGGGTTCGAGGGTGTCGTGCCGTACATCGAACGCCAGTACGCACAGGCCGAGTCCGACACCCAGCGTGCGCGCTGGGGCGAGTATCTGCGCGAGGTTCCGTGCCCGGTCTGCAACGGCAATCGCCTCAAGCCGGAGGTGCTCGCCGTGAAGGTGCACGGTCATTCGATCGCCGAGGTGTCGCACCTCAGCCTCGCGGACGCACGCGCTTTCATGGAGAAGCTCGTGCTGACCGAGCGCGAGGCGAAGATCGCTGCGCAGGTGCTCCGCGAGATCCGACTGCGCTTGGACTTCCTTCTGCAGGTGGGGCTGTCTTACCTCAACCTCAGCCGCTCCGCGGGCTCGCTCTCCGGAGGTGAGGCGCAGCGCATTCGGCTCGCCACCCAGATCGGATCAGGCCTCACCGGGGTGCTCTATGTGCTCGATGAGCCCTCGATCGGGCTTCATCAGCGCGACAACCGGCGCCTGATCGAGACCCTGCTCACCCTTCGCGACCTCGGCAACACCCTCATCGTCGTCGAGCACGACGAAGAGACCATCGAAGCCGCCGACTGGGTGGTCGACATCGGGCCGGGAGCAGGAGTCAACGGCGGAGAGGTCGTGCACTCCGGGCCCTACAACGCACTGCTGGGCGAGAAGGCGTCCATGACGGGCGACTACCTCTCAGGGCGTCGTGAGATCCCCACTCCGGCGAAGCGACGAAAGGTCGACCGTAAGCGCATGCTGACGGTCGTGGGCGCGCGGGAGAACAACCTCAAGAACGTCACCGCGGAGTTCCCGCTGGGATTGCTCACGGCCGTGACGGGCGTCAGCGGCTCAGGGAAGTCCTCTCTCGTCAACGACATCCTCTATCGGGTGCTCGCATCGCGGTTGAACGGTGCGCGGACGGTGCCCGGTAAGCACACCAGGGTGTCGGGGCTCGACAACCTCGACAAGGTCGTGCACGTCGACCAGGCACCCATCGGACGCACTCCGCGGTCCAACCCGGCGACCTATACGGGTGTGTTCGACCGCATCCGCACGCTCTTCAGCGAGACGCCGGAGGCGAAGGTGCGCGGCTATCAGCCGGGGCGCTTCAGCTTCAACGTCAAGGGCGGCCGGTGCGAGGCCTGCTCGGGCGACGGGACGATCAAGATCGAGATGAACTTCCTGCCCGACGTGTACGTGGACTGCGAGGTCTGCCACGGCAAGAGGTACAACCGTGACACTCTCGCCGTGCACTACAAGGGCAAGAACATCGCCGAGGTGCTCGAGATGCCGATCGCCGAAGCCGCCGAGTTCTTCGAGCCGATCCAGTCGATCCACCGCTACATGAAGACACTGGTCGACGTCGGCCTCGGCTACGTGCGCCTCGGTCAGTCTGCGACGACGCTCTCCGGAGGCGAGGCGCAGCGCGTCAAGCTCGCGACGGAGCTCCAGCGCCGCAGCAACGGACGCAGCATCTATGTGCTCGACGAGCCGACGACGGGTCTGCACTTCGAAGACGTCCGCAAGCTGCTCGAGGTGCTCAACGGCCTCGTCGACAAGGGCAACACCGTCATCGTGATCGAGCACAACCTCGACGTCATCAAGTCCGCCGACTGGGTGATCGATCTGGGCCCCGAGGGCGGTTCCGGCGGCGGTCAGATCCTCGCCACAGGCACCCCGGAGCAGATCGCGCGCGTGGAGGAGAGCCACACGGGCCGGTTCCTGGCCGAGATCCTCGGCGAGGGGCGGTCGGCGCGGAAGGCCAGTTGATGGCCGACGTCCTCCCGTACCGGCCACGCACGGGCGAGATCCCCACCGACCCCGGCGTCTACCGGTTCCGCGACGCCGACGGCAGGGTGCTGTACGTCGGCAAGGCGAAGAACCTGCGTCAGAGGTTGTCGAACTACTTCGCCCCGCTGCACACGCTGCACGAGCGCACCCGCCGCATGGTGACGACCGCGGCATCGGTGGAATGGACGGTCGTCGCGACCGACGTCGACTCGCTCCAGCTGGAGTACATGTGGATCAAGGAGTTCGATCCGCCGTTCAACGTCCGTTATCGCGACGACAAGTCGTACCCCTTCATGGCGGTGACGCTGGCGGATGAAGCGCCACGGGTGATCGTGACGCGCAACCGCAAGATCCCCGGCGCACGGTACTTCGGTCCCTACCCGAAGGTGTGGGCCGTGCACGAGACGATCGACCTGATGATCAAGGCGTTCCCGATCCGCACGTGCAGCGATGCCAGCTATAAGCGGGCGATGCAGACCGGGCGCCCGTGCTTTCCCGGGCAGATCGGCAAGTGCGGCGGGCCCTGCTCGATGACGGTGACGATCGAGGAGCATCGGGCGATGGTCGACGACTTCGTCGCGTTCATGGCAGGAGGTGACGAACGTTTCACCAAGGAGCTCACGAAGCGGATGCTCGCCGCCTCGGCGGCCATGGACTACGAGGCCGCAGCGAAGTATCGCGACAAGCTCTCCGCTATCGAAGCAGTGCTCGGCAAGAGCGCCCTCGTGCTCCCAGCCGACGAGGATGCCGATCTCTTCGGCATAGCCGAGGACGAGCTGTCCGCGGCTGTGCAGCACTTCGTGATCCGCGGCGGGCGTGTGCGTGGTGTGCGCGCCATGACTCTCGACAAGGAGATCGACATCGCCGGTGCCGATCTCGTCGACCAGGTCCTGCAGCGTGCGTACGGCGAGGGCGGCGACGTCCCGCGGCGCATCCTCGTCCCGGTTCTCCCTGACGACATCGCTGAGCTCGAGGAATGGCTGCGTGAACGCCGCGGACGGAAGGTCGAGATCGCCGTCGCCCAGCGCGGACAGCGAGCCGACCTCATGCGCACCGCGACTGTGAACGCCCAGCAGGCGCTCATCCGTCACAAGACCCGACGAACGAGCGACTACGTCGCACGCACGCAGGCGCTCACCGACCTGCAGGATGCTCTGGGCATGCCGGAGGCGCCGCTGCGCATCGAGTGCTTCGACATCTCGCACCTCGGTGGCACCAACGTCGTCGCGTCGATGGTCGTCTTCGAGGACGGGCTGCCGCGCAAGGACCAGTACCGCTCCTTCAACATCGCCGAGACGACCGACGACACCGACTCGATGTATCAGGTGCTCATGCGGCGACTCGCATACCTCGACCGCCCGGAACATGCCGACGACGACGGGGCGGACGAGACCACCACGCGGAAGAAGCCACGGTTCGCGTACCCTCCGCAGTTGCTGCTCGTCGACGGGGGCACGCCGCAGGTCGAGGCGGCAGCCCGCGCCCTGCGCGACGCGGGGCACACCGAGATCGCCGTCTGCGGCATCGCCAAGAGACTGGAGGAGATCTGGCTTCCCGGTGAGGACTTCCCGGTGATCCTGCCGAGGACGAGTGAAGCCCTGTACCTTCTGCAGAGGCTGCGTGATGAAGCCCACCGATTCGCCATCACGCATCAGCGCAAGCGGCGGCGCAAGGACATCACGACCGTTCTCGCCGAGGTCCCCGGGCTCGGCGCAGCGCGCATCAAGGTGCTGCTGAAGCACTTCGGCTCCGTCACGGCGCTGCGAGGCGCGAGCCCCGAGGAGATCCAGCAGGTCCAGGGCATCGGGCCGGTGCTCGCCCAGAACATCCACGCTCATCTCGCCACTCGCTAGGCTGGTCTCGTGGGGGAGAAGGAGCGACGATGTCAGACGGGGACCAGGGCGAATTCCTGATCGTTACGGGCATGTCCGGGGCAGGCCGCACCACCGTGGCCAACGCGCTGGAAGACCTCGGATGGTATGTGGTCGACAACCTCCCGCCCCAGATCCTCCGCCCATTTCTCGACCTCACCGACATGGGCGGCGACGCCCTCCCGAAGATCGCCGCGGTCGTCGACGTGCGAGGACGCAACCTCTTCGACGACTTCCCCGGCGTCGCCCGTGCTCTGCGGTCGCGCGGGTCCGTCCGAGTGCTTTTCCTGGACGCGTCCGATGACGTGCTCGTCCGTCGTTTCGAGGCCGTCCGCCGTCCGCATCCGCTGCAGGACGACGGAACGCTTCTCGACGGCATCCGCACCGAACGATCCCGTCTCGCACCCGTTCGGGAGGCGGCTGACCTGGTGATCGACACCTCGTCGCTCAACATCCATCAGCTGGCGACCAAGGTCTCCGACCTGTTCTCCGAGGAGGGGGCGGCGCGTCATCGGGTGACGCTGCTCAGCTTCGGGTTCAAATACGGCCTGCCGACCGACGTCGACCTCGTCGCCGACATGCGGTTCCTGCCCAATCCGTTCTGGAACGAAGAGCTCCGCGGGCTGACCGGACAGGACGAGGCCGTCCGGGAGTACGTGCTGTCTCGCGAAGGCGCGTCCGAGTTCCTCGAGGCATACGCCGCAGCGCTCACGCCGGTGCTGGAGGGGTATCAGCGTGAGAACAAGAGCCACTCCACGGTGGCGATCGGATGCACCGGCGGCAAGCACCGATCCGTCGCGATGGCGGAGGAGCTGGCTCGCCGGTTGGCGGCCGTCCCGGGAGTTGCCGTGAACGTCCGTCACCGAGACCTCGGGCGAGAGTAGCGGCGCCCGCGGCCGAGTAAGCTGGAGGTTTGCGTCGCGATCCGACGCGTGATCGTGAAGGAGTCCCGTGGCACTAACCACCGACGTCAAAGCCGAACTCGTCAGCATCCGCAACGCGCCGCCGACGGTGCGGGTGGCCGAGGTGACCGCGATTCTTCGGTTCGCCGGTGGTCTGCACTCGATCGCGGGCCGTGTGGCTGTCGAGGCCGAGGTGGACGCCGAGGTGCTCGCACACCGCGTCGCGCGTGACCTCGCGGAGATCTACGGCGTGCGCCCGGAGATCGCCCAGGTGCAATCGAGCACGGCCAACGACGGTGCCCGCTGGGCTGTCCGCGTGATTGCGGCAGGGGAGACCTTGGCTCGCCAGACCGGACTTCTCGATCAGCGTCGTCGGCCCGTCCGCGGACTCCCGAACAGGCTCACGACGGGATCGCGCGCCGAGATCGCCGGCCTGTGGCGCGGGGCGTTCCTCGCCGCAGGGACGCTCAGCGAGCCGGGACGCTCCGCGATGCTCGAGATCTCCTGCCCTTCGTCCGAGGCCGCCATGGCCCTCGTCGGCGCTGCACACCGCCTCGGTGTCGCGGCGAAGGCGCGCGAGGTGCGCGGCATGCCCCGCGTCGTGGTGCGCGAAGGCGAGGCGATCCGCACGATGCTCAGCGAGATCGGCGCGCATCGCACGGCCGTCGCGTGGGAAGAGATGCGCCAACGTCGAGAAGTGCGCGCCGGCGTGAACCGCCTGGTGAACTTCGACGACGCGAACCTGCGACGCTCCGCTCAGGCCGCGGTGGCGGCGTGCGCACGTGTCGAGCGCGCTCTGGAGATCCTCGGAGAGGACGTGCCGGAGCACCTCAAGGTGGCCGGCGAGCTGCGTCTTGCGCACCGGGACGCAAGCCTCGACGAACTCGGCCACCACGCCGACCCGCCCATGACGAAGGACGCGGTGGCGGGCCGCATCCGCCGCCTGCTTGCGATGGCGGACAAGCGCGCGCAGCAGGAGGGGATTCCCGGCACGGAAGCCGCTGTTCCCGCAGGTCTCGACGTCTGACGTCACACGCGGAAGGTTCCTGTCCGGCGTCGCGTTGTCGTCACTAGGATGAAAGTGTCCGCTCCGCACCGCACTTCGGCGTGGCGGAGGATCGGCAAGCGCCGCGGCGCGGCGCGGATTGGATGAATGCGACATGGCAACCTATACGCTCCCCGACCTGCCCTACGACTACGCAGCCCTCGAGCCGCACATCAGCGCCAAGATCATGGAGCTCCACCATGACAAGCACCACGCGGCCTACGTCGCCGGCGCGAACACCGCGCTGGAGCAGCTGGCGGAGGCGCGCGAGACCGGCAACCTGGCGAACGTCAACAAGCTGGAGAAGGACCTCGCCTTCAACCTCGGTGGTCACGTCAACCACTCGATCTTCTGGACCAATCTCTCGCCGAACGGCGGCGGTCAGCCGGAGGGTGAGCTGAAGGCGGCCATCGACGAGTTCTTCGGTTCCTTCGAGAAGTTCCAGGCGCACTTCACCGCGGCCGCCACGGGAATCCAGGGCTCCGGCTGGGCTGTGCTGAGCTGGGACCCGATCGGCGCGCGACTGATCATCCAGCAGCTGTTCGACCAGCAGGCGAACACGGCGCAGGGCACGATCCCGCTGTTCCAGCTGGACATGTGGGAGCACGCGTTCTACCTCGACTACCTGAACGTCAAGGCGGATTACGTCAAGGCGGCATGGAACATCGCCAACTGGGAGAACGTGGCCCAGCGCTTCGATGTAGCCCGCGAGAAGACGAGCGGGCTGCTGGTACTGTCGTAACCAAGACGGGCGTCCCGACGGACTTCTCGCCCGTCGGGACGCCGTTGTCCATGCTTCTCTAGTTTGAAACCGCGCATTCGCGCATGAGAAATCAGGAGACCTTCGTGTCTGTCAAGATCGGTATCAACGGCTTCGGCCGCATCGGACGCAACTACTTCCGCGCGGCTCTCGCGCAGGGCGCGGACATCGACATCGTCGCGGTCAACGACCTCACCGACAACAAGACCCTGGCGCACCTGCTGAAGTACGACTCGGTCGGCGGGGTGCTCGACGCGGAGATCAGCTACGACGACGAGAGCATCACCGTCAACGGCAAGGCGATCAAGGCGTTCGCCGAGCGTGACCCCGCCAACCTCCCGTGGGCCGACCTCGGCGTCGACATCGTGATCGAGTCGACCGGCTTCTTCACCAAGGCGGAGCTCGCCAAGAAGCACATCGACGCCGGCGCCAAGAAGGTGCTCATCTCCGCTCCCGGAACGGGCGTCGACGCCACGTTCGTGATGGGTGTGAACGAGGACACCTACGACCCGGCATCGCACCACATCATCTCCAACGCGTCGTGCACCACCAACTGCCTCGCCCCGCTGGCAAAGGTGTTCAACGACGCTTTCGGTATCGACCGCGGCTTCATGATGACCGCGCACGCGTACACCGCTGACCAGAACCTGCAGGACGGGCCCCACAGCGACCTGCGCCGCGCTCGTGCGGCGGCGATCAACATCGTCCCCGCCTCGACCGGGGCTGCGAAGGCCATCGGCGAGGTGCTGCCCGAGCTGAACGGCAAGCTCAGCGGATCGTCGTACCGCGTTCCGGTCCCCACCGGGTCGATCGTCGACCTGACCCTCATCACCGACCGTGAGAACCTCACCGTCGACGAGGTCAACGAGGCATACAAGAAGGCCGCTGCCGAGGGGCGTCTCGCCGGCTACCTGCAGTACAACGAGGATGCCATCGTCTCGAGCGACATCGTGCACAACGCGCACTCGTCGATCTTCGACTCCACGCTGACCAACGTCAGCGGCAACCTCGTGAAGGTCTCCAGCTGGTACGACAACGAGTGGGGCTACTCCAACCGTCTCGTCGACCTCACCGAGTACGTGGCCGAGCGTCTCTGAGCTCGAACCATGACTCTGCGCACCCTGGACTCACTGGGTTCGCTCGAGGGCAAGCGCGTCATCGTCCGTTGTGACCTGAACGTCCCGCTCCGGGACGGGGTCATAACGGACGATGGCCGTGTTCGCGCCTCGCTGCCGACCCTCAATGCCCTCATCAACGCCGGCGCCCGCGTCGTCGTGTGCTCGCACCTCGGCCGCCCCGACGGTGCTCCCGACCCCCGGTACAGCCTCGAACCGGTCGCCCAGCGGCTGGCCGAGCTCCTCGGCAAGCCGGTCGCCTTCGCCCGCGACACGGTCGGCGAGTCCGCACGTGACGCCGTCGCCTCGCTCGAGGACGGCGAGGTCGTCGTGCTCGAGAACCTGCGGTTCAACCCCGGAGAGACGTCGAAGGACGACGAGGCACGCGGGGCCTTCGCGGCGCAGCTCGCGGAACTCGGCGACGCGCTCGTCTCCGACGGCTTCGGCGTGGTGCACCGCAAGCAGGCGAGCGTCTACGACCTCGCGCAGCTGCTGCCGTCCGCCGCCGGCTTGCTGATCGCGACCGAGCTGGACGTGCTCGACCGTCTCACCGAGAACCCCGAGCGTCCGTACGCCGTGGTGCTCGGCGGCTCCAAGGTCAGCGACAAGCTGGGCGTCATCTCGCACCTGCTGCCGCGCGTCGACCGCATCCTCGTGGGCGGCGGCATGCTCTTCACGTTCCTGAAGGCGCAGGGCCACGATGTCGCTGCGAGCCTTCTCGAGGAAGACCAGCTCGACACGGTGCGCGGATACATCGCCGAGGCCGCCGAGCGCGGTGTCGAGCTCGTCCTGCCGACGGATGTGGTCGTCGCGGAGAAGTTCGCCGCCGACGCGGCGCACGAGGTCGCCCGCGCGGACGCGCTCGAGGACACGACCTTCGGCGCCTCCGGAATCGGTCTCGACATCGGGCCCGAGACCGCCGCCGCGTTCGCCGAGGTGATCCGCGGTTCGAAGACGGTGTTCTGGAACGGTCCCATGGGCGTGTTTGAGTTCCCGGCGTTCGCGGCTGGGACCAAGGCAGTCGCCGAGGCGCTCACGAAGGTCGACGGACTCGGCGTCGTGGGCGGTGGCGACTCCGCCGCGGCCGTGCGCCAGCTCGGGTTCTCCGACGATGCGTTCGGCCACATCTCGACCGGTGGCGGGGCAAGCCTCGAGTTCCTCGAGGGAAAGAAGCTTCCGGGACTCACCGTCCTGGGATGGGAGTGACGACGATGGCGACGAACAAGCGCACCCCGCTGATCGCGGGCAACTGGAAGATGAACCTCGACCACCTCCAGGCGGTCGCGTTCGTGCAGAAGCTGCACTGGACTCTCAAGGACGCGAAGCACGAGGACGGTTCGGTCGACGTCGCCGTCTTCCCGCCGTTCACCGACCTCCGGAGCGTGCAGACGCTCATCGACGCCGACAAGATCCCCTTCGCTCTCGGTGCTCAGGATCTGTCGGTCCATGACTCGGGTGCGTACACCGGCGAGGTGTCGGGTGCCTTCCTCAGCAAGCTCGACGCGACCTACGTGATCATCGGCCACTCCGAGCGGCGCGAGTACCACAACGAGACCGACGAGGTCGTCGCAGCGAAGGTCCGGGCGGCGCTGAAGCACGGGATCGTCCCCGTGATCTGCGTCGGTGAGACGGCCGAGGATCTCGAGAAGTTCGGTGCGAGCGCTGTTCCCGCTGGCCAGCTGGAGGCGGCGTTGCAGGGCGTGTCCAAGGATGCCGACATCGTGGTGGCCTACGAGCCCGTCTGGGCCATCGGCTCCGGACAGGCAGCGACTCCCCAGCAGGCTCAGGACGTGTGCGCGGCCCTGCGCGGCGTGATCGCGAAGGTGCTCGGAGAGGACGCTGCGTCTCGCACGCGCATCCTGTACGGCGGGTCCGTCAAGGCGGCGAACATCGCGAGCTTCATGCGTGAGCCCGACGTGGACGGCGCACTGGTCGGCGGGGCGAGCCTCGTCGTCGACGAGTTCGCCGCGATCATCCGGTTCGAGAAGCACGTCGGCGTGTGAGTGTGGCGGGGCCGCGGCCCCGCCACACCGTATACTTGACCGTTACCGGGGCAGTCGTGCCCCAGCGAAAGGCTCTTCCTCGTGGATATTCTCGAGTTCGTTCTGCAGGTGCTGCTGGGCATCACCAGCGTCCTGCTGACTCTCCTCATCCTCCTCCACAAGGGTCGCGGAGGCGGCCTGTCCGACATGTTCGGCGGAGGCATGTCCTCGGCCGTCGGCTCGTCCGGTCTCGCGGAGCGGAATCTCAATCGTTTCACGGTGGTGCTCGCGCTCGTCTGGTTCGTGGCGATCGTGGCACTCGGTCTCATCACGAAGTTCGAGGTGATCTGATGGCAACGGGAGGAAACGCCATTCGTGGCACGCGTGTCGGCTCCGGCCCTATGGGCGAGCAGGACCACGGGTATCACGCAGACCGCATCGCGGTCTCGTACTGGGACGGGCTCGGCAATGAGACCGTGCGCTATTTCGCAGCTGGACTGCCGGAGGACGAGATCCCGGAGATCATCGACCATCCACAGACCGGTCTGCCTGCCGGGCGCGACAAGGACAACCCGCCTGCCCTCGCCAAGACCGAGCCGTACAAGACGCACCTCGCGTACGTCAAGGAACGTCGCACCGACGAAGAAGCGATGCAGCTTCTCGAGGACGCGCTGGCTCAGCTGCGGGAGCGCCGCGGGCAGTAGTCGTTTCATGAAACCGCCACGATCATTCGGATCGTGGCGGTTTCTGCATGCCGGACGGGATCCGCTGTCCAGTGGATATCAACGGCACCCGGACGCCGCGTCGATGTATGCCTGAGGCGGGAACCCGTACGCCCAGACGCCGTTCGCGTCGTCGGTGTAGCCCATGCCTATCGCCCATGCGGTCGCCCACTTCTCGATGCTGTCCTGGGTGGACGCGTCGTACATGCCTTCGCACTTGACGCTGATGGCGTGGCCGACCTCGTGTGCGACGAGGGACTTGCTGCTGTACGAGGGCCAGCGCTCCGCGACGGAGTCGGACAGCTGGATCGCTGCGCGATCGGGGTCGTCCCACCACCACGTCGTCAGCCCGCCCATGCTTCCTCCGTTCCCGGCACCGTTCACGACCGGGCTCCAGTCGAACTCGAGGAGCACCCCCGGCGCGAGCGAGCGCGCGAAGGCCTCGACCTCGAGACGGGCGGACAGCAGCGGGCCCGCCTTCTCGGCCAGCTCCGCCTGTTCTGAGGAGAGCACCTGAGCTGCGGCGTCCTGCAGGGTGCCGAAGGCGGACGCGGCGTCGTGATCGAGCGAGGTCCGCGACGCGACATCGGATGCGGCAGCACGCAGCGCGACGACGTCGTCGTTCCGCGCCGAGACGTGGGCGGTCTCGAACGTCGCTGCGGCTGCTGCGGACGTCGAGAGCACCGCGAGTCCGGCATCCGACACCTCTGCACGGGACGCGAGCAGCGACGGCGCCGTCGCCGTGATCTCGGTGTCGAGATCGTCCACGTGGCCGCGCGCCTGGTCGACCTGCGTCGCGGCGGCGAAGAGATCCCAGAACCAGAACGGTGCATCCGGGGCTTCCGGGACGTCGCGGTCGAGCAGGGTCTCGGCCGACCCAGCGACCACAGCGCTCTTCTGGAGGGCATCGGAGAGCGGTGCGACGGCGGCGGGGTCGACCAACGGCGCGGGGGAGCGGTCGCTGATCACGCGCGCCGTCGACACCGTGTCCTGCAGCGTCCTCAGGTAGCCGCGCAGCTGCTGCACGTCGTCGCCGAGCGTGCTCATGGCCGTCGAGAATGCCTGTGCGGCCCGGTCGTATGCAGCAGATGCGGCCACCTGTGCGGCAGCGGCGCCGCCGATGCAGACCGCGAACACTGCGAGAAACGTGAGCAGCCGACGGCGGCGGCGGACCGGCATCCGCACCGTGGGCGCGTCATCGGAGAACGCAGGCGGCATGTCGTGGCCGCCTGCTGCGGAGCCACTCGCGTCGGTCACGATTCACCTCCGTACAGAAAAGGTCCCCGTCCGTACAGAAAAGGTCCCCGCCGAACGACGAGGACCTGATGTGGAGGGGGTGACGGGAATCGAACCCGCGCAATCAGTTTGGAAGACTGAGACTCTACCATTGAGCTACACCCCCGAAACCGGAGTTCCGGACTCATCGATCATAGCGGACTCTGAAGGGTGCTCCCGTCCGTTAGACTCTTGGGGGCCGAATCTGCGGATTCCCCGGGGCGTAGCTCAGCTTGGTAGAGCGCCCGCTTTGGGAGCGGGAGGTCGCAGGTTCAACTCCTGTCGCCCCGACACGGCACACTTCAGCCTCACAGCCGCGTGTCAGCGCGGGAACCACAAGGAGAACACACCAGCATGGCGAACAGCACCGTCGAGAAGCTGACCCCGACCCGGGTGAAGCTCAGCATCACGGTCACCCCCGAAGACCTCAAGCCCAGCATCACGCACGCATACGAGCACATCGCTCAGGACGTGCAGATCCCCGGCTTCCGCAAGGGCAAGGTTCCGGCGCCGATCATCGACCAGCGCATCGGACGCGGCGCGGTCATCGAGCACGCCGTCAACGAGGGCCTCGACAAGTTCTTCCGCGAGGCCACCGTCGAGCACAAGCTGCGCATCGTCGGCCGTCCGTCGGCTGAGGTCGTCGAGTGGCCGAGCGAGAAGGACTTCTCCGGCGACCTTCTGGTCGACATCGAGGTCGACGTGCGGCCCGAGATCGAGCTCCCCGACTACGACGGCATCACCCTGACGGTCGACGCGGTCGAGGCTGATGAGGCCGCCCTCGACGCCGAGCTCGACCGCCTTCGTGCGCGCTTCGGCACCCTCATCCCCGTCGACCGTCCGGCGGCGAAGGGCGACTTCGTCGAGCTCGACCTCGTCGCGACCATCGACGGTGCCGAGATCGACCGCGCAGAGGGCGTCTCGTACGAGGTGGGCTCGGGCGAGCTGCTCGAGGGCATCGACGACGCGATCGAGTCGCTGACCGCCGGTGAGGACACCACCTTCCGCTCGACCCTCGTCGGCGGCGACCACGCCGGTTCCGAGGCCGAGGTCTCGGTGACCGTCAAGTCGGTGAAGGAGCGGGAGCTCCCCGAGGCCGACGACGACTTCGCGCAGATCGCCAGCGAGTTCGACACGATCGCAGAGCTTCGTGCCAGCCTCGCCGAGCGGGTCGCGCAGCAGGGTGTCTTCACCCAGGGTTCGGCCGCACGCGACAAGCTCGTCGAGACTCTGCTCGAGCAGATCGACATCCCTGTGCCGCCGCAGCTCATCGAGGACGAGGTGCACAACCACCTCGAGAGCGAGGGCCGCCTCGAGGACGACGTGCACCGCGCCGAGGTGACCGAGGCGAGCGAGAAGCAGTTCCGCACGCAGGTGCTGCTCGACACCATCGCCGAGCAGGCCGACGTGCAGGTGTCGCAGGAGGAGCTGTCGCAGTACCTCATCCAGTCCGCAGCGCAGTACGGCATGGCTCCGCAGGAGTTCGTCGAGGCTCTGCAGTCGTCGAACCAGCTGCCGGCCCTGGTCGGCGAGGTCGCCCGCAACAAGGCTCTCGCGATCGCCCTGGGGAAGGTGAAGGTCGTCGACACCAACGGCAAGCCCGTCGACCTGAGCGACTTCATCGTCACGGACGACGAGGACGAGGCGCCGGCCGCAGAGGCTGAGACCGAGGAGAAGCCGGCCAAGAAGGCCCCTGCGAAGAAGCCGGCCAAGAAGGCCGACGCCGACGCTGAGGAGAAGCCTGCGGCCAAGAAGCCTGCGGCCAAGAAGGCTCCGGCCAAGAAGACCGCCGCGGCCAAGGCCGACGAGAAGGCGGCCGACAAGGCCGAGTGATCGACCGATCGACCAGAAGGGCGGATGCTGCGGCATCCGCCCTTCTCGCATCCGAGGGAAGGAAACGGCATGACCAGTTGGAGCGACCGCATCGACGAGGTGTGGGCCGACGCGTCGGGGGAGGAGGTCGGCGACGAGATCATCGCCCGCATCGACGCCCTCGCCGCGGAGCGCGGTGAGGACGACGGTCGTGCGGAGTTCGAGCGCGCAGGGGCACGCGATTCCGCCGGGCGTCCGGAGGAAGCCGTCGAGCTCTATCGGCGGGCACTGGAGCTCGGACTGGACGAGGACCACCGTTCGCAGGCGATCGTGCAGCTCGCGAGCTCGCTGCGAAACCTCGGTCGGTTCGATGAGGCCCTTGCGCTCATCGAGGGCGAGCGCGAGAGAGCAGGGGCCGGCCCGTACCGCGACGCGATCGCCGCGGTGCACGCGCTCACCCTGGCCAGCGCCGGGCGCCCGGCCGAAGGGCTGTCGGTGGCGCTCCTCGCGCTCGTCCCGCACCTGCCGCGCTATCACCGTTCGATGACCGCGTACGCCCGCGAGATCGCTGACGCCGACACCTGATATGCCGACGGCGAACATGACCTGGAGCGCGTGTTGTCGCCGGTAGATTCGAATCACCGAAACACGGAAACAGGAGCTGACATGGCTGAACCCCTGGTCGCGACGAGCGTCTTCGACAGGCTGCTCAAGGATCGCATCATCTGGCTGGGCTCTGAGGTGCGGGATGAGAACGCGAACGAGATCTGCGCGAAGATCCTCCTTCTCGCCGCCGAGGATCCCGAGAAGGACATCTACCTCTACATCAACTCGCCCGGCGGATCGATCACCGCAGGCATGGCCATCTACGACACCATGCAGTTCGTGCCCAACGACATCGTGACGGTCGGCATCGGCATGGCTGCCTCGATGGGGCAGCTGCTTCTCACGAGCGGCACCAAGGGCAAGCGTTACATCACGCCGAACGCGCGTGTGCTGCTGCACCAGCCGCACGGTGGATTCGGCGGTACGGCGAGCGACATCCAGACGCAGGCGCAGCTGATCCTGTCGATGAAGCGCCGCCTGGCCGAGATCACCGCGGCCCAGACCGGCAAGTCCGTCGAGCAGATCAACGCCGACGGCGACCGCGACCGCTGGTTCACCGCCGATGAAGCCCTCGAGTACGGATTCGTCGACCACATCCGCGAACACGCCAGCGACGTGCACGGCGGCGGCGGCACCGGCGCGGACAAGTAAGGCAGGACAGCACACATGTACACACCCACCTTCCGTTCCGCAGGCACCCTTCCCTCGAGCCGCTACATCCTCCCGCAGTTCGAGGAGCGCACGGCTTACGGCTTCAAGCGCCAGGACCCGTACAACAAGCTCTTCGAGGATCGCGTCATCTTCCTGGGCGTCCAGGTCGACGACGCGTCGGCCGACGACGTGATGGCACAGCTCCTGGTCCTGGAGAGCCAGGACTCCGAGCGCGACATCACGATGTACATCAACTCGCCCGGTGGCTCGTTCACCGCGATGACGGCGATCTACGACACGATGCAGTACGTCGCGCCGCAGATCCAGACCGTCGTGCTGGGCCAGGCGGCATCCGCGGCGTCCGTCCTGCTCGCGGCGGGCGCGCCCGGCAAGCGCCTCGCGCTGCCCAACGCCCGCGTGCTGATGCACCAGCCGGCGATGGGTGAAGCCGGGCACGGTCAGGCGTCGGACATCGAGATCCAGGCCGCGGAGATCCTCCGCATGCGCACCTGGCTCGAGGAGACGATGGCGCGTCACACCGGCAAGTCCGTCGAGCAGGTGAACCGCGACATCGACCGCGACAAGATCCTGTCCGCTGAAGACGCCAAGGAGTACGGCATCGTCGACCAGGTTCTGACGACGCGCAAGCGCTCCTGAGTTCACAGGCGCGAAAGGGCGGCGATCCACGGATCGCCGCCCTTTCGTCGTCTGCAACGGACGAGCGAACGAGGTCGGCCGATGTGCTCATATGAGCAATCGCGTGCGCAGAGGGTGAACCCGTCGTAGGCTGAGAGTGAAGGAGGATGCCGTGGAGGACGAACTCACGATGGTCCGCGTCGCCGAGCTGTACTACGACGAGGACAAGACACAGGACGAGATCGGCGGCATCCTCAAGCTCTCGCGATGGAAGGTGGGGCGTCTGCTCACTCAGGCCAGGGAGCGCGGAATCGTGCGCATCGAGATCGTCCATCCGCGCGCACGACGTCTGGGGCTCGAGCGCCAGCTCGTCGAGCGTCACGGACTCGCGGCCGCCGTGGTCGTGCCTGCGCCCGACGGTGACGAAGGGACCCTGGAGCGCGTGGCTCACGCCGCCGCCGACTATCTCAGCGCGATGCGCCCCGTGCCGCGCACGCTCGGCGTGAGCTGGGGGCGTACCCTGCGCGCCGTCGCCGAAGCCCTGCCCGACGGGTGGGCGACGGGAGTCACCGTCGTCCAGCTCAACGGCGGAGTCAGCCTCAACAGGCGCTCCGGAGGAGCCGCGGGACTCGCCGTCACCATCGCACAGCGCGCGTCGGGGCAGGTCTCCCTGCTGCCGAGCCCGGCGATCCTCGAGCGAGTCGAGACGAAGCAGGCCATCGAAGCCGACCGAACGGTTGCGGCCGTGCTGGCGGAGGCAGCCGAGGCGCAGGCGTTCCTGTTCACGGCCGGGCCGTGCGACGCGAGCTCCGCGCACGTCGAGAACGGCTATCTCACGGCATCCGACGTCGAGGAGCTCGCGCGCCGCGGAGCGGTCGGCGATGTGCTCGGCCGCTACATCGACGCGGACGGGAACATCGTCGATCCCCAGCTGGACGCCCGCACGGTCGGGGTGGGGCTCGAACGCCTGAGGGCGGCGAAGCGCGCCATCTTCGTCACCGCCGGCTCAGCCAAACATGACATCGCGCGCACGGTCGTCACCAGCGGACTGTGCAGCGTGCTTGTGACAGATGAGAACACAGCCCGAGCATTGTTGGAGGAACAGTGACAACCACAGAACTCACCCGCCGCACCGCGGTGGACGTGCTGGGCGGTGAGCCGGACGACGCCACTCTCCGCCGCTTCCTGCACGGGCTCCCGGGTGTCGACGCGGTCGGCCTCGAACAGCGTGCGGCGAGTCTCGGCACCCGCTCGATCAAGACGACGTCGAAGGCGTGGGCTCTCGACACGATCATCCGTCTGATCGACCTCACCACTCTCGAAGGCGCCGACACGCCAGGCAAGGTGCGCTCCCTCGCGGCGAAGGCGAAGACCCCGGATGCTTCTGACGCGTCGACGCCTCGCGTGGCGGCGGTGTGCGTGTACGGCGACATGGTCGGCTACGCCGTCGACGCCCTCGGCGAGCTGCACGGCGACCCCGACGACGGGAAGATCTCGGTCGCCGCCGTCGCCACGGCCTTCCCGAGCGGGAGGGCGTCCCTGGCGATCAAGCTCGCCGACACGGCAGAAGCCGTCGCCGCCGGGGCGGACGAGATCGACATGGTGATCGACCGCGGAGCGTTCCTCTCCGGGCGCTACGGATTCGTCTTCGACCAGATCGCGCAGGTGAAGGAAGCGTGTCGGCGTCCTGACGGTTCGTACGCCTCGCTCAAGGTGATCCTGGAGACCGGTGAGCTGAACACCTACGACAACATCAAGCGCGCGTCGTGGCTGTCCATCCTGGCCGGAGGCGACTTCATCAAGACGTCGACGGGCAAGGTGCAACCTGCCGCGACGCTGCCGACGACGCTGCTGATGCTCGAGACCGTTCGCGACTGGTACCGCGGCACGGGGGAGAAGATCGGCGTGAAGCCGGCCGGCGGCATCCGCTCGTCGAAGGATGCCGTGAAGTACCTCGTCACCGTCGCCGAGACCGCCGGCGAGGAGTGGCTCCAGCCGCACCTGTTCCGCTTCGGCGCGTCCAGCCTGCTCAACGATGTGCTGCTGCAGCGTCAGAAGCTCACCTCAGGCCACTACTCGGGCCCCGACTACGTCACGATCGACTGACGGGAAGAAGAACATGTCATTCCTGGAATACGCACCGGCACCGGAGTCGAAGGCGATCCTCTCCCTCAAGGACAGCTACGGACTGTTCATCGACGGTGACTTCGTCGACGGCAGCGGGAGCAGTTTCGTCACGATCTCGCCCGCAGACGAGTCGCGAATCGCGGAGATCGCGTCGGCGTCGGACGATGACGTCGACCGTGCCGTCGCCGCGGCTCGCCGAGCATACGAGAAGACCTGGTCGAAGATGAGCGGTCGCGACCGCGGGAAGTACCTCTTCCGCATCGCGCGCCTCGTGCAGGAGCGCTCGCGCGAGCTCGCCGTGGCCGAGAGCCTCGACAACGGCAAGCCGATCAAGGAGAGCCGCGACGTCGACGTGCCTCTCGTGGCCTCCTGGTTCTTCTATTACGCAGGCTGGGCGGACAAGCTCGACTACGCGGGCCTCGGTGCGAACCCGCGCGCGCTCGGGGTGGCTGGCCAGGTCATCCCGTGGAACTTCCCGCTGCTGATGCTGGCGTGGAAGCTCGCTCCCGCCCTCGCCGCGGGCAACACGGTCGTGCTCAAGCCCGCCGGGACCACGCCGCTGACGGCGCTGATCTTCGCGGAGATCCTGCAGCAGGCCGACCTCCCCGCCGGTGTCGTGAACATCGTCACCGGAGCGGGCGCGACCGGCGCGGCGCTCGTGCGGCACCCGGATGTCGACAAGGTGGCGTTCACCGGCTCGACCGGGGTCGGCCGGGACATCGCTCGCGCGGTCGCAGGCACCGGCAAGAAGCTCACGCTGGAGTTGGGTGGCAAGGCCGCGAACATCGTGTTCGACGATGCGCCGATCGACCAGGCCGTCGAAGGCATCGTCAACGGCATCTTCTTCAACCAGGGGCACGTGTGCTGCGCCGGCAGCCGCCTGCTCGTGCAGGAGTCGATTCACGACGAGGTCATCGATCGGCTGAAGCACCGTCTGTCGACGCTGCGCCTGGGCGATCCGCTCGACAAGAACACCGACATCGGCGCGATCAACTCCGCCGCGCAGCTCGCCCGCATCCGCGAGCTCAGCGACATCGGCGAGGCAGAGGGCGCCGAGCGCTGGACCGCCGACTGCGCGATCCCTGAGAAGGGATTCTGGTTCGCTCCGACGATCTTCACCGGCGTCGAGGCGTCGCACCGCATCGCGAGGGACGAGGTCTTCGGCCCTGTGCTGTCGGTGCTCACCTTCCGCACGCCCGCCGAGGCCATCGCCAAGGCGAACAACACCCCCTACGGTCTGTCCGCCGGCATCTGGTCTGAGAAGGGATCGCGCATCCTCGCGGTCGCCGACCGGCTCCGGGCGGGTGTGGTGTGGGCCAACACGTTCAACAGATTCGACCCGTCGAGCCCGTTCGGAGGCTACAAGGAGTCCGGATACGGCCGCGAGGGCGGCCGCCACGGACTCACGGCGTACCTGCAGGGAGCAGCATCATGAGCAAGCGACTGACCGTGCCGAAGACCTACAAGCTCGCGATCGGCGGCGCCTTCCCGCGCAGCGAGTCCGGACGTACCTACGAGGTGCAGTCGGCCAAGGGCACGTTCCTCGCCAACGCGGCGAAGGCCTCACGCAAGGACGCCCGTGATGCCGTTGTCGCCGCGCGCGGCGCCGTGAAGGGGTGGTCCGGCGCGACGGCGTACAACCGCGGCCAGGTGCTCTACCGCGTGGCCGAGGTGCTCGAGGGCCGGCGCGCACAGTTCGTCGACGAGATCGTCGCCCAAGAGGGCGTCTCGAGCGCGGCCGCCGGCGCCCAGGTCGACGACGCCATCGATCTCTGGGTCTGGTACGCGGGGTGGTGCGACAAGTACGCCCAGGTGGCGGGTAACGCGAACCCCGTCGCAGGACCGTACTTCAACATCTCGGTTCCTGAGCCGACCGGCGTCGTGGCGATCGTCGCGCCGCAGGACTCTGCCCTCCTCGGTCTCGTGTCGGTCGTCGCCCCGGCCCTGGTCGCGGGCAACACCGTCGTCGTGCTCGCGAGCGAGCGGTATCCGCTGTCGGCGATCAGCCTCGCCGAGGTGCTCGCGACGAGCGACGTGCCGGGGGGAGTCGTCAACGTGCTCACGGGATCTCCCGCTGAGATCGCGCCCTGGCTCGCGTCGCATCAGGACGTCAACGCCCTCGACCTCGCCGGTGCCGGCGACCTCGACTGGGTGGACCTGCAGATCGCGGCCGCCGAGACGCTCAAGCGAGTGCTCCCGCCGGGGGCCGTCGTCGCGTCGCCTGAGCGCATCGCCGCCTTCACCGAGGTGAAGACGGTGTGGCACACGAAGAGCATGGTCTGATCGGCGAGGATCGCGGCGGGCCTCTGGAGTGACCGGGGCCCGTCTTCGTCCCGACCACGGCTTCGTCCGCGGCGCGCGGATCCGGACGCGCAGCACGGACTCCGCGCCAATGCGTCCCAGTGTCGGATACAGCGGTTAGGCTCAGAACACGATCTCGGCATCCTGAGGAGGACGCGCATGGCCCGCATCGGTGAAAGCGCTGACCTGTTCAAGTGCTCCTTCTGCGGAAAGAGCCAGAAGCAGGTGCAGCAGCTCATCGCCGGCCCCGGTGTGTACATCTGCGACGAGTGCGTCGAGCTGTGCAACGAGATCATCGAAGAGCGGATGGCGGAGTCCGCGGCCGAGGGCACGGCAGACTTCGACCTTCCGAAGCCTCGGGAGATCTTCTCGTTCCTCGAGGAGTACGTGGTCGGGCAGGAGCCCGCGAAGAAGGCGCTGTCTGTCGCCGTGTACAACCACTACAAGCGCATCCGTGCGCATGGCGCGCTGCAGCCGGCCGAGCAGAAGGCTGAGAGCGTCGAGATCGCGAAGAGCAACATCCTTCTGATCGGACCGACGGGCTGCGGCAAGACGTACCTCGCGCAGACCCTCGCGAAACGGCTCAACGTGCCGTTCGCCGTGGCAGACGCGACGGCTCTGACCGAGGCAGGTTACGTCGGCGAGGACGTCGAGAACATCCTCCTCAAGCTCATCCAGGCGGCGGACTACGACGTCAAGCGCGCGGAGACCGGCATCATCTACATCGATGAGGTCGACAAGATCGCGCGCAAGGCGGAGAACCCGTCGATCACCCGCGACGTCTCGGGCGAAGGCGTGCAGCAGGCGCTCCTCAAGATCATCGAGGGCACCGTGGCCTCGGTTCCTCCGCAGGGCGGACGGAAGCACCCGCACCAGGAGTTCCTGCAGATCGACACCTCGAACGTCCTGTTCATCGTCGCGGGCGCGTTCGCCGGTCTCGAGGACATCGTCTCGGCGCGCGTGGGCAAGCATGGCATCGGCTTCGGCGCCCCGCTGCACGACAAGGGCAAGGACCTCGACCTCTTCAGCGAGGTGCTTCCCGAGGACCTGCACAAGTTCGGGCTCATCCCGGAGTTCATCGGGCGCCTCCCCGTGGTGACCTCGGTGTCCCCGCTCGACCAGGACGCGCTCATCGACATCCTGACCGGGCCGCGCAACGCGCTCGTGAAGCAGTACCAGCGTATGTTCGAGCTCGATGGCGTGCAGCTCGAGTTCGAAGACGACGCGCTGCGCTCGATCGCCGACCTCGCGGTCGAGCGTAAGACCGGTGCCCGCGGACTGCGCGCGATCCTCGAAGACGTGCTGGGGCCGATCATGTTCGAGATCCCCTCCGTCGACGACGTCGCCAAGGTGATCGTGACGCGCGCGTCGGTCGATGAGGGCGCGCCGCCCACGATCGTCATGGAGCGCAAGCGCAAGAGTGCGTGACAGCTCGCCCGACGACGGTTGCGGCATCCCGCGGACCGTCGCGGATCGCTGGAGGGTCTGCGCACCGACGACTGTGCGCGAGCCACCCGGGGCGCTCAGCTGTCGAGCCCGCGCCGCTCGAGGAGCGGGCGGATGTCGGCGTCGCGACCGCGGAAGTCGCGACAGGCCTCCAGGGGATCCTTCGAGCCGCCCACGGCGAGCAGCCGCGAGCGGAACCGCTCGCCGTTCTCCCGGGTGAGCCCGCCGCTCTCGCGGAACCACTCGACCGTGTCGGCGTCGAGCACCTCGCTCCAGATGTAGGAGTAGTAGCCCGCGCTGTACCCGCCGGAGAAGACGTGCGCGAAGTACGACGACGAGTACCGGGTGGGGACGAGCGGATCATCGAGCCCGATGTCGGCGAGGGCTGCCGCTTCGAACGCCGCGACGTCGTCCACGCCGTCCGCGTCCGCGCCGAGCCGATGCCACGCCTGATCGAGCCAGGCGGCCGCGAGGTACTCGCTGGTGGCATGTCCCTGATCGAAGGCCGTCGTGGCACGCAGGCGCTCGACGACGGCCTGATCGAGGGGCTCGCCGGTCTCGTGGTGACGCGCGTAGTTGTCGAGCACCTCGGGCCACAGGATCCACATCTCGTTGACCTGGCTCGGGAACTCGACGAAGTCCCGGAACACGTTCGTGCCGGCGAAGTGCGGGTACGTCACATGTGCGAACAGGCCGTGGAGCGCATGCCCGAACTCGTGGAAGAGGGTGGTGACCTCGTCGAGGGTGAGCAGAGTGGGCTCGCCGTCGCCCGGTCGGGGGACGTTGAGGTTGTTCACCACGACTGGACTCGTACCGCGCAGCGTCGACTGGCTGACGATCGAGTTCATCCACGCACCGCCGCGCTTGGAGTCGCGTGTGTACAGATCGAGGATGTAGAGCCCGAGCGCGGTGCCGTCCTCCTCGAACACCTCGAAGACCCGAGCGTCGGGATGGTAAGCGGGGATGTCAGGCCTCTCGGCGAACGTCACACCGTACAGCCGCCGTGCCGCGAAGAACACGCCGTCGCGCAGCACGCGCTCGGCTTCGAACCAGGGCCGCAGCGCCGCGGTGTCGATGTCGTACCGCTTGACGCGGACCTTCTCGGTGTAGAACGCCCAGTCGTGCGCCTCGATCGCGAAGGGTTCCGGTTCCTCCTCATCGATCAGGGCCTGGAGCGCAGCGCCCTCCGCGCGTGCGTTCCGCGCGGCTGGAGCAGCCAGGTCGCGCAGCATCCGCTCGACCGCCTGCGGACTGCCGGCGGTCTCGTCGGCCGTGACGTATGCCGCGTGGGAGTCATAGCCGAGGAGCATGGCCCGCTCGGCTCTGAGGCGAGCGATCTCGCGCAGCACGGGTCTGTTGTCCGCCGCATTCTCCCTGGCGCCGCGGAGGCGTGAGGCGGTCATGATCCGCTGACGTGAGGCCCGGTTGCGAAGGTGCGCCAGATACGGGTGCCCGGTGAACAGCGGCAGGTTCACGACGTACGCACCGTCGAGGCCCCGGTCTGCGGCGGCCCGCGCGGCCGCCGATAGCTCACCCGTGCCGAGCCCGTCGAGCTCATCCGCCGACGTGAACACGACGGCGAGGTCGTTCGTGTCGGCGAGAAGATTGCGCTCGAACGTGTTGCTGAGCGCGGAGAGCTGCTGGTTGAGGAGTGTGAGGTGCGCCTTCGCAGCGTCGTCGAGCGCGGCGCCGGCGTGCGTCATCTCACGGTGGTGGCGCTCGACGAGGTACCGCTGCTCTGCCGTGAGACCGAGCGCGTCACGCTGGTCGTACACCTGCTGGACCCGCCAGTACAGCGCGCTGTCGAGCATCACCGCATCGCGATGCGCGGCCATGAGGGGAGCGAGCTGCTCATCGACCGCCTGGATCTCGGGCGTCGCGTCTGCGGAGCTCACGGTGTAGAACGCGTGCGACAGGCGTTCGAGCAGCGCACCGGCGTGCTCGAGTGCCTCGATCGTGTTCTCGAATGTCGGCATCGAACGGACCATGGTGATCCTGGCGATCTCGCGACGGTGCTCGTCGAAAGCGGCGCGGAACGCCGGCAGATAGTGCTCGGGTCGGATCGCGCGGTAGTCGGGCATGCCGTACGGCAGTGCGGGCGAGACGAGCAGGGGGTTCGAGGAAGCCGTCATTCTGCGAGCCTATCCAGGTGGGGGGCTCGTCGCGTCGCAGGGATGTCGTCCCGGTCGTCCGGAGTCGTCGCCGCACACTGAATCGCCAAGCACGGCGTGCAAAGAAATGTTTGCAAAGAATCGTTTGCAACGGTATCTTTGGATGCATGACGAACGAGCCACAGGGAAGGGTGCTGGATGCCGGGGCGTTGAAGGCTCTGGCGCATCCGCTCCGCGTGAAGATCTTCGACCTGCTGAGCGAGCGAGGTCCGCAGACCGCCAGCTCGCTGGCTGCGCTGGTCGGGGAGACGTCCGGCTCGATGAGCTACCATCTGCGAGCTCTGGCCGCGCATGACCTGATCCGCGAGGTCGAAGGCCGGGGGACTGCGCGCGAACGCTGGTGGGAGCGCCCGAAAGGTCGCATCAACCTGCCCGGTCCTGACGAATCGATGACGCCGTCGGGCCGTGCGGCAGCGCAGATCGTGACCGCGGAGTTCTTCCGCTTGCGCCACGAGACCCTCATGGCGTACCTCAACCGCTCCGAGGCCGAGGTGCCCGAGGAATGGCGCGATGCGGGGATCGTCATGACGACCTTCCTCGACCTCACTCCGAGTCAGATGGCGGAACTCCGTGCTGAACTCAGCAGTGTGGTCGACGCGGCCGTCGAACGATACCGCGGACAGACCGGACCGGATGTGCGCAGGGTCACACTCCGCGCCGAGTTGTTCGACGTCCCGACCCCTGCGAAGACGACGAACGTGACGGAGGAGTCATGACCAGCGCCGCATTGCGCCTCGCTTCGCCCACACGTGTCGAACGCGGGCTTCTCGCTCTCGCCGCGCGCCTCACCGCGTTCGTGGAGCATCGCGTCGCGGAGCGTGCCGCGCGCCGTGAGCTCGCGCTCGATCTGCTTCGCGAGCAGCAGTCGCGGAGGGCCGATCCTCGTGCGGTGGAGCATCTGCTCGCGCTATCGGGCCTGCCGCGTCGCTGATCGCCGCGATCCGTCGGCGCAGGAACGGGGGCGCGTCAGTCGTCGAACGGTCGGGCGACGACCTCGCCCGACGCCGTCTGGACGACCTCCCACCCCGCATCGAGCTCGGCGATCGCGCGCCCTTCGAGCCAGGTGAGCGTCCAGTGCCCGGAGAGCCCGCGTCCCTCGACCTCGGCGATCGCCGCACGCAGAGCGGCAGGAACGGATGCCGGGGGCTCCGACCCCGCGGCCCATCGCGTACCGAGCTGCATCATGCCCCCTCTGCTGGAGCGAGCTCGATCGCGGTGACGGCGAGCTCTTCCGCCTCGGTGAGTTCGAGCTCCGCGATGCGGCCGACGGCACGGAGGTCGTCGGCCGCTGCCCGGAGGGCTTCGATCGTGTCGGACGGTGCTGCGATCGCAGCGCGCGAGACCGGAGTCTTCTGCGACGCCTTCGCCTCGGTCTTCGCGCGACGGATGCCGATCAGAGCGGCGCTCGCGGCGGCGAGCACGGCCGGGTCGCCCTCGATGCCGAGCGGGGCGGGCCAGGTCGCCGTGTGCACGGAACCCTCCTCGAACCACGACCACGCCTCCTCCGTCGCGAACGACAGGATCGGCGCGAGCAGACGGAGCAGCGTCGACAGCGCGAGGCGCAGCGCGAGGGCAGCGGACGCCTGCCCCACGTCGGCCTGGTTGTAGGCGCGTTCCTTCACCAGCTCGAGGTAGTCGTCGCAGAACGTCCAGAAGAACGCCTCCGTGACCTCGAGTGCCTTCGCCTGGTCGTAGTTCTCGAACGCCTTCGTCGCCTCGGTGATCACGGAGTCGAGGGCGGCCAGCATCGAGGCGTCGAGCGCGTGGGTGATCTCGGCGCCCTCCGGCACCGGGAAGGACAGCACGAACTTCGCCGCGTTGAGGACCTTGATCGCCAGGCGGCGCCCGATCTTCACCTGCGTCGGGTTCTGCGGGTCGAAGGCGGCGTCCATGCCGAGACGGCTTGACGCGGACCAGTAGCGCACGGCATCCGACCCGTGGGCGTCGAGGATGTCTGCCGGGGTCACCACGTTGCCCTTGGACTTGGACATCTTCTTGCGGTCGGGGTCGACGATGAAGCCGCTGATCGCCGCGTTGCGCCACGGCGAGCGCCCGTCTTCGAGTGTCGAGCGCAGCATGGTCGAGAACAGCCAGGTCCGGATGATGTCCTGGCCCTGCGGACGCAGGTCGAAGGGGGCCACCAGGTCCCACAGCTCCTCGTCACGCTGCCAGCCGCCGGCCAGCTGAGGGGTGAGCGACGACGTCGCCCAGGTGTCGAGGATGTCGGCCTCGGCGTCGAACCCTCCCGGCACGCCGCGCTGCTCCTCGGTGTAGCCCGGCGGAACGTCGGTCGTCGGATCGATCGGCAGGGACGAGAGGTCGGGCGTGAGGACGCGGTCGTAGTCGCGCTCCCCGTTCTCGTCGAGGGCGTACCAGAGCGGGATCGGCACGCCGAAGAACCTCTGCCGCGACACCAGCCAGTCACCGGTGAGCCCGCCGACCCAGTTCTCGTAGCGCACGCGCATGAAATCGGGGTGCCAGGTCAGCTCGCTGCCGTGCGCGAGGAGCTGGTCGCGCAGCCCGGCATCACGCGCGCCGTTGCGGATGTACCACTGACGCGTCGACACGATCTCCAGCGGCCGGTCGCCCTTCTCGAAGAACTTCACCGCGTGATTGAACGGCTTGCCGACGGCGGTCATGTCGCCGGTCTCCTGCAACTTCTCGACGATCGCCTTGCGCGCCGAGAACACCGTCTTGCCCGCGAGGTTCGCCTCGTACCATGAGATCGCCTCGGGGTTGCGCACCGAGGCGGGGGCGTTCGGCAGGAAGCGGCCGTCGAGCCCGATCGTGGTCATGTTGGGAAGCTCGGCGCCGTCGGTCGTGCGCAGCTCGCGCCACCACACGATGTCGGTCACGTCTCCGAAGGTGCAGACCATGGCGGCGCCCGTGCCCTTGTCGGCGAGCGCGAGGTGGTGTCCGTGGATCTCGATCTCGGCGCCGAAGAAGGGCGTCTTCACCTTCGTGCCGATGAGGTGCTTGTGCGGACCCTCCGGGTGCGTCACGATCGCGATGCAGGCGGGGAGCAGCTCGGGACGGGTGGTCTCGATCGTGATCGCGCCCGAGCCGTCCGCGAAGGGGAAGTCGATCGTGTGGTACGAGGCCTGCTGCTCGCGGTCCTCGAGCTCCGCCTGTGCGATCGCCGACCGGAAGTCGATGTCCCACAGTGTCGGCGCCAGCGCCTGGTAGGCCTCGCCGCGCTCGAGGTTGCGCAGGAACGCCAGCTGGCTCTGCCGGATGGTCTCGTCGGAGATCGTCCGGTACGTCTGGGTCCAGTCCACGCTCAGGCCGAGCTGGCGGAAGAGGGCTTCGAAGTGCTTCTCGTCTTCGACGGTGAGCTTCTCGCACAGCTCGATGAAGTTGCGGCGGCTGATCGGCACCTGGTCGGCCGCGCGCGACGACTTGTTGTCTCCGCCCTCGAACGGCGGGGTGAAGTCGGGGTCGTAGGGGAGCGACGGATCGCAGCGCACCCCGTAGTAGTTCTGTACGCGGCGCTCGGTCGGTAGGCCGTTGTCGTCCCAGCCCATCGGGTAGAACACGGTCTTGCCGCGCATGCGCTCGAAGCGCGCCTTGATGTCGGTGTGCGTGTACGAGAACACGTGGCCGATGTGCAGGGATCCGGATGCCGTCGGCGGCGGAGTGTCGATCGAATACACGCCCTCACGGCCGGCCTGGGCTGCCCGGATGCGGTCGAACAGGTAGGTGCCCTGTTCGGCCCAGGCGTCGTTCCACTTCGCTTCGAGACCTTCGAGCGCGGGCTTGTCGGGTATCACGGACATGAGGTCTCCTCGAGCGATGTATGCGGCACTGTGTGAGCGTGCCTGAGTGTGAGTGTGTCCCCAGTGTACCGAGCGGGTAACGGAGCCGGCGTACATCGACCGCGTCCAAAAATCGGCCCTAGACTGGCAGCATCCCGAATCTCTCGTACCGAGGACGTCCCATGCCTGCACGCGCTGCGCGTCGCCTTGTTCCCTTCGCCGCCGTCGCGGCGTCCGCCGCTCTCGCCCTCAGCGCCTGCGCGCCCGCCTCGGGAGGTGACGCGTCCAGCGAGCTCGTGTGGTCGATCGAAGGCGCGAACCTGTCCGCCGGCCACATGGATCCGCAGGTCAGCCAGCTCGACGTGTCCGGTATGGTGCAGCGCGCCGTGCTCGATTCGCTGGTCTTCCAGGAGGAGGACGGCTCGTTCACCCCTTGGCTGGCGACGAAATGGGAGGTGTCGCCCGACAGCACCGAGTACACCTTCACCCTTCGCGACGACGTGACGTTCACGGACGGAGAGAAGTTCGACGCCGCCGCTGTGAAGGCGAACTTCGACCGCATCGTCGACCCGAAGACGAAGTCCGCCCAGGCGGCGAGCATGCTCGGAGCCGACTTCTACGACGGCACCGAGGTGATCGACGAGCACACCGTGAAGGTCAGCTTCACCCAGCCCTACGCGCCGTTCCTGCAGGCGGCGAGCACGCCCCAGCTCGGCTTCTACTCGCCCAAGGTCCTCAAGGAGTCCGCCGGCCAGCTCAAGGCCGGGGGGCCCGGGGTGACGGTCGGCACCGGGCCCTTCGAGCTGACCGAATACACGCCCGACCAGGAGCTCGTGTACACGCGCAACGACGACTACGCGTGGGGCCCGCACGGTGAGAAGGCGCCGAAGTTCGAGACGCTGCGGGTGGAGATCCAGCCCGAGGCATCCGTCCGTGCCGGCGTCGTCACCAGCGGCGAGGCCGACCTCGCGAGCAACATGCCCCCCAACCTCGTCGGCGAGCTGGGCGACGGCGTGACGGTCGACTCCATCGAGTACCCCGGGCTGCCCTACTCGCTCTACCTCAATGAGAAGTACGGCGTATTCGCCGACGAGAAGGTGCGTCAGGCATTCGCGCGAGGTATCGACATCGACGCCGCCGTAGAGGAGATCTTCTTCGGCCAGTTCCCCCGCGCCTGGAGCATCCTGGGGTCCACGACGCCGGGATATGACGCCGCTCTCGAGGGCACGTGGCCGTATGACCCGGACGAGGCGAACCGCCTCCTCGATGAGGCCGGCTGGACGCAGCGCGACGATGACGGCATCCGTATGAAGGACGGCGCCCGCCTGTCGGTGCGCTGGATCGCGTGGACACCCGTTCCGGGCGACCGTACCGCGCTGGCGAACGCGATCCAGTCCGACCTGAAGAAGGTGGGCATCGACGTCGTGCGCGAGGTCCTCGACCCGGGTGCCTACAACGAGCAGTACGAGCCCAAGACGTTCGACCTCACCGACTGGGGCTTCTCCGGCGTCGACCCGGATCTGCTGCGCAGCCACCTCCACACCGACGGATTCCAGAACGCGTCCCAGGTGTCCGACCCGTCGATGGACGCGCTCCTGGAGGAAGCGGTCGCCAGCAGCGACGCCGAGGCACGCAACGAGCTGTACACACAGGTGCAGGAGTGGAACGCGCAGCACGTGGCGATCGTGCCGCTGTACAGCCCGTCGGCCATCACGGCCGTCGGCGACCGGGTGAGCGGACTGCAGTACGACCTCTACGGTCGGCCGCTGTTCTACGATGTGAGCGTCGGCTGATGACCTTCCGCCGGTGAGCGCGGCGGGATCGATCGTCGCGCAGATCGTCCACGGACCATGGAGAGAGTCGTGAGAGCGGTGCTCGGCCGGATCGGCGGGCTCGCCGCATCCGTCGTCGTCGTGCTGTGGGGCACGGCGACCCTGGTCTTCCTCGCATTCCGGGTCATACCCGGGGACCCGGTCTCGGTGATGCTCGGTCCGCAAGCACAGGTGGGCGAAGACGTCAAAGACGCGATCAGGGCAGAACTCGGGCTCGATCGGCCCCCGTTCGAGCAGTACGTCACGTTCATCGCGCAACTCGCCCGCGGAGATCTGGGCGAGTCGTATCAGCTGCGGATGCCGGTCGCCGACGTGATCGGACGACAGCTGGGCGCGACTCTGCAGTTGTCCGTGCTCGCACTGGCCATCGCCGTGGTGCTGGCGCTCGCCGTGGCCGTGTTCGTGCGCGACCGCGCGGGCCGCGCCGTCGCGGCCGCCGTCGAACTCGTGGTGCTCTCGTCTCCCGTCTTCTGGATCGGACTCGTGCTGCTCAGCGTGTTCGCGTTCGGCCTGGGGTGGTTCCCGGTATCGGGGGCGCGGAACCCCGCCACCCTCGTGCTCCCGGCGCTCACCCTCGCGCTTCCGGTCGCCGCGCTCCTCAGCCAGGTCCTGCGCGACGGGCTCGTGCAGGCCGAACGTATGCCGTTCGCCGAGACGGTCAGAGCGCGGGGAGCCGGACCGACCTGGTTCGTCCTCCGGCACGGCCTGCGCCACGGCGCCGCGGAGGCCGTCACCTTGGCCGCCTACCTCACCGGGTCGGTGCTCGGGGGAGCGGTTCTCGTCGAGACGGTGTTCGCCCGGCCCGGCCTCGGCCGGGTGACCCTCGCCGCGATCAGCGACCGTGACCTTCCGGTCATCACCGGCGTCATCCTGCTCAGCGCCGTCGTGTTCGTCGTGATCAACGTCGTCGTGGAGCTGCTGCATCCGCTCATCGATCCGCGGCTGCGACGAGCCGGGGCGGCGCTGCGATGAGACGCGCACAGAGCGTTCTCCTGTGGCTGTCGGTCGCGGTGCTCGCGATCGTCGTGGTGGTGGCCGTCGCGCCGGGGCTGTTCGCCACGCACGACCCCCTGCAGACCGACGTCCGCGCAGCACTGCGACCGCCCAGTGCTGCGCACCTCTTCGGCACCGATCAGAGCGGGCGCGACGTGTTCTCCCGGGTCGTCCACGGCGCCGGCCGCTCCCTCGGCATCGGCGTGCTCGCGACCGGCATCGCCCTCGTCGCCGGCCTGCTCATCGGCGCGCTCGCCGGCATCGCCCCCCGCGCCGTCGACCTCACCCTCATGCGCGTCAACGACGTGCTCATGGCCTTCCCGGAGTTCCTCGTGGCACTCGTCGTGGTCGCGGTGCTCGGCCCGGGGCCGGCGAACATCGCGATCGCGGTGACGCTCGCCGCGACTCCGGTGTACGTGCGCCTCGCACGGGTGCAGACCCGCTCACTCGTCATCGCAGAACACGTCGAAGCCGCCCGCATCCTCGGCGTCCCCGCCGTCCCCGCGTTCGTGCGGCACGTCGTGCCCGGCGTGCTGGGGTCGCTCAGCGTGCTGGCCACCATCGGCATCGGCTCGAGCATCCTCGCCGCGGCGGGGCTCAGCTTCCTCGGGCTCGGACCGACGGAGCCCACCCCCGAATGGGGGCTCATGCTCGCGGGGGGACGCAACGTGCTGGGACAGGCATGGTGGGTGGCGGTGTTCCCCGGACTCGCGATCACGGTAACGGTCGTCGCTGCCACCGTCGTCGGGCGGCTGCTCCGAGCGCGCGCAGACGAGGGGCGGGCATGAGCACCGCTCTCGAGGTGCAGGGGCTGCGGGTCGCGTTCGGCGCCCGCACGGTCGTCGACGACGTGTCGTTCACCGTGGAACCGGGCGAGTGCGTCGCGATCGTGGGCGAGTCGGGAGCGGGCAAGTCGCTCACAGCCCGCGCGCTCCTCGGTCTCACGCCGCAGGGGGCCACGGTGCGTGCCGAGAAGCTCATGATCGACGGCGCGAGCGCGGAGTCGCTGTCGGAGCGCGGGTGGCGCGGGCTGCGAGGCGCCCGAGTCGGGCTGGTCTCGCAGGATGCGCTCGTGTCTCTCGACCCCTTGCAGCGCATCGGCACGGAGGTGGCAGAACCGTTGCGGTTGCATGGGCTCCCGGCGGGCGCCGATCAGGTGCACGCGCTGCTGCGGCGGGTGTGGATGCCCGAACCCGAGCGCCGTGCGCGCCAGTACCCGCATCAGCTGTCGGGCGGGCTCAGGCAGCGGGCGTTGATCGCCTCGGCGATCGCCGCCGGGCCGGCCGTGCTCATCGCCGACGAGCCGACGACTGCACTGGATGCGACAGTGCAGGCGCGCATCCTCCGCCTGCTGCGCGAGATCGCAGACAGGGGGACCGCGGTCGTCTTCATCAGCCACGACTTCGCCGCCGTGCGCAGACTGGCAGACCGCGTGGTGGTCATGCGCGACGGCCGTATCGTCGAATCCGGCCCCGTCGGCGAGGTGCTCGCCGCTCCTGCGCACGAGTACACGAGGCAGCTGATCGCCGCGACCATCCACGAGCCTCGCGCCCCCTCTGCCGGTGTGCCCGAGATCCTGCTGACGGCGAGGGGCCTGACGAAGCGCTTCGCGGAGACGACCGCCGTCGTCTCCGCCGACCTCACGCTCGGCGCCGGCCGCACCCTCGGGATCGTCGGGGAGTCGGGCTCGGGCAAGACGACGCTCGCCCGCATGATCGTCGGAGTGGAGCGGCCGGACGAGGGCGAGCTCAGCTGGAGCGGCCGGCCCCGTGTGCAGCTCGTGCACCAGAACCCCCTCGGCGCCTTCGATCCGCGCTGGACCATCGGACGGTCTCTCCGCGAGGCGCTCGCGGCGGGCGGCGTGCCGCGAGCGTCTCGCGCCGACCGCGTCGACGCGCTGCTGGACGAGGTCGGACTCGACCACGACACGGCCCGCCGGCGGCCCCGCGCCCTCTCCGGAGGGCAGCGTCAGCGCGCCGCGATAGCTCGCGCCTTGGCGGCTGACCCTCAGGTGCTCGTGCTCGACGAGCCCGTCTCGGCCCTCGACCCCTCCGTGCGCGAGCGCGTGCTCGCGCTGCTTCGGCGTCTGCAGCGCGACCGCGGCCTCACGATGGTGTTCGTGTCGCATGACCTCGACGTCGTCGGCGCGGTCTCCGACGACGTGCTGGTCATGCAGGAAGGCGCCGTCGTCGAGAGCGGGCCGGTCGCGCGAGTCTTCGCGGAGCCGCGGCACCCCTTCACGCGGGAACTCCTCGCAGCGAGCGTCAGTCCGTGACGAGGATGCCGATCCCCGCTGCGAGCATCGGCGCGAGCTGCTGCACCTGGAAGCTCGTGAGCGTCGCACCGCGCAGGCTGTTCGCGTCGAGATAGCTCACGGCGTCCAGTCCTCGCAGATCGACATCGACCGCCTTCATGCCGCGCGGGTCGACCTCGTCGCAGCGCGTCGCGGTGAATCGCACTCTCGTGAGCTCGGCGAGGGGCATGTCGATGGTGCGGATGCCGCTGTCGACGATCTCGACGTCGAGCAGCGTCGCCCCTGTCAGGTCGACGGTGTCGGCTTCGGCACAGAGCGTGCACTGCTCGAGTGTCGCGTACGCGAGGTCGGCATCGGCATCGAGCCGCAGGCGAGCGGCGAGGAGGTCGGCCCCTCGAGCCGGTCGCGCGTCATCGAGGTGCTCGGGGAGGTCGGGCGGCGAGACGCGCGGCGCGACGGGGGAGTCGGGTGTGCGAGGCATGACGAGATCCCTTCGAGGCTCACCGGCTGAACGAGCCGTCATCCTTGAGCGCGGTGGCGATGAGGGCTCCGAGGAGGTCGAGGAGATACGGGTCGGCATCGACCTCGTACCGCAGCTCCCGCTCCTGCGCAGATCCGGTCAGCACACCGCGGTCCATCGCGAGAGTGCGCAGCTTCACCCGCTCGTGTGGAGCCGCCCGCACGAAGAACATCCCCTCCGCACGGAAGATCACCGTGAAATACGCATCAGGGTCGCCCTCCTCGTACCGGCCGACGCGCAGCGACTCGAGCAGGCCATGCTCGAAGAGCACCTCGATCCGATCCTTGCCGTGATGCCGGAGCGGAGCGGCGCGAGAAGCGAGATCCGCCATCGCGGCGAAGAGGATCCGATCGCACGGCGCGTCGCTGCGCACCTCGTATCGTTCCCCGGCAGCTCCGAACGCCAGCGTCCCGCCGTCGCGGGACAGCGTGACGTCTTCGACCGGCACCAGCTCGGGATCGCCGAACGGCGAGACATCCAGCCACAAGCCTGCACGGCCGTCATGGACCAGCCCCACTCCCGTGACGAGCGCGAGCTCGGGCGTACGGGGCACGTACGTCATCGCGGAGTACTCCGGCGGGTCGATGAGATGCATGCGCGGCTTCCTCCGACTCATGATCCTCTCATGACGCCACATCTCGTGGACCCGTCGTCCTCCGGCATCCGGCATGGCTGCTCGATGACCCGGCGTCCCCGACGCGGCGGGCCGCGTACAATGGACGTCACGAGCGTCGATCCGGCCATCACCGGGGAGCTCTCGGAAGAACACCTCGCGAGAGGTCAGTAGAACCGAGCGGGTCAGGCCCGTCACAGCCGCAGTGAGAGTGGCCCCGCCGGGAGGCGCGGCACGCGGGGTGGTACCGCGGTCCACAGGAACGAGAGGTCCGGGATCGTCCTCGCAACAGCATCCGCCACGACTCCTGCGAGACGACATGACCTATCCCCGCACCTCCGCCTTCGGCCCCGCCGCAGACCAGGCGGCCTCCGTCGCACCGAGCCCTCGCTTCCCCGACATCGAGCGGGAGGTGCTCGAGTTCTGGGAGGCCGATCAGACCTTCCGTGCTTCGATCGAGAACCGTGACGGCGCGGAGGAGTGGGTCTTCTACGACGGTCCGCCGTTCGCCAACGGGCTGCCGCACTACGGGCATCTGCTCACCGGCTACGCCAAGGACCTGTTCCCGCGCTTCCAGACCATGCTCGGCAAGAAGGTCGACCGTGTCTTCGGCTGGGACACGCACGGCCTGCCTGCAGAGCTCGAGGCGATGAAGCAGCTCGGTCTCACCGAGAAGAGCGAGATCGAAGACATGGGCATCGGGGTCTTCAACGAGAAGGCCAAGGCGTCGGTGCTCACCTACACGCGCGAGTGGCAGGACTACGTCACACGGCAGGCCCGCTGGGTCGACTTCGAGCGCGGATACAAGACGCTCGATCTCGGCTACATGGAGAGCGTGCTCTGGGCGTTCAAGACGCTGTACGACAAGGGGCTCGCCTACGAGGGCTACCGCGTGCTCCCGTACTGCTGGCGCGACGAGACGCCGCTGTCGAACCATGAGCTGCGCATGGACGATGACGTCTACCAGGACAGGCAGGACCCGTCGGTCACCGTCTCCTTCCCGCTGACCGGGCCGGATGCCGCCGCGAAGGGCCTCGACGGAGTGCGGGTGCTCGCATGGACGACGACGCCCTGGACGCTGCCGACGAACATGGCGCTCGCCGTGGGACCGGAGATCGCCTACGTCGTCGTGCCGGCCGGTCCGAACGGCGCGGCCGAGGGCGTCGACGGAGCACGGTACCTCCTGGCGCGCGACCTCCTCGGCGGATACGCGAAGGACCTCGGCTACGAGGACGCCGCCTCCGCGACCGAGGCCGTCGAGCGCACGATCACCGGAGCGGAGCTCGGCGGGCTCGCATACGAGCCGCTGTTCGACTACTACGCCGACGTCGACACCTACGGCACGCAGAACGCGTGGCGCGTGCTCGTCGACGACTACGTGACCACGAGCGACGGCACGGGGGTCGTCCACCAGGCTCCCGCCTATGGTGAGGACGACCAGCGGGTCGCCGAGGCCGCAGGCATCCCCACGATCCTCTCGCTCGACGACGGCGGACGTTTCCTCAGCAACGTCACAGATGTCGCGGGGATGCTGTGGATGGAGGCGAACACGCCGATCATCCGCCTGCTGCGAGGCAAGCAGCGCCTGCTCCGCGAACAGAGCTACATGCACTCCTACCCGCACTGCTGGCGGTGCCGGAACCCCCTCATCTACAAGGCGGTCTCGAGCTGGTTCATCCGCGTCACCGACCTCAAGGACCGCCTGCTCGCGAACAACGAGCAGATCACCTGGGTGCCCGAGAACGTCAAGCCCGGCCAGTTCGGCAAGTGGCTCGAGGGCGCCCGCGACTGGTCGATCAGCCGCAACCGCTACTGGGGCTCGCCGATCCCGATCTGGAAGAGCGACGACCCGGAGTACCCGCGCGTGGACGCCTACGGGTCGCTGGAGGAGCTCGAGCGCGATTTCGGCACGCTGCCGCGCAACGCCGAGGGCGAGATCGACCTGCACCGCCCGTACATCGACGAGCTCACCCGGCCGAACCCCGACGACCCCACAGGGAAGTCCACGATGCGACGCATCGAGGACGTCTTCGACGTGTGGTTCGACTCCGGATCGATGCCCTACGCGCAGGTGCACTACCCGTTCGAGAACCAGGAGTGGTTCGACACGCATGCGCCTGCGGACTTCATCGTCGAGTACATCGGACAGACGCGCGGCTGGTTCTACGTCATGCACGTGCTGTCGACCGCCCTGTTCGACCGTCCCGCGTTCACGGGTGTGAGCTGCCACGGCATCGTGCTGGGCAGCGACGGCTACAAGATGTCGAAGTCGCTGCGCAACTACCCTGATGTCAGCGAGGTCTTCGACCGCGACGGCTCCGACGCGATGCGCTGGTTCCTCATGTCGAGCTCCGTGCTGCGCGGCGGCAACCTCAGCGTCACGGAGGAGGGCATCCGCGCGGGCGTGCGGGAGTTCCTGCTGCCGCTGTGGAACTCGTGGTACTTCTTCGCCACCTACGCCAACGCGGCGAAGGAAGGCGGCTACGAGGCCTCGTGGCGCACCGACTCCGCCGATGTGCTCGACCGGTACATCCTCGCGCGGCTCGGCGACCTCGTCCGCGAGGTCCGCGCCGACCTCGAGGGCCTGGACTCGACCACGGCACCCGCCCGCCTGCGGGACTTCGCCGAGATCCTCACGAACTGGTACATCCGCCGTTCGCGCGACCGGTTCTGGGAGGGCACCGACACCTCGGCGTTCGACACGCTCTACACGGTGCTCGAGACGCTGTGCCGCGTGGCGGCGCCGCTGGTGCCGCTCGTGAGCGAGCGCGTCTGGCAGGGGCTCACCGGCGGCCGGAGCGTGCACCTGCAGGATTGGCCGGACGCCGACGCCTTCCCGGCGGCGGACGAGATCCGCGATGCGATGGACGCCGTGCGCGAGCTGTCGAGCGTCGGCAACGCGCTGCGCAAGAAGGAGAAGCTGCGCGTGCGGCTCCCGCTCGCGCGGTTCACGGTGGTCTCGCCCGTGGCGGCCGCGCTGGGCCAGTTCGAGGACATCCTCCGCGAGGAGCTCAACGTCAAGGAGGTCGAGCTCGTCGAGCTCACCGAGACCACCGCGGCGGACTACGGCATCGACCATCGTCTCAGCATCAACGCGCGCGCGGCAGGGCCGCGCCTCGGCAAGGACGTGCAGAAGGCCATCCAGGCGGCCCGCACAGGGGACTGGACCGAGGTCGACGGGGTCGTGACCGCTGGGGGGATCGCCCTCGAGCCCGGAGAGTACGAGCTGGTGCTCGAGACCACGGGCCGTCCAGAGGGTGAGGCGCTCGCGATCGTGCCCAGTGGCGGCTTCGTGCTGCTCGACACGGCAACGACCCCCGAGCTCGAGGCCGAGGGGCTGGCCCGAGACGTCATCCGGGCCGTGCAGGACACTCGCAAGAACGCCGGCTTCGACGTCAGCGACCGCATCCGCCTCGACCTGCGGTTCTCGAGCGAGGAGGACGCGGCTGCCGTGGAGCTGGTGTTCGACGCAGCGAACGTGGCAGGGGAGACCCTCGCCGTCGAGCACGCCGTGCATCGCAGCGATGCCGAGCTTCCGGTTGCCGAGCACACGGCGGTGATCCCTGCGGGAACGTACGCCAACCGAGACGATTTCACGGTCGCGGTCAGCAGGATCGGAGCAGCATCATGAGCGACGACTTCGACCCGGAACAGCGCCGGCGTGCGGATGCCGTCTACGAGACGCTGCTCGCGCGGGCAGGGGAGCGCTGGGTGCAGCCCAGGAAGGAGCGCGTCGCGCGCATCCTGGCGTTCCTCGATGACCCGCAGAAGACCTATCGCGTCGTGCACATCACTGGCACGAACGGGAAGACGTCGACCGCGCGCATCATCGAGAGCCTGCTGCGCGCGCACGACCTGCGCACCGGTCTGTTCACGAGCCCTCATCTGGAGCGGTTCACCGAGCGGATCATGATCGACGGGGAGCCGATCTCCGACGCCGCGGTGGCCGACGCATGGGACGAGATCGAGCCCTTCGTCGGGATCGTCGACGCAGAACTGCAGTCGGCAGGAGAGGAGCCGCTGACCTTCTTCGAGCTGCTCACCGTGCTGGCCTTCGTCGCCGTAGCCGATGCGCCGGTCGACGTACTCGTGCTCGAGGTCGGCATGGGCGGCGAGTGGGATTCCACGAACACGGCAGACGGAGACGTCGCCGTGTTCGCGCCCATCGACATCGACCACGCCGACCGGCTCGGCAGCACGATTGCGGAGATCGCCACGGTCAAGGCCGGGATCATCAAGGACGGCGCCGCCGTCGTCTCGGCGCAGCAGCCCGCCGAGGCCGCGGAGGTGCTCCGCCGCGTCGCCGCCGAGAAGAACGCGACCATCGCGTTCGAGGGTGAGGACTTCGGCCTTGCGGATCAGAAGCTCGCGGTCGGCGGGCAGCTGATCACGATCCGCGGTCTCGCGGGGGAGTACGTGGAGGAGTACCTGCCCCTCTACGGCGCTCACCAGGGGCACAACGCCGCACTCGCCGTGGCTGCGGTCGAGTCGCTGATCGGCGGAGCGAGCCAGGCGGTCGCAGGCGACGTCATGTCGGAGGGCCTGCAGGCGGCGACCTCTCCTGGTCGTCTCCAGCTCATCGGCATCGCGCCCACCGTGATCGTGGACGCCGCGCACAATCCGCACGGGGCGGCGGCACTGGCGCAGGCGATGGGCGACAGCTTCGACTTCGACGAGTGGGGCGTCGTGCTCGGCGTCCTCGCCGACAAAGATGCGGCCGGCATCGTCGCGCGGCTCGCTCCCGTCGCGGCTCACGTCTTCGCCACGGCCCCCGACTCCGACCGTGCCAGCGACGCGGATGCCATCGCCGACCTCGTCGAGGCCGCTGGCCACAGGGCCACGGTGCATCCGACGCTGGCGGATGCCGCAGACGCCGCGCGCGAATGGGCCGCGGCATCCGACCGCCGCGCGGTGGTGATCGCGGGCTCCGTCGTGCTGGCAGGGGAGGCGATCGCGATGTCGGATGAGGAGGACTGGAAGTCGGGGTGGCGCGCGTGAGCGCCGCGGCGGCGCGGGCTCGCGCTCCCCGACCGGCGCGCACGCTCGTTCAGAAACTGGCGCCGATCGTGCTCGGCTTCGAGTCCATCGTCGTGTTCCTCGCCGGGCTGACCGTCTTCGGTCTCAAGGCGCTCCCCGACGGTATCGAGCAGTGGTGGGGCATCGTCGGAGGAGCCGTCGTCGCGCTGGCGTGCCTCGCGGTCGCCGGCATGATCACCGCGCCGTGGGCCATCACCGCGGGGTGGGTGATCCAGGCGATCATCGCGCTGTCGGCCTTCCTCGTTCCGGCGATCCTGCTCGTCGTGCTGATTTTCGGCGGCATGTGGGCGTATGCGACGATCATGGGGGCCCGGTTGGACGCGCGACGCCCGGCCGAGCCGCAGGTTCCGACTCAGACAGAGAGTGAATGACATGGCCACCGAAGAAACCCTCGTCCTCGTCAAGCCCGACGGCGTGGCCCGCGGCCTGACCGGCGCGATCCTCGCGCGCATCGAGGCGAAGGGCTACGCCCTCGTCGACATCCGCCTGGTCGAGCCCGACCGTGACCGCCTCGCCGCCCACTACGCCGAACACGAGGGCAAGCCCTTCTACGAGCCGCTGCTCGAGTTCATGATGTCGGGGCCTTCTGTCGCCATCCGCCTGGCGGGGAACCGGGTCATCGAGGGCTTCCGGTCTCTCGCGGGCACCACCGACCCGACGTCGGCGGCGCCCGGAACGATCCGCGGCGACTACGGTCGCGACTGGGGTCTGAAGGTCCAGCAGAACCTCGTGCACGGGTCGGACAGTCCCGAGTCGGCAGCACGCGAGCTGAGCATCTGGTTCGACTGAGCCGGATCGGACGAAGGCCCTCCCGCTCTCGCGGGAGGGCCTTCGTCGTCGCAGAGGCCGGAGTGCCGCCGCATGCGGCCGTGCGCGCTGTGCGGTGCGCACGGAGCGGCGCCGCAGGCTGCGGAGCGGTGCGGCGTCAGAAGAAGAGCCGCGACACCTCGCCGATCACGTCTATGCCGTAGCTCTGCGCCATCACGACGATGACGGCGAACGTGAGGATCGTGGCCAGCGGAACCCAGGCCATCATGCGCCGCGCACGATCCTGTGCCTTCGCCGAGGAAGTGAAGGTGCCGTTCCGAATGAGCTGGAGCGTCGTGGCATAGAAGGTCGGGATCGTGACAGCCCAGGTGACCATGCACCACGGGCAGAGCACGACCAGGTCGTAGATGCTCTGCGAGATGAGCCAGCAGACGAATCCGAAGGCGAACGTGATGCCTGCGCCGAAGAGGGCCCAGAACCATCGGGGGAACCGGGCACCCGCGAGCAGGGCGACGCCGACGACGAGCGGGGCCATCCAGCCCGTCAGGCCAAGGATCGGGTTGGGGAAGCCGAACACCGACCCCTGCCAGGACTCGAGATTCTTGCCGCACTGGATGAACGCGCTGAAGTCGCAGCTCAGCGCTGTGTCGGGCTTCTCGAGCAGCGCGAACTTCTCGACGGTGAGCTGGAATGCTGCGAACCACCCCACGATGCTCGCGATGATCAGCCAGACGGCGTAGACGGTGGGGCGGGTGCGCTGCTCGCTCATATGTGGATTATCACAGCGATTGCTATGGGCGTGACGTGAGGCGCGGGCCCGGCGCGGCGCGAACACGGTGCCGTTCCGGTGAACGGATGCCGCGAACGGGCACGCGAGGTGCGATAATGGCGTGTGATGCATCGCTCGGCACCTGCCGCGGCACGCATCGACGCAGACTTCGGGGCCGTATGCCCCACGTGACCAGAGCCGAGAGCCGGTTGCACGCCGAGTGAGTTCGCGGCACCAGCGGGTGCCGCATGAGATTTCGCGGAGCACGAGATGCCCCGCGCGAGGAGTACGCCAGAGATGGCTGATGACAACAATGACTACGACGCCCCTACCCTCGATTTCCCTGCGGATGCCGACGCGCCCGCAGAGGTGACGGCTGGCCGAGACGACGAGGCAGCCGGCGCGCCGTCGCAGGAGGCGCGGTCGAGCGAGGAACCGCTGGGCGATTCGCCGGCCGACACCGCCGGGACCGAGCCTGCTGAGGTCGAGGCTGCTGAAGCTGACGCCAGTGCGACTGAGCCTGCCGAGGCCGAGTCGACCGAGGCTGAGCCCGCCGAAGCTGAGCCCGCCGAGGCCCCGTCGACCGAGGACGAGCGTGCCGGGGTGGAGGCTGACGCGGATGGTGCGGATGCCGCCCCCGCCCAGCCGGTGGCCGAGACGGTGACTCCGGAGGCGGCGACTCCCGAGTCGGGGACTCCCGAGGTCTCCGAGCCCGAGCCGCCCGCACCGGTGACGGCCGTGTCGCTGGGGCTGCTGCCCGAGGTCTTCGTCTCGCGGGTGTCCACCCAGCTGCACTTCTACGCACCGGAGATCGTGCCGCTCCCCGCACGCCCCGGCCGCGACCGAGACGTCGCCCGTGACCAGGAGGAGCCGGCATCCGGCCGTCGCGGTCGGCGCCGCCGGGGCGGCTCCGATTCCGATGATGAGCGCTCCGAGCCGCGCCAGCGGCAGCGCGTCGTCGAGTACATCACCGAGCCGAAGGCCATCAAGGGCTCAACGCGTCTCGAGGCGAAGAAGCAGCGCCGACGCGACGGGCGTGACGCCGGGCGCCGTCGTCCCGTCGTGACCGAGGCCGAGTTCCTCGCGCGCCGCGAGTCCGTCGACCGCAAGATGGTCGTGCGCTCCAAGAACGGCCGTACCCAGATCGGCGTGCTCGAAGACGGCGTGCTCGTGGAGCACTACGTCGCCCGTAACCAGGATGCGTCGCTGATCGGCAACGTCTACCTCGGTCGCGTGCAGAACGTGCTGCCGAGCATGGAGGCCGCGTTCGTGGACATCGGGCGCGGACGCAACGCCGTGCTGTACTCCGGCGAGGTGGACTGGGACGGCGTGGAGACCGGCAACCAGCCCCGTCGCATCGAGCTGGCGCTCAAGCCGGGGGACCGTGTGCTCGTGCAGGTCACGAAGGACCCGGTCGGCCACAAGGGCGCGCGGCTGACGAGCCAGATCTCCCTCCCCGGCCGCTACCTCGTGTACGTTCCCGGCGGATCGATGAACGGCATCAGCCGGAAGCTCCCCGACAACGAGCGTGCGCGGCTCAAACGGATCCTCAAGGAGGTGCTGCCCGAGTCGTCCGGCGTCATCGTCCGCACAGCGGCGGAGGGGGCAACCGAGGAGCAGCTGACGCGTGACGTGCAGCGGCTCACGACCCAGTGGGAGCACATCCAGAAGCAGGTCGAGACGCAGCAGGCGCCCGCGCTCCTGCACGCCGAGCCGGATCTGCTGGTCAAGATCGTCCGTGACGTCTTCAACGAGGACTTCGGCAAGATGCTCATCCAGGGCGAGGATGCGCAGCGCACCATCACGGCCTACCTCGAGAGCGTCGCTCCCGACCTGCTCGAGCGCGTCGAGCCGTACACGGACGAGGTGGACCCCTTCGACGCCTTCCGCATCACCGAACAGATCGAGAAGGCGCTCGATCGCAAGGTCTGGCTGCCGTCTGGCGGTTCGCTCGTCATCGACCGCACCGAGGCGATGACCGTGGTCGACGTCAACACCGGCAAGTTCGTCGGTTCGGGCGGCAATCTCGAGGAGACGGTCACCAAGAACAATCTCGAAGCCGCGGAGGAGATCGTCCGGCAGCTGCGTCTGCGTGACATCGGCGGCATCATCGTCGTCGACTTCATCGACATGGTGCTGGAATCCAACCGTGACCTCGTGCTGCGCCGGCTCATCGAGTGCCTGAGCCGCGACCGCACGAAGCACCAGGTCGCCGAGGTCACCTCGCTCGGCCTCGTGCAGATGACGCGCAAGAAGCTCGGGCTCGGTCTGCTCGAGACGTTCAGTGAGGCATGCGAGGTCTGCGCAGGGCGCGGGGTGATCGTGCACCACGACCCCGTGATCAAGCACCGCTCCTCGTCGAACGGGAACTCTTCGTCGAACCGTCGCCAGCGCGGCGGGAACGGGCAGAGCCAGAGCTCTCAGCCGGTGGCGGGCACGACACACGTCATCCCAGAGGGTGCGAAGACGGCACTGGCGCAGATCGCCGCCTCGACCATCGCACCACCGGCCGAAGGGCAGCAGGAGGTCGTCACGGTCACCGTGCAGACCGAGTCGATCGTCCCCGAGCGCGCGAAGAAGTCCCGCAAGAAGCGGGGGAGCGAGCGCAAGGGGCCGAAGACCCCGGCCGAACAGCTGCTCGACTCCGTTCTCGACGCGCTGCCGGAGCCGAAGGCACCGGGTCAGGGCCGCGCGCGACGCAGGGTGACCACGGCGGCGCTGACCGGCACGCCGATCTCCGTGAACACGGAGACGTCAGCGCCGATCACGAGCGGGGATGCGCAGGCCTGAGGCGATCAGGCGGCGCACCAGCTCCTTGCCGTCGACGCGCTCGGCGCCTGCGGAGACCAGCCGGGGGACCAGTTCCTCCGGCACGTCGTAATGGTCGAGGTCGAAGGCTCGCGCCGGCACCTCGTTGGCGCGCGCGAAGGCGTGCAGCTCGTCGAGACTCGCATCGCTCACCAGGTGCGCCCAGAGGCGTCCGTGGGCGGGCCAGCGTGGGTCGTCGACGAGCACGGTCATGTCGCCAGCCTAGGGCCGGACACGCGCCTCCGGACGTTTTGCGCCGCGCCTAGGCATCCGGTAAAGTAGTCCCTTGGTGCGTAGGCCGCATCGACCTCGCCGGTCGGAGCGGAAAGTCTTGTATTCGCACCCGTCGCTCCGCGACGCACGCAAGCAACAGTCTTCCCGTGAGATTCTCGGAGCCTCGCGCTCCCCAACGAAACAGGTATGAAGTGGTTTACGCAGTAGTGCGCGCCGGTGGGCGGCAGGAGAAGGTCGAGGTCGGCACGATCGTTCAGCTCGACCGTGTTCAGGCTGCCCAGGGCGAGAAGATCGAGCTGCCCGCAGTGCTGCTCGTCGACGGCGCCACGGTGACCACCGACGCTGACAAGCTGGCGAAGGTCAAGGTCACCGCCGAGGTCATCGGCAACCTCCGCGGCCCGAAGATCGTCATCCAGAAGTACAAGAACAAGACCGGCTACAAGAAGCGTCAGGGCCACCGCCAGGAGCTCACGCGCGTCAAGATCACCGGCATCAAGTAAGACCCGAGGAGACAGGTCATGGCACACAAAAAGGGCGCGAGCTCGACCCGCAACGGTCGTGACTCCAACGCACAGCGACTCGGCGTCAAGCGCTTCGGCGGCCAGCAGGTCCTCGCCGGCGAGATCATCGTCCGCCAGCGTGGCACTCACTTCCACCCCGGCGTGAACGTCGGCCGTGGTGGCGACGACACGCTGTTCGCTCTGGCCGCGGGTGCGGTGCAGTTCGGCGCGAAGGGCGGCCGCAAGGTCGTCAACATCGTCGCCGCTGCGGAGTGACCGCAGCGCGACACGAGACATCCGGTTCGGGGCGGGCTTCGGCTCGCCCCGAATTCGTCTATCCACGCCCCGCGGCATCGGGGCCGTCATCGAGGAGAGAGACATGGTCAGCTTCGTCGACACCGTGACGCTGCACCTGCGCGCCGGTAAGGGCGGCAACGGCTGTGTCTCGGTGCATCGCGAGAAGTTCAAGCCGCTGGGTGGTCCCGACGGCGGCAACGGCGGAGACGGCGGCGACATCGTTCTCGTCGCCGACCCGCAGACGGGCACGCTGCTGTCGTACCACCACTCACCGCACCGCACCTCGCCGAACGGAGGCTTCGGCATGGGCGACCACCGCTCCGGGTACGCCGGTGAGGACGTCGAGCTCCCGGTTCCCGTCGGCACCGTGGTCAAGACCCCCGAGGGCGAGATCCTCGCAGACCTCGTCGTGCCGGGTGAGCGCTTCGTCGTGGCGAAGGGCGGGCAGGGCGGCCTGGGCAATGCGGCTCTCGCGACGCCGAAGCGCAAGGCCCCCGGCTTCGCACTGCTCGGCACGCCGGGCTTCGAGGGCGACGTGGTCCTCGAGCTCAAGACGGTCGCCGACGTCGCTCTCGTCGGCTATCCGTCCGCGGGGAAGTCCAGTCTGATCAGCGCGATCTCCGCGGCTCGACCGAAGATCGCCGACTACCCCTTCACCACCCTTCACCCCAACCTCGGCGTGGTGCAGGTGGGCGACTTCCGCTACACGGTGGCGGATGTCCCCGGTCTGATCGAGGGCGCCAGCGAGGGTAGAGGGCTCGGTCTGGAGTTCCTGCGTCACGTCGAGCGCTGCTCCGCCCTGCTCCACGTTCTCGACTGCGCCACTCTCGAACCAGGACGCGACCCGATCTCCGATCTCGACGTGATCCTCGCCGAACTCGGGGCCTATGAGGTGCCCGAGGGGCAGACTCCATTGCTCGAACGTCCGCAGCTCGTCGCGCTCAACAAGATCGACGTGCCGGAGGCGCGCGACCTCGCGGATCTGGTGCGGCCCGAACTCGAGGCTCGGGGTTACCGTGTCTTCGACATCTCCACGGTGTCGCACGAAGGTCTCCGTCCACTCACCTTCGCGCTCGGCGAGATCGTCGAGAAGCACCGCGCCGAGGTTGCCGCCGAGGTGCCGCGGGAACGCGTGGTCATCCGTCCCAAGGGCGCCGAGAAGGACTTCACGATCCGCGTCGAGGGCGGAACCTACGGCAACGTCTACCGCATCATCGGCGAGAAGCCGGTGCGCTGGGTGCAGCAGACCGACTTCCAGAACGAGGAGGCCGTCGGCTACCTCGCCGACAGGCTCGAGAAGCTCGGGGTCGAAGACGAGCTGTTCCGCCTCGGTGCCGTGCAGGGCTCGACCGTCGTGATCGGCGAGGGCGACAGCATCGTCTTCGACTGGGAGCCGACCATGAGCTCCGCCGCCGAGCTGATGACCGCACCGCGAGGCACCGATCCGCGTCTGGCCCCGCAGGGCCGGCGGACGACGTCCGAGCGCCGCGAGCAGTACTACGAGCGGATGGACGCCAAGGCCCAGGCGCGGGCCGAACTGGAGGCGGAGCGGCTCGCGACCTACCGCGAGGACGCGGAGTGACCGCGCGGACGCGGGCCGACCTCGCCACGGCTTCCCGCATCGTGGTGAAGGTGGGATCCTCGTCGATCAGCGGCGAGTCGTCATGGCGTATCCCGATGCTCGTGCACGCCCTGGCCGGCGCTCATGCGCGGGGCACCGAGGTTGTCCTGGTGTCGTCCGGGGCGATCGCCACCGGCATCCCCTTCCTCAAGCTCGACGCGCGGCCGACCGACCTGGCGACGCAGCAGGCGGCCGCGGCCGTCGGGCAGAACATCCTCGTGTTCCGCTATCAGGAGGCGCTGCGGCCGTTCGGCATCGTGGCAGGGCAGGTGCTGCTCACCACAGGCGACCTGGAGAACGCGACCTCGCGCTCGAACGCCCGACGCGCCATGGAGCGGCTCTTGGGCCTGCGAGTGCTGCCCATCGTGAACGAGAACGACACGGTGGCGACCCAGGAGATCCGCTTCGGCGACAACGACCGGCTGGGCGCCCTCGTCGCCCAGCTCATCGAGGCCGACGCCCTCGTGCTGCTCAGCGACATCGAGTCGCTGTACACCAAGCCGCCGACCGACCCGGGCGCGCAGCCGATCGACGTCGTCGCCCCGGATGCCGATCTCACGGGTCTCGAGTTCGGCTCGACGGTCGTGAACAGCGTAGGAACGGGCGGCGCGGCCACGAAGGTCTCCGCGGCCCGGCTCGCCGCGGCATCCGGCATCGGCGTCCTCGTGACCAGCGCCGACCTCGTCGATCAGGCGCTCTCCGGCGCCGAAATAGGGACCTGGTTCGAACCCGTCGTCTCCTAGACTGGGGCGATGACCGACCAGACCCCGCAGGTGCGCCTGGAGCGCGCCAAAGAGGCCTCACGCGCGACGGCCGCGCTGACCAGCGACGACAAGGCGACAGCGCTCGAAGCGATCGCCGCGGCTCTCGAAGCGAATGCCGCGCGCATCATCGCCGCCAATGAGAAGGACGTCGTGCGGGGCCGCGACGAGGGCATCGGCGACTCGCTGATCGACCGTCTGCGCCTCGACGACAAGCGCGTGGCCGCTCTGGCGTCGGCGGTGCGGGAGGTCGCGGCACTTCCCGACCCGGTCGGCCAGGTGGTCGGCGGTCACCGCATGCCGAACGGTGTCGCGCTCGAGCAGGTGCGCGTGCCGTTCGGAGTCGTAGGCGCCATCTACGAGGCACGGCCGAACGTGACGGTCGACATCGCCGCCTTGGCGCTGCGCTCGGGCAACGCCGTCGTGCTCCGCGGCGGGAGCGCGGCACTCGAGTCGAACACCGTGCTCGTCGCCGTCATGCGCGAGGCCCTCGAGAGCGTCGGAGTGACGCCCGAAGCGATCCAGACCGTCGATGACTTCGGCCGTGACGGCGCACGCGCGCTCATGCACGGACGCGGGTACGTCGACGTGCTGGTGCCGCGGGGGAGCGCAGGGTTGATCGAGACCGTGGTGACCGAATCGACCGTGCCGGTCATCGAGACCGGGGCGGGCAACGTCCACATCCTGCTCGATGAGAGCGCCCCCGACGACTGGGCGCGCGACATCGTCGTGAACGCGAAGATCCAGCGGCCGAGCGTGTGCAACGCCGTCGAGACGGTGCTCGTGCACCGCCAGGCTGCGCCGCGTCTCGTGCCCCTGGTCGCCAGCGCACTGCAGAGCGAGGGCGTCGCGATCCACGGGGACGACGTCGTCGCGGGGCTCGTCTCGAACGTGATCCCGGCGACGGAGGACGACTGGCGCACCGAGTACCTGAGCCTCGACATCGCCATGAAGGTGGTCGACTCGCTCGACGATGCGCTCGACCACATCCGCCGCTACAGCACGGGTCACACCGAGTCGATCGTCACGACCGACACCCGCAACGCCGAACGGTTCCTCGCCGAGGTCGACTCCGCCGTCGTCATGGCCAACGCGTCGACGCGGTTCACCGACGGAGGCGAGTTCGGCTTCGGTGCCGAGGTGGGCATCTCGACCCAGAAGCTGCACACTCGGGGCCCCATGGGGCTCTCGGAGCTGACCAGCACGAAATGGCTCGCGCGTGGAGCGGGGCAGACGCGCGGTTGAGGGCTAGACTGGAGGACGCTGTCCAGCCCGAAGGCCACGAAACGGAGTCAGGATGAACCTCATCGCACAGGTCGCGATGGCCGCTGCAGAGACCGAGCACCACGGCAACGTCGCGCTCGAGACGCTGATCTTCGGTGTGATCGCCGCGATCGTGTTCACCTTCCTGGCCCTGGTGACCTTCTCGTACAAGAACGTCGCGAACCGTCACTCGGCCAAGGCCGAGGCCTGGGCAGCCAAGCACGGCAACGAGGGCCACGAGGCAGGACACGGCCACTAGCCCGCATGAGCACAACGACCTCGCGCCCTCCGCGCATCGGCGTGATGGGCGGGACGTTCGATCCGATCCATCACGGTCACCTGGTAGCCGCCAGTGAGGTCGCGCACTCGTTCGGTCTCGATGAGGTCATCTTCGTGCCGACCGGGCACCCGTGGCAGAAGTCGGACGTCACGCCCAGCGAGCATCGCTATCTCATGACGGTGATCGCCACGGCATCCAACCCGCAGTTCACCGTGAGCCGGGTCGACATCGACCGCGGAGGACCGACCTACACGATCGACACGCTTCGGGACCTCAAGAAGGAGCGTCCGGACGCCGAGCTGTTCTTCATCACCGGAGCGGATGCCGTAGCGCAAATTCTCAGTTGGAGGGACCATGATGAGTTGTGGGAGCTGGCCCACTTCGTCGCGGTCTCGCGCCCAGGTCATGTCCTGAGCACCGACGGCCTCCCGAGCGGCGACGTCAGTCAGTTGGAGGTGCCGGCGCTGGCGATCTCATCGACCGCCTGCCGCGAACGCGTGCACGATGGCGAGCCGGTCTGGTATCTCGTTCCCGACGGAGTCGTTCAATACATCGCGAAGCATCATCTGTATCGGAGCAAGGCATGAGTACATCGGATCAGCAGGGTCGGGGTCCGCTCACGCGAAAGCAGCTGCGGGAGATCCGGCTGACGGGAGCGACTCCTGTCATCACCGCAGAGGAGGCAGCCGCCGCGGCCCCGCCTGCTCCGCCCGTGCCTCCGCTCCCGCGCCCCGCCCAGCCCGTCGAGGTCGCCCCTGTGCCTGCCCGCGACACGGACGTCGACGTGCGTGCCGTTCCGCTCACGCGGCGACAGGCGCGAGAGCAGGAGCGCATCAAGACCGCATCCGTTCCCGTGCTCGGGGGCGACGGTGCGCCGACCTCCGCGACGGACGCCGCCCCCTCGATCGAGGACGCCGATGCTCCGGTCGTCCCCGAGGCCCCGCAGGCCGCGCCCCACGGGGCGGACGGCGCATCCGAGAGCGCTGCCGACGCTGCGGAGCCGGAACTCGTCTCGGCCGTCCCGGAGTTCCCGACCGTGGCCGAGACCGCCGATGAGGATGCTGACGACGAGCCCGACGAGCCCGTCGACATCGTTCCGCTCAGCGCGTCTGCCGCAGCCGACACCGTCGGTGACGTTCCGCTCGCGCCCGACGCGAGCGAAGACGTGGCGGACGAGCAGGAGGGGGCGAATCCCGTGGCCGGCGCCCCTGGTGTCGAGAGCGCAGAGGCGACGGCGTCGGATGAGGAGCACGACGCGAGCGGCCCGGCCGAGGACGAGGTCGTCGAGACGGGCGAACGCCCGACGGTCAGCCCGACGTTCGGCAGCGGAGTGCTCTCTGACTCTGCAGTGCCGGCGTCGACGCCATCATCGTTTGACGACATCCTGGGCGCGGGTGACTCTGCGGGGTCCCACGTCGCGTCCAACACCCTCATCTTCAACCCGCCGCCCGGCGAAGGCTCGCTGTCGGGGCCGGTCGCGTCGACAGGGGAGATCCTCGTCACCGGCTCGTACGAGCTGCCGCAGGGGCTCGGCTCCCAGGGGCACGCCCACGGCACCGCCGACGGCAAGGAAGTGGACGCCGTGCTCATCGACGGCGAACTGCCGCCGGCGTCGTCACCCACGCCCATCGCCGCCAGTTCGGCGGTGAGCACCATCAAGCCCGCCGGCGAGGTCATCCGGCCTCCGGCTCCGGAGAAGGGCAACCGACTCATGCTCATCCTGGCGATCGTGGCGGGTGGTCTTGCGCTTGCGCTCGGCGTCGTCCTGGTCGTCGCCTTCACCACGAATGTGCTCTGATGCAATCACCTGAAAACGCTGCAGACATGCTGCAGATCGCCGTCGACGCCGCCGTGTCGAAGGGCGGCGAAGACCTCGTGGCGCTCAACGTCTCAGAGCCGCTGCCGCTGGTCGACATCTTCCTGCTCGTCACGGGGAACAGCGAGCGCAACGTCGCCGCGATCGCCGACGAGGTCGAGGACAAGCTCGTCGAGGCCGGGCACAAGCGGGTACGCCGCGAAGGCCGCGCAGAGGCGCGGTGGGTCCTGCTCGACTTCGGCGACCTCATCGTGCACGTGTTCCACCAGGAGGAGCGTGTGTACTACGGCCTGGAGCGGCTCTGGAAGGATTGCCCGGTCGTCCCGTTCGACCTTCCGGACCACGCGGTCGACCCGGCCTGACATGCGCACCCACCTCATCACGGGGGCCGGGTCGGGAATCGGCTCGGTCGTGGCGCGTCGGCTCATCGAGCGGGGTGACCGCGTGGTGCTGCTGGCACGGGACGCCGGTCGTGCGCGTGCGATCGCGACGGAGCTCCCGGGCGCGGAAACGCTCGTCGGGGACCTGGCGCAGCCCGGCAGGCTGTCGTGGGCGCTGTCGACGCAGCAACTGCCGGACCGCATCGATTCGCTCGTGCACGTCGCCGGCGTGGTCGACCTCGGATCCGTCGCTGAACTCCCGGCTTCGCTGTGGGAGCGGCAGATCGCGGTCAACCTCCTTGGCCCCGCGGAGCTCACGCGACTGATGCTCCCTCTGTTGCGGGTATCACGCGGCCGGGTCGTCTTCGTCAACTCCGGAGCCGGGCTGCATGCGAATGCAGGTTGGTCGGCGTACGCCGCATCGAAGCACGGGCTGCGGGCACTGGCCGACGCGCTGCGTGCCGAAGAGGCGGAGCACGGTGTGCGGGTCACGTCGATTTACCCCGGGCGCACCGCCACGCCGATGCAGGAGCGGGTGCACCAGCAGGAGGGGCGTGAGTACGACGCGTCGCGCTACATCGCACCCGAGTCGGTGGCGACGACGATCCTGACGGCTCTCGACCTGCCCGACGACGCGACCCTGACGGATCTCAGCATCCGTCCCGCGCACTGAGCGCGACCACAGAGCGAATCCGCCCGGAGGGCGGGCAGGATGTCAAGGGTCTTTTCGGGATGACCGCCGACCCGCAGACTCTCTTCCAGGGAGATTCTTGGAGGGCTGTCAGATGTCTGTTGATCCTGATCCGCGTTACGTTCTGCGTCGCATCACCCCGTCGGAGTGGGTGATCAACGACCTGCGTTTCCCGCAGGATGATACGCGGCATGTGGTGGCCTGCGTCTACGAGCTCGCACCGACGGAGGTCGAGGTCGTGTGGCTGCGGGATCTGCCACTCGCGATCCGCTATGGGTCGCCGTTCGAAGTGCTGGAGCAGGTGGAACGGATTCAGGGGACGAGTCGCGCGACGCGTCCCATCTCGATCCCGCCCCTCCCGCCACTGGTCGCCGACTGAGTCTGCGACCGACACCGGAGGGGCAGGATGCCGTCGCGTGATCGCGGCGGCATCCTTCGTTTCCTCCTCGGGGTGGCGTCGATCGCTCCGCGACGGTGCGGGCGCGATCATCGTTCACCGGCCGTCGTCGTCATCCCCGCCCTCTGCCGCGAGACGGTCGGCCTCCGCGCTGTCGACGGCATCCGGATCCGCATCCGGATCGAGCGTCTCCTCGCCGTCGACCTCCCGCGTCGCGACGTCGTCATCCGTGCTGTCGTCATCGTCGGGAAACGGCAGGACTGGGGGAGTGGGGTTGGTCATGGTGCACTCCTTTCATGAGGTGGCCGACACGCTAGGTGGGCGACCGGTGCGAGCGCGAGAGGGTTGACCGCGTGATCTGGTCTGGCTAGCAGCGACGTCGACCGACTCGGCGCGCATCGGGTGCGACGCGCCCGGGCTCCCGTGCCCGATTGGTGCTCGCCACGCCTCCTGTAGTACGCTTTTCGAGTTGCCCCGCTGAGGCGGGGAAGCATCTGGGCCTGTGGCGCAGCTGGTAGCGCACCTGCATGGCATGCAGGGGGTCAGGGGTTCGAGTCCCCTCAGGTCCACCATGATGCTCTTACTCGAACCCTCGACAAGAGCAATGAACTGATCGGACAGTACGTCCAGGGAGAGCCCGCCGGTTTCGGCGGGCTTTTTCGTTTGCCCCGCGATGTCGGGGATGGCGTCGTGCTGTGCGTGTCGTGCCTCGTGGACGAATGCTCGGGTATCTGGGCTGTAGATGACGTCGAATGGTGCCCGGGAGGTTCCCTCGACGTGGTGCTGGCCGTTGTCGTCGGTAGTGACGAGGAGTTTGTCGAAGAGGAGCTGGTTGAACATGCGGCGGATGTGCTCGGGGGCCTGCCGGTAGGTGTTTCCAGCGTGCTGGGCAATGTCGAGCGCGATCGATGAACCGTCCCCGGTTTGATGCCGCTTCCTTTCGAGTCTGGAAGGAAGATGATGATCATGCCGAAGAGGATTCCGGCGGAGACGAAGCAGCGCGCTATCCGGCTCGTGCTCGATCACCTCGATGAGTACCCGAACTTCACGACCGCGTGCGAGACGGTGTCGAAGCGGCTTGGGTTCGGCGCTGAGAGCTTGCGCCGGTGGGTGCGGCAGGCGCAGGTCGACGCCGGCGACCGGCAGGGGGTCAGCACGACCGAGTCGGAGCGGATCCGCAAGTTCGAGCGCGAGAACCGCGAGCTGCGTGAGGCCAACGCGATCCTGCGGGACGCGGCGGTCTTCTTCGCCGGGGAGCTCGGCCCCCGAAAGCGCTGATCGTCTCGTTCATCGACGAGCGGCGCGCCCAGGGCCGCGCGGTCGAGTCGATCTGCGATGTCCTGCGGGAGCAGGGCGTCAAGGTCGCCGCGCGAACCTATCGGTCCTGGAAGACCGCCCAGCCCAGCAACCGCGATCTGGAGGACGCGGCGGTGATCGACGCGATCCTCGCCGCTCGCGTCGATGAGAACGGGAAGGCGACGCCGGAGTCGATGTATGGCCGGCGGAAGATGACCGCGCTCCTGCGGCGACGCGGTCTGGCCGTGTCGAAGCGGCGCGTGGACCGGCTGATGCATCGGTGGGCTGGTGGAGCGCTCGATTACCGCCGACCGACTCACCGCCCACCTCGAGGACCTCGTCGTCGCCCGGGGCGCCCCCGGCGGTGCTCAGGTCGGACAACGGGCCGGAGTTCATCAGCGAAGCGATGGCCGACTGGGCAGGCACCCGCACCGGCCTGTCCTACATCCCACCGGGCTCGCCGTGGCGGAACGGGTACGTCGAGTCGTTCAACAGCCGGCTCCGTGACGAGTGCCTCAACATCAACAGCTTCTACTCGCTGCTGCACGCGCAGGTCGTGGTCGGCGACTGGAAGGACGAGTACAACCATCACCGCCGGCACTCCTCGCTCGGCTACTTACCCCCAGTCGAGTACGCTCGGCAGTGCAACCATCAAATGGAAACCGACGACTCACAGAGCGTCCGGACCGAATGAAGGGGGCGGCCCAACTGCTGTTCACCATCCGCATAGGGTTCATCGGGGACCAGCCCGCCAGTATCTGGAAGTTCGAGGGAACAAGCCCGTTCGCCCGCCCACACGCCGCCAACGACTACAACCGCGTCCAGCTCGACGCCCGAGGCACCACGACCCTCACCCTGCGTGACGTCCACGGTGGCCTCTTCAACGGCTTCGCCTGGAGCTGTGACGCCTGACCGAGGCCACAGGGTCTTCTCGAAAAGGCCAGGTCATGAGATAATCACAGGTAGATCGCAGTGCCCGGTCGACGCGACACATGCTCCCGGCTGCATCGCCCCTCAGCCTCATGCCGCGCATGGCACCCGACCGATGTCAGTGCCTGGCGCTACGGTGAGGGTAGCCCGTAACCATAACTTAAGACGCGCCCAGGCGCAGGAGACGAACACATGGCACCGACCACCAAAGAAGGACAGCGCGCCGAACTGCACAAGACCATCTGGCGCATCGCGAACGACCTCCGCGGCTCTGTCGACGGCTGGGACTTCAAGTCGTACGTGCTCGGCATGCTGTTCTACCGGTTCATCTCCGAGAACCTCACCGCCTACATCAACAAGAGCGAACGCGAAGCAGGCGACCCGGGCTTCGACTATGCCCAACTCGGCGACGCCCAGGCAGAGTTCGGACGCAAGGAGACGGTCGAGGAGAAGGGTTTCTATATCCTCCCGTCCGAGCTGTTCCAGAACGTCCGAAGGCGTGCTGCCAACGACGCCAACCTCAACGAAACTCTCGCACGGGTCTTCAAGAACATCGAAGGCTCCGCCGTCGGCACCGACGCCGAAGACGACCTCAAAGGCCTGTTCGATGACCTCGATGTCAACAGCTCGAAGCTCGGCGGCACTGTCGCCAAGCGCAACGAGAAGCTGGTGAAGCTGCTGGATGCGATTGGTGCCCTGCCGCTGGGGAACTTCGAGGACAACTCGATCGACCTGTTCGGTGACGCGTACGAGTACCTCATGCAGATGTATGCCTCCAGCGCCGGGAAGTCTGGTGGCGAGTACTACACGCCGCAGGAAGTCTCCGAGCTGCTCGCCCGTATCACCGTGGTCGGCAAGACGCAGGTCAACAAGGTCTACGACCCCGCTGTTGGTTCAGGGTCGCTGCTGCTGAAGTTCGCGAAAGTCCTCGGCAAAGACAACGTGCGACAGGGCTTCTACGGCCAGGAGATCAACCTGACCACCTACAACCTCGCCAGGATCAACATGTTCCTGCACGACGTGAACTACGAGAAGTTCAACATCGCCCACGGTGACACCCTCATCGACCCCGCCCACTGGGACGACGAACCGTTCGAGGCGATCGTCTCCAACCCGCCGTACTCGATCAAGTGGGACGGCGACGCGAACCCGCTGCTGATCAACGACCCGCGCTTCGCACCAGCTGGTGTGCTCGCACCGAAGTCGAAGGCCGACCTCGCGTTCACGATGCACATCCTGTCGTGGCTCGCCGTGAACGGCACCGCGGCGATCGTCGAGTTCCCGGGTGTGCTGTATCGCGGCGGCGCGGAACGCAAGATCCGCAAGTACCTCATCGACAACAACTATGTGGATGCCGTCATCCAGCTGCCGCCGGACTTGTTCTTCGGTACGACGATCGCGACCTGCATCATCGTGCTCAAGAAATCCAAGACCGACAACGCAGTGCTCTTCATCGACGCATCCGCCGAATTCAAACGCGTCGGCAACAAGAACAAGCTCACCGAAGCCAACCAGCAGCACATCCTCGACACCTTCACCACCCGCGAAAGCGTCGACCATGTCGCGACGCTCGTGTCGAACGAAGACATCGCCGCCAACGACTACAACATCGCCGTGTCCAGCTACGTCGAGCAAGAAGACACCCGCGAAGTCATCGACATCACCGAACTGAACGCCGAGATCGCCCGCATCGTCGCCCGCCAGCAAGAACTCCGCACCTCCATCGACGAAATCGTCGCCGACCTGGAGGGCACGAAGTGAGCCGGATCGACGACCTGATCGCGGAACTCTGCCCGGAAGGGGTTGAGTTCGTGGAACTCGGGAAGCTGCTCGCGTATGAGCAGCCGACTAAGTACCTCGTCGACTCAACCGCATACAGCGACTCCTACGCCACGCCAGTTCTCACGGCAGGCCAGACGTTCGTCCTTGGCCGAACCGACGAAACGAACGGCATTTATCCGGCATCGACCGCAACTCCGGTGATTATCTTCGACGATTTCACGACCGCATTCAAATGGGTCGATTTTCCCTTTAAGGCCAAGTCCTCGGCCATGAAGATGCTAACGCCAAAAGAGGCGGGTCGCGCCAGTTTGCGGTACATCTATTACGTAATGCAGACGATTCGCTACGAGCCGCAAGACCACGCGCGGCAATGGATCGGTATCTATTCCGGATTTCAGGTTCCGGTGCCGCCTCTCGAGGTGCAGCGGGAGATCGTGCGAGTATTGGACCAGTTCACTCAGCTGGAAGCGGAGCTGGAAGCGGAGCTGGAAGCGGAGCTGGAAGCCCGACGCCGCCAGTACGAACACTACCGAGCAGAGCTGCTCGCTGACGCAGCAGCGCTTGGTCAGCAAGTAGAGCTAGGCGAGCTTGGTCGAATCGTGACTGGACGAACACCGAAGTCCTCCGACTCTTCCGCGTGGGGTAACCATCTCGATTTCGTCACGCCGTCTGACATCAAGAACGGTATGAAACGGGTTCAAAGCCCCGCCCGTCGACTCTCCAATGCGGGGGCAGAAGCACTTTCGAAAGCTATCGTCCCTGAAAATTCGTTGCTAGTGACCTGTATTGGTGCCGATATGGGTAAGACAGTGCTTAATGCGAATGCGTGCGTAACAAACCAACAGATCAACTCCCTTACTCTCAATCCCGGAGTCGATGCGGATTTTGTGTTCCACGTTCTTACCTCAATGCGCAGCAAGATTCGGGCGCAGGGAGAGCGGGCTGGCGGAACAATGCCGATCATTAACAAGAGCGACTTCTCAAAGATACAAATTACACTTCCATCCATTGAAGAGCAGCAGCGGATTGCCAGAATCCTTAACAAGTTCGATGCTCTTGTGAACGATCTGAGCTTTGGTCTCCCGGCCGAGCTTGCCGCGCGACGTAAGCAGTACGAGTACTACCGCGACACGCTGCTCACCTTCGAGGAGGCTGCCGCATGAGTGATGTGACTCCTCGTAAGTATGATCCGATCGCCGTGTCGTCTGAGAGCACGGTTGTTGCCGAGTACATCCCTGACGCGGTGGGTGCTGGTTCGTATCAGTCGGAGGCGGAGCTTGAGCGTGAGCTGATCCGGCTGCTTGAGTCGCAGGCGTACGAGTATCTGCCGATCACGTCGGAAACGCAGCTGGTGGCGAACCTGCGTGCTCAGCTTGAGGCGTTGAACTCGGTGACGTTCTCCGACGCTGAGTGGGAGCAGTTCTTTTCGGAGCGGATCGCTAGCAGCAACGACACCATCGTCGAGAAGACAGTACGGATCCAGGAGGATCACGTTCAGCTGTTGAAGCGTGACGACGGTTCGGTGAAGAACATCCTGCTGATCGATAAGCAGAACATTCACAACAATCGTCTGCAGGTGATCAACCAGTATGAGATCGGCCAGAGCGAAGGTGGCTCTGCTCGTTCGAACCGGTACGACGTGACGGTGCTGGTGAACGGCCTGCCGATTGTACACATCGAGCTGAAGCGTCGCGGCGTGGATATCCGTGAGGCGTTCAACCAGATCGACCGGTACCAGCGCGACAGCTTCTGGGCAGGCTCCGGGCTCTTCGAGTATGTGCAGTTGTTCGTGATCAGCAACGGCACGCTGACGAAGTACTATTCCAACACCACACGTCGCCAGCACTTGAGTGAGGCAGCCGGTTCGAAGCGGGTGCGGAAGACGTCGAATAGTTTCGAGTTCACGTCGTGGTGGGCGGATGCGCAGAACAAGCCGATCCAGGATCTGTCTGCGTTTGCGAAGACGTTCTTCGCCAAGCACGCGCTGCTGAACATCCTGACGAAGTACTGCGTGCTGACGGCTGATCGGATGCTGTTGGTGATGCGCCCGTACCAGATCGTGGCGACGGAGCGAATTCTGCAGAAGATCGACATCTCCACGAACTACAAGACCCTCGGCACCGTCGCCGCGGGCGGCTACGTGTGGCACACCACCGGCTCCGGTAAGACCCTGACATCGTTCAAGGCTGCGCAGCTCGCGTCGAAGCTGCCGAGCGTCGACAAGGTGCTGTTCGTCGTGGACCGCAAGGACCTCGACTATCAGACGATGCGCGAGTACGACCGTTTCGAGAAGGGGGCGGCGAACTCGAACGCCTCGACCGCGGTGCTGAAGAAACAACTTGAGGATCCGGGTGCGCGGATCATCATCACGACGATCCAGAAGCTCTCGACGTTCATCGCCGCGAACAAGGGGCATGCGATCTACGACGGGCACGTGGTGATCATCTTCGACGAGTGCCACCGGTCGCAGTTCGGTGACATGCATACTGCGATCACCAAGGCCTTCAAGCGGTACAACCTGTTCGGTTTCACAGGCACGCCTATCTTCGCGGCGAACTCTGGCAGTGGCGGGAACCCGCAGCTGAAGACCACCGAGCAGGCGTTCGGCGAGAAGCTGCACACCTACACGATCGTCGATGCGATCACTGACAAGAACGTGCTGCCCTTCCGGATCGACTACGTCAACACCATCAAGGTTGGCAATGTCGTCGACAAGCAGGTCTCGGCGATTGACACCGAGAAGGCGCTGCTGGCACCGGAGCGAATCAGCGAGATCGTGAAGTACACGCTGGAGCACTTCGATCAGAAGACCAAGCGTGCTGAGCACGACACGCTCGGGGAGCGCCGCGTGCGTGGCTTCAACGCGCTGTTCGCAACCGCGTCCATCGACGCCGCCCGAACGTACTACAACCACTTCCAACTACAGCAGGAAAGCCTGCCATCAGACAAGCGACTGAAGATCGGCCTGATCTACTCCTATGGTGCGAACGACGCCGTCGAAGATGGCGCGCTTGACGAAGAGGGCTTCGACACCGGTGCGCTGAGTATGGACGCGCGGTCGTTCCTGGAAGATGCGATCCAGGACTACAACGACATGTTTGGCACGTCGTTTGATACCTCCGCCGACCGGTTCCAGAACTACTACAAGGACCTCTCGCTCAGACTCAAGACCCGCGAGATCGACCTCGTCATCGTTGTGAACATGTTCCTCACCGGCTTCGACGCCACCACCCTGAACACCCTGTTCGTCGACAAGAACTTGCGCGCGCACGGGCTGATCCAGGCGTACTCACGCACGAACCGGATCTTGAACTCCGTCAAGACCTACGGCAACATCGTCAGCTTCCGCGACCTTGAAGAAGAGACGAACGACGCGATCGCGCTGTTCGGCAACAAGGACGCCCGCGGTGTCGTTCTCCTGAAGCCGTATGGCGAGTACTACAACGACTACGCCGAGAAGGTCACCGAACTACTCAGTACCTTCCCGCTCGGGCAGCCGATCATCGGCGAAGCCGCTCAGAAGGAGTTCATTGCGCTGTTCGGAGCGATCCTGCGCCTCCAGAACATCCTGACCTCGTTCGACGAGTTCACCGGCAGCGCCATCCTCACCGACCGGCAGGGTCAGGATTACCGCAGTGTCTACCTCGACCTGTACGCGGAGTTCCGCAAGGACAAGGACGCCGACAAGGAACAGATCAACGACGACGTCGTCTTCGAGATCGAGCTGATCAAGCAGGTCGAGATCAACGTCGACTACATCCTCATGCTCGTACAGAAGTACCGCGACGAACGCGGCGACGGCGACGATAAGGAGATCCGCGCTGAGATCTCCCGCGCCGTTGACGCCAGCCCGACCCTCCGCAACAAAAAAGACCTCATCGAGGACTTCGTTGACTCACTCTCCGTGGACGGTGAAATCGACCAGGAATGGCGCGCGTTCATCGCAGCCAAGCGCGGGGCCGAACTCGAGACGATCATCACCGACGAGAACCTTCGCCCCGACGAGACCCGCGTCTTCGTCGAGACCGCGTTCCGCGACGGACAGATCCGCACCAGCGGCACCGCAATCACAAAGGTGCTGCCACCAGTGTCGCGGTTCTCCGCTGACGGCGGCCACGGCGAGAAGAAGCAACGCGTGATCCAGAAGCTCGGCGCGTTCTTCGAAAGGTTCTTTGGGCTAAGCGCGGGGGGAGAGTCGGCTGATGGCCTCTCGTGATTCTTCAACGGCCGAGACACCCGGCGGGATGGCCCTGTCGCCGCTTCTAGCGCTGACTCCGAAGTACGAGGGAAACAGCCACAAGGTCTACGTGGACGCGATTGACGGTGGGCTCAATGGCCCAGGGTCTGGCGACATAAAGAACATCGCGCTCACCGGTGGCTACGGAGTCGGAAAAAGCAGCGTGCTCCAGAAGGTCGCCGAGAACCACAAGGACAAGGTCGTTCAGGTGTCGCTCTCCACCCTCGGGTTCGAGGGAGCCCCAGGCGAACCCGGCGGCGATTCCAAGACCAACCAGATTCAGAAGGAGATCGTCAAGCAACTCCTCTACCAGGAGGAGCCGGTCAAGATGCCTGGCTCTCGGTTCCGACGCATCGGCCGCTTCAAGAAGTTGCGCGCCATCAGCGCCTCTGCACTATTGGCGGTCGTCCTCGTTCTGTCACGGGCGGAATCGCTCATGTTGCGTCGCAGCCCCGCCGATCTGCGAATCGTCGGCGTGGGGTCGAGGCGGTGGCGTGAGGACGAGTGCGGCCAGGAGAGCGCCGAGGAGAGCGATCGCGGCACCGATGACCGAAGAGGCGTGAAATCCGGCGATGAACGCTTCGTCGGATGCCGCGGCAATCGCTGAGGCCTCGGGCAGCTGCCGGTCGACGCTTTCGAGAATGGCTTGGGTGGCCTGAATGGATGAGGCGGCCACATCGCGCAGCGCCGCAGGCACAGCGTCGAGGTGTCCGGCGATCTGTGCGCGGTAGACGCCGGTGAGCACGGCACCGAGTGCAGCGGTGCCGAGCGCTCCACCGACCTGCCGGAACGCGGTGCTGGTCGCGGATGCCGATCCGGCGCGTTCCTTCGGCACTGATGCCATGATCGCGGCGGAGGCCGAGGGCATGATGAACGCGATTCCGGTGCCGATGAGGAACAACGCGATGCCTGGTATCCACAGCGGAGTGTCGATGCCGAATGAGGCGAACAACAGCAGCGCGGTGGTCAGCAGCAGCATCCCGAGGCCTCCGGTGACGCGCGCGCCGAATCGCCTCGCCACCGCGGGAGTCCACGCCGAGAGCGTGAGCTGTGCCAGAGCCAGCGGCAGCAGGAGCAACCCGGTGTTCAACACACTCAGGCGGCGAAGGCTGAGCAGATAGAACGCGATGGTGAAGGTGACGCCGAGCATCGCGAAGAACGCCAGCGTCATCACCGCGATCGATCCGGTGAACGTACGGGACCGGAACCAGTCCAGTGGCAAGAGGGGTGCGGCCGCGCGACACTCCCAGGCCACGAACACGACGAGAATGAGCACCCCACCCAGCGCGACCAGCCAGACGCGCGGGTTCGCCCAGTCGCCGGTGTCCCCACCCTCGATGATGCCGTTCACCAGCAGCGCCAACCCGAGCAGCGACAGCAGCACGCCCGGAACGTCGAAGCGGCCAGGTCTCGGGTTGCGGGACTCGGGAACGATCACCGCCATGGCCGCGACGGCGACGGCGACCACGGGCACGTTGACGAGGAAGATCGAGCCCCACCACAGATGGTCCAGCAGCAGCCCGCCGACGATCGGCCCGACCGCGACGGCAACACCGACACCGCCGGACCAGATGCCGATGGCTCGCGGACGGTCCTCCTTGCTGAAGACCTGCGTGATGATGGCCAACGTAGTCGGGGTCACCAACGCCGCCGCGAGGCCCAGCACCGCGCGGCCCGCGATCAGCATCGGCCCGCTGGCGGAGAACGCGCACCAGAGTGAGGCGATGCCGAACAGCGCCAACCCGCCCAGCAGGACCCGCTTGCGCCCCAGCCGATCCGCCAACGCCCCCGTCGTGAGCAGCATCCCCGCCATCACCAGCGTGTAGGCATTGATCGCCCACAGCAACTCGCCCTGCGTGAGTCCGAGGCCATCCGGTGCGGGCTGTGAGAGCCGCTGCACGGCCACGCCCAGAATCGTGGTGTCGAGTTGCACCACGAGCAGACTCAGCACCAGCACCCCCAGCACCCACCAGCGTCGCGACGAGTTCTCGATATCACTCTTGCCCTGCATCACAGCCCCTAACGCGTCAGTTGACGCATTAAGAGTAGATGCTCGAAAGTGCTGATGCAACAGTTGGCGTGTTAAGGTGGCGATATGTACACGGATGCCGTGACGGAGCGCATAGGCGGCCGAAGCGCGCGTGTGCGCACGGCAGCTCTCGGCGCACTCTCCGAGCTGCTCGAAGAGCAGTCAGCCGAGTCGATCACGACATCCGAGGTCGCCCGCCGCTCCGGGGTGAACCGCTCCACACTCCATCGTCGATGGGGCGGGATGCCGGGCCTGCTGGCCGACCTCGCGATCGAAGAACTCAACGCCGCCAGTCCGATCCCCGACGAGGCCGATGACCTGCGCACGGAACTCTGCCGCTGGGCGGAGCAGGTCATCGACGTGCTCAACGCGCACCAACCCGGCCACTCACCATTCGTGGCAGCACTGCTGCGTGCCGTCCAGGACGGCCGCGCGCCGGGCGACCTCCTGCAAGGCCGCCTCGCCACGCTCGACGAGATGCTGTCGCGCGCCCGACGGCGCGGTGAACCCACTGTGCTGTCGGCACTCGATCTCGTGGAGATCGTCCTGCTGCCCATCTATGCGGCCAGGCTGCTGTCCTCCACCCCGCTTGAGCACGCGCTGGCTCACCGACTCGTCGACCGGTTCCTGGCGTTGAGTGCGCCGACGTCGCGGCGATGAGTTCCGGGCAGGTCTAGTCTTCCCGCAGCCAGCGCGAGAACAGCCTCGTCATCATCGGCATGATGACGAACGTGAGGAGGCAGACCAGGATCAGAGACAGCATGAGCGTCGTGACGTAGACGGGCACGCGCTCGATGAGCGGTTGGCCTATCCACAGCAGGAGCGTGATCAGCGGGTACGCCGAGATCCAGGTGATCACGGCCATCTTGTACCTCGGCGGCGGTGATTGCCCGGGCTCGGGTGAGATCCGCTTCCGGCCCTCCGCGCAGACTTTCACTCGTGAACCTCGTGATTGACCCACGCCACTTTGTACGGGTGATCGGCTTGCCACCTGTGGATCACCTCGATCGCGCCCGGCGCAGCGAACAGGGTTGCGAGGTCATCGCTCGTCTCCACCGTGAAGCTCATGACTGCGGTGGCGATGAACGCAGGGATCGCATCCTCACCGGGAACGGGTACGTGATGAGCGGACGTGAACCGCCGAACCACGCCCGTGTCCCGCATCGTCGCTTCGATGTCTGTGAGGAACTGGTCGAGGTCGCTGTCGGAGATCGGATCTGCGAAGGAGACAAGCATCGTATGTGTGAACATGCTTCAACTACAGCGGCGACAGGTCGAACCCGTCCAATACCTGAGCGGATGATACTGATAACCTCGGGGAATGGATGACGTGGAGATCCGGGAGTTGCGGTACTTCGTCACGGTGGCAGAAGAGCTGCATTTCGGCCGCGCGGCTGAAAGGTTGCACATCGCTCAGCCGGCGCTGTCCAAGGCCGTTCAGCGCCTCGAGATGCGCCTCGGGATCCGACTGTTCGCGAGAACGAGCCGGACGGTGGCGCTCACCCCCGCAGGCGAGGCTCTGCTCCAGCACGGCAGGCACGCGATCAGCGCGATGCGCATGGCCGTGCAGGCCGCTCGTCAGGCAGGGGGCGCCGAACCTCTCCGGCTGGCGATGAAGCCGGGCGGGGACGCGGGGTTGCTCTCGGACTTGCTGGGTGAGTACGCGACCCATCCTGGCGCCACAGAGGTCGACATCCTGTTCCATTCGGGTGCCCAGCGGGCGGAGCTCGTGCGATCGGGGCAAGCCGACGCGGCGCTGCTGTACACGCCGTTCGAAGCTGCGGAGGGGCTGAGGACCGTGGTTCTGCACGTGGAAGACCGTGTCGCCGTGCTCCGCTCGGACCATCGTCTCGCCACACGCGCCAGTCTCACCACCAGCGACCTCGACGGTGAGGCGTCCCCGCGGTGGGAGGGGGCGGGCGACGGCGCCGAGGGACCCGCGATCGCGACCGTCGCCGAGCTGGTCCCCTTGGTCCGGCTCGGCCGGGTCGTCGCGGTGCTCCCGCGGTCACTCGTCGGGCTGCCACCGGAGGGGATCGCATGTGTGCCGGTCAGCGATGCCGGGCGCAGTTCGATCGTCATCGGGTGCAGGCGAAACGACACGAGGGAGTCCGTCGCAGCCCTCATGCGCGCAGCAGAGGCGATGTCCGCACCCGCGTCATCGCGTCGTGCACGGCGATCTGCTTAGCGGAGGCTGACGCCACGACGGTTCCTGCGGCCCCGCGCCTTCGCGGAGGCCACGGGGCGACGACCGAGGAACAACACGAACGGGAGATGCGTTGACGGTGGGGTGAGCATCCTCGACAGCGTGGTGATCGGCGCCGGACAGGCCGGTCTTTCGTCGTCGTACCACCTGCGCCGTCTCGGCATCGACCATGTCGTGCTCGACGCGGATGACGAACCGGGAGGGGCGTGGCGCCATCGCTGGGACGCCCTCACGATGCGCGACGTGCACGGCGTGGCCGAGCTTCCCGGCGACGCGGCTCCTCCGCGTGATGATCGACGCGCAAACGTCGCGGTGCCCGCCCTGTTCAGCGCGTACGAACGGGCACACCGGCTCCCCGTCATCCGCCCCGTCACGGTCGAACGCGTCGAGGATGATGAGGGCATCCTGGTCGTGAAGGCCGGCGCGCGGGAGTGGCGCACACGGACCCTCGTCAATGCCACCGGCACATGGACGCACCCCTTCCTGCCGCACTACCCGGGCATGGAGATATTCCTCGGAGAACAGCTGCACACCGTGGACTATCCGGGCCCCGCGCACTTCGTGGGCAAGCGCGTGCTGGTGGTCGGCGGGGGTGCGTCGGCCGTGCAGTTCCTCGGCGCTCTCGCGCCGATCACCGACACGATCTGGGTGACGCGGCGAGAGCCCGTGTGGCGCACAGACGAGTTCACGCCGGAGGCGGGTGCCGCGGCCGTCGCCCTGGTCGAGCAGCGAGTCGCGCGGGGCCTGCCTCCCGAGAGCGTGGTCAGCGTGACCGGCCTCATGCTGCGACCTCAGGAGCGGGAGGCGGAGCGGCTGGGCGCGTACGCGGCACGGCGGCCGATGTTCGAGAGGATCGAGCCCGACGGGGTGCGCTGGGCAGACGGCTCCTTCGAGCGCGTCGACGTCATCCTGTGGGCCACGGGATTCCGTCCGGCGATCAGTCACCTCGCTCCGCTGCATCTGCGCAGCGCTGCCGGCGGGATCCAGCTCGACCGCAACGGTCGAGGCACGACGGCTGTGGCGGACCCGCGGATCCAGCTGGTCGGCTACGGGCCCTCCGCCAGCACCATCGGCGCCAACCGTGCCGGTCGGTCTGCCGCGAAGGGCGTACAGCGGATGCTGGTTCCGCAGGTCGCGACGAAGAGCTGAGACCCGTGCCGATAACCTGGGGGCATGCTCCGCATCGCCGTCCTCATCGTCTGGCTGCTGCTGTCGGCGTGGCTCCTCATCTGGACGGGGGAGGGCCTGTTCGGAGTCGACCAGAGGCAGTCGATCCTTCCGTTCTCGGGCGGGGACGGCCTCGGGGCTCCGATCCTCATCGGCGTCGCATGGGGGATGATCCTCACCTTCGGCGGCACGATGACCGGGCTCGGCAGACGCAAGAGGATCCGCGGAGCTGCCGAAACCGGCGTCGGTCGGATCGTCGAGATCTCGCGCACCGGGCTCGCCGTCAACGATGTCCCGCAGTACGACATCTTCATCAGGGTGACGCCGCGCGACGGCGAGGACTTCGTCGCGCAGCTGCGGATGCTCGTCGACGCCTCGGATTTCGCATCCCTGCAACCCGGCCTTCCCGTCCCCGTCCGCTACAGCACGTCGGATCAGGACGTGGTCGAGCTGGCGGACCTCGCCGACCCCGTCGTGCGTGAAGCCATGCTGCAGTGGCGCATCGACCGTGGGCTCATCGACCCACGGCAGGTCCGTGCACGCACGACCGGTGTTCAGGTGCCGGCGTCCGTGCTCGAGGTGCGTCCCACCGGTCGGCGTCTCGAAGGCCAGAGCGAGCTCGCTCTGAAGGTGCTCATGGCACCGGAGGGCGCCGCCACGTGGGAGGCGGAGACGACCGTGTTCGCCTATCCGCAGGCCATCGGTCGATTCCAGGTCGGCGCGCCCATCTGGGCGTTCTACCGCCGCGAGGATCCTCAGACCGTCGCCGTCACGATCGAGAAGGAGGAGGGACGATGACCGTGCTCGACACGCTTATCTGGCTCGTCAACTTCCCCGCGTCGCACGGTTACGCCATGGTCTTCATCGCGGGATTCTCGATTCTCGGGCTGTTCGCCCTGTCCGCAGCGCGCTCGACGCCGGGGGCCGCGCTCCGTCGCATCAGGGAGCGGGAAGGACTCCTTCGCGAGGATGCACCCTCCCGAGGAGCCACCGCAGGCAGAGCGATGCGCATCGTCTTCCGCGTGCTGGCCTACCTCATGCTGGCCAACCTGGTGATCGGCATCCTGAGCCTGACGGGCGTTCCCGTCACCCGCGCGTACATCTACGAGCACGGACAGCCGACGACCGGGACGCTCGACGGCGACTGGGTGACCTTCACAACGTCGACCGGCGTCGAGTACACCCTCGAGAGCAACTTCTTCACCCCGTCGGTGTACCCCGACCGCGACGCGTACCTGCCATCCGATTCGCCGATCGTCGTCCGGTATCTTCCCGACCACCCGCAGGCGTTCGTCATCGACAGCACACAGGGCCGGCCCTGAGGTCGGCGACCGCGCGTAGGGTGGGCGTATGTCCCGTGTCATCGTCTTCGGCGCCCACGGTCGCGTCGCTCTCCAGCTGATCCCGCTCCTCGCCGCCCGGGGCGATTCCGTCACCGGCGTGATCCGGAACCCTGCGCATGCCGCCGATGTCGAAGCGGCCGGCGCGCACGCCGTGGTGGCCGATGTGGAGACGCTCGACGTGACCGGCATCACGGAGCAGATCCGCGGCCACGACGCCGTCGTCTGGTCTGCCGGAGCGGGAGGCGGAGATCCGAGGCGCACGTACGCCGTCGATCGCGATGCAGCGATCCGGTCGATGGACGCGGCCGTCGACGCAGGAGTTCGGCGCTACATCATGGTGTCGTGGCTCGGATCGACGCAAGACCACGGCGTTCCGCACGGCTCCTCCTTCTTCCCATACGCCGACGCCAAGTGGGCCGCCGACGAGCACCTCCGCGGCGTGCCCCTCGACGGCACGGTGCTCGGGCCAGGAACGCTGACCTCGGATGCACCCACCGGGCGCATCCAGCTCGACCCGCCGGGGCGCGGTGAGGTGTCGAGGGGCGACGTCGCCGCCGTGATCGCCGAGGCCCTGGTCGCACCGTCGACGATCGGACGCACGATCCGATTCGGCAACGGCACGCCGGGGGAGTCCGTGCCGATCGTTGAAGCGCTGAACGCCTGATGCTCCGTCGCCCGGCCGCTCTCGCGCTGGCATGGGCCTGCGCCATCACGGCGACGGTGCTCCTCGCCACTGTGCCGTCGGCCGCGGCGGGCGGCACGCTCGGCGCCCCGGGGGCGTCTGCCGCGAAGCACGGCACGGCGCGTCTCGGAGCCGACGCCGCTGACATCGGCCCCGAGGCGGCTGCGGCCAGGCTCGTCGCAGGCATGACCACGGCCGAGCAGGCCGCGAGCGTGGTGATGGGGCATATCCCGAGCACAGACCCGTCGACGCTCCGCGACTACATGGCACAGGGGTGGGGCGGCTTCATCCTCATGGGGGCGAACATCCCGCCGGCGGGCATCGACGTGCGAGCCGTGACCGACGCACTCGTGATCGATGCGTCGTTCCCCCCGCTCATCGCGATCGATGAGGAAGGGGGAGTCGTCGCACGGCTCGCCGCCGACACGTACGCCTCGCCGAAGGCCCTGGCGTCGCAGCCGCCGAGCGCGACCGTCGCGGCGTTCGCGGCGCGGGCGTCTCTCGTCGCGCAGAACGGGATCACCGTGAACTTCGGCACGGTGGCCGACGTCACCGCCGATCCGGGTTCCTTCATCGCCGGTCGAGCGCTGGGGACAGACCCCCAGGGCGCCGCCGATCGCGTGGCGGCTGCGACGCGCGCGCAGGAGCCTTTCGTCGCATCGACGCTCAAGCACTTCCCGGGGCACGGGGCGGCGCCCGGCGATTCGCATCACGCCATCCCCACGACGTCGGAGACCATCGATCAGTGGCGCACCGCCGACGCGGTGCCTTTCGTCGCGGGGATCCGCGAGCATGCGTCCCTCCTGATGTTCGGACATCTCGCGTACACCGCGGTCGACGCGGCGCCGGCATCGCTCTCGGCACGCTGGCATGAGATCGCGCGGGACGAGCTGGGCTTCGAGGGCGTCATGGTCACCGACGACCTCGGCATGCTGCAGTCCTCCGGCATCCCCGCCTACGCGGATCCCGTGGCCAACGCCGTCGCGGCCATCGCGGCGGGGAACGACCTCGTGCTCATGATCGCCGGGTCGACACCCGACACCGTCGGGAGCATCGCCGCGGGCATCACCGCTGCCGTCGAGCAGGGGACACTGCAGGCTGATCGACTCGCCGAGGCGGCGACCCGCGTTGCTGCTCTGCGCCTGCGCTCGTCGGCCGGCCTCGCCCACTGGTCGCTGTGCCCGTCGTGTGAGCCGGCGGACTGACGAACGGGCGCGCGCCGGTCGGCCCGTCGCAGAGCCGTCTGCGTGGAGTCGGCCCCTGTCGAGTCGGCCCGTGTCGAATCCGCCCCTGTCGAGTCGGCGGAGTCCGTTCAGCCGCCCAGCCAGACGTCGAGCAGCGCCGCACGAAGCGCAGCGCCTCGCTCCGCGAACGCCCTCTGCCGTTGCACATACTCGGCTTTTCCTTCGGGCGTCTCGATCGGCACGGGTGCGACATCCCATTCCGAAAGGTCGTACGGCGCTGCCTGCATGTCGAGCAGCCGGATGTCCCGCGCGAGCTCGAACGCGTCGAGAAGCAGTTCGCCCGGCACCAGGGGGCCGAGTTTCATCGCCCACTTGTACAGGTCCATACCGGCGTGCAGGCAGCCTGGCTGCTCGAACAGCGGCTGGCTCTCGCGCGTCAGCGCGGTGCGGTTCCTGGGAACGGCATCCGGGGTGAAGAAGCGGAACGCGTCGAAGTGCGTACACCGGAGATCATGGGTCTCGACCACCCGATCGGTGCCCTCCTGCCCGAGACGCAGAGGCACCGGGTGCCGATGCTCATCCTGGCGGTAGACCATGGCCCACTCGTGCAGGCCGAAGCACCCGAACTGGCCCGGGCGTGAGGCGGTACGGCGGAGCATGCGCTCGACGAGGGCCGCGAGCTCCGGTTTGTCGGCCGCGAACGCCTCCGCGTCAGGGGCGACCGCGGACCCGACAGGGGAGTACCAGCGCCACGCACGCCGCTCCTCGGCATCTGCGAGGGCGACTCCGGCACCGGGGTGCCAGCGCCGCAGCTGCGCCGGCTTGTACGAGTAGTACGTGAAGAGGAAATCCCACACGGGGTGCGCCTCACGCCGCGCGGCGCGTGCGCGATGCCCGGCGGTGAGGGCGTCGGCCCGTTCACGGTGAGCCTCGGCACGGGCCGACCATTCGGAGCGGGTGAGGATCATGTCAGCGCAGGATGCCGGCTTCACTGAGGAGGTCACGGAGCCCAGCGCCGTCCTCGGCGCTGACCCACGGTGCGACGTGCTCCGAGTGCGGTTCCTTGCCCGCTCGCCCTCCGGCGAGGACAGCCTCGGCGGGGAGCAGCCGCCGGATGGCGACCCCGGCGACCGATGAGGGGTGCTCGTCCATGAACTCGGAGTAGATCGCCTCGTCATGCTGGCCGTCGTCGCCGATGAGCAGCCACTTCACATCGGGGAACTCGGTCGCCAGGCGGCGGAGGTTGGTGAGCTTGTGCTCGCGGCCGCTGCGGAACCAGCGGTCATGCGTGGGCCCCCAGTCGGTGAGGAGCATGGATCCCGCCGGGAACAGGTGGCGTCCGAGGAACCGGCGCAGCGTCGGTGCGACGTTCCAGGCGCCGGTGGACAGGTACACCATCGGCGCGCCCGGGTGTTCGCGAAGCAGCTGGTCGAGCAGCACCGCCATGCCGGGAACAGGCAGCCGCGCATGCTCATCGACGACGAACGAGTTCCATGCGGCGATGAAGGGGCGGGGGAGTGCCGTCACCATGACGGTGTCGTCGACGTCGGACACGACGCCGAACCGGGTGCCCTCGGCGACGATGAAGGCCGTCGCCTCGACGGGCTCCTGATCTTCGACGGTGATCGTGAACGTCTGCCAGCCCGGGGGCAGGGTCGCATCGATGACGGTGTCGATGACGCCGCCGCGATCGGCGACGACGTGGTGCACGGAGTCGCCGACGTGCACGATGACCTTCGCGAAGCTGACCGGGATGCCGACGAAGCTGCGCCAGCCGCGCACGCTCGCGAGCTCTCCGCTCTTGGTGCGCCGCTGCGGCGGCACGATGAGCACCCGCCCGACCACGCGCACCCAGCCAGGACCGCCGTACCCCGGGAACGGGACCACCGTGGCGCTGCGCCCCCGACGGCGCGCTCGGCCTTCCCGCCACACGTGGAAGCGGTGCTCGAGGCGGGCGAACCAGTGGATCCTGGGGGCCGGGGGTGCTGAGGCCATTGCCTCAGTCTTTCACGTCGGTGATGTCCCCCGTGTTCGTGGTGTCCAGATGACGCGCTTCCAGGCGGGTGAGCAGCTTCTTGCCGAGGACGATCAGCAGCAGGAAGACCGCGATCACTCCGACGAAGATGTACCCGGCGAAGTGCATGCGATCGACGAGCTCGCGGAAGCTCCCCGCGGCCAGCGAGGTGACGCTGACGTACGCGACGGCCCAGAGCAGGCACGCCGGCGCCGTCCAGGCCAGGAAACGGCGGTAGGAGTAGTGGCTCATCCCCACGGTCAGGGGCACGAGGGAGTGCAGCACGGGGAGGAAGCGCGACAGGAAGATCGCGATGCCTCCGCGGCGGGCGAGATACGTCTCCGCTCGCACCCAGTTGTGCTCGCCGATCCTGCGTCCGAGCCACGAGGAGCGGATGTGCGGACCGAGCCAGCGCCCCAGCCAGAAGCCGATGCTCTCGCCGATGAGGGCGCCGACGACGACGGAGCTCACCATGGCCACGCCCTCGAGCGGACTCGCGACGCCCATCGAGGCGATGATCACGACAGTGTCACCCGGCACGATCAGGCCGATGAGGATGCTCGTCTCCAGCATCACGGCGGCTCCCGCGATGAGCGTGCGCGCGACAGGATCGATCGACTGCACGGTGTCGAGAAGCCACAGCAGGAAGGCATCCACGCCACGAGGATACGGGCTCGGCCGGCATTCTAGGCTGAGAAGGTGCCCGAACGCCTGATCACCCGCCCGCTCACGCAGCCCGTGGATCCCGTCACGATCTTCACGACGCTCGCGGCTCGGGCGCACGAGGTGTTCTGGCTCGACGCCGGTGCGGACGCGGCAGAAGGCTGGAGTTTCATCGGAACCGGCACTCCGTCATCCGCACCGACCGATGTGCGCCTCGACGTCGCGCGAGGGCACGATGACGATGTGCGGATCCCGCCGTTCATCGGCGGCTGGGTCGGCTGGTTCGATTACGAGACGGGTGCCGCCGCCGCGGGTGCTCCTGCGGGGGAGTCCGAAGGCGGTGCGTGGATGCGTGTCACGCACGTCGTCGCCGTCGACCATGCATCCGGTGCGGCGTGGGCGATCGCCCGAGAGGACCAGATCGACGAGTGGTGTGCTTCCGTGGCCGCCGCAGCCGACGCACCGTCGCCTCCGGGCCTGCCCGCCGTCGACGCGGGGCTGCTCGCGGAGGCCCGGCACTCGCCAGAAGAGTATGCGGTGCTCATCGAGCGCTGCCGTGCGCTCATCAAGGCGGGCACCGCGTATCAGCTGTGTCTCACCACGCGCTTCACCGTCCCTGGAACGCACGATGCGATCGCGGCCTACCTCCGGCTCCGCATCGCCACGCCTGCGCACCACGGCGGGTTCGTCCGCATCGGATCGCGGTCTCTCCTGAGCGCGAGTCCCGAGCAGTTCCTGCATGCCGCCGGAGGGACCATCCGCACCCGCCCCATCAAGGGCACACGTCCGCGCTCGACCGATGCGACGACGGATGCCGCGCTCGCCGCAGAGCTTCGAGCCGACCCCAAGGAGCGGGCGGAGAACGTGATGATCGTCGACCTCATGCGCAACGATCTGTCGCGCGTCTGCGAGCCAGGATCGATCCGCGTTGACGGCCTCTGGGAGGTGGAGAGCTACCCCGCGGTGCATCAGCTCGTCAGCACGGTGAGCGGCCGCGCAGCCCCCGGCATCCGCGTGGGCGATCTCATCGTTGCCGCGTTCCCCGCCGGAAGCATGACCGGTGCGCCCAAGCTGTCGGCGATGACGCGGCTCCATGAGCTCGAGGGCGGGCCGCGCGGCATCTATGCCGGCTGCTTCGGCTACGTCGGCGAGAACGGCGTGCTCGACCTCGCCATGGTCATCCGGAGCATCGTCGTCGGACCGGATGCCGCGTACGTCGGAGCCGGGGGCGGCATCACCTGGGGTTCCGTCGCGGCATCCGAGGTCGCGGAGGTGGCAATGAAGGCACGCGCCCCGCTCGCCGCCCTCGGCGCCGGAATGCCCACGCGGTGGGCTTCCGATATCCTGAACTGACCCCGTTTTTCCTTTCGAGATTGGTCGTGCGTTCGTTGTCTGAGAACCTGTCCACCGCTCCCGTCGCCGAGGAGAGCTCGGCGCACGCCATCCAGGCCAAGTGGCAGAAGTACTGGGCGGAGAACGGCACGTTCCTCACGGGCGGCGACGAAGACACCCGCCCTCGTCGATACGTGCTGGCGATGTTCCCGTACCCGTCCGGCGACCTCCACATGGGGCACGCGGAGAACTACCTCTACTCCGACATCGTCGCGCGCTTCTGGCGCCACCGCGGACACAACGTGCTCAACCCCATCGGCTGGGACTCCTTCGGCCTGCCTGCCGAGAACGCGGCGATCCGCCGCGGGGCCGACCCGAAGGAGTGGACTTACCAGAACATCGCGCAGCAGAAGGCCGGGTTCGAGGCGTACGGCGTCTCGTTCGACTGGAGCCGGGTGCTGCACACCTCCGACCCCGAGTACTACCGGTGGAACCAGTGGCTGTTCCTGAAGCTCTACGAGCGGGGGCTGGCGTACCGCAAGAAGAGCCCGGTGAACTGGTGCCCCAACGACCAGACGGTCCTGGCGAACGAGCAGGTCGTCGACGGGCGCTGCGAGCGGTGCGGGGCCGAAGTCGTCAAGAAGAAGCTCACCCAGTGGTACTTCCGCATCACCGATTACGCCGACCGCCTGCTCGACGACCTGAACCAGCTGGAGGGCTTCTGGCCGTCGAAGGTGCTGCAGATGCAGCGCAACTGGATCGGCCGCTCGGTCGGTGCCGACGTCGATTTCCGCATCGAGGGACGCGACGAGCCGGTGACGGTGTTCACGACGCGCCCTGACACGCTGCACGGCGCCACGTTCTTCGTGGTCGCACCCGACGGCGACCTCGCCGCCGAGCTGGCTGCCGAGGCTCCCGCCGACGTGCGCGAGCGCTTCGAGGCGTACCTGAGCGAGGTGCAGAAGAGCTCCGACATCGATCGCCAGTCCACGGACCGCCCGAAGACGGGTGTGTTCCTGGAGCGCTACGCGATCAACCCGGTCAACGGTGAGAAGCTGCCGATCTGGGCGGCGGACTACGTGCTGGCCGACTATGGGCACGGTGCCGTCATGGCTGTGCCCGCGCACGACCAGCGCGACCTCGACTTCGCCCGCGAGTTCGGCCTGCCCATCAAGGTCGTGGTGGACACCACGGCTCCGATCACGGGCGCCATGCCGGTGATCGAGGTCGACGACGAGGGCGTCCCCATCGACACGGGCGCACCCACGCTCGACGAGCAGCACCCGTCGGTCACGGGCGTCGCGCTGTCGGGTGAGGGGCGCATGATCAACTCGGGCGACCTGAACGGTCTGTCCAAGCGCAACGCGATCGCGCGCGCGATCGAGCAGCTCGAGGCCAGCGGAACGGGCCGCGCGGCCAAGAACTACCGCCTGCGCGACTGGCTGATCTCGCGACAGCGCTTCTGGGGGACTCCGATCCCGATGCTGCACGCCGAGGATGGCCGCATCATCCCGGTTCCCGAGGACCAGCTGCCTGTGCGGCTGCCCAGCGTCGAGGGTCTCGACCTGTCGCCGAAGGGGACCTCGCCGCTCGGGGCGGCGGAGAACTGGGTGCGCACGATCGACCCGGAGACCGGCGACCCGGTGCTGCGCGACCCCGACACGATGGACACGTTCGTGGACAGCTCCTGGTACTTCTTGCGCTTCCTGTCACCGCAGAGCGAGACGGTGGCTTTCGACCCCGCGCAGGCCGCACGGTGGGCGCCCGTCGACTCGTACATCGGCGGCGTCGAGCACGCGATCCTGCACCTTCTGTACGCGCGCTTCATCACCAAGGTGCTGTTCGACATGGGGCTCATCGACTTCACCGAGCCGTTCTCGAACCTCATCAACCAGGGCATGGTCATCCTCAACGGCAACAAGATGTCGAAGAGCAAGGGCAACCTGGTGCTCTTCCAGGAGGAGCTCGAGGCGCACGGAGCCGACGCGCTGCGCGTCGGCCTGGCGTTCGCCGGCCCGGTGGAGGACGACAAGGACTGGGCTGACGTCTCGATGACAGGGGCGCAGAAGTTCCTCGCTCGCGCCCTGCGCATCGCGGGCGAGGTGTCGAGCCCCGTCGACGTGCTGTTCGACCGCGGTGACGCCGCACTGCGCCGCGCCACGCATCGGCTGCTGGCCGAGGCCCCTGGTCTGGTCGAGCAGACGAAGTTCAACGTGCTGGTCGCGCGTCTGATGGAACTCGTGAACCAGGTGCGCAAGACCATCGACGGCCCCGCAGGTGCGGGAGACCCCGCCGTACGCGAGGCTGCGGAGACGGTTGCCGTCATGCTGGACCTGGTAGCACCGCACACGGCGGAGGAGATGTGGGAGCTGCTCGGGCACGAGCCTTCCGTCGGCCTGGTCCCGTGGCGTTCGGCTGATCCTGCTCTGCTCGTCGAGGACACCGTGACGGCGGTCGTGCAGATCGGCGGGAAGGTTCGGGCCCAGCTCGAGGTTCCTGCCCGCATCGGCGAAGAGGAGCTGGAGGCCCTCGCCCGGGCGGACGAACGAGTGATCCGCTCGATCGGCGACCGTGAGATCGTCAAGGTCGTCGTCCGCGCGCCGAAGATCGTGAGCATCGTCGTCAAGTGACTGGCCCTGCACCGTCCGGGGACACGCACGAGTTGTCCCCGGACGGTGCGGATCGGACGTCCGGGCACCTCGTGATGCGCCTAACGTGGCGGGATGCCCGACCCGAATCCACCTGACGCCGCAGGCCGGCGCGTGCGGCTGAGCATCGGTGCTGCCGTCGTGCTGGGTCTCGTCGTGCTGTCGCTGGCCGTGGGACTGGGCATCCTGCGCGGACAGAGCGCTCCCCGTGAGGTCGTCGCACGCGCGACGTCGTCGGCCGAGGAGGTCTCGGCGGGCGAACTGTATGTGCATGTGCTGGGGGCGGTATCGAAGCCCGGACTCTATGTGCTCCGATCCCAAGCGCGGCTTGTCGATGCGGTCGCCGCAGCCGGCGGCACGACCGAAGACGCCGATCTGACCGCAGTCAACCTCGCACGTCCGCTGAGCGACGGGGAGCAGATCGTCGTGCCTGCAGTGGGGGACCAGGTCGCGCCCGACGCACCGGCGGCCCCTGGAGGTGATGGTCGTATCGACCTCAACACGGCAGACCAGGCGGCGCTCGAGAGCCTCCCTCGCATCGGACCCGCGCTCGCGGAGCGCATCATCGCATGGCGAGAGGAGAACGGCAGGTTCCGCTCCGTCGACGATCTGCTCGCCGTTCCCGGCATCGGGGAGAAGCTGCTCGACGGACTCCGCGACGGTGTGCGGGTGTGAGGCACGATCTGCGGATGCTCGTCGTGGCCGGGACCGCCTGGTCTGCGGCCTTGCCCTGTGTGCTCGCCCCGGAGGGCGCGTGGTGGGTCGCTGCTGCATGCGTCCTGTGCGCCGTGACGATGACGCTCGGTCTGGTGCGCCGGCAGCACGTGAGCCAGACGCGACCGCGAGGCGCCGTACTCGTCATCGCTCTGGTCGTCGGCGCGGCGGTCGCCACGGCGGTGGCCGTCGCGCAGCCCGGGCGTTCCGCTGCCGCGCGCTGGGACGGGCGTGCGGTCGAGGCGCTCGGCACCGTATCCTCATCGGCCGCTGTCGGGGACGACGGCCGGTTGTGGATGCAGGTGCAGCTCAGCGCCCTGGGGTCGCCCGGGCGGACCGAGCCGGTCGACGCCGCGGCGCGGGTCGGTGTCGAACCAGGCGAAGGGTACGACCTCGGGGCGGTCATCCGCGTGACCGGCGAGGCCGCGGTGACGGATCCGGGCGAACAGGCCGCACTGGTCGTCTTCGCGACGACGAGCGATTCCGTGCGGCCGGCGGAGGGGGTGTTCGCGATCGCCGCGCATGCGAAGTCCGATCTCGTCGCGCGCTCGCTGAGACTCCCCGAGCCGGGCGCGGGTCTTCTCCCCGGCCTCGCCGTCGGGGATACCCGCGCCGTGTCGTCGGAGCTCGACGACGACATGCGGGCGAGCGGACTCAGCCATCTCACGGCAGTATCCGGGGCGAACTGTGCCATCGTCGTCGGAGCGGCATTCGGTGTGACGGCATGGTGCGGGGGAGGGCGCCGCATGCGCATCGTGATGGCGGCGCTGGCACTCGGCGGCTTCGTCATCCTCGTCACCCCGGAACCGAGCGTCGTCAGAGCCGCGGTGATGGCGTCGGCCGCGATGGGCAGCATCCTCCTCGGGCGGCCGAGCGCCGGTGCCGGCCTGCTCGCTCTCAGCGCCGCGGGAATCCTCGTCTTCGACCCGTGGATGGCGACATCGGCGGGATTCGCCCTCTCGGTCGTGGCCTCCGGTGCTCTCATCCTGCTGGCGAGGCCCCTGGCGCGCGGGCTGGAGCGATGGATGCCTCGAACGCTGGCGCTGGCGCTCGGGGTGCCCCTCTCCGCTCAACTCGCATGCGGCCCGGTCATAGCGCTGTTCGCCGAGCAGCAGTCGCTGATCGGCGTCGCGGCGAACATGATCGCCGACCCTGCCGCACCGCTCGCCACCGTGATCGGTCTCCTCGCCTGCCTCGCAGGACCGGCTCCTCCCATCGCTGACGTGCTCACGGCAGCGGCGTGGCTGCCCGCGGCCTGGATCGCGACCACGGCATACGTCGCGGCCGATGTGCCGTGGGGGCAGATCGCCGTGGTGTCGGGTCTGTCCAGCGCACTCGTCGTCGCCCTCGTGAGCGCGGCGGTCGCCGTGGTCCTGCTCCCTGGCATGTCCCGCGATCGCACCGCCTCACACCGTTGGTGGCGGGCGGCGCGGGCCGCGGCGGCGATCCTTCTCGTCTCGATCGGGGCCATCGGTGCGGCGCAGCTGCTGCTCTCCGGCCCGCTCGCCACCGCAGCGACTCCCGAAGGCTGGTCTGTGGCGGCGTGCGACGTGGGGCAGGGCGACGCGCTGGTCGTGCGCTCCTCCGGATACATCGCTCTGATCGACACAGGACCTGATCCCGCAGCTCTGTCGTCGTGCCTCCGATCGCTCGGGGTCGGACGCATCTCGCTTCTCGTCCTCACGCATTTCGACCTGGACCACGCCGGTGGGGTCTCTTCCGTGATCGGCGCGGTCGACCGCGTCCTGCATGGGCCACCGGCCGATGCGGACGACCGCAGGACCATCGACGAGCTGGTGCGCGGGGGAGCGGCGGCAGCGCAGGCGGCGACGGGGATGCAGGGCACGCTCGGCGACGCACGGTGGCGGATCCTGTGGCCTGCACGCTCGTCTGCCGCGTTCCCGTCGGGCAACGACGCGAGCGTGGTGATCGAGTTCGAGGGTGGCGGCGTGCCGCGGTCCCTGTTCCTCGGTGACCTCTCCGCGGCACCGCAGTGCGCCCTCGCGCGTGCCGTCCACCTGAGCGGAGGATACGACGTCGTCAAGGTGGCACATCACGGCAGCGCCGACCAGGACCCGGATCTGTATCGGATGCTGCGCCCTTCGGTGGCCCTGATCAGCGTGGGCGAGGGCAACGATTACGGCCACCCCCGTGCCGACACGCTGGCCCTTCTCGAAGCGGTAGGCGCTCACATCGTGCGCACCGACCTTTCTGGGAGGGTCCTGCTCGGCGTCCGAGACGGCGATGTCGAGGTCTGGTCGGAGGAGAGCGTCGGAGCCCCCGGGTAGGCTGGTGTCATGGCAGCTCCGCGTTCCTCCGCTCGTGGCGGCGCGAAGCCCGCGAAGATCCCGCAGGTATCGTGGCGCGAGCCCCGACCGGCGCCCGTCGTCTTGGTGTCGGGCCCCGAGGAGGTCTGTGCGGAGCGGGCGATCGCCGGGGTTCGCGACTATCTTCGTGCCGAAGACCCTGCACTCGAGGTGAGCGACGTGCGTGCCGACGACTACGCCCCGGGCACTCTGCTCTCGCTGACGTCTCCCTCGCTGTTCGGCGAGCCGCGGCTCGTGCGGGTGTCGGGGGTCGAGAAGTGTTCCGATGCCTTCCTCCAGGAGGCCGTCGCGTACCTCGAGCATCCTCAGGAGGGCGCGACGGTCATCCTCAGGCACACCGGTGCGACCGTGCGCGGCAAGAAGCTCCTCGACGCCATACGCGCCGGTACCGGCGAAGGGATCGAGATCCCCTGTCCCGCCGTGAAGCGCGACAGCGATCGTGCTGACTTCGCTGCGGGGGAGTTCGCGGCCGCGAAGAAGCGCATCGCGCCGTCGGCCCTGCGTGCGCTCGTCTCGGCATTCGCCGACGATCTCACCGAACTCGCCGCGGCGTGCCAGCAGCTCATCGCCGACGTCGAGGGCGACATCACCGACGACGTCGTCACCAAGTACTACGGCGGCCGTGTCGAGGTGTCCGCCTTCGTCGTCGCCGACACCGCGATCGCCGGCCGCTACGGAGAGGCGCTCGTCGCCCTGCGGCACGCGCTCGCCTCGGGGGCGGACCCCGTGCCGATGGTCGCGGCGTTCGCGATGAAGCTGCGCACCATGGCTCGGGTGGCAGGCAACCGCGAACCCAGTCGCCAGCTCGCCCAGCGGCTCGGGATGAAGGACTGGCAGGTGGATCGGGCTCGCCGCGACCTCGCAGGCTGGAACGAGCGCTCCCTCGGAATGGCGATCCAGGCCACGGCCCGAGCGGATGCCGAGGTCAAGGGCGCGGCGCGTGATCCGATCTTCGCGCTCGAGCGCATGGTCACGGTGATCGCGACGCGCGAGCCGTTCGGCGCGTGATCGTCGGTTGAACGTCCGCGCCGCCGAGTCGGCCGGTCTGCGGGACCCACGTCTGTCGACGCGGGGAAGGGCTGTTCAGGGTACGAAAAAGACCCGCCCCGCATGCGGGACGGGCCTTCTCGCGTTGGCTCAGAGAGCGGCGACCTTCTTGGCGATGGCCGACTTGCGGTTCGCCGCCTGGTTCTTGTGCACGACGCCCTTGCTGACGGCCTTGTCGAGCTTGACGGATGCCTTCTTGAGGGCGGCCTCGGCAGCAGCCTTGTCGCCGGCGGCGACGGCCTCGCGGGTCTGGCGGACGAGGGTCTTGAGCTCGCTCTTCACGGCCTTGTTGCGCTCGTGAGCCTTCTCGTTGGTCTTGTTGCGCTTGATCTGCGACTTGATGTTTGCCACGTGTGGACGCTTTCTGTACAGGAGTTACTCGGAGTGCCGGCGGAAGAAGAGGGCTACCGCGCGGCGGTCGTGAGGGAAGAACCCACACGCAAGCCAAGAAAAGAGTCTACCAGCATCCGACGCGTTCACCCTAAACGTCGCCGCACCCGCGATACTCCATCGCGCGGATGGTGAAACCGGGTGCAGAATCGTCCTATCTCGACACCGACGTCAAGGATCCTCCATGAACGCTGCCTTCCTTCGCGGCATCCGCTTCCCGGCCTCGGCATGCGCCATCCTGAGGGGCGGCCTCTGCAGGCTCGGCGCTCCCGCGGATTCGGCCCGGCTTCCGAATGCCGCACGACGAGCCCGAACCGTGGGGGAGACGCCCCGATGAGCACACCGATCAGGGCGGGGGCGCGGTGGCTGACGCCGTTCACGGTCGCTTGGCTCGCGATCTGGACCGTGCAGCTCACCCCTGTGCAGCTTCTGCTTCCGCTGCAGCTCGATGCCGCGGAGGACGACTGGATCGCTGGTGTGGTCTCATCCGGTCTCGTACTCGGCGTCGGCGGGCTGGCGGGCATCATCGCCGGACCCGTTGCAGGTGCGCTGTCCGACCGTGCACCGGCAGGACGCCGCAGGCGCAGGCCGTGGGCATTGGCCGGAGCCTGGTTGACGGCGCTGTGCCTGCTGGCCACCGGTGTCTCGTCCGGGCCCTGGGCCGTGGGAGCGGCCTGGACCGGCGTCTCGGTGGGCGTCGCGGTCGCTTCCGCCGCGTTCACCGCGATGATCGCCGACCAGCTCCCGCCGACGCAGCGAGGAGCGGCGTCAGCGGCCATCGGGTCGAGTCAGGCGGTCGGCGTCGTCGTCGGGGTCGGTCTCGTGGTCCTGCTCGGCCTCGACGTCATACAGGGCTACCTGCTCCTCGCCGGGGCGATCGCCGTGATCGGAACCGGTGCGGCGGTGCTCCTTCCCGACCCGCCGGCCGCCGAACGGCAGCGCCCTGGCGCATCGAGAGACGCCCGAGCGATCTCGCTGCGCGACCGGGACTTCGCGTGGATGCTCGCGGGACGTCTCGTCACCAACATCGGGAACGCGCTGGGTACGGCGCTCTTCCTGTTCTTCCTTCTGCACGGTCTCGGGCAGTCCACGACCGAGGCGCAGGACAACCTGCTGCTGCTCATCGTCGTGTACACGGTGTTCGTCGTCATCGCCTCCGTCGTCACCGGCATCGTCTCCGACCGCACCGGCAACCGTCGCGGCCTGACCGTGCTGGCGGCCGTCGTACAGGCGGCATCCGGCGTGGTGATCGCGATCTCGCCCGCGCTCGAGACCACGTTGATCGCGGCGGCGCTCATGGGTCTCGGCTATGGCGCGTTCTCAACCGTGGGACTGGCGTTCGCGGCCGATCTGCTCCCGCACGAGCAGGACCACGCGCGCGACCTCGGCATCGTGAACGTCACCGCAGCACTCGGCCAGCTCATCGGACCCGTGCTCGGAGCCGGCCTGGTCGCACTCGTCGGCGGATTCTGGCTCGATTTCGCCGCCGCGGCCGTCCTCTCCCTCGCCGGAGCTCTTCTCACGGCGATGGCGCGGGGGAGTCGCCGCTCTCCAGCGTCGCGATCGCCAGCTGCAGCACGGCGTTGAAGACCGTCGGCCGCATGGCGGTGACGAGGTGCGTGGTGCGGGGGACCACGATGAGCTCCGCGTGCGGGGCGAGCCTCCGGAACAACGACTCGTTCACGCGCAGCTGATCGTACTGACCGTTCACGAACCACAAAGGCACGCGGATGCGAGCGACGGCGGTCGCGAGGTCGAGCCCCGAGAGGCTTCCGAGGGCGATGTCCTGCGTGTCGAGCGCGTACCCTCCCGCAGCGAAGTCGCCTCGGTTCTCGAGGGGGATCGTCGCGGCGAGGATGCGCTCTGTGAGCCACTGACCGCGGTCGGGCAGGGAGTCGACTGCGCGGGCCAGCATCCGGTAGGCCCTGAGCGCCGCTCCGCGCGGGAGTGCCGTGCACGAGGCGGCGATGAGGCCGGCGACCGGCGGCGTCTCGGCGCCTCCTGTGTACGCGAGCGAGAGCAACCCGCCCATCGAGTGGCCGACGAGGAGCACAGGTCCGGCATCGGCAGCGGCCCGGACGGCGGCGTCGATGGTGTGCAGCGCCTCGTGGAGCGTGAAGTCCTCGTCCATCCGCGTGCCGTGACCGGGCAGATCGACGGCCGTGGCCTGCACGCCCCGCTCGGCGAGGAACGCCAGCTGCGGTCGCCACATCGTGGCGGACGTGCGGATGCCGTGCACGAGCACGATCTGGACGTTCACATCAGCCAGCATAGGAAGGCGGGGCCGGTGGACGAACCACCGACCCCGCCTCAGACACGACGTGTCTCGGGATTACTTCTCCCAGCCGAGGTCCTCGACGGGGGTGACACCGAAGAGGTCGAGACCCACGTAGGGCTCCGGCGTGAGGTTCGCGAGACCCTCCTGGACCACGTAGATCGACGGGCCGTTGTAGAGCGGGATGACGCCCCAGGTCTCCTCGATGATCTTCGACTCGGCCTTCATGGCAGCGTCGGTCCAGCTCTTCGAGTCCTTCTGCGACTCGACGTCATCGGCGATCATCTTGTCGATCTCCGGCGTGCCGGTGCCCGACAGGTTCAGGCTGCTGTCCGAGCAGTAGAGCTGGCACATCCAGGCCGGTCCGAACGGGTCGGAGTCGGTGAAGCGGAGGCTGAAGATGTCCCAGTTCTTCGACGTGAAGTCGTTCGAGAAGTCGTTCGACGAACGCACCTCGATCTTCAGGTCGATGCCGAGCTCCTTCTCCTGAGCCTGCAGCGACTTGGCCAGGGCCTCCTGGACCGGGCTGTTGCTGAAGATCGGGTAGACGACCGAGAACTTCACGCCGTCCTTCTCGCGGATGCCGTCGGAGCCGACCTTCCAGCCGGCCTCGTCGAGGAGCTTCTTCGCCTCGTCCACGTCGTACTTCAGGCCGGCCTCGGCGAACGCGTCGACGTAGCCGTCCTGGAACGAGTACATGTTGAGGGAGCCCGCCGGCTCCTCCTTGTAGCCGAGGCCGTTCCACGCGATCTGCTTCTGCTGGTCGATGTTGACGCCCATGAAGAAGGCCTTGCGGACGTTGAGGTCCTCGAACTGCGGCTTGTCCGCGTCGACCATGAGCACGGTCTTGGCGGTCTGCTGTGCGCGACGCACGACGGCGCCGTCCACGTCCTCGACCTGCTTGAGGCGGTCCTCGCTACCAGCCTCGACCTGGTCGATCTCACCGTTCTTGAACGCGTTGATCGCCGCGTCGTCCTCGAGGGCCTGGAAGGTCACCTTGTCGAGGAGCGGAGCGTTGCCCCACCACTCGGGGTTCGGCTTGAACGAGACGAAGCCGCTGTTGGCGTCGAACTCGTCGACGGTGTAGGGGCCGGCACCCCACTCGGCGTGGAGGTTGCCGATGTAGGCGTTGTTGAACGTGTCGGCGTCAGCGTGCTTCGGGTTCAGCACACCGCCGGTGAGGAACGCCATGGACGGCCAGGCGTAGATGCCGTCGAACGTGACGACGGCGGTCTTGGCGGTGTCGCCCTGCTCGACGGACTTGATCTGCTTGTAGCCGTCGGTCGCGTTCGGGTTGAAGCCCTCTTCGGTCGAGCGGTTGGCCTTCCACGTGGCGTCGATGGCGGTCCAGTCCATGTCGGTGCCGTCGTTGAAGTGCGCCTTGTCGGTGAAGGTGAAGGTGACGGTGGTGTTGCCGTCCTTCTCGCCGATCTCGTACTTGTCGAGGTACGCGTCGTTCTTGTAGACCTCGCCCTCCGGCGAGACCAGGAGGATCTGGGGCATGAAGTAGTACCACAGACGTGCGGTGTCGGCGCTGGCGTCGCTGTTGAAGGCGTTCAGCTGCTCCGGGATCTCGTTGATCTCGAAGTGGACCTCGCCGCCCTCCTTGAGGTTCTCACGCGGCTGGGGGTTGTAGTCGGCCGCCTTGGTCTCGACCGTCTCGCCGCCGCCGTTGTCCCCGCCACCGGTGTTCCCGGAACCGCTCGCGCAACCCGCGAGGGCGAGGGCGAGGACGCCGCTGATCGCGACCGCCCCCGCCAGCTTCTTGTGCTTCATGGTGCTCCTTTCGCCTTTCGGCGTGTCATAAGGGGAAGAATAGTTCGCTGTTGACTGCGGCACAGCAGGTCACGGTGAATACCGGCTAACCGTTATCGGACGGTGACCCGCAGCGCGGATGCGCTCGGATCAGACGGAGACGGGCCTCGTGCTCATGGTCTGCGGATCGAACACCACGCGCGTGCGCGTGCGCTCGATGTCGGGGTCAGGGACCGGGATCGCCGAGAGCAGGGCCTGCGTATACGGGTGCTTCGGGTTGTCGAAGACCTCGTCGACGTCACCGTGCTCGACGAAGTCGCCGAGGTACATCACGGCGACGCGGTCGGCGATGTGGCGCACCACCGAGAGGTCGTGCGCGACGAAGAGGTACGACAGCCCCAGCTTGACCTTCAGATCGTCCAGGAGGTTGATCACGCCGGCCTGGATCGACACGTCGAGCGCGGACACCGGCTCGTCGAGCACGACGATCTTCGGGTTGGTCGATAGCGCCCTCGCGATGCCGATGCGCTGTCGCTGGCCTCCCGAGAACGCCTGCGGGAACCGGTCGCTGTGGGCGGGGTTGAGCCCGACGAGGTCCATGAGCTCGTCGACGCGGCGGTGGATCTCCGCCTTCGGCATCCCGATCGCGGCCATGGGCTCGGCGATGATGTCGGCCACGGTCATCCGCGGGTCGAGCGCACCCATGGGGTCCTGGAAGACGATCTGGATGTCACGGCGCAGCTGCCGCTCGACCTTGCGGCTGCGGATGTCGTTGACACTGGTGCCGGCGATCACGATGTCGCCGTCCTTCTGCTTGACCATGTCCATGATCTGCAGGAGGGTCGTGGTCTTGCCCGATCCGGACTCGCCGACGATCGCCATCGTCTCGCCCTCGCGCACGTCGAAGCTGATGCCCTTGATGGCGTGCACCTCGCCGACCTTGCGCTTGAGGAACGCGCCCTTCAGCAGGGGGAAGGTCTTCGTGAGGTTGCGCACCTCGAGGGTGACGGGGCGTTCTTCGCGGGGGAGGCGGGTGAGCGCGCTCTCCGCGATCTCGCGCACCGGGTAGACAGGGAGACCGCCGAGCAGACCGCCGTCCTCGATCTCGTCCGCTCGGATGCAGGCTGCGAGGTGCGTGGCACCAGAGCCCGTGGCGACCGGGAGCAGTTCCGGCTCCTTGGCGCGGCAGGCGTCGATCGCGATGGGGCAGCGGTCGGCGAAGGGGCACGCGTCAGGCAGGTTGATGAGGAGCGGCGGGTTGCCCTTGATCGGCGTCAGCGGTTCCTTCTCGGCCTTGTCCACGCGCGGGATCGCACCGAGCAGGCCGATGGAGTACGGCATCCGCGTGCGATGGAAGAGCTCCTGCGCCGATGCGTGCTCGACCGGCTTGCCCGCGTACATGACCATCACGTCGTCGGCGGTGCGCGCGACCACACCCATGTCGTGGGTGATCATGATCACGGCAGCGCCCGTCTCGTCCTGGGCCTTCTCGATGAGGTCGAGGATCTGCGCCTGGATGGTGACGTCGAGGGCCGTCGTCGGCTCGTCGCAGATGATGAGCTTCGGCTTGTTCGCCATGGCGATGGCGATCACAACGCGCTGGCGCATGCCGCCTGAGAACTCGTGCGGGAACGACTTCATGCGCCGCTCCGGCTCGGTGATCCCGACGAGACGCAGCAGCTCGACCGCACGGTCCCACGCCTCCTTCTTGGAGAGGCTGCGGTGCACGGTGAGGGCTTCGATGAGCTGGTCACCGATCGTGAAGACCGGCGTCAGCGACGTCAGCGGGTCCTGGAAGACCATCGACATGCCGTTGCCGCGGATGACAGACAGCTGCTTGTCGCTCTTGCCGATGAGCTCCTGACCGTCGTACACGATCGACCCGGTGACGCGTGCGTTCTCGTCGAGCAGGCCCATGATGGCGAGCGAGGTGACCGACTTTCCCGAGCCGGACTCGCCGACGATGCCGAGGGTCTTGCCGGCTTCGAGGTCGAAGGAGACGCCGCGCACGGCATCGACGCGCCCCGCCTCGGAGGCGAAGCTGACCCGGAGGTCGCGGACGGAGAGAACAATGCTCATGCGCGGCCTCCTGCCGCCGAGGTGGGATCGAGGGCGTCACGCAGGCCGTCGGCGACGAGCGCCATCGACACGGTGAGCAGGGTGAGCGCGGCGGCGGGGAAGTAGAACAGCCACGGCGCGGTGGTGAGGGAGCTGGAGCCGGTGCCGATCAGGGCTCCGAGGGAGACATCGGGGATCTTGACGCCGAATCCGAGGAACGACAGACCGGTCTCGGTGATGACGGCGTTGACGACGCCGAGGGTGAAGTTGATCACGAGCAGCGAGCCGATGTTCGGCAGCAGATGCCGGATCACGATCCTCATGCCTCCGACGCCCATGTAGCGCGCGGCGCTGACGTACTCGCGTTCGCGCAGCGAGAGCGCCATGGTCCAGATGACGCGCGCGGGGAAGTACCACCCGATCACGAAGATCATGATGAGCGCGATGACCCGCCAGTCGCCGCCCGACTTGTTGGAGATCATGGCGAGCAGGAGGAAGCTCGGGATCACCATCATGAAGTGGATGACGAGCAGCGCGATGCGCTCGGTCCAGCCGCCGAAGTACGCGGCGGCGGTGCCGACGAGCGCCGACACGATGGTCACGCCGATCGAGACCGTGAGGGCGATCATGAGCGACCGCTGGAGACCGACGGCGACCTGGGCGAAGACGTCGTTGCCGGCGCTGTTGGTGCCGAACCAGTGGTCGGCCGACGGACCCGTGCTCAGGTTGAGGAAGTCCATCTGGATGTGGTCGTACCGAGCGATGAGTGGTCCGAAGACCGCGAAGAGCACGAGCAGCGCGAAGATGACGAGGCCGGCCACTGCGCCCTTGTTGCGCATGTAGCGGCGGGTGTACAGCGTCCACTTGGAGAGCCGCTTCGTCGCCACCCGGGTCGTCTCGGGGCCGGGGGCGCCCGCTGGCGGCTGGATGGTGGGGTCGATCATGTCGGTCGTCATGTCAGCTCACTCTCACTCGCGGGTCGAGCACGACGACGGCGATGTCGGCGAGGATGGCGCCGATCGCCGTGAGCACGGCTCCGAAGGCCGCGATCGCGACCGTGCCGTGGATGTCGTTCTTCGTGATGGTCTCGATGAAGTAGCGGCCCATGCCGTTCCACGCGAAGATCGTCTCGGTCAGCACGGCCCCGGTGAAGACCGTGGGGATCGTGAAGGCCACCTGGGTGGCGACCGGGATGAGCGAGGTGCGCAGCGCGTGCTTGCGGATCGCCTGCTGCTTCGTGAGTCCCTTGGCGCGGGCGGTGCGGACGTAATCGGCGCTGATGTTGTCGAGGAGCAGCGAGCGCTGCAGGAAGTGGATGCTCGCGTATCCGGTGAGGACGAGGGCGATGGTCGGCAGCGTCAGATGCTGCAGCACGTCGACGAGTACCGGGAAGAAGCCCTCGACGCCTCTGCTGGCGTTGCCCGTCACGTAGAAGATGCGTACGCCGGTCGCGTTGTTGAGCCCGATGGCGAGGAGGACGACGGCGAACGCGGCGACCACGATCGGGATGTTCATCGTGATGATGCTCGTCGCCTGACCGATGCGGTCGGCGAGCTTGTACTGCCGCGACGCGGTGTAGACGCCCAGTGCGATGCCGAGGAGGGTGGTGATGATGGTCGCGCCGAGCACGAGCTCCGCACTCACCCACATCCGGTAGGCGACCTGTTCGTTCACGGAGCCGCCGGTGGGGCTGACACCCCAGTCCCACCGCAGCAGGATGCCGGTGAGCCAGGTCCACCAGCGCTCGATCAGCGGAACGGTGTCGCTGAGGTTGCGCGGGGCGAGGGTGTTGACGATCTGCTCCTCCGTCAGCGGAGGGCGCCGCCCCACGTAGTTGCTGCGCGGGTCGAGGAAGTTCCACGCCAGGAAGTACGTGAGGTTCGTGGCTACCACGATCATGAGCAGCCAGCCGAGTGATCGGCGCACAAGATACTTGATCAAGGTGATGAGTCTTTCTCTTTTACAGACGCGCGCGGGATCTGCCGACGCAACGCTGAGCCGGGTAGCCATTCAAGCACCATCCACGGAATCGCGCGACGCGACGCCCACATCGTCTGTGACGGAGTCGTATCGCCCGTGGGATCGGGTGTCACAAGACGTTCCCGGGCAACTTCGCGAGACTATCACCGGTTTGCGCGATTCGAGGCACCGGATGCCGGAATCGAGCAACCAGCACGCCTGACCGTAGAATCGTCGGGACATGTCCCCACGCGCACTCACACCACTTCAGCCTGCCGCGACGCCGGCGACGCAGATCCGCAACTTCTGCATCATCGCCCACATCGATCACGGCAAGTCGACCCTGGCCGACCGCATGCTCCAGATCACCGGTGTGGTCGCCGACCGCGACATGCGCGCGCAGTACCTCGACCGCATGGACATCGAGCGGGAGCGCGGGATCACGATCAAGAGCCAGGCCGTGCGGATGCCGTGGCAGGTGGGCGGCGAGACCTTCGCGCTCAACATGATCGACACGCCCGGCCACGTCGACTTCACCTATGAGGTGTCGCGCTCCCTCGCCGCGTGCGAGGGAGCCATCCTGCTCGTCGACGCGGCGCAGGGGATCGAGGCGCAGACGCTCGCCAACCTCTACCTCGCGCTCGAGAACGATCTGACGATCATCCCGGTGCTGAACAAGATCGACCTTCCCGCCGCGGAGCCGGAGAAGTACGCCAAGGAGCTCGCCGACCTCATCGGCGGCAGCCCCGACGACGTCCTGCGCGTGTCGGGCAAGACGGGCGTCGGCGTCGAGGAGCTCCTCGACCGTCTGGTGCAGGAGATCCCGTCGCCGACCGGCGATGCGGATGCTCCGGCTCGCGCGATGATCTTCGACTCCGTGTACGACGCCTACCGCGGAGTGGTGACCTACGTGCGCATGGTCGACGGTCAGCTGTCGCCCCGCGAGCGCATCCAGATGATGTCGACCAGGGCCAATCACGAGCTGCTCGAGATCGGCGTCTCCAGTCCGGAGCCCATCCCCACGAAGGGGCTGGGCGTCGGCGAGGTCGGTTACCTCATCACCGGCGTGAAGGACGTGCGGCAGTCGAAGGTCGGCGACACGATCACGAATGCCCGCAAGCCGGCGGCCGAGCCCCTGGCGGGCTACACGGACCCCAAGCCGATGGTGTTCTCGGGCATCTACCCGATCGACGGCAGCGACTACGCCGAGCTGCGTGAGGCGCTCGACAAGCTCAAGCTGTCGGACGCATCCCTGCAGTACGAGCCTGAGACGTCGGTCGCGCTCGGCTTCGGCTTCCGCTGCGGATTCCTCGGCCTGCTGCACCTCGAGATCGTCACGGAGCGGCTGTCCCGCGAGTTCGGGCTCGATCTCATCACCACGGCGCCCAGCGTGATCTACGAGGTCGTGACGAGCGACACGGGCGAGACGGTCACCGTGACGAACCCGAGCGAGTACCCGGACGGCCGCATCGGGTCGGTCTCGGAGCCGATGGTGAAGGCCGCGATCCTGCTGCCCAAGGACTACGTCGGCACCGTCATGGAGCTGTGCCAGTCGCGCCGCGGCTCGCTCCTCGGCATGGAGTACTTCTCGGAGGAGCGCGTCGAGCTGCGGTACAACATGCCGCTCGGCGAGATCGTGTTCGACTTCTTCGATCAGCTCAAGTCCAAGACGCAGGGCTACGCCTCGCTCGACTACGAGCCCTCCGGTTCGCAGGAGGCCGACCTCGTCAAGGTCGACATCCTGCTGCAGGGCGAGAAGGTCGACGCGTTCAGTTCGATCGTGCACCGCGACAAGGCCTACGCCTACGGCACGATGATGGCCGAGAGACTGCGCAAGCTCATCCCGAGGCAGCAGTTCGAGGTGCCGATCCAGGCGGCGATCGGCGCGCGGATCATCGCGCGCGAGACTATCCGGGCCATCCGCAAGGACGTGCTCGCCAAGTGCTACGGCGGTGACATCACCCGCAAGCGCAAGCTCCTCGAGAAGCAGAAGGAGGGCAAGAAGCGCATGAAGATGGTGGGCCGCGTCGAGGTGCCGCAGGAGGCGTTCATCGCAGCCCTGTCGGGTGACGTCGAGGGCAAGGACAAGAAGTAGCGCGACCGCCACGGCCGCGGCATCCGATGTGTCGGCGTGCGGCGCGTGGGGGTGTTCGCTCAGGCAAGCCCCAGTAGTCTGGAGATCATGCGGCGCGGGACATTCCGAGACGACACGGTGGACTATGCGGCCGTGGGGGCGACGCACGCGCCCGACCTGATGCAGTACCCGCCGGAGCGCAGCATCCCTGCTGAGGAGTCCTGGCGCATCGGCAGCGGGGCCGAACGGTTCCAGACGGCCGGCGAGGCCCTCCTGTCGTGGACGGCGCAACGCGCGGCCGGCCTATCGATCGACGATGTGCGACCAGCACCGGGGCCCGCGTACGCCGGCGTGAGCTTCGATGCCGAGGGCAACCCGATCGCTCCGAGCAAGCGCGAGGTCGAGCAGCGCTTCGATGCGGAGGGCACCCCGTTCGTGGGACCAGGCATGACCTTGCGCGTGCACGGCAGGGTCGCTGGCATGCGTGCAGACGCCCAGCTGCGCGTGATCTCTGTGACCGAGGAGAAGCGACGGATCGGCTTCGTGCTCGGGACCGTCGGCGGCTCGGTCGTCAGCGGCGAAGAGTCGTTCGATATCGAGTGGCGCGAGGACAACGACGAGGTGTGGTTCACGGTGCGCGCCTTCGACGCGCCGATCGCGGTGCTCTACCGGCTGCTCCCGACGCTCGTGAAGCGGCGCCGCAAGGAGCTCTTCGCGCGCTACCTGCGGGCGATCTCGCCGCTGTACGCGACGCCGCTGTGATGACGGCAGTGCGCTGATGGCAGGACCCCTTCCGCTGGGCGACCCGGCGCCGTCCGACGGACGTCTGCCCGCCGATCTGCCGGTCGACCCGACCGTGCCGCTCTCGGCGTATCTGCACGTGCCGTTCTGCCGGGTGCGCTGCGGTTACTGCGACTTCAACACCTATACGTCCGGTGAGCTGCGCGGCGCGCGGCAGGAGGACTATGCGAGCACCCTCGCGCAGGAGATCGCCCTGGCGGAGCGCGTGCTCGGCGAGGCGGGCGGCATCAGGCCGCTGCAGACCGTGTTCTTCGGCGGCGGAACGCCGACGCTGCTGCCGGCCGGCGACCTCGCTCGGATGCTGGATACCGCGGTGTCGGCCTTCGGGCTCGCACCAGGTGCGGAGGTGACGGTCGAGGCGAACCCCGACACGGTCACGCGAGAGGCGGCCCGCGTCCTCGCGGATGCCGGAGTCACCCGTCTCTCGGTGGGCATGCAGTCCGCCGTTCCCCACGTCCTCGCCGCGCTGGACCGCACGCACCGCCCGGAGAACGTCCGCACGGCCGTGGACGCCGCTCGGGATGCGGGACTCGCGGTGAGCGTCGACCTGATCTACGGCGCACCGGGGGAGACGCTGGCCGATTGGGAGGCGTCGCTCGACGCGGCCCTCGCTCTCGAGTCGGATCACGTCTCGGCCTACGCGCTCATCATCGAAGACGGCACGAAGCTCGCCAGGCAGATCCGCCGTGGCGAGGTGCCTGCGCCCGATGATGACCTGCAAGCCGACATGTACGAGCTCGCCGACGCGCGCCTCGCCGACGCGGGCTTCGACTGGTACGAGGTAAGCAACTGGGCGCGATCGCCCGAGCAGCGCTCGCGGCACAATCTGGCCTATTGGCGCGGACACGACTGGTGGGGCTTCGGGCCCGGTGCCCACAGCCACGTGGCGGGCCTGCGATGGTGGAACGTCAAGCACCCGGCCGCCTACGCGCAGCGCCTCGCGTCGCAGACCTCACCGGCCGCCGGGACCGAGCGGCCGGACGAGCAGTCGCGCGTGCTCGAGCGTGTGCTCCTGCAGAGTCGGCTCGCCGAGGGCATCCCCGTCGCAGACCTGCCTGAGACGGGCCGACCGCGCGTCGCCGGTCTCATCGCCGACGGGCTCGTCGACGCGGCGTCAGCCCTCCGCGGCCGCGTACGGCTCACGCTGCGAGGACGACTCCTGGCCGACGCCGTGGTGCGTGCACTGACCGATTGAGCAGGCCCCGAACCGGTGCCATGACGGGTAGGATTGGCACTCTGAAGGTTCGAGTGCCAGCGGGAGGGATGTCGATGGTCACAGAGCGAGGACTCCAAGTGCTCCGCGCCATCGTTCAGGACTACGTCGAGACGCGGGAGCCCGTCGGGAGCCGATCGATCGTCGACCGGTACTCGTTCGGCGTCTCCGCGGCCACGATCCGCAACGACATGGCGATGCTCGAGGATGAGGAGCTCATCACCGCGCCCCACACGTCGTCCGGCCGCGTTCCGACCGACAAGGGCTACCGCGTGTTCGTGAACCACCTGGCGCAGCTCCGCCCGCTGTCGGTCGCCCAGCGCAAGGCGATCGAGTCCTTCCTCGCGGATCCTGCCGACCTCGACGACCTCATGGCCCGCACGGTGCGGGTGCTCACCCAGCTGACCGGTCAGGTCGCGCTCGCCCAGTACCCGTCGTTCGCGCGCGCCCACCTGACGCACATCGAACTCGTCGCGCTCGCGCCCAAGCGTCTTCTGGTGGTGCTCGTCACCGATGCGGGAGGCGTGTCGCAGCGGATCGCGCCGCTTCCGGTCGACGTCGACGAGTCCGACATGGCGCTGCTGCGGGCACGGCTGTCGTCGCTCCTCACCGGAAAGGCGATCGGCGATGCGATCGACCGAGTGCAGGCGCTGCTCGCCGACGACGCCCGCCCAGGCGACGCGGCTCTGCGAACCCTGGCGGGCATCATCGCGGATGAGCTCGGCGAGTTCCGCCAGGAGAAGCTCGTCATGGCCGGAGCCGCGACGCTCGCGCGGCGCGAGCATGACTTCCGCGGCAGCATCCATCCGCTCCTCGAGGCCATCGAGGAGCAGGTGACCCTGCTCCGGCTGATGAGCGAGATGGAGGCGGACGCGCACGGGCTCGCGGCCAGCATCGGCACCGAGAACGCCTCATTCGGACTCGACGAGGCGTCGATCGTCGCGAGCAACTACGCCGCGCCGAGCGGCACGGCGAGGGTCGGGGTGATGGGCCCGACCCGCATGGACTACCCGAGCAATCTCGCGGCCGCGCGGGCCGTCGCCCGTTACCTGTCGCGGATGCTCGACGAAGATGAGGCGAGTCGCTGACGCGGCCCGCCGTGACGACAACGCAGAAGGGCCATTGTGGCGGACCATTACGAGGTTCTGGGCGTCTCCAGGGACGCCTCCACCGATGAGATCAAGAAGGCGTACCGACGCCTGGCGCGGCAGCTCCACCCGGATGTGAACCCGGGAGAGGAGGCGGCGGAGCGCTTCAAGCTCGTCACGCACGCGTACGACGTGCTCAGCGACGAGGAGTCGCGACGTCGCTACGACATGGGCGGCGATGACGGCGCGGCGGGAGGCTTCGGCGGCTTCGGGGGCTTCGGCGACATCTTCGAGACGTTCTTCGGGGCAGCCCAGGGCGGCGGTCGCGTCGGTCGTCCGCGTTCACGACGCGAGCGCGGGCAGGATGCGCTCGTGCGCGTCTCTCTCGAACTGGGCGACGTGGTGTTCGGCACGCATCGCGACATCGAGGTCGACACGGCCGTGCTGTGCGAGACCTGTCACGGATCCTGCTGCCAGGAGGGCACATCGCCGGTCACATGCGACATCTGCGGCGGCACCGGACACGTGCAGCGGCAGGTCCGCAGCCTGCTCGGCAACGTCGTGACCTCGCAGCCGTGCGGCACCTGCGAGGGGTACGGCACGACGATCCCGTACCCGTGCGGCACGTGCGGCGGCCAGGGGCGCGTGCGCTCGAGGCGCACCGTCTCTCTCGACATCCCCGCCGGCGTGGAGACCGGTCTGCGGCTGCAGCTGCCGGGATCGGGCGAGGTCGGAAAGGCCGGGGGCCCCAACGGCGACCTCTACGTCGAGATCACGGTCAACCCGCACCCAGCGTTCAGCCGTGACGGCGACGACCTCCTCGCCACGCTCGAGGTCTCCATGACCGACGCCATCCTCGGCACGGAGGCCACGATCCAGGGACTCGACGGCGAGGTCGACCTCGAGATCCGCCCCGGCGTGCAGTCGGGCGACGTCCTCACGATCAAGGGCCGCGGCATCACCCCGCTGCGCGGAACCCAGCGCGGCGACCTTCGCGTCGGCGTGCAGGTGCTCACCCCGACGAGGCTCGACTCCGCGCAGCGGAAGCTCATCGAGGACTTCGCGAAGAAGACGAAGGCCCCGGCCCCGCAGCTCGCGCAGTTCCAGCAGGGGCTGTTCTCGAAACTGCGCGATCGGTTCCGGTCGCACTGAGCCATGGTCCTGCACTTCCTGGTGGAGGCCGCCTCGGATGCCGTGAGCGGCGACATCGTCTCGCTCACGGGCGCCGAGGCGAAGCACGCTGCGGTGGTCCGTCGGCTGCGCGTCGGCGAAGAGGTCACCGTGGGCGACGGCGCAGGCGTGTGGCTCGCCGGCGTCGCGGAAGAGGTGTCGCCCTCCCAGGTCGACGTGCGAGTAGTGAGCAGGCGGGTCGAAGACGCGCCGTCTCCGCGCATCGTGCTCGTGCAGGCCCTCGCCAAGGGCGACCGGGACGAGCTGGCCGTGCAGGCGGCGTGCGAGCTCGGTGTAGACGAGATCGTGCCTTGGCAGGCGAGCCGCAGCGTCTCACGCTGGGAGGGGTCCAAGGCGGTCAAGGGCAGGGAACGGTGGGCGACCATCGTCAGAGAGGCGGCCAAGCAGGCGCATCGTGCCTGGGTGCCTCGAGTATCGGATGCCGTGACGACGGCCGATCTGGCGGCACGGGCGAGCGGCGCTCGCATGCTGCTCCTGGACCCCGCCGCCGAGAATCGTCTGACCGACGTGCGCCCAGACGGGCGTGATCTCGTGCTCGTGGTCGGCCCGGAGGGAGGCATCGCCCCCGAAGAGCTCGACCGGCTGCAGGCTGCGGGCGCGGAGCGGGTGCTCCTCGGCGCGACCGTGCTCCGCACGTCCACGGCTGGTCCCGCCGCCATCGCGGTGCTGAGCGCGGCTCTCGGTCGCTGGTAGGCGGGAGGCGGGGCCGCCGACCGTGCGGCGTCGCCGAAGATGGGCGACAGTAGACTGGAGCGCATGACCGAGCCCTCGATCTTCACGCGCATCCTCAACGGCGACATCCCGGGCGAGATCCTGCTCGACGAGGGGCGTGTCTTCGCCATCCGCGACATCAACCCGCAGGCGCCGCTGCATGCTCTGGTCATCCCGAAGACCGAGGAGTACCGCGACGTCACGGAGCTCGCGGCGGGCGATCCTGAGCTGCTCGCCGAGATCGTCGCGGCGGCGAAGACGATCGCCGACCGGCATGCGAACGGCGAGTACCGCCTCATCTTCAACAACGGCGCGAGTGCCGCGCAGTCCGTCTTCCACGTGCACGCCCATGTGCTCGGCAACATCGAGGAGAACAAGCTCGTTGGCTTCTGACGAAAACGACACCGTCACCGACCGCGTCTACGCCGACGGTGTGGCCATGGTGCAGCTGCTCGGTCCGCAGGACCGGCTTCTCCGGATGCTCGAGAAGGAGCATCCGCGAGTGCAGGTCCTCGTCCGGGGCAACGAGATCACGCTGACCGGGGCGCGGGACGACGTGGCGAACGCGCGAGCGCTCGTCGACGAGCTGCTGACCATGACACGCGAGGGCCACGATCTCGCGCCGAGCGACGTCTCCAGCTCCGCGCAGATGCTCCGGCGCGACGGAGGACCGCGCCCGAGCGAGGTGCTCGGCGAGGCGATCCTCTCGACCCGCGGCAAGGTCATCCGGCCCAAGACCCTCGGTCAGAAGGAGTACGTCGACGCGATCGAGGAGAACACGATCGTCTTCGGCATCGGTCCGGCGGGAACGGGGAAGACCTACCTGGCGATGGCCAAGGCCGTGCAGGCTCTTCAGCGCAAGGAGGTCACCCGCATCATCCTCACGCGCCCGGCCGTGGAAGCGGGGGAGCGCCTGGGGTTCCTGCCCGGGACACTGACCGACAAGATCGATCCGTACCTCCGCCCCCTGTACGACGCGCTCAACGAGATGATGGATCCCGAGATCGTGCCGCGGCTGATGGCGACGGGGACGATCGAGGTCGCGCCGTTGGCGTACATGCGCGGCCGGACCCTCAACGATTCGTTCGTGGTCCTCGACGAGGCGCAGAACACCACGCCCGAGCAGATGAAGATGTTCCTGACGCGTCTCGGCTTCGGGACGAAGATGGTGGTCACGGGTGACATCACGCAGGTCGATCTGCCTCAGGGGGCCTCGGGACTTCGTCTGGTCACGCGCGTGCTCGACGGGATCGACGACATCCACTTCGCGCGCCTCACCAGCGAGGATGTGGTGCGGCACTCGCTGGTCGGCCGGATCGTCGACGCCTACAGCGAGTACGACGAACGCCGCCTCGCGCAGCGGCACGAGCGGGAGCAGGCCGCCGAGTTCGCCAACAGGGCGGAGCGTCGCGCCGCTCAGCGACCAAGACCGCGCGACAGGATGCCGAAACGAGGACTCTCATGATCGAGATCAACAACGAGTCGGCGGTCGACGTCGACGAGACCGTGCTGCAGCGCCTCACCGACTTCAACCTCGCACAGCTGCACGTCAGCCCCGACGCCGAGGTCGCGATCGTGCTCGTCGACGAGGGCGCGATGGAGGCGCTCCACGTGCAGTGGATGGACGAGCCGGGGCCGACCGACGTCTTGAGCTTCCCCATGGACGAACTGCGCCCAGGCACCGAAGACCGACCGACTCCGCCCGGGCTGCTCGGCGACATCGTGCTGTGCCCGCAGGTCGCCGAGACGCAGGCGCAGGCAGCGGGGCACTCTCTGATGGACGAGCTGATCCTGCTCACGACGCACGGGCTGCTGCACCTGCTGGGCTTCGATCACGCGGAGCCCGAGGAGGAGCGTGAGATGTTCGGGCTGCAGAAGGAGCTCATCCAGGGCTTCGCGGCATCCGAACGCCGACGATGACGGCGGCGTTCCTCCTCGTCGGGGCCGTCCTGCTGGTCGCCTTCGGCGGCCTCATGGCGGCCATCGACGCGGCGTTCGGGGTGACATCGAGGGCCGACATCCAGGAGATGAGCGAAGAGGGTCGCAACGCGCGGCAGCTGGCTCGCATCGCGGCGGATCCCGATGCCCACGTGAACGCCGTCGCCTTCATCCGCGTGCTCGCCGAGACCACGGCCGCCGTGCTCGTCACCGTGGCGTTCACGCTTCTCTTCGGCAACATCTGGTGGGCGATGCTCGCCGCGGCCGTGCTCATGACGGGCATCACCTTCGTGCTCGTCGGAGCGAGCCCGCGTTCCTTCGGCCGGCACCACGCCGACGGGATGCTGCGGGCCAACGCCCCGACCGTGCGCGCACTGCGCATCATCCTCGGTCCTCTGGCCCAGGCGCTCGTCGTACTCGGCAACAGGGTGACGCCGGGCACCGGCCGCAGCTCCTTCACCTCGGAGGAGCAGCTGCTCAGCATGGTGGATGAGGCCGCATCGAACGACCTGATCGAGGAGGACGATCGGGATCTCATCCACTCGGTGTTCGACTTCACCGATCAGTTCGTGCGCGCCGTCATGGTGCCCCGCACCGAGATGGTGACCGTCGACGCCAATGCGACCACCAGTGAGGCGATGCGGCTGTTCCTGCAGCGCGGCGTGTCGCGGATGCCGGTGGTCGATGACGAGGCCGACGACGTGGTCGGCGTGCTCTACCTCAAGGACCTCGTGCAGTTCGCGTTCCGGGACGAGAGCGCGTGGCGGGCCGCGCCGATCCGACCGATCTCCCGACCGGCGACGTTCGTCCCGGAGTCGATGAGGGCGGAGACCCTGCTGCAGCAGATGAAGCGCGACGCTGTGCACGTGTGCCTCGTCATCGACGAGCACGGCGGGATCTCTGGACTCGTCACGCTCGAAGATCTCATCGAAGAGCTCGTCGGCGAGATCGCTGACGAGTACGATCATGTGACGGCGGAGGTCGTAGACCTCGGCGCCGGACGCTACCGCGTCAGCGCGCGGCTCTCCCTGGAGGACGTGGGCGACCTGTTCGGACTCGAGCTCGAAGACGACGACGTCGACTCGATCGGAGGCCTCCTGGGCAAGTCTCTGGGGCAGGTGCCGCAGCCGGGGGCGACGGCCACCGTCGGCGGGCTGGTGCTCACCGGCGGTGCGTCGCGCGGCCGAGGCCGCGGCATCGCGACGGTGTTCGTCGAACGAGCGGAGCAGGATGCCGACGCAGCACACCACGAGGGAGAACGAGACGATGACTGAGCAGACGCGAAGCGGCTTCGTGACGTTCGTCGGCCGTCCGAATGTGGGCAAGTCCACCCTCACCAACGCCCTCGTCGGCGAGAAGATCGCCATCATCAGCGACAAGCCCCAGACCACGCGCCGCGCGATCCGCGGCATCGTAAACCGTCCAGACGGACAGCTGGTGATCGTCGACACACCCGGCATCCACAAGCCGCGCACGCTGCTGGGCGAGCGCCTCAACGACCTCGTCGAGCAAGTGCTCGGAGACGTGGACGTCATCGGGTTCTGCGTGCCGGCGACGGAGAAGGTCGGGCCGGGCGATCGGCGGATCGCGGCCTCGCTCGACGGCTACCCCCGCGCGCGGAAGGTCGCGATCGTCACCAAGACGGATGCCGCGGCGCGCGACGAGATCACCGAGCGCCTCATCGAAGTCGATGCGCTGCGCGAGGACTGGGCCGCGGTGATCCCGTTGTCGGCGCTCACCCGTGACCAGCTCGACGTGCTGTCGGACGAGATCCTCGCTCTCATGCCGGAGGGCCCTGCGCTCTACCCCGAGGGCATCACCACCGATGAGTCCGAGGAGGACCGGATCGCGGAGATCATCCGTGAAGCCGCGCTCGACGGGGTGCGGGACGAGCTTCCCCACTCGATCGCCGTGCTCGTCGACGACGTGGCGCCGCGTGACGCCGGCGACCTCACCGACGTGCATGCGTCGATCGTCGTCGAACGAGACAGTCAGAAGGCCATCATCATCGGCAGGAAGGGTGCTCGTCTGCGTGATGTCGGCGCGCGCGCTCGCGCCGGGATCGAAGAGCTGCTCGGAACGAGGGTGTTCCTCGGCCTGCACGTGAAGGTGGCGAAGGAATGGCAGCGCGACCCCAAGCAGCTCGGCAGGCTGGGGTTCTGACGTGATCGTTCTCAGGACGGCGGCTGTTCCGCCACCCGCAGGGGCATGAATACGCGCAGCGACGACCCGAACTCGCTGCGCAACGAGGTCTTCGCCCGCGTCTTCGACGCGAATTGGGCAGCGGTTCGGCATCACATCGAGTGCGTCGTCGACGACGACGCAGAGGTGAACGAGCTGGTCTCAGAGGTGTTCCTGACGGCGTGGACCAAGCTCCGCGCGAGTCGACCCATGGGACGGCCATGGCTCTTGCGTGTGGCCGACCGCCGCCTGAAGGCCCGCGGCAGCCGCCCGTCGAACAGGACGACGGTCACCGCCGCAGTTCATGCCGGACTCGCAGGGGATGATCACCCGGACCGCGCGGCCACGCACGCTCAGATCGTGAACGCGCTCTCTGGCCTCTCGGCCAGGCAACGGCGTATCATCATGCTCACGTACTGGGACGGGCTCACCGTGGGGGAGACGGCGGAGTCGATCGGTTCTTCGCGTTCCAGGGTGGAGAGGGCATTGCGTCGGGCTCAGAGCAGGCTCAGACGCGAACTCGGACTGGAGGGGTCGGGGAATGACGCAGATGATCGATGACGAGCGGCTCGATGAGCTCCTGCATGCGGCGTCGCCTGCCCGCACGCCGCTCACGGCCAAGCCGGACGCCGACGCGCTGGCGATGCTCGAGCGCATCATGTCCACCGACCCCCGCCCGCACCGCACCCGCAACCGCCTCCTCGGCTTCGCCTCTGCTGCGGTCGCGGTCGTCATGGCCGCCGCGCTCGGGATCAGCGTGCTGACGCCGTCCGGACAGGCGATCGCCGGAACACCGCCGCCCCTGGCCTTCGAGGGTGAGGCGAGCGTGGAGAGCACGGTCGGCGCGGCCCAGAAGACGCTCGCGGACTCCCCGGGCCCCAGCGAGCCGCAGCGCTTCGTGCGCTCCGCAACGTGGTCCCTCAACATCGACGGAGACACGGGGGCGACGACGGTCGTTCCGCAGCTCGTCACGCTGCAGTGGGAAGCCGATCAGTCCGGTCGTGTGGTCGTCGTCGACGGCGACCAGTACGACCCGGCGGATGCGGCGGCGAACGCGTCGGCGCGGGTGAGCACGAGCGGCAAGGTCTCGATGGATCTCACGATGAAGCCGGGCGAGTTCACCACCCCGGTCGCGACACCGCCGGGATCGACGCGCGAATCGCTGGTTGGAGCGTTGCAGGCGCTCGGGATGCCGGCGCAGGCATCCGCCGCCGACGTGACCACGGCCATGGGTGCGTTGCTCGAGCAGTGGACCCTCACGAACCGACAGGAAGCGGAGCTTCTCGCTATCCTCGGTGAGTCGGAGGGCGTGACGGCGCTCGGTCGGACGACCGACCGTCTCGGCCGTCCGGTCGCCGGCATGAGGGTCGTCTCCGCAGACGGCGCCGCGAGCGACGTGATCCTGCTGTCTCTCGAGACGGGCAGGATCGTCGGAATCGAGCGCACGAATGTCACGGAGAACGAGTACATGCCCGCCGGCGCCGTGATCGGCTACCGCCTGCTCGACGTGGACGGGTTCGTCCGATGAGGCGCGTGCGAGCGGTCTCCGCTGCGGTCGGACTCATCCTCGCCGTCGTCGGTGTCGCGCCGGCGGCTGCAGCCGATGACGCATCCGATCCGCTGATCTCGGCTGTCATGGCCGAGGTGCCGGGCGGTGTGCTGCTCGACGAGCACCACGCCGTATGGCCCGAACTCGGCATGCAGATCGTCGCACCGCATGCAGCCGGACAGCGCTTGTCCCTCGCCGGTGCGGTCGGGAGCTGCGGATCCGGGCTCGTGTGCGTGTTCTCGTCGTCCTCGCTGGGCGGGGCGATGCTCAGCTGGAACACGTGCGGCTACCACGCGATCCCGAGCTCCTTCGTCGCCCGGTCCCTCGCCGACGCGCGCGCGAGTGGTACGGCGCACGCCCGCAACGGCACCGCGGTGGTCGCCAGCGCCCCTGCGGGAGGGTGGACCAACGTCTCGGCCTTCGTCAACAACGTCATGTGCTACTTCTGAACGCATGGCTCACCGGTGGATCGCTCCCGTGCCAGGACCCGTCGACTCCTGGTTGTTCGTCGACGAGCCGGTCCGCGACCCGGGGCCTGGCGAGGTCACGATCCGGGTGCGCGCCGCAGGCGTGAACCCCGCCGATGCGAAGCACGTCGCTGCGCCCCGTCCCGGAATCGAGTTCCCCGTGCCGATCGGCTACGAGGTCTCGGGCGAGTTGGCGGCGATCGGACCGGACACGGTGATCGGCTCCGGTGCGGCGAACGTCGGTGACGAGGTCATCGCCTTCCGTGTGCGCGGCGGATATGCGAGCGCGGTGACGGTGCCGGCGGAGAAGGTCTTCGCCAAGCCGACAACGCTCACGCATGCCCAGGCCGCCAACCTTCTTCTCGCCGGCACGACCGCGGCGGAGATGCTCTTCGTCACCGGGGCGGCGCCGGGCGAGACGGTGCTCCTGCATGGCGCCTCCGGCGCCGTGGGGGTCAGCGTGCTGCAGCAGGCGCGGCTACGCGGCATCCGCGTGATCGGCACCTGCAGCGAGGAGCGCGCCGACGAGGTCGCCCGATTCGGAGGCGTCCCCGTCCGGTACGGTCACGGGCTCGCCGGACGGGTGCGGGCCGCGAGCGGGGGACCCGTTGCGGCGGCGCTCGACGCGGTCGGCACCGACGAGGCCGTCGACGTCTCGCTCGAGCTCGTCGCCGATTGCGACCGGATCGTGTCGATCGCATCCGGGAGGGCAGGGGAGCTCGGCATCCGGTCGATCGCCGGGTCGCGCCCGGAGAGCGCACGGTTCCGCGATGAGGTGCGGCCCGAGCTCATCGCGCTGGCGCAGACCGGCGATCTCACCGTGCCGGTGGCACACGAGCTGCCTCTCTCCCAGGCTCCGGAGGCGCTGCGCATCATCGCGACCGGACACCCGGGCGGCAAGATCGCCCTGATCCCCGACGTGCCCTGATCCCCGACGTGCCCTGACCTCGGGCCCCTCTGCCGGGCGCCGATGTGAGGGTCGCTCTCGCGTGGCGGGTCTGCTACCATGGCGCCATGCCTTTCGGCGGTCTGCTTCTTCTTAGCTGCCGCGACGAGTCCTGAGAGTTAGGGCCTTCCTCGTCGCGGCGCTTGTGTTGGCCCGATCATCCTGACGAGAGAAGAAGCCCAGATCATGCAGAACACCCAGCGCCCGTCCTCGATGCCGATCCACAAGTACCGGCCGTTCCACGAGCAGATCGACGTCCACCTGCCCGACCGCACCTGGCCGGACTCCCGCATCACGAAGGCTCCGCGTTGGTGCGCGGTCGACCTCCGCGACGGCAACCAGGCGCTCATCGACCCGATGTCGCCCGAGCGCAAGCGCGTCATGTTCGAGCTGCTCGTGAACATGGGCTACAAGGAGATCGAGGTCGGCTTCCCGTCTGCGAGCCAGACCGACTTCGATTTCGTGCGCCAGCTCATCGAGGAGAACCTCATCCCCGACGACGTCACCATCCAGGTGCTGACGCAGGCTCGCGAGCATCTGATCGAGCGCACCTACGAAGCCATCGCCGGTGCCAAGCAGGCCATCGTGCACCTCTACAACTCGACGAGCGTGCTGCAGCGCGACGTCGTGTTCCGCACGGACAAGCAGGGCATCATCGACATCGCGCTCGAGGGCGCACGTCTGTGCCGCGAGTTCGAGAAGCGCATCCCCGAGACCCAGGTGTACTACGAGTACTCGCCCGAGTCGTACACCGGCACCGAGCTCGAGTTCGCCGCCGAGATCTGCAATCGCGTGCTCGAGGTGTTCGAGCCGACACCCGAGCGCAAGGTCATCATCAACCTGCCTGCCACGGTCGAGATGGCCACGCCCAATGTCTATGCGGACTCCATCGAGTGGATGAGCCGGCACCTGAACCACCGCGAGAACGTGATCCTGTCGCTGCACCCGCACAACGACCGCGGAACCGCGATCGCGGCTGCGGAGCTCGGGTACATGGCCGGCGCCGACCGCATCGAGGGGTGTCTGTTCGGCAACGGGGAGCGCACGGGCAACGTCGACCTGGTCGCTCTCGGCATCAACCTGTTCACGCAGGGCATCGACCCGCAGATCGACTTCAGCGATATCGACCAGATCAAGCGCACGGTCGAGTACTGCAACCAGCTTCCTGTGCCCGAGCGCAGCCCGTGGGCCGGAGACCTCGTCTTCACGGCGTTCAGCGGATCGCACCAGGATGCCATCAAGAAGGGCTTCGAGGCGATGGCCGCGAAGGCCGAGGAGCTCGGCGTCGGCGTCGATGAGATCGAGTGGGCGGTGCCGTACCTGCCGGTCGACCCGAAGGATCTGGGCCGCTCGTACGAGGCTGTGATCCGCGTGAACTCGCAGTCCGGCAAGGGCGGTGTCGCGTACCTGCTGAAGGCCGACCACGCGATCGACCTGCCGCGCAAGCTTCAGATCGAGTTCTCCGGGGTCGTCCAGGCGAAGACGGATGCCGAGGGCGGTGAGCTCACGAGTGAGCAGATCTGGGCGATCTTCTCCGACGAATACCTGCCGGCAGCCGACGCCGCCGAGAAGTGGGGCCGCTTCGAGCTGCTGGCCACCCAGACGCGCAGCGACATGTCAGGGGAGGTCGTGCTCGACGTGGTGCTGCGCGACGGCGATGAGTCGCACGCGATCACCGGTTCGGGCAACGGCCCCGTGGCGGCGTTCGTGGAGGTGCTGCGCGCTCAGGGCTTCGACATCACCGTCTACGACTACGTGGAGCACGCTCTCAGCGCCGGGGGCGACGCGCAGGCCGCGGCATACGTCGAGCTGCAGGTGGGCGACCAGCGTCTGTGGGGCGTCGGCATCGACGGCGACATCTCGACCGCGTCGCTCAAGGCGATCGTCTCCGGTGTGAACCGCTCGATCCGTTCGCGCGAGCGGGAGCTCGCGGCGGTCTGATCGCGAGGTCGTCGAGCGCGTGAGAGTGAGACGCGGCATCCGATGATCGACATCGGATGCCGCGTCTTGTGCGTCGTCGCGTTCGTCGGTCGACACGTGTCGTGGCGCTCCTCGGTCAGTCGTCCGCGCGCTTGATGATCGGGATCATCCCCGTCTCGGCCGCGACCTTGCGGCGGTAGAGCCTCCTCTGCTCTGGCAGGGAGACGTCGAAGCTCACCGCGAGGATGCGGATGACGGCCGTCACGACGATGCCGATGACGGCGGCGAGCGTGATCGGCATCCCGAACAGCAGGTGCGCGACGACGATGAACACGCAGCCGGCGCCGGCGGCGACCGCATAGAGCGACCCGACGTGCATGATCGCGGTCGGCAGACCCATCAGCATGTCTCGAAGCACGCCGCCGCCGACGGCCGAACACGCTCCGATGAACACGGCGGGAACGGGCGGAATGCCCAGTGCGATCGCCTTGCTCGTGCCGAAGGCCCCGAACATGCCGATGACCACGGCGTCGAGCACGACGATGACGGTGTTGAGCCGGTTGAAGACCCCTGCGAGCAGCATCCCGAACAGCGAGGCACCTGTCGCCGTGAGCAGATACCAGTTGCTGTGCAGGGTCGCCGGAGGCTGGCCGAGCAGGATGTCGCGGATGAGTCCGCCGCCCATGCCGATCATGATCCCGATGATGGCGACTCCGAGCCAATCGAGGCGACGCTGTCCCTGGAATCCGGAGGCGAACATCGCGCCCTGCACGCCGCCGAGGCCGACGCCGAGGAGGTCCGCCCAGAGCGGAATGGTGAAGAGCGGTTCGGTCACCCGTCCATTGTCGCCCAGAGAGGATAATCGAACGGTGCCGACGTACCGAGATGAAGCGGTGGTCCTGCGCACCCACAAGCTGGGTGAGGCGGACCGCATCGTCATCATGCTCTCTCGGCGGCACGGCAAGCTGCGGGCCGTCGCCAAGGGCGTGCGCCGCACGTCGTCGAAGTTCGGCTCGAGGCTCGAACCGTTCATGGTCGCCGACGTGCAGCTGTATCAGGGCCGTTCGCTCGATATCGTGCAGCAAGCCGAGACCCTCGGATCCTATGGCGCCGACATCGTGTCGCAGTACGAGCGGTTCACTGCGGCGAGCGCGATGGTCGAGACGGCCGACCGCCTCAGCGACGCGGAGGCGACTCCCGAGCAATACCTCCTGCTGGTCGGCGGGCTGCGCGCGCTCTCACGCGGAGAGCATGCGCCGCGCAGCATCCTCGACTCCTATCTGCTCCGCGTGATGGCGCTCTCGGGCTGGGCGCCGTCTCTCGGGGATTGCGCCCGGTGCGGGAAGCCCGGTCCGCATACGCACTTCGTCGGCCAACTCGGCGGACTCGTCTGCGCCGACGACGCGCCGGCCGGAAGCCCACGGATCGCCGAGCGCACTCTGTCGCTTCTGCGCTCGTTGATGGCGGGGGAGTGGGAGGTCATCGACGCGGCGTCTTCCGCAGACGCCTCCGCGGCATCCGGCCTCATCGCTGCGTACGCGCAGTGGCACCTCGAGCGCGGCATCCGCTCGCTCGCCCACGTGACCGACGTCTCTCGATAGGAGCCAGGTGAGTCCGAAGCCGTACACCCACAAGGATGCCGTCGCGTATCGTCCCCTCGACTGGACGGGCGTGCACCCGCCCGCGTTCCCCGCGGTGCCGGAGCACGTGGCGATCGTCATGGACGGCAACGGTCGGTGGGCGAACCGCCGCGGGCTCAACCGCATCGAAGGGCACAAGGCGGGCGAGGAGGTGCTCCTGGACGTCGTCGCCGGCGCCATCCAGGCCGGCGTCAAGCATCTCTCGGTGTACGCGTTCTCGACGGAGAACTGGGCGCGCTCCCCGGAGGAGGTGCGGTTCCTCATGGGCTACAACCGCGATGTGCTGCATCGTCGGCGCGATCAGCTCAACGAGTGGGGCGTGCGCGTGCGGTGGGCTGGGCGCAAACCGCGCCTGTGGGGCTCGGTGATCAAGGAACTCCAGTACGCCGAGCAGCTCACGCGCGGCAACGACGTGCTCACGCTGACCATGTGCGTGAACTACGGCGGTCGCGTCGAGATCGTCGACGCCATGCGTGCCATCGCCGCGGATGTCGCGGCGGGCCGGGTGAAGCCGAATGCGATCAGCGAGAAGATGATCAGGCGGCACCTGTACGTTCCGGACATGCCGGACGTCGACCTGTTCCTGCGCAGCTCGGGCGAGCAGCGCACGTCGAACTTCCTGCTGTGGGAGTCGGCGTACGCCGAGATGGTGTTCCTCGACACGCTGTGGCCCGACTTCTCACGTGAGGACCTCTGGCGTGCGATCGGCATCTACCTGTCGCGCGATCGGAGGTTCGGGGGCGCGGTGAACGCCCCTGATCAGGCCTGAGCGCGCAGCCAGCGCTCGGTCTTGCGCGGGTGCGTGAGACGGACGATCGTGAGATGCGGATGCCGGGTCTGGACCTCGGGCATGCGCTCGGTCCACTTGTGCAGGGTGCGGGTCTGCCACAGCAGGATGTTGTCCTCCGCATCGCGGCGGAACATGTTCTGGATCCCGCGCTCCCTGTTGCCGTTCCAGAGCTCGGTGCGCAGCACCTGGCGCGAGATCGTGCGGCGCACCAGCCGTGATCTGACGACGCGGTACGGGTAGTCGAGCCAGATCGCGAGCTGTGCACGGGGCGCGAGGATCCCATCGGTGCCCTTGCTCGTGTACTGCCACTCGGTCACCCAGCGCTCTTCGGAAGCGAAGGCCCGCACGTCGTCGAGGAACGTCGGACGTGGAGTCCAGTCCGGGCCGTGGAAGAGAGCGTCGATCTCGACGTGTCGCAGGTTCCACATCGCCCCGAGCCGCCGGGCGAGGGTGGTCTTCCCCGAGCCGGTGACGCCCGCGATCAACACTCGTGAGGGGCGGGACGGCAGCGGATCGTCGGCGGAGAGCATCCGAGAATCCTATCCACGGAATAGCGGACACCTCCATGCGGTTGGATGGAGGTGTGAGCGAACCCATCTCGATCGACATCTGGTCCGACATCGCCTGCCCGTGGTGCTACATCGGCAAGCGCAATCTCGAGAAGGGTCTGGAGGCCGTCGCAGGAGACGACGACGTTCCTCAGGTGAACATCACGTTCCACTCGTTCGAGCTCTCGCCGGACACGCCTGTCGACTTCGACGGGGACGAGGTCGACTTCCTCGCAGGCCACAAGGGCATGCCACGCGCCCAGGTCGAGCAGATGCTCTCCCACGTCACAGGGGTCGCCGCCGGCGCGGGCCTCGAATACCGGTTCGACCTGCTCCAGCACACCAACACCGTCAAGGCCCACGAGCTGCTGCATTTCGCGAAGGCGAAGGGACTGCAGCACGAGATGGAAGAGCGCCTCATGGCGGCGTACTTCACTGAGGGCAAGCACGTCGGACGCATCGACGACCTCGTCGAGCTGGCCACCGAGGTCGGCCTCGACCCAGGCGAGGCTCGCGAGGCGCTGGAGTCCGCCCGGTACCTGCCCGCGGTGCGGCAGGATCAGGCGCAGGCCCGCGCGTACGGCATCCAGGGCGTGCCGTTCTTCGTGATCGACGGGCAGTACGGCATCTCGGGTGCGCAGCCGCCGGCAGCGTTCGAGAACGTGCTTCGCGACCTGTGGGCCAAGCGCGCGGAGAGCGCGCCCGAGGCGGCCGCCGGCTAGCGGGTGAGCGCGGCTTCGATGGCGTCGACGATCTCCGGCGAGTCGGGCTTCTGCGCCGGACGGAACCGCTGAACGGATCCGTCGCGCAGCACCAGGAACTTCTCGAAGTTCCACTCCACCCGCCCAGCCTTTCCCGAGGAATCGGGGGTCTGGCGCAGGGCCTTGTAGAGCTCCGCGGCGTTCCTGCCGTTGACCTTGATCTTCTCGTTGATGGGGAACGTCACGCCGTACGTGGTGGAGCAGAACTCGAGGATCTTCTCCAACGAGCCGGGTTCCTGACCCAGGAACTGGTTGCACGGGAACCCGACGACGCTGAAACCGCGGTCGCCGTACTGTCGCTGCAACTGCTCGAGCTGCTCGTACTGGGGTGTGAGGCCGCACTTCGAGGCGACGTTGACGACGAGGACGACGTCGGCGCCGAGATCGTCGAGCGTCTTCTCGGCTCCTGTGGCGTCGATGAACGGAATGGAGCGCACGGAGGTCTCCGCAGCGGGGGAATCACTCATGTCCACAGCTTAAGTCGGCGCACCCGTCGGGGCTCCGCGTCTGGGAGAATGGAGGGGTCATGACTGTTGCCACCGCCCCCGCGCGCCCTCTCCGCATCGGACCGATCGCCCTCGACGTGCCGGTGGTCCTCGCACCCATGGCGGGGATCACGAACACCGCCTTCCGGCGGCTGTGCCGCGAATACGGAGCGGGGCTCTACGTCAGCGAGATGATCACGTCTCGCGCGCTCGTCGAACGCAACCAGACCACCATGCGGCTCATCCGGCACCACGAGTCGGAGACGCCGCGCTCGATCCAGCTGTACGGCGTCGACCCGAAGACCATCGCCGAAGCGGTCCGCATCATCGTGGCCGAGGACTACGCCGACCATGTCGACCTGAACTTCGGATGTCCTGTGCCGAAGGTCACGCGCAAGGGCGGGGGAGCGGCTCTGCCGTGGAAGACTTCCCTCTTCGCCGACATCGTCGAGCAGGCGGTTGCCGCCGCCGAACACCTGCCGCTCACGGTGAAGATGCGCAAGGGAATCGACGCCGACCACCTCACGTTCCTCGACGCCGGTCGGGCGGCGGAGGAGGCCGGAGCGGCCGCCGTCGCCCTGCACGCGCGCACGGCGAGCGAGTTCTACTCGGGGAACGCCGACTGGAACGCGATCGGCGAGCTGAAGCAGGCGGTCACGAGCATCCCCGTCCTCGGCAATGGCGACATCTGGTCGTCCGACGACGCCGTGCGCATGATGGAGCAGACCGACTGCGACGGTGTCGTGGTCGGGCGCGGATGCCTCGGACGCCCTTGGCTCTTCGGCGACCTGGCCGTGGCATTCGGCGCCGACACGCCGGCCGTCGATGCGACCTTGGGCTTCGTCGCCGACGCCTTCCGGCGCCACGCCGAGCTCCTCGTCGAGTTCTTCGAGGACGAGGACCACGGATGCCGCGACGTCCGCAAGCACGTCGCCTGGTACTTCAAGGGGTACCCCGTCGGCGGCGACATCCGCACCGGCCTCGCCACCGCCTCGAGCCTTGCGGAGATCGACGATCTGCTGGGCCGTCTCGACCGCGACGCGCCGTATCCTGGCAAGGACGCGGAGGGGCAGCGTGGGCGCGCGGGCCGTCCGAAGCGCCCGGCCCTGCCGGACAAGTGGCTCGAGTCGCGCGAGATCGGCGATTCGACCTCGGAGATGATGCGAGGAGCGGAGATCGAGAACAGTGGCGGCTGACCCTCGGCGCGACGGCTACGGCGACCGCGACGCCGAGCGCTACTTCGCCGAGACGCACCGTTCGGAGCGCGATGACTTCGCGCGTGACCGTGCGCGGGTGCTGCACTCGGCTGCGCTCCGGCGGCTCGCAGCGAAGACGCAGGTGCTGAGCCCCGCCAGCACCGCCGACTTCGCCCGCAACCGCCTCACGCACTCGCTCGAGGTCGCGCAGGTGGGTCGTGAGCTCGCCGCCGCCCTCGGCGTCTCCGCCGACGTCGTTGACACGGCGTGCCTGAGCCACGACCTCGGCCACCCTCCCTTCGGGCACAACGGCGAGCGCGCGCTCAACGAGTGGGCGGAGCACATCGGCGGCTTCGAGGGCAACGCGCAGTCGTTGCGCATCCTCACTCGCCTCGAGGCGAAGGTGCTCGACGACGATGACCGCTCGGTCGGCCTCAACCTCACGAGGGCGAGCCTCGACGCGACCTGCAAGTACCCCTGGACGGTGGACAGCCCCGTTCCCGACCCCGGCGGGCGGCTCAAGTTCGGGGTGTACCCCGAGGACGAGACCGTGTTCCGCTGGATGCGTGACGGGGCTCCCGGCCGCCTGCGCTGCATCGAAGCCGAGATCATGGATCTGTCCGACGACATCGGCTACTCCGTGCACGACTTCGAAGACGCCATCGTCAACGGCTATGTGGATGTCGCGCAGCTGTCCGACCCGCTCGAGCACGAGGCGCTCATCGATCGGATCCAGCAGTGGGTCGGATACGACTTCACGCGCGACGAGCTCGCGGACGCGCTGTACCGCCTTGCGTCGCAGCCCATGTGGCTGCGGTCGTTCGACCGCTCGCGGCGCGATCTCGCTCGGTTGAAGAACCTCACCAGCGACTTCATCGGCCGATTCGCCCGAGCCGCCGTGGCTGCGACGCGCGAGGCGTACCCCGGGGCGGTGCTCGTGCGGTACAACGCACACGTCGTCGTGCCGCGGGTGGTCGAGGCGGAGATCGCGGTGCTGAAGGGCATCATGGGTCAGGCCATTGTGACGATCGATGCTCGCAAGGGCGTGTACAAGGAGCAGCGTCGGGTGCTGAAGCGTCTCGCCGACGCGCTGTGGTCGACCGACGCGCTGTGGTCTGCGGGCGCCGATGTGCTCGAACCCGCGTTCGCGGCGGACTTCCTCGCCGCGACGAACGATGCCGAGCGTGCGCGCGTCGTCGTCGACCAGGTCGCGAGCCTGACCGATCAGAGCGCGATCGACTGGCACAACCGTCTCGTGGGCGAGATCGATCCCGCCGAGGTCGGCATCTGGACGCCGCGTCATGCGCGGCCTGGCGCGCGCGTCGCGCGGACGGAACGACACACACCAGCCGAGGTCGGCTGATGCCCCGCATCCGCCAGGCCGACGTCGATGAGGTCAAGGCGCGCACGAACATCGCCGACATCGTCGGCGAGCGTGTCGCGCTCAAGTCCGCCGGCGTCGGGTCGCTCAAGGGGCTGTGCCCGTTCCACGACGAGAAGAGCCCCAGCTTCCACGTACGCCCCCAGGTCGGGTACTATCACTGCTTCGGCTGCGGAGCCTCGGGCGACGTCTACTCGTTCCTTCGCGAGATCGATCACGTGAGCTTCACCGAGGCCGTCGAGCGTCTTGCCAGCCGCATCGGATACACGCTGCACTACGAGGACGGGGGCGCAGCGCCGGAGACGAGCGGACGGGCGCGTCTGTATGCCGCGAACACCGCGGCTGCCGAGTTCTTCCGCTCGCAGCTGCTCACACCGGATGCCGAGGCCGCACGTCGCTTCCTGGGGGAGCGCGGGTTCGACGCCGGTGCTGCGGCCCACTTCGGCGTGGGGTTCGCGCCGCGCGGATGGGACGGGATGCTGAAGGCGCTGTCCGCCCAGGGCTTCACGCGCGAGGAGCTGGCGACGGCCGGTCTCGTGTCGACGGGGCAGCGCGGCGTGTACGACCGGTTCCGAGGGCGGCTCGTCTGGCCGATCCGTGATGTCTCGGGCCAGACCATCGGCTTCGGCGCGCGAAAGCTCTTCGACGACGACCAGGGGCCGAAGTACCTGAACACGCCGGAGACGCCGATCTACAAGAAGGCACAGGTGCTCTACGGGCTCGACCTGGCCAAGAAGGACATCGCGCGTGGAGACCCGCGGCGTGTGGTCGTGGTCGAAGGGTATACGGACGTCATGGCGTGTCACCTGGCGGGCCTCACGACGGCCATCGCGACGTGCGGCACGGCGTTCGGTGCCGAGCACATCAAGGTGCTGCGGCGCGTCATGGGCGACGACAACGCATCAGGGGAGGTGGTCTTCACCTTCGACGGCGACGAGGCAGGGCAGAAGGCCGCGTTGCGGGCGTTCACCGAGGACGATCGCTTCAATGCGCAGACCTTCGTCGCCGTGGCGCCCGACGGTCTGGACCCGTGCGACCTGCGGCTGCAGCGCGGCGACGCCGCCGTGCGGGGGCTCATGGACGCCAAGGTACCGATGTTCGAGTTCGCCATCGATCGCCGGCTGGGCGGATTCGACCTCTCGACGGTGGAGGGGCGAGTCGGTGCGTTGCGCGCGGCTGCGCCGATCGTCGCCGAGATCCGTGATCGCCTGCTGCGGCCAGGGTATGAACGGGTGCTCGCCCGCCGCCTCGGCATGGACCCCACCGAGGTGCATCATGAGGTGGAGCGCGCCGCGCGCGGGGGAAGCAGCGCAGGGCAGCAGCGGAGTGCGCCGCAGAGCGCCGATGCCTCCGTCGGTGTCGGCCCTCTCGCCTCGGTGACGCTCGCCGGACTCGCTCGCACCGCCGACGTGGCGCTCGAACGCGACGCACTCATGGGTGCGCTTCAGTACGGGCATCGCATCGAGCAGACGCTGCTGGCTCGCGCACTCTCGTCGCCGTTCCGCACGCCCGCCCTCGACGCCGTGCGTGAGGCCGTCGCCGCGGCCCCTGATCGTACGAGGCCTGGCTGGCCGACCGAGGCCGTGAACGACGTGCGGGAGCCCTACCGCTCGCTCGCCGGCGAACTGCTCATGACACCGTTCCCGGCTCGGGATGAAGAGGGAGCTGTGGTTTCGGCCACGGATCTCGCGCGGCGGCTCATCCTGCGCAGCCTCGAGCAGGAGAAGCAGGAACTGCTCGGCGCCGTGCAGCGTGTGCCGGCGGACTCCGATGGCGGACGTGCGCTGCGAGTGCGGCTGCGCGACATCGATGTGGAGCGTCAGCGCTTCACCGAGTCGTAACAGCGTCCGCGCAGGTCCGCGCGGCAGGATGGATTCATGTCCCGGCGGCCCGAGCACACGAACGCGATCGACTGCAGCGACCTCGTGATCGACCGGATCGGCCACGGCGGGCCGACGCGCGCCGTCGACGGGGTCACGTTCTCCCTGGCGCCCGGCGGTCTCATCTGTGTCGCCGGTCCGACCGGATCGGGCAAGTCCACCCTCGTCGCCGCTCTGGCGGGGTCGACGGATCCGTCGGTGCGGGTGGTGGGAGGAAGCGCCCACGTGTGCGGCGTCGACATCCGGAGGCCGGCTCGAAAGCACCGGCTGCTCACCTATCGCACCGGTTTCGTCCCGCAGGGCGCCGGGGCCGATCTGCCGCCGCGGCTCACGGTCAACGAGATCATCGCCGAGCCGATCCTGTTGCGCGAGAAGCGGGTGAACGGCAAGGCGCTGTCGATCCGCATCGCGACGCTGCTCGATGAACTGCATCTCCCGCTCGGAGCGGCAGCCAAGTTCCCGTACGAGCTCAGCGCGGGTATGCGCCAGCGCGTCGCGATCGCACGTTCGTTCGTACTCGAGCCGCGCGTGCTCATCGCCGACGAGATTCTCGCCAACCTCGATCTGGAGGTGCGGCCCGTGGTCTTCGACGCGATCACGCGGCGACGCCGAGAACAGGGGATGGGGGCCTTGCTGGTGACGAACGACGCGGACTTCATCCGGGAGCTGAACGCCGAAACCCTCATGCTCCGGGGCGGGCACGTCGTCGCACGAGGTGTGGGCAAGGAGCTGCTCTGGGTGCCGAACGCCGAAGCCGATTCGCGTCGGTGATGTGCACGGATTCGACACGCCCGAGGCGCCGCCCGTGTCACGAGCGGCGCGAAGTATTTGCTAAGCTTGTGGAGTTGCCCGCGGTGCGGAGCACATTCCTCGGTAGCTCAATTGGCAGAGCAGCCGGCTGTTAACCGGCAGGTTCTTGGTTCGAGTCCAAGCCGGGGAGCAATCCCCCCGAAACCCCGCCCCCTGTGGGCGGGGTTTCGCCGTTTGGGACGTCTCCTGTCTCCAACCAGGTCACGGGGTATCCGGTCGCGAGCGCGAACGCAGCGAGGTCTCGCCGGCGTGGCCGGTGGCGTCCGTTGATCCAGCTCGACACCGCGTTCCGCGACACCTGGATGCGGTCAGCCAACTCCTGCACGCCCAAGCCGGAGTGGCGGACAGCCTTCGTCATGCGGTCGGCCAGGTCCAGCTCGAAGCGAGGATCGCTCACGGGATTCATCGACATATGCACATTCTTGTGCATTCGCCCTAACTTGTGCAAGCGCTAGACACACCTGTCTACCCAATTGACCTAACGCCCTAAGTAGTGCAATGTAGCACTCGTGACGAACGAACTTATTGGGACGGCCGAGGCAGCGAAGATGCTTCGCATCGACCGCAGCTCATTGGTTCGCCGAGTGCGAGCCGGCACGCTCGAGCCCGTCCAGAAGCTCCCCGCCGCCACCGGTGCGTACCTGTTCGATCGCGCGCTCATCGAGCGTCTCGCGTCAGGGGAGCGCACGTTATGAGCGTCGAGTCGATCAGCATCGCCCTGCACCATTCCCGCGCGACCGGCGCGGCCAAGCTCGTGCTGATCGGCATCGCCAACCACGACGGTGACGGCGGTGCGTGGCCGTCAGTCGCGACCCTCGCGAAGTACGCCGGCGTGACCGTGCGCAACGTGCAGAAGGCCGTCGAACGCCTCGAGCAGCTCCACGAGATTCGCCGTTTCGTGCAGGCCGGCGGTGACCACCGCACAGCGGAACACGAGCGCCCCAACCGCTACCAATTCCTGCTCACGTGCCCGCCAGACTGCGACCGCACGAGCCGGCATCGCACGCGAACGCACGCGCCCGTCGAGCTGTCGCTCGACCCCCTGTCGGTAGCGACACCCGGTGTCGGTAGCGACACCCGCCCCCCTGTCGGTAGCGACACCCAAACCACCCACGTAACCACCCCACAGGTAACGAAGAAAGAACGTCGAGCAAGTAACCGTGCGCGTGGCGCGTGCGGGCATGAGCTGATCGACGACCGCCATTGCGAGCGCGGATGCCCCGTCGCTCGCGTCGAGGGAGCACCAGCATGAGCACCGACGCACACGAGCCCACCAACACCGACCGCATCGCCCTCGCCAACGCGCTCTACGAACTGGCCGAGTCGTTCGCGCTCGAAGCCACCCTGTGGACATCCAGCGACGCGCAGCACAACTGCGCGCGCACCGGACGCCTGCTCGCAGAGATCGCGCGCCAGCTCATCGCCGGCCGCGCGAACTACGACAAGGCGAAGGCATTCGAGGACGCCGGACGCCTGATCCACGCGAACGTCGTCGCCTGCCGGCGGTTCTTCACGTCCCTGCTCACCCCACCCACTCGCGGAGCGTGACGCCATGATCGACAACCTGCCCCTGTGGTTCGCAATCCCCGCAGCCGTCCTGCTCTGGACGCTGCTCATCATCCTCTGGATCGGAGATCGGAGACGCCGTGTCGAAGCACCACCGCTCATCGAAGCACACCAGCGGCACCTACCACCTGCGACCCGAGATCGCCGCACGCCTCCCTCTGCCCTGCACCGAGTGCGGGAAGCCCGTGCACCCAGACCAGAAATGGCACGTCGCGCACTTGATCCCAGCATCGAAGGGCGGACGCACTACACGACAGAACACGGGTGCTGCGCACGCGACGTGCAACCTCAAGGCCGGCGGGAAGCTCGGAGCCAAGACCACCAACAGCAGACGACGCACCAGCGCCGCAGCGCGTGAAGGGATCAGACCATGGTGAACCTCAAGGCATGGCTGGTCATCGGCTACTGGTGGATGCACGGCTATATCGAGCGCATCCCGGCTAACAATCACCTGACCACCGACCCGGCGTGCAAGCACCACGTCGCACCGAAAGCCGGCTCTCGTCTCGACCGCGCATCACGCGGCCTCGAGTGCGAGCCGTGCATGGTACGTCGTGCGTTCGGTCGCGGGTGGGTCGAAGGCATCGGATGGGTCGAGTGATGTCGAACGCGATGGTTTTTGAGAACCCGTCTGTACCTCCGCTAGCGGGCAGCACAACTTTTTCTCCCCAGGTCTGGGAAAAGCTTCGAAGCCGCGCGCTCGAACCGACTTGGTGCGGAAGGCTCGATGACACATACGAGCTTCGCGCGGAGTTCCTCGCGGGAGCCGCGCTCATGGGGTACGTGCTCGTCGATCTCGACGACGAGCAGGCCGTCGCCGCCGCGAGGAACGCCGACCCGCAGCTTGAGCCGTTGCAGCCGCACCAGCTCCTGCTCGCAGACGCGCTCAACGCAGACTATCCACGCGCCGTGGTCGAGATCCCCCGGCGCGGCACCAAGACAACCACGATCCTGTGTTGGTGTCTCGGCCGGTGCGTGACGCGCCCGCGCTACAAGATCACGTTCTCGGCGCAGACCGGCATGGCCGGCGTCGCCGCGCTCGACGAGTGGGCTCGCGACGGCCTGGACCGCATCTCGCCCCCGGACGACGAGGGCATTCCGCCGTGGCTCCGCGGCGTCAAGCGGAAGCCGGCCGCGCAGGTCCGCCACGAAGCACTGTTCGGAATGGACGCGATCCCGCACGCCGAGCCCGAAACCTACGGCCGCGGATTCCGAGTGCTCCGAGGGAACACCAAGGCCGGCGTGTACTTCGACAACGGCTCGAGCTTCCAGGTGGTCCGGCCCGAGCCGAAGGCGTACCGCGGCAAGGCCGCAGACGTGTCATGGATCGACGAAGCGCAGGAGATCGAGCCCGAGGACAGCGCCGCGCTGCTCGCCGGCATCCTCCCGCTGCAAGACACCCGCCCGGACTCCAAGATCATCGTGTCCGGCACCGCGGGGGAGCAGCGCGCCGGCATCCTGTGGACATTCCTCGAGCAGCTCCGCGCAGGCAAGCCCGGAATGGGCGGCCTCGACTACGCAGCGCCCGAGGACACCCCGTGGAGCGTCGTCGAGAACGTCGATGCCGCGATGGAACTGCTCGCGACCGTGCACCCCGGCGTCGGCACCCTCACCACCATCGAGACGATGCGGGAACGGTGGCACGGCATCCCGCGACCCGAGTGGGCGCGAGAGTACATATCGCTGTGGCCCGAGACGTACGGCGAACGCGCCGTGCCCGGTGAATGGTGGGCGCGCACCGAGCGCGCTAAGCGTCCACCGCTCCCGCGCCGCGTCGCATTCGGTGTCGCGATCAAGCCCGGCGGTGGCGTGGCCGCGATCGTCGCCGCATACCGCGACCACAAGAAGCGTGCCGTCATCGAAGTCGTGGACCACCGCACCGGCACGCTCTGGCTCCCCAAGCGGATGCAGGAACTCACACGGAAGTACCCCGGCAGCTCCATCGCGTTCGACGACATCGCAGAGGGCAAGGCCACCGCGACCGAGGCCGCACGTCTCCGCCCCAAGCCCCGCCTGCGCATGCAGACCTACCGCGAGACCGCCGCCGGCTGCATTCAGTTCCTGAGAGACCTCGAGCGCGGCACGCTCATCCACTTCACCGGACAGACCGGGCTCGACGTGGCCGTGGAGCGCGCAGCGAAACGGGAGACGCGCAACGACCAAGGCGTGTGGCTGTTCACCCCGATGGAACGCGGCGACGACATCACCTGTCTCGACGCCGCCGTGCGAGCCCTCCGCAACTGGGACCAGCACTTCGACGCCAAGACCAACAGCGACACCACCGGGATCGTCGCAGCATGAGCAGCACCGGCCTCATCCGCCGCGAGATCACCCGCGACGGCAAGACCGTTCGCTACGTCTACGTGTTCTGCAACGCCTGCCCCTACTGGCACGCCTTCGCCTGGACCGTACACGAGTCGTTCGACCCCGCCGAGCGACACCTCATCAACGTTCATAACATCGACGCCCGCACCGCCAGCAATCCCCGCCGGCAATGGGAACACAGCAAGTCGGAGGACCGTAACCATGGGTAACGCCAAAGCGCGGACAGCGGGTCGCACGAGCACGAAGGCGGATCCGTTCGACGACGAGATGTTCGCGAACCGCAACGACCGCTGGCTCACGCCTCTCGAGATCATCCGCTCTCTCGGAGACTTTGACCTAGATCCGTGTGCCGCGCCGGGGCATCCGACTGCAGCTGAGCGGTGGACGCCAGAGGAAATCGGGGATGGGTTGTCTATGCCGTGGTTCGGCCGTGTGTGGTTGAATCCGCCGTACGGCCGAGAATCGCGCGTATGGATGGAACGCATGGTTGTGCACGGTCACGGAACCGCGCTGATCCCCGTCGCAACCGGAACGCGACTCTGGCAAGAGGTCGTGTTTCCCCACGCCACGGCGATCCTGTTCTATCGGCATCGCGTCACCTTCATTCACCCCAAAGGTGACAGCGGCGGCATGGTCTCCCCAGCCGCATCCGCGTTGATCGCGTTTGGGAACCGTGATGCAACGGCGCTCCGGGATTCTGGGCTCCCCGGCTACTTCCTGCCGGTCGCATACGACGAAGAGCCACGCGACACGCCGGTCTGATCCGGAAAGGTAACACCCTCTCCGGATCGTTGGACGCGTGAAACTCTCCCGGAAACTCGCAGTCATCGAGAAGGCCGCCAGTGGCAATCTGTTGCCCTTCCCGTCCTCTCCCACGGCTGTTACGTCCGGGATCGTCTCGCCGTGGTCTGACGGTGAGCTCAACAAGTTCGTGTGGTCTGACATCTACGGTATCGAGGCCGCGAAGGTCACCCGCAAAGAAGCCCTGAGCGTGCCGGCGGTCGCCGCATCCCGCCACCGCATCGTTCAGCTTGCTGACCGTCCGCTCCGCGCGCTGAATGGTGCGGACGACGTGACCACCAAGCACCCGTGGCTGTACCGAACGGACACGGCCGTGACGCCGTGGATGCGTCTGGCGGCGACGCTCGACGACTGGATTTTCTACGGAGAATCGCTGTGGGTGCTAGAGCGGGGATCGCAGCAGGAGGGCATGAGGTACGCGCCGATCCTTGACGCTCTGCACGTCCCGTTCGACCGGTGGGAGGTCTCCGCCGCCGGCGAAATCCTCATCGACAAAGCGCCAGTGCCGGCCGAGTCCGTCCTCTACTTCCCCGGCCCATTCGAGGGATTGCTGAACGTCGCGCCCGAGACGATCCGCGCGGCGAAGGCGCTCGAGCGCGCATGGTCGTCGCGGGTCCGCAACCCCACCCCGACCGTGATTCTCGAAGAGAAGGAACAGGGGACGGTCAGCAAGAAGGAGGCGACGAAGTACGTCACCGCTGTGTCGCGGGCACTGCGAGACCCGGACGGCGCGGTGTTCTTTGTCCCGCACGTCATCAACCTGCGCCTCGAGTCCGGGGCCGGCATCGACGTGCTCGAGGGCGCGCGCAACGCCGTCCGCATCGACATCGCGAACTACCTGAACCTGAACGCGTCCGCGCTTGACGGCGCGAAGCCGCAGTCGTCGCTCACGTACGAGACGCAGCAGACCGAATCACAGGAGTTGCAGGACCGTCTCGCGTTCTGGACCGCACCCCTCGAGCACCGCCTGTCGATGGACGACGTGGTGCCGCGCGGCACCCGCGTCCGGTTCGATTTCGCCACCACGACGCCGGCGCAGACCGGCACCCCTACGGAGGATTGAAATGCCCAACCTCATCATTGAGTCCGGCGTGCTGCTCGCGTCCGAGGACGACCGCACGGCAGGCGGCCTGCTCGTGCCGTTCAACGAGAAGTGCCGCAGCAACCTGGGCGAGTTCATCGTCGAGCCCGGTGCTCTCACCCTGCCCCGTCACCCGTCCGGTGCCGTGTTCACCGACGAGCACGATCGGGTAGTCGGTGAGGCTGTGCTGCTCGCAGAGGAAGCGGACGGCATCCACGCGACCTTCCGCATCGACGAGACCCCCGAGGGCGACGCCGCTCTCGCCGCGATCCGCAGCGGCAAGCGTCGGCACCTGTCCGTCGAGGCCGCACACATGGTCATTCAGGGCGGTAAGGCGGTCGCCGGCCGGCTGTTCGGCGGCTCGCTCGTCGAACGTCCCGCGTTCCCGTCCGCGGTGCTGCTCGCCGCCGAGGGCGACCAGATCGAGACCCAGGAGAAGGAACCGACCGAGACGAAGGAAGAGACCACCGAGACGTTCACGGACGAGCAGGGCGTCGAGCACGTCCGCAAGAGCACCCGAGTCACCCGAGTCCAGGGCGACACCACCACCATCACCGAAACCATCGAGATCACCGAGCCGGAACCGCCGGCAGAAGGAGACACAGACATGCCCAACGCAACCGTGCCCGGTACGCTGCTCGCCGGCCAGCACAACCAGAACCAGACCTCCGAGCCGGTTACCAAGGCCGCGTTCGCCAAGATCGTCTCGACCGCGATGCGTCAGCCCGAGCAGGCCCACACGCTGCTCGCCGCGTTGAATGACGTGAAGATCAGCGGCACCGGTGCAGTCGGCACCGCGGCCGTCGCCCCCGACTACATCGGGGAGATTTGGAGTGGCCAGCCGTTCGCCCGCAAGGTGATCCCGCTGCTCCAGCACGGAGACCTCACCTCGCTTCGGACGATCGGGTGGCGCTGGGTCGTCAAGCCCGAGGTCGCGGAGTGGGCCGGCAACAAGGCTGCCGTGCCGTCGAACACGCCGACGACCGAGCCCGACGAGTGGACCATTCAGCGGTTCGCGGGCGGCTGGGACATCGCCCGCGAGTTCGTGGACTTCGGTGAGACGGAGGTCATCGAGTCGTTCCTGACGGCCGCCGCCGGCTCCTACGCACGCAAGTCCGACGACTGGACGCTCGCGCAGCTCCTGGCTGCCGCGACCGCGACCGCCGTCACGGACGTGCCCACCGGCATCCCGGCCGCTCTCGCCGGCATCGTTGACGGTGCTCTCGCGGTGATCGCGAACGACGCCCGCCCGTCCTACGCGCTCGTGAACCCCGCCGACTATCGGCCGCTCCTGTTCACCCAGAAGAACGACACGCTCGAGTACCTGAGCATGGCCCTGGGTCTGGACGAGGGATCGCTCGACGGCTTCAAGATCGTCCCGCACACGGGCATCACCGCCGGGTCCGTGCTTGTCGGCGCGCGTGAAGCGGCCGCGATCCACGAGCTTCCCGGGTCGCCCATCCGGGTCAACGCGCTCGACATGGTGAAGGGCGGCATCGACGAGGCGCTGTTCGGTTACGTGCAGTTCCGCGGCTACTACGCCGAGGGCATCCAGCTCGTCTCGCTCACCCCGGCCGGCGCTGGCGCGTAACCCCGACGTGCGGCAGGCGGCCCCATACCCCCCAACCGCCTGCCGCACCCCACCACCCCGAAAGGACCGCACACCATGGCCGTCGAATGGATCACCCCGGACGAACTCCCCAACCTGTGGGACACCGCCGAGGGCATCGACGACGACCTGCGCGCCGACCTGCTCGACGCCGCGCAGGATGCCTGCGAGGCGTGGCTGCCGGCCGAGGGCGACCCCGAGCGGCCCCGTGACCGCACCATCCGCCTAGCGCAGCTCTCGCTCGTACGCGGCCTCTGGAACGACGCTATCGGCGGCGAGTCAGGCGACATCGGCGCGGACGGCTTCGACTTCAATCCGCCGTGGCTCGCTCGGGAGGCCCGCCGGATGATGCGGCCACCCCGAGGCGGCACGTCGCTCGCCACAGGGCACGACCCCGACCCGGAACCGGTGGTGCCGTGATGGCCGGATACGCCGAAGTCCGGGCACGGCTCGAGAACGACCTGCTCTCAAAGATCGAACCGGGCGCGTTCCAGTTCGTGCCCGTGCAGACCCGCATCGACCGGCCGTCGAAACCGACGCTCATGCTCAAGCTCGCCACCGTCTCCCGCCACCCCGGCGCGCAGAGCGTGCTCATGCCGTCGTTCATCCTAACCGTCATCAGCGAGAAGACGGACCCCGGGCAGGCCGATCAGCATTGCGACGAGCTGCTCGACATCCTGCTTGCCCCCATACAGAAGCTCCGCTGGGTCGCGTTCCGCGGCGCGGAGAAGGTCGCATTCCAGACGAAGTTCACCGCCTACGACATCCAGCTCGAGGCGCTCACCGCAATCAAGAAAGAGGCGTGACCATGCCATTCAGCCCGCTCTACCTCACCGAGTCCGTGCTCAAGATCGGCTCCGGGACACCCACCGATTTCGCCGGCGAGATTTCCGGCGCGCGCCTCGTGCCGTCCAGCAGCTCCGCGACGTGGAAGGGACTCAAGCGAGGGTCCGTGTTCTCCGCCGGCGGTCTCGCGACGTGGGTGCTCACCGTGAACCTGGGCCAGGACCACGAACTCGCCACGAGCCTGTCGAACTACCTGTACGACAACGAGGGCGAGACGGTCCCGTTCACGCTCGAGCCGATCGCCGGCGGCACCGGATTCTCCGGTGTCGTCGTCGTGCAGGCCGCGGAGATCGGCGGCGATGTCGATCAGTTCGGTACCGCGTCGGTGTCGATGCCCTGCAAGGGCAAGCCTGAGCGCACCGCCCCGGCCGGCGCGTGACCTCGCGAGGTTCCGGATGCTCCGCGTCAGTGCGCTCACCAGCTCCGAACTGTTGGCCGTGCTCCGCGGGCTCCGGAACCTCGACCGGGACACCAAGAAGGTTCTGCGCCGAGAACTCAAGGGCATGGCCGAGCAAGCATGGAAACAAGCACTCGCGCAGCACGCCGACACGAGACTCGAGCAGCGCGTGCTCGTCAACTCCGGCCGGGTCCGCGTCTCGGATCAGAACGTCCGGCTCACGTCAGCGTCACTGTCCCGCAGCCTCTCTGGCGGTCTGAAACCGTCCGAGAACTACGGCCCGGTGGAATTCGGTGCCGGACCCAATCCGGGAGCGCGAGAGACGGCCACGAGCCGGCGCGGCACCCGATTCGAACGCAACCGCGACCCGAACCGACCGTTTAAGGCACCCAACCGCCGAGGGTACGTCGTCTACCCGGCGGCGGCATCCGTCATCCCCCGCATCCTCGCCATGTTCGTCCAGACGTTCGTCAGAGCAATCCACGAAGCACTCGAAGGGAAGAGCCGATGACCAAGGGCATCGACCTCGCTATCGCGGCTGATACCCGCGCGGCTATGTCCGCGATCAACCGCGGCATCATCGACCCGCTCGAGGACGTATCGGACCTGCTCGACAAGGTGGGTGACGAGAGCCAGGACGCCGGCCGCGACCTCGAGCGCAGCATGCGCGACGCGCAACGCCGCACCGACGACGCCGCGGACGAGATCAAGCGCCTCCGCGACGAGCTGAACAAGGCCGGCAGGGCAGGCAAGGACAGCGGCGACGACGTGCACCGCGGGATGCGGCGAGCAGCGGACGCCGCGAACGAAGCCAGCGACGAACTGCGCCAGAACCTGGGCGAGACATTCTCGTCATTCCGCGGTGATCTCGAAGACCTGCCCCAGATCGCACAGGACGTGTTCGGCGGGCTCGCCGGCTCCGTCGATTCCCTCACCGGGTCGATCGGTCTCGCCGCCGGTGCCGCCGGCATCGGATTGCTCATCGCGGCCATTCAGACGGCCGGCGAAGAACAGCAGAAGGTCAAGGACCGGGCGGCCGACTGGGCGAACGCGTACATCGAAGCGGGAGGACGCGTTCTCGACTTCGACACCAAAATGGCCGGCATCAAGCAGGTGCTCACCGAGCAGTACGACGAGGCCAAGAAGAACGCCGAACTGTGGGGCGTCAGCGTCCAGACCGCAGCGGCCGCGATGTCCGGCAGCGAGGAAGCGATCAACCGCGCCCAAGCCGGCATCAACAAGATGAAGGACGGGGCCGACGAACTCGCGGCGAGCGGGGCCACCGTCACCGACCAGTTCGGCAACATCACTCTCGCCGGTAACGACCTGGCCGGTACGGCCGTCGCCGGCCAGGCAGCTCTCGACGGCTACAAGCGGTCGCTCGAGATCGCTACCGCCCAAGCCGACGCCTACAGCATCGCCCTCATCGACACCGCTCGCAGCACCGCCGGCGCGACGGAAGCCGTCGACGAGTTCGGGGACACCGTGATCTCCCTTCCTGACGGACGACAGATCTACATCGACGCCGAAACGGGCCAGGCCACAGACGACGTGAACGCGATCCAACAGAAGATCTACGGCGTCCAGGGCAAGACCGTGAACATCACGGCGAGAACGACGGTGGACACGTCCGAGTATGACCGCGTGGTGCGGCGTATCTCCGGAACCACGCTCAAGATCGGCACGCGTGTAGTGACGAGTGGGTGGGACCAGTGAGCACCATCATCACCTACACAGGCGGCACGATCACGCCGGCAGTCGTGGAAGGGTTCGAAGCATCGAGACCGGCCCGCACCATCGTGCACACGATCCTGGGTCGCCCCGACCCTGACATCACCTTCCGGCCGGCCGGCTTGCAGAGAGGCACGCTCACCCTGGTGTTCCCTAACGGTGCACAGGCGCGAGCCGCCGAGGCGGCGCTTGTCGTCCCGCGCGTGTTCACCTTGACCGACATCGACGTGCCCGAAGTGGCCATGCAGTTCGTTGTCGCGGACGGCGACGTGACCACGCGACTCGATCTTGAGACGCAACAGGCGTGGATCGTTCAGGTGCCCTTCCAGGAGGTGGCACCGTGACGGCGTTCTCGACGCACGACTATAAGGTGCGCGTGCCCGATCCTGCCGGCGATGTCATCCTGTCGCCGGCGGAAGACCGCGGAGGCGACATCACGCTCGACGCGAGCCGCAAGCCCCACGTCGAGGCGTCGCTCACGGTGGCAGTCGAGGACGCTTCGCTGCTGAGCAAGCTTGACCCGCGCGCGTCTCGCCGTGTCGTGATCGATGTGGCATCGTCCAGCGACGACGGCTCGCAGACCAGGCTGTTCGATCTCGGCATCCGCAGCGCCGATCCCGACCGGGCCGGCGGCACCGTCGAGCTGACCCTCGCATCGGACGAGGCGATCCTCAACGATTACGCGCAGCTGGTGGACGACGTGACGCCGCGCACGTTCCAGTCGTCGTTGCGGGGCGTGTGCGAGTACGTGCTGAGCAAGGTTCCGGGCGTTCTCCGCAACTTGGAGCCGAACTCGCGGGCTCTCAGCACCGGCACCCTCGCACCGTATGGGCCTCGGTTCGGCTGGGCGCGGTCGTTCGTGACCACGGGTTCGCCCGCGCCGGATGCGCCCGCGACGGTGGTGCGGTTCACGTCGCCCGAATCGGGCAGTGTGAGCGGGCGTGGGGTGGACTCGTATGGAAACCCTGACCTCGCCGCGCCGGGTACGTCGGGCGGATGGCTCGAAGGACCGCGAGTAACCCCGGGCCAGACAATCACGATCTCGCGTTTCATACGGCTGTTCGTGGGAAAGACGACGTGGGTCACCCGCGTGCGGTTTCACAATGGCGCTGGCGCATGGGTCGGCAGCACGATGAGCGGTGCGGTGGTTGAGCAGACACTTGCCAACAACTGGGCGCGGCCCTCGTGGACGGGCGTGGTTCCTGCGGGCGCGAAGTACGTAGCGATCTCGACCGTGATGGCGGGTGCCACGGCGCTGACGACCAGCACCCTCATGGACATCACGGGAGTGATGACCGAGACGACTGACCGGGTTCGGTCGTGGCGTGAGCAGGCGCTGGAACCGGGCGGACCGGATGCTGACGTGACCGCTTACTGGCCGGTGGCAAGTCTGGTGTCTAACCCGTCGTTCGAGACGAACACGGACGGATGGGCGGCCGGCACGAACGCCACCGCGCCGGCACGATTCAGCGACACCGCGCAGGGCGAGGTCAGCGGTGCGTGGGTCGCCCGGTGGGCGGCGAACGCGGCCGGGTCGTCGTACATCGACTACCAGGACATCTCCATCCGCCCTGGCGTGTCCTACGTGCTCTCGGCGTACATGTACTCCGAGGATGCGGCGCGCAACGGTCGCGTGATGATGCGGTTCAAGGCTGGGAACGGCACGATCCTCCGCGACGTGTACGGGCCGACGACGGCCCTGAAGTCGGCGGAGTGGACGCGTCTGAGCATCATCGCGACGGCTCCGCCCGGTGCGGAGAAGGCCACGCTGCACCTGGAGCACATCGCGACGGCGGGCGGGCAGGCGGCACGCGCGGACGGCGTGATGTTCCACGAGGGTACCGAGCTCATCCCGTACTTCGACGGCGCGACCGTGGACACGGCCGCTTATGACTTCGCGTGGACCGGTCCCGCGCATGCCTCCAACTCGACCCGCACACCGAGCGTCGAGCGGCCTCCCGAAGCGCTCACCTGGCGCGCAGGCGTGTCCGGCATGGATTTCCTGGAACCGCTGCTCAAAGCCTCCGGCCTCCGCATCGTGTGCGACGAGCTACGCCGCTGGAGCCTCCGCGACGCCGACTACCGCGCAGACGGCAACCAGACCTACCGCTACGGTGCGAACATCGAGACGGCCGTCGAATCGCTCAGCCGTGAGGACGATGCGTGGTTCGACGCGGCGGTGTACGAATACACGTGGACCGACCGCGACGGAATCGCGCAGCGCCGCGTGGACGCATTCGGCCTCAACGCGGCACCGACGAAGGTTCTCCGCGTCGAGGTACGCGACACTCCGTTCCCTGGCCCCGGTCGCGCCGAGCACATCGTGCGTCGAGCGCAGAGCCGCGGCCGCACCGTCACCGTGTCAGCAATCCCGACGTGGCTCGAGCAGACCGACCAGCCGCTGAGCATCCTGCTCGAAGGCACGCCCATTCAGACGGGTTTCGCCGGGTCCGTGCGATACGACCTCGCGGGCGACACCGTGACGGTGACCAGCCGCACCGCCGACACCCCCGCCGCCGCCTGGATCCTCATCCCAGCGGGGCAACGCTGGATCGACTCGCCCGCGGGCGGGACATGGAAGAACGAGGTGATTTGAGATGCCCGAAAGCTACACAGGCAACGAAGGGACCACCGCCGCCGCGAACGGCATGGCGGCGATGGACGGGAACGAGGACCGCCGTAACGGGTGGCTCGCGATCAACAAGACCCGCGACTACATCGTGGCGAAGATGAACGCCGCGATCTCAAGCGCCGTCGCGCAGGCCAAGGCCTATACCGATCAGAAGTTCGCCGCGATCAGCCTCACCTGGAACGCGATCACCGGCAAGCCCACATCGTTCCCGCCGTCCGCGCACAACCACGACCAGCTCGTCTCCGGTAGCTCCCGCTGGGGCATCGGTGGCGCAGGGGAGTGGTGGACGAACAACGCCGTGGGCGTCTATGGAAGCTTCGCCGCGACCGGGCGTGTGGACATGCCGAACCTCTCGCCCGTGACCAGCGGCTACGTCGCCATGTACAAGAACGGCGACGGCCGCGTCGGGATCAGCCCGTCTGCCCGCCGATTCAAGAAGGACATCCGCTCCCGCACCTACACGCTCGAGCAGCTCGCCGCGATCCGTGTCGTAGAGTACCGGCTCCGCGCCGCGGTCTACGGCAACGGTGACGCACCGATCGACGTAGGCGTGATCGCGGAAGAACTGACCGCCCCCGGCCTCTCCGAGTTCGTCGCCTTCGACGAGGACGGCCAACCGCTCTCGGTCCACTACGAACGCATCGTGCTCGTCGTTATCGGCGCGATGCAAGAACTTATGCACGGCGTGGAACTGCTCACGCAGCGCATCGAAGCATTGGAGGCGCACCATGCAGCGCGTTGACATCGGACACGGCCGCGGCTGGCTCTCTCCCGCGCCCGCCGCCTCGCTTGCTCGCATCGACCGTGCTCTCGGGCATCCGTTGCAGATCACCGAAGCCGGCCGGACGGGCGAGCGACAGCAGGAACTACGCGACCTCTACCTGGCCGGGAAGGGCAACTACGCCGCACCACGCGGAGAGAGCCCGCACGAGCGCGGCGACGCGTTCGACTCCGATGAGGCGCAACGCCACCTCGCCCTGCTCGAAGAGCACGGATGGTATCGCCCCCTTCCGTCGGAGCGGTGGCACTTCCTCTACCGCGCCTCGCAGGACCGTCACCGTAACGACCCCACTCCGGCCAGCACCCAGCCGGCCGCAACACCCCCAACCGAGATCGGAGAAGACATGTTCATCGCAGACTGCCCCAACGGGTCGTTCCTCGTCGTCCCCCAGGGCAACGGCAAGCCCCGAGCCGTCGTCCTCGACGGCGACTCCGGCGCCGAGCGCGCCGGCATCCCGCGACTCAAGTTCCGCAGCACGGGGAGCATAGAGATGCTCACCGCGGCAGTTCAGTTCTGAGAGGCACACCCCATGAACAAGACCGTCATCTTCATCACGTTCGTGGCCCTCGCCGCGATCGGCCTCGCCGGCACCGTGCTCCTGCTCATCGTGCGCCCCGAGTCGGTGTCGTCGTTCACGACCCTACTCATCACCGTGCTGGGGCTCGCGACCACCGCGGCCGGCACGTTCTACGCACTGGGTAAGCAGGGGCAGGAGCTGCAGACGATCAAGCGCAACACCAACGGCACCCTGACCGCCAAGGACAACGAGATCGCCACCCTTCGCGCCGCGCTCGCGGAGCATGCACCCGAAGCGTTCCGCAAGGTCGAAACCGTCAGCACGCCTCTCGTCACGCGTGCGCAGCTCCGGGAGGACAGATCGATAGCCGACGATTAGCCGCCGTAGCGAGCCTCGGAGCGCTTGTACGCTTCGAGGTCTCGCTCGTATCGGTCGCCCGCCAGCCAGAGCGCGTGTGACCGCATGGCCGAGCGCACCGCGCCACGAACCACGAAGTAGAGCAACAGCAATCCAAGGCCACCGAGGATCACCGTGGAGACGATGTACGAGAGTAGATCGATCATGCGGCGAGCATAGCCCCACCTTGGATAATCGTGGCCATAGCTGCTTCCCTGCGCTCCGCACTCGTGATGTGCAGGTAGCGCTCGGTCGTGGCGAGCGAGGAGTGCCCGAGCATCTCCTGCACCGCGCGGAGGTTCCTCGTCGCCTGATAGGCCGCGGTCGCGCCGGCGTGCCGCAGTGCGTGCGGATGCCACCCGGTGATGCGCTTGATGATCTTGTGCACCGACTGCGGATGCAGGTGCCCCGCCGTTGCCCCTGGGAAGTACGCCCCGTACGGTTGCTCATCCTCGAGCGTCGTGAGTGCGAGCATGAGGGGAGGGTTGATATCAACGAACCGCTCCTTGTCACCCTTCCCGCGGATGATGAGCGTTTCGCCAACGCGATCACGCATATGCAGCGCCGCGATCTCTGAGAGACGGAGGCACGCATACCGCGCGAGCATGACGAGCGCGCGGTCGCGTGCGCTTGCATTGACGAGAGCTCGCGAGACGGCGGAGTCCGCAGCGATGCGAGGAACACGCTTGCGTACCGGGATCGGATCGAGCAGCAACGTAGGATCGAACATCACGAGTCGCTTCGCTGACGCCCACCGGTAGAGCAGCTTCCAAGACGCGAGGATCGAGTGCCGGTACTCCGCGGAGTACCCGCGCGTCACAATGAGTGCTTGCTCGATCTGTTCGTCCGTCGCGAGCGCGAGCTGCACATGCGCGGCAAGCATCCGCGCGTGGCGGACGCGCAACTTCACGGTTCCCTCAGCGCGGTAGCTCGCCAGCAGCCACTGCTCGAATCGGCGGATCATTTCGTCGTTAGTCAAGGGAATGTCCATACTCCGAACGAAGCGGAATATCGGTTGCGCCGCATTGCGCTCTAGGCCGCCTCGCGCCAGTCGCTAAGCTGAACCAACGGCTTGAAACCGGCAGGTTCTTGGTTCGAGTCCAAGCCGGGGAGCCCATAGAAGGCGTCACATCCCACGGGATGCGGCGCCTTCTCCCGTTGTTGACGACGGTGTTCGCGATGCAGTGCCGCGTTGCCCGGTCAGGCCGTCGCCGGGTTCCATGGGGGTTGCCGCGATCGCGGCACGGTACGCGGCGACGGCTCTGTCTTCACGTTGCGTCTGCAGGATGTCGAGGACAAAACCGGTACCCAGGCATGCAGCGCACAGCACGGCTCCGAGGACGACCGACCCGGTCAGCCGGCGCAGATTGGAGTTCACGATACGGCGGTCGCGCTGCTCGCCGTGAACGAAAGCCGCCGTGAGTCGTTCGCGATGAGTCCTGGTCGATTCGAGGAGTGTCTGGTCGTAGTCGATCACGCTGCCTCCCCGGTTCGCCGGCGCTGTTCGAACACGACGCGGCGGGTTCCGAGCACGAGAGGTGTGCCCCACGGGATCGGGGTCGGGACATGACGCGGGAGCTCGTCATCACTGGCGTCCAGCAGTGTTCCGCCACTGGAGCCCAGATCGGTGACGACCAGGCCAGCCGGGGTGGTCGGATATCAAGACGCGCACCTATACGGGCGACGTCGACAATGTCCTTGTCGAGGCCGAGAAACCCGACTCGCATGTTGCGCTCTTGACGATCGACTCAACCCCGGCCGGCGTTCCGACATGATCACCATCAACGCCGACTCCACCTGCGAACCTGGCGACTGGCTTGACCTCATCGAATCGTTCAGGCCGGGCGTCAGTACCGGTGAAAGCGTACCGACGAAGGACGATCGCACTACTGAAGCGCCAACTGACAATCCTTCTTTCGGATACAACGCTGATGGCACGCCGAGGTTCTGAGACGACGAAGGCGACTGATCTTGTCGAATCAGCGCCTGTCGGCCGCAGCTTCGATACGGGTGTTCACGGTGGTCATCTGCGGCTGTAGCCGATGACACACCCCGGTCTCACGACACAGTACGGCCTCACGAAACAGCACCGTTTCACGCCACAGGGCCCCCGCCGATCGGCGGGGCCCCTGTGGCGTGTGCGTCTGAGATCAGCGCGCGGCGCCCTTGAGCGACGTGGAGATCTGACCCGCCGGGTCGGAGATGATGCACTGGATCACGCGGTCGTTGTACTCGTTCCAGGTGGTCTCGGTCGGCGTGAGCGGGTAGACGTTCAGCTCGGACTCGTTGAAGCCGATGCCGACGAAGTTCGTGAAAGCCTCGCCCGTGCACTGCTCTTCGGATGCCGCATCGATGGCGTCGGACGAGTACTCTCCGTCGGGCATCGTGTACTCGAAGTACACCTCTTCGTCGTGCGGCTCATCGCACGGCACGACGTCGGCGTCGGAGACGAGACCGGAGCCGCTGGCCATCTTGCAGTCGCCGAGCTTGAGCGAGAAGATGTCGATGTTGGCGCTCTCGGTGACCTGACCGGTCTCCTCGTCGCGGTTGGCGTCTCCCGAGCCCCCGCCGAGGATGCCGTTGAGTGCACTGCATCCGGTCAGTGCGATCGACAGCGCTGCCGCCGATCCGACGAGCGCCAGAGCGTGGCGCGTACGCAGCTTCATCATGTGTTACCCCTCCAGAACCGTGGTGCGCGGACGTGGGACCGGCCCGCCTACGAAACGCTATCCGCCGGTATTCTGTGATGCAACTTGAAAGAACCTGTGATCGCGCTGGGAGCGATCACCCTTCGAGGTCGTCGACGCCCGGCAGCCAGCTGACGCCGGGGCGGCCCCATCCGCGTTTCCGCGCGATCTTCTGAGTGGTCTTCCAGTCGCCGTCCGACAGGCGATCGATGTACAGCACGCCGTCGAGATGATCGAACTCGTGTTGCATGATCCGGGCGCGCCATCCGTCCACCACGATCTCGACAGGGGAGCCGTCGAGATCGGCTCCGGTCACGCGCACCCGCTCAGATCGACGAAGCGGGAACCGCTCGCCAGGGAAAGACAGGCAGCCCTCGGACTCGAGGTCGGGGTCGGGATCGCCGGGCTCCAGCGGGACCATCCACAGCTCCGGGTTGATGAGCACGCCGCGCCACGGCTGGTCGTCGTCGTCGACGTAGGAGTACGTGTAGATGCGCAGCGGCACACCGACCTGCGGCGCCGCGAGTCCCACTCCTGGTGCCGCGTCCATCGTCTCGAACATGTCCGCGATCAACGTGCGGATCTCGTCGGTGATCTCCTCGACGGGAGACGCGGGGGAGTGCAGGACGGGATCGCCCATGATGCGAATCGGAAGTACGGCCACGCCATAACCCTACTGCGCGGGACTCGGCAGGTAGGGTCGTAGGGTGAGCTTCAGCGTGTGGATGAGCGGGACGGATGTCGGCGACCAGCTCGTCGGCGTCTTCCAAAACCCGCGACTGCTGCTCGGCATCCCGCTCGCCCTTGCTGGTGCGGTGTTCATGTCACTGGGCGCGCAGTACCAGCACCGCGGCGTGGAGAAGGTGGAGCGCCTGAGCGGAGCCGACGGTGCCGCAGGCCTCAGTCTCGATCAGATCCGCCGGCTGCTCACGCGACCGTCGTGGATCGCCGGCACCCTCATGCTTGGTCTTGCGATCGTCTGCCAGCTCGCCGCTCTTGCTCAGGCGCCGCTCATCGTCGTGCAGCCTCTCGGTGCGATCGCCCTCGTCATCACCACGCTGCTGAACGCCCGCGTGTCGGGCCATTCACCAACACGGCAGTCCATCACCGCGATCGCATGCTGTGTGGGCGGCATCTTCCTCTTCGTCTCGTTCGCGGCGCTCTTCGCCACCGAGAAGAAGATCACCGACATCGAGTTGTTCACGATCCTCGCGATCCTCCTCGTCGTCATCATCGTCCTCGGCGCGTGCTGGCTGATCCTCCGCCACCGGATGCGTGCACTGTTCTACGTCATCGGCGCCGGAATCCTCTACGGGTTCGTCGCCACGCTCGCGAAGGCTGTCATCAACCGCATCGAGGCGGGCGACTTCGAGTGGATCACGCTCGTTTGCCTCATCGCCCTCGTCGCCGCCGGCGCGGTCGGAGCGTACTTCGTGCAGACCGCGTACAGCTCTGGGCCACCAGATCTCGTGATCGCCGGTCTGACCGTCGTCGATCCTCTGGTCGCCGTGCTGATCGGCATGGTCGTGCTCGGAGAAGCCGCAGCCGCACCTGGCTGGGTGCTGGTGATCTTCGGGGTGGCCGGAGCCGTCGCAGTCTGGGGCGTGGTCGGCCTGGCACGCTTCCATCCTCAGGTTCTCAGCGAGAGCCAGGAGCTGGGCATCACGCGCGGCAGCGACCCCGCGTCGGACCCCGACGGCGACACGACGCGCTGACGCCCTCCTGCTGGACCACTCGCTGAGGCGCGGGCGGCGGATCAGTACGCGGGATCGATGAGGTCGGGCGACACCTCGGACGCCGCGGCTTCATCGACGAAGAAGATCGTGCGCTTGCGCCCCTTCGCACCCGCTGCCGGCACGCTCGTGTAGCTCGCACCGGCGAGCGCCAGGCCGAGCGCGGACGCCTTGTCCGCGCCGGTGAGCGGGAGCCACACCCGCTTGGCGGAGTTCAGAACCGGGCGGGTGAGCGTGACGCGCTCCGGCGGAGGCTTGGGCGAGTCCCGCACGGGCAGTGCCGCAGCATCCGTCACCGTCACCTCGTGACGGTCGGGGAAGAGCGATGCGATGTGCCCGTCGGGCCCGACCCCGAGGAAGCAGACGGCGAACGACGGCCACGGATGCTCGTCGGTTCCGAATCCTGCGAGCTCGCGCGCGTAGGCCTCGGCGGCCTCATCGAGCGAGAGTCCGCTGTCGGATGCCGCGATCTCATGCACGTTCGCGGCGGGCACGTCGATGTGGTCGAGCAGGGCCTCGCGGGACTGGAGAGCATTGCGGTCGCCATCGTCGCGGGGCACGTAGCGCTCGTCACCCCACCAGAAGTGCACGAGCGACCAATCGATCTCGTGCACCCGAGGGTGCTGCGCCGTCGCACGAAGCACGGCTGCTCCCATCGAGCCCCCGGTGAGGGCGATGTGCGCGATCCGTCCGTTGCGCGTGCGCGCACGAAGGCGCGTGAGGAACCGGTCGGCCACGCGAGTCGCGAGAGCGCCGGGGGTGTCCTCCACGACGACGCGCTTGTCGGCGGACGCTGTCTGCATCGACATCATGCTCCTGTCTCGGGCGGACCCAGCTTCTCCCAGCCCTCGGTGATGACTCGACCGTACAGGACGTCGGGGTCGAGCCGTCGCAGCTCTTCGGCGAGGCACTCGCGAAGAGTGCGGCGTGGCAGGTGCAGATCGTGGTCGGGCTGTCCTGGCTGGGTGAGCACCGCGACACCCGACGACGGACGCTCGAGGAGGATGTCTCCCGACGCACGTGTCAGGCGCACGGACTTGATGCCCTCCTGCCAATGCTCCGGGTCCTCGTAGGACCACCGGACGGGGACGTCGAGAGACATCTGCAGCCAGGCCGCGAGGAGAGCCGTCGACGGCGACGCCGCCGCGCCGCGCACCTCGGCTGCCGTGACCTGCTCGAACGGCGGCTGATCCAGCACAGCGGCGAGCTGCTCCCGCCAGTGCGTGAGCCGTGTCCAGGCGAGATCGGTGTCACCGGGGGCATGCGTGCGACCCAGCAGAGCCAGGCGATCGCGCACGTCGGGCGATGTCGCGGCATCCGTGATGCGGCGCTGCGCGATCCGTCCGAGCGGTGAGGTGGCGGGGGAGGTGGGGGCCTCCTCGGGCCACCAGGCCACGACAGGGGCGTCCGGCAGGAGCAGACCCGTGATGAGGCTCTCCTCGTTGCTCGCCGCTGCTCCGTACGCGCGGAGCACGACGACCTCGCTCGCGCCGGCGTCGCCGCCGACGCGGATCTGCGCGTCGAGCCGTGCATCTCCGTCGCCGGTGGTGAGCACGATCACTCGCATGGGGTGCTCGCGCGACGCATCGTTCGCCGCGTCGATCGCGGCCTCGGCCACGCCGTTGCGCGCCGAGATGACCAGCGTGAGCACACGGCCGAGGGCGACGACACCGCCCTCCTCACGGGCCTTGACGAGGTTCTTCGCGACCTGGCTGACGGTCGTGTCGGGAAGGTCGATGATCACGGGCGTCTCCAGACTCGTCCATCGCGGGCCAGCAGGGCGTCCGCCGACGCCGGACCCCACGAACCGGGTGCGTACTGTTCGACCGGGCCGCCCTGCGCGGCCCAGAACTTCTCAACGGGGTCGAGGATCTTCCAGGAGAGCTCGACCTCTTCATGGCGCGGGAACAGGGGCGGATCGCCGAGCAGGACGTCGAGGATGAGACGCTCGTACGCCTCGGGACTCGCCTCTGTGAACGCGTGCCCGTAGCCGAAGTCCATCGTGACGTCGCGCACATTGGTGCCGTTGCCTGGAACCTTCGACCCGAAGCGGATCGTCACGCCCTCGTCGGGCTGCACGCGGATCACGAGGGCGTTCTGGCCCAGTTCGGATGCGTTCGACCGGCCGAACAGATGCTCGGGGGCCCGCTTGAAGACCACGGCCACCTCGGTCACGCGACGTCCGAGTCGCTTTCCGGTGCGCAGATAGAACGGCACGCCGGCCCAGCGCCGCGTGTTGATCTCGAGCTTGATCGCCGCGTAGGTCTCGGTCGCGGACTGGGGGTCCATGCCCTCCTCGTCCAGGAAGGCGGTGACCTGCTCCCCGCCCTGCCAGCCGCCCGCGTACTGGCCGCGCGCCGTCGCCAGGGCGAGGTCGTCCGGCAGATGCACGGCCGCGAGCACCTTCTCCTTCTCCGCCCGCAGATGCTCGGCGGACAGGCTGATCGGCTCCTCCATCGCCGTGAGCGCGAGGAGCTGCAGCAGGTGGTTCTGGATGACGTCGCGCGCGGCGCCAACGCCGTCGTAGTAGCCCGCACGGCCACCGACGCCGATGTCCTCGGCCATCGTGATCTGCACGTGGTCGACGTAGTTTCGGTTCCAGATCGGCTCGTACAGCTCGTTCGCGAAACGCAGCGCCAGGATGTTCTGGACCGTCTCCTTGCCGAGGTAGTGGTCGATCCGGAAGATCGAGTCCGGAGCGAATGCGACCTCGAGGGCCTTGTTGAGCTCCCGAGCCGATTCGAGATCGTGCCCGAACGGCTTCTCGATGACGACGCGGCGCCAGTGGTCCTCGGTGACCTCGTCGCCGACGAGCCCCGACTCCTTCAGCTGCCGTGCCACCACGGGGAAGGCCTTCGGCGGAATAGAGAGGTAGAACGCGTGGTTGCCCATCGTTCCGCGTTCGACGTCGAGCTTGTCGACCGTCGCGCGCAGGCGGGCGAAGGCCTCGGGGTCGTCGAACTCGCCGGAGACGAACCGGATGCCCTGCAGCAGCTGCTGCCAGGTCTCCTCGCGGAACGGCGTGCGCGCATGCTGCTTGACGGCGTCGTACACCACCTTCGCGAAGTCCTGATCCTCCCAGTCGCGACGGGCGAAGCCGACGAGGGCGAACCCGGGAGGCAACAGCCCGCGGTTGGCGAGGTCGTAGACGGCGGGCATGAGCTTCTTGCGCGACAGGTCGCCGGTGACGCCGAAGATCACCAGGGCGCTGGGCCCGGCGATACGGTTCAGGCGGCGGTCGTCGGGGTCGCGCAGCGGGTTGTGCCCGCGCGAGATGGGGACAGGCATGGGTGGGGGATTCTCCTGGCTGCTGCTACTTCTGTGCGGCTTCGAAAAGGGTGAGGATGTCGGCCGACGCATCGGCGATCGTGAGTGAGACCACCGGACGCCCGTGCTCAGCGAGCACATCGGCGTCTCCGGCGGCCTGAGCGCGAATGAGCTGGCCGAACGTGAACGGTCGTCCGGGGATCTCGAGGTCCACGTCGGTGCGTTCGAGGATCTGCAGGAAGACGCCCTGCGCCGGACCGCCCTTGTGGTACTGGCCGGTCGAGTGCAGGAACCGCGGACCCCACCCGAAGGTCGTGGGACGGCCGGAATCCGCCGCGACGAGCTCACGCAGACCTTCGAGCTGGGGCATGTCGAGACGGTTCACATACGCCTGGATGGCAACGTACCCGTCTTCGGGCAGGCGCGCCCAGAGCTCGTCGAGCACGCCCTCGATCGTGCCGGAGGCGGCGAGGTCCGGATCGGACACGCGCACCTCGACGCCGCTCTCGACGAAGGCCGCAGGCGCCTCCTCCGGGCGAGCGTCGAGGAGACCGCGTGCCGCCGCCTTGGCGGACTCCACGTCGGGCTGATCGAACGGGTTGATCCCGAGCAGGTGCCCTGCGATCGCCGTGGCGTACTCCCAGACGATGAACTGGGCGCCCAGCGTGCCGGAGACGAGGATCTCGCCCTCGTGGTGCTCGCGGAGGTGGAACTCTGCGGCGTCGTCCACGAGTCGCACGATCTGGAGATCAGCGGGGCGAGCGTCGAGTTCGGGCGACACGGGCAGGAGCACGACGGGCAGGATGCCGGTCGCATCCTTCCCCGTCGACTCGGCGATGAGCTGTTCGATCCAAACTGGCAGGCCTTTGATGTGGGTACCATCGGTGACCAGCCCGAGCTTGTCGCGTCTCGGCGAGGTCGCGGCGATGGCTGCGGCGAGCCGCAGCGCCGGGTTCTCCGCGGAATCCACAGCCACCTCGAGCAGCGACGCCTCCGCCTCATCCAGCAGCTCGCCGACGTCTGCGCCCGCCAGCCCTGCCGGGACGAGCCCGAAAGCCGTGAGCGCCGAATACCGGCCACCCACGTTGGGGTCGGCCGTGAACACCCGGTATCCGGCATCCCGCGCCGAGGCCTCGAGGGGTGAACCCGGGTCGGTGACGACGACGATGCGCTGAGCGGGATCGATGCCGACATCCTGGAACGCCGCCTCGAAGGCCCGTCGCTGCGAATCGGTCTCGATCGCGGAACCGGACTTGGACGAGACCACGAGCACGGTGCGCGCCAGATCCGCATCGAGAGCGGCGAGCACCTGACCGGGGGCCGTCGAGTCGAGCACTGTCAGCTCGACGCCCGCGGTCTTCGCGATGACCTCGGGGGCCAGTGACGAGCCGCCCATCCCGGCGAGGACCACGCGGTCGACGCCGGAGGAGCGGAGCTCCGCCCGCAGCGCCTCGATCTCGGCCACGAGAGGACGAGACACCGACACCGCCTGCACCCAGCCGAGGCGGACAGCTGCCTCGGACTCGGCGTCGGGCCCCCACAGCTCGGCGTCGCCGCCGGTGATGCGGGAGGCCACGAGGTCGTGCACGAGAGCGGGGACCGTCTCGTCGATCGCGACCTTGGCAGCGCCTGAGGCGTGCAGGGCGAAGGTCATCGCTGCGCCTCGAGCCCCTCGCGAACCTGGGTCAGGAGGTCGTGCCACGAGTCGATGAACTTCGCGACACCCTCGTCCTCGAGCACCTGCGTGACGTCGTCGAAGTCGATGCCGACCTCGGCGAGTCCGGCGAAGACCTCGCGCGCCTCGTCATAGCCGCCCGTGATGGTGTCGCCGGAGACGACCCCGTGATCGAAGGTGGCCTCGAGGGTCTTCTCGGGCATCGTGTTGACGACGCCCTTGGCGACGAGCTCGGTGACATAGAGCGTGTCGGGGAGCGACGGGTCCTTGACGCCGGTCGACGCCCACAGCGGGCGCTGCAGGTTGGCGCCGGCCGAGAGCAGCGCCTGCGCGCGCTCACCCGCGAACGTCTTCTCGAACAGCTCGTAGGCGAGGCGAGCATTGGCGAGTCCCGCCTTGCCCTTGAGGGCGAGAGCCTGCTCGGTGCCGATCGCGGCGAGACGCTTGTCCGTCTCGGTGTCGACGCGCGAGACGAAGAACGAGGCGACGGAGTGGATCGTCGACAGGTCGATGCCCGCTTCCTTCGCTGTCTCGAGCCCGGTGAGGTACGCGTCGATGACCTCGGCGTAGCGCTCCAGGCTGAAGATCAGCGTGACGTTGACGCTGATGCCCGCCCCGATCGCCTCGGCGATCGCCGGGAGGCCGGCCTTGGTCGCGGGGATCTTCACGAGGAGGTTGGGGCGGTCGATCTTCGCCCAGAGCTCCTTGGCCTGGGCCACGGTGCCGGCGGTGTCGTGCGCGAGATCGGGGGAGACCTCGATCGACACGCGTCCGTCGACGTGCCCGGTCTGCTCCCAGACAGGACGGAAGACGTCAAGCGCGGCGGCGACGTCCTGCGTCGTGGCCGCGAAGACCGCATCTTCGGCGCTGGCGCCGGATGCCGCGAGCTCGGCCACCTGCGCGTCATAGGACGTGTCGTCCGGGTTCGTGATGGCGTTCGCGAAGATCGTCGGGTTGGTCGTCACTCCCGTGACGTTGCGCGACGTGATCAGTTCGGCGAGGTTGCCGGAGGAGATGCGGGTGCGCGACAGGTCGTCGAGCCAGATGCTCACGCCTGCTGCGGCGAGGTCTGCGGTGGGGGTGCTCATTCGTTCTCCTTGATCAGCTGGCGTTGGCGGCCAGGGTGTCGCGTGCCGCCTGGACGACGGCTTCGGTGGTGATCCCGAACTTCTCGAACAGGGTCTTGTAGTCAGCGGATGCGCCGAAGTGGTCGATGCCGACGGAGCGACCGCGATCGCCGACGATCCCCCGCCACGAGAGCACCGAGCCGGCCTCGACGGAGACGCGTGCGGTGACCGACGCGGGAAGGACGGACTCGCGGTATGCGTCGTCCTGCTCGGCGAACCACTCCAGCGAGGGCGCCGAGACGACGCGGGCGTTGACGCCCTCCTCGGCCAGCGCCGCGCGAGCCGCGACGGCGAGCTGCACCTCGGAGCCCGTGGCGATGATGATGACGTCCGGCGTGCCGTTGGGCGCCTCGGCGAGCACGTATGCGCCCTTCGCCACGTTCGACGCCGAGGCGAAGGTGTCGCCGGATGCCTCACCGTCGCCGCGCTCGAACACCGGGATGTTCTGGCGGGTGAGGGCGATGCCGGCGGGTCCCTCGTGACGGCGCAGGATCTCCAGCCATGCGGCCGAAGTCTCGTTGGCGTCGGCCGGGCGGACGAGCGTGAAGTTCGGGATCGCGCGCAGGGTGGCCAGCTGCTCGATGGGCTGGTGGGTCGGACCGTCCTCACCCAGGGCCACCGAATCGTGCGTCCACACGAAGATGCTGGGCACGTTCATGAGCGCGGCCAGGCGCACCGGGGGACGCATGTAGTCGCTGAAGATGAGGAAGGTACCGCCGAACGCGCGGGTCGGGCCGTGCAGGACGATGCCGTTGACGATCGCGCCCATGGCGTGCTCGCGGATGCCGAAGTGCAGCACCCGGCCGTACTCCGAACCGGACCACTCGTGCGTCGACCACTCGGACGGGATGAACGACTTCGCGTCCTTGATCGTGGTGAGGTTCGACTCCGCCAGATCCGCGGATCCGCCCCAGAGCTCGGGGAGCTCGGCCGCGAGGGCGTTGATCACCTGACCGGATGCCGCGCGCGTCGATACGTCCTTGCCGGCCTGGAAGGAGGGAAGCGCGGACTCGATGCCCTGCGGCAGCTCGTGCGCCTCGAGACGGTCGAGAAGCGCCTTGCGCTCGGGATTCGCGGCAGCCCAGGCGTCGAACGCCTCCTGCCACGCGGCACGGACCTCGGCGGCGCGGGCGGCGAGTCCGCGCGTGTGCTCGATGACGTCGTCGGCGACGGCGAAGTGCTCCTCGGGGTCGAACCCGAGCACCTTCTTCGTCGCTGCGAGCTCGTCGGCTCCGAGCGCGGAGCCGTGGATCTTGCCCGAGTTCTGCTTGCCGGGGGAAGGCCATCCGATGATGGTCTTGAGGATGATGAGCGACGGCTTGGAGGTCTCGCCCTTGGCGGCCTCGATCGCGGCGTAGAGCTCGGCGACGTCTTCGACGTACTCGCCGGTCTTCTTCCAGTCGACGACCTGCACCTGCCAGCCGTACGCCTCGTAGCGCCGCGCGACGTCCTCCGTGAAGGCGACGTTGGTGTCGTCCTCGATCGAGATCTGGTTGGAGTCGTAGATCGCGATCAGGTTGCCGAGCTGCTGGTGTCCTGCGAGCGAGGACGCCTCACTCGTCACGCCCTCCTGCAGGTCGCCGTCACCGGCGATCACGTACACGAAGTGGTCGAAGGGGCTCGTGCCTGGAGCCGCCTCCGGATCGAAGAGGCCGCGCTCGTACCGCGCCGCGTAGGCGAAGCCGACCGCCGACGCGAGGCCCTGGCCGAGGGGACCGGTGGTGATCTCGACGCCCTTGGTGTGCCCGTACTCCGGGTGACCGGGAGTCTTGGAGCCCCAGGTCCGGAGAGCCTTCAGGTCGTCGAGCTCGAGGCCGAAGCCGCCGAGGTACAGCTGCACGTACTGCGTGAGCGAGGAGTGCCCGGCCGAGAGGATGAAGCGGTCGCGTCCGATCCACTGCGTGTCGGCGGGGTCGTGCCGCAGCACGCGCTGGTAGAGGAGGTAGGCGGCGGGGGCGAGGCTCATCGCGGTGCCGGGGTGGCCGTTGCCCACCTTCTCCACGGCATCCGCGGCCAGCAGGCGCGCGGTGTCAACCGCACGCCGATCGATCTCATCCCACTGCAAATCCGACACGGTGAAGCCCTTCCCAAACAGTTATTCGAGAGCACCCGGAAAGCAGTATCGCGGTCCGCATCGTTACGGAAGAGGTGAGCGCCGGGCGCGCGAGTTGTCTCAGCATACCGCTGAGATTCGCCGGGTTACATCGCCTTACAACGATGCACCAGACGTGGTAATGCAACTGATCCTCGGGGTATTCCCGTGCGAGGGGGAGCGCCCGAGGTGCCGTAGACTGGGAGGGCTGTCTAGACGCGCGCGGAGGAGGCGATCGAGATCTCGACGATGTCTGATCAGGCCGTTGTAAGCAAGTCCATCGGCCGTACCGTGAAGGCGTACGTCGCCCTCACCAAGCCTCGCGTCCTCGAGCTTCTCCTGGTGTCGACGGTGCCGGTCATGTTCCTCGCGCAGGGGGGGCTGCCCGGCCTGTGGCTCGTGCTGGCCACGGTGATCGGCGGCTCGATGAGCGCCGGCTCCGCGGCGGCGTTCAACATGTACCTCGATCGCGACATCGACGCGCACATGCACCGCACCGAGAACCGGCCGCTCGTCACGGGCGAGGTGACACCGCGGGGTGCGCTCGTCTTCTCGTGGACGCTCGCCGTGGCCTCGACCGTGTGGCTGTGGTTCACGACCAACTGGCTCACCGCCGTGCTCTCGGCATCCGCCATCTTCTTCTATGTCGTCATCTACACGATGATCCTCAAGCGGCGTACCGAGCAGAACATCGTCTGGGGCGGCATCGCGGGGTGCTTCCCCGTGCTGATCGGGTGGGCGGCCGTGACCGGTTCTCTCGACTGGCCCGCGTTCATCCTCTTCGTCCTCATCTTCCTCTGGACGCCGCCGCACTACTGGCCGCTCTCGATGAAGTACAAGGACGATTATGACGACGTCGACGTGCCCATGCTCGGCGTCACGCGCAACGCCTCGCAGGTCGGCCTGCAGGTGATCCTGTACGCCTGGGCGACCGTCGCCTGCTCGCTGCTGCTCGTGCCGATCGCCGGCATGGGCCTCGTCTACACCGTGTCCGCCCTCGTGTTCGGCGGGTGGTTCATCTACGAGTCGCACCGCTTGTACAACCGCGCGGTGCGGGGGACCGAGGCGCGGCCGATGCGGGTCTTCCACGCCTCGATCACCTACCTCACGCTGATCTTCGTCGCCGTGGCGATCGACCCGCTGCTGCCGTTCTGATCGTCTTCGGGTGCTGACGTGCCGGCATCCGGTGCTGCGGCGTCCTCCTGACGGTCCGCACCGTGGGCGGATGCGGCCTCGTCGGCGCGCACCGGATCGGCCGCCGCGCCGTCTGTCGACGGCGCATCCTCGTCGACCGGGGCGCCCGCGTCGAGGGTGGTGTCCGCCGTGGCGGCGTGGTCGGGCAGCGCAGCGACCCGAGGTGCCGGCGAGGGGAGGACGGCCTGCACCGCGGCGAGGGCGAGGGTGAGCAGCAGACCGAGAGCGCCGGCGCCGAGGAGGGCGGCGCCCAGCACCACGAGCGACTGACCGACGTAGACCTCGATCCCGGTCGCCGTTCCGTCGAGCAGCGTGCTGGTCATGGTGCCGACCTGGCCGGCGACGAGCCATCCGCCGAGGCCGGCGGAGGTCAGCGAGGCGAGCAGCAGGAGCCAGAAGGCGATGGTGCGTGTCAGCGTGGTTCTCATGGGCGCCACGTTTCCGTGCTCGCCGATGAGCGTTCGATGCGCCGGCTGTGCATCGTCTGTGCACTGCCGGTGCGCTCCCTGAGCTGGCGGGTGCCCGACGAGGTCAGACTCCGTCGGCGGCCCCAGGCGCGGGCTTCTTCAGACGCAGCACGACGGCCGTGTAGGTCGCGGCGGAGAGCGAGGCGAGCACCATGTGGATGCCGACGAGCAGCGGAGGGAGCCCTTCACGCGCCTGCCAAACCCCGACGCCGACCTGAACAGCGATGGCGACCATGAGCAGGAGCAGCCAGTTCCTCGGCGCGAGCCGCAGTCGCCATGCCGAGACCGTGAGCACCGCTACGAGCGCGGCGAGCACGTAACCCGGCCAGGAATGCACATGTGCGAGCACGGTCGCGTCGAAGCCGTCACGGACGACGGCGGCATCGCCGGAGTGGGGGCCTGAGCCCGTGGTGAGCACGCCGAACAGGATGGTCACGGCGAGCGCGAGTCCGGTCACATGCGTGAGCACGGCGAACCACGACGGGACGCCGCGCACCCGGGGGCCGGGGTCGGTCCGAAGCCGGATGAGGAAGGCCGCCGTCACGCAGACCAGCAGCAACGACGACGTGTAGTGGAAGCCCACGATGAACGGGTTGAGCTCGGTCAGCACGGCGAATCCGCCGACGACGGCCTGGGCCATGACGCCGGCGAGCACGATCCAGGCGAGCACGGCGAGGTCGCGTCGGACGTCCGTGCGCCGCAGCGAGTCGACGGCTCCAACGATGACCGCGAGGAGCAGCACAGCCGACATCAGGCCGGCGGAGGGAAGACCGAGTGGAGCGGTCGCGGCGTACACCGCGACTCCGCCGAGCACTCCGCCGAGTGCGAACCAGAGCGCACGGATGACGAGACGGCGACCGCCGGTCGCGTGCAGCGTGAGCAGCAGCACGGCGAGTGCGAGCAGGCCGACCACCCCGGTCATGGTGCGGTTGCCGAACTCGATGAGTCCGTGCACGCCCTGGAGCTCGTACACGGGCACGAGCGATTCCGGTGTGCACAGCGGCCACTCGGAGCATCCGAGCCCCGACCCGGTCAGGCGCACGGCGCCGCCCGTGCCGATGATGATGACCTCGGCGAGGAACGAGAGCCAGGCCAGCACGCGCAGCGGTGTGCCGATCGCGATCCGCGCGGCCGGGGGACGGGTGACGGATGTCTCGGGCATGGCTCCTCCGGCTCCTCCCGTGCCGGTCGCGACGGCCCGCATGTCGGAGGGAACCTGTAGAATCGGGGTGTGGGGATGACCGCGTGATCGCGGAACGCATCCCTGACAGTTTAGGCGCGATGGAAGCGCCGATGATGAGGGCCCCACCAGCGGCACCCGCTCCCGCAGACTCGACGGGGATCAGGTGTGTCGGGGCGGATGACACCGTTAGAGGCCCGATAAGGAGAGTGTGTGATGTCGGATGTGCTGATCGACCGCCCGGAGCTCGAAGGGCTGGGGGTGTACGAATTCGGCTGGCACGACCCCGATGCCGCCGGCGCAAGCGCGCGACGCGGGCTCTCCGAAGCCGTGGTGCGCGACATCTCCGCGCTCAAGGCGGAACCGGAATGGATGCTGAAGACCCGTCTCAAGGGTCTGTCGCTCTTCGAGCGCAAGCCGATGCCGACGTGGGGCGCCGACCTCAGCGAGATCGACTTCGACAACATCAAGTACTTCGTGCGCTCCACCGAGAAGCAGGCGCAGTCGTGGGAAGACCTGCCCGAGGACATCCGCGAGACCTATGAGCGGCTCGGCATCCCGGAGGCCGAGCGCCAGCGCCTCGTCGCCGGTGTCGCGGCCCAGTACGAGTCCGAGGTCGTCTACCACCAGATCCGCGAGGACCTGGAGGCGCAGGGCGTCATCTTCATGGACACCGACACCGCGCTGCGCGAGCACCCCGAGTTCTTCGAGGAGTACTTCGGCACGGTGATCCCCGCCGGCGACAACAAGTTCGCCGCGCTGAACACCGCCGTGTGGTCGGGCGGGTCGTTCGTGTACGTGCCGAAGGGCGTGCACGTCGAGATCCCGCTGCAGGCGTACTTCCGCATCAACACCGAGAACATGGGCCAGTTCGAGCGGACGCTGATCATCGCCGATGAGGGCAGCTACGTGCACTACATCGAGGGCTGCACGGCCCCGATCTACAAGTCCGACTCGCTGCACTCCGCCGTCGTCGAGATCATCGTGAAGAAGAACGCCCGCGTGCGCTACACGACAATCCAGAACTGGTCGAACAACGTCTACAACCTCGTCACCAAGCGCGCGGTCGCCCACGAGGGCGCGACGATGGAGTGGGTCGACGGCAACATCGGCTCCAAGGTGACGATGAAGTACCCGTCGATCTACCTGATGGGCGAGCACGCCAAGGGGGAGACCCTGTCGGTCGCCTTCGCCGGACCGGGTCAGCACCAGGATGCCGGCGCGAAGATGATCCACATGGCGCCCTACACGCAGTCGTCGATCGTCTCGAAGTCGATCGCCCGGGGCGGCGGTCGCGCCGGTTACCGCGGCGAGGTGCGCGTGGACGCCGCAGCGCATCACTCCGCCAATACCGTCCGCTGCGACGCGCTGCTCGTCGACACGAAGTCGCGCAGCGACACATATCCCGCCATCGACATCCGGGTGGACGACGTGCAGCTCGGCCACGAGGCCACGGTCTCGAAGGTCAGCGAGGAGCAGCTCTTCTACCTGCAGTCCCGCGGCATGCCCGAGGACGAGGCGATGGCGATGATCGTGCGCGGCTTCATCGAGCCGATCGCGCGCGAGCTGCCGATGGAGTACGCGATGGAACTGAACAAGCTCATCGAGATGGGCATGGAAGGCAGCGTCGGCTGAACATGACGAGTACATACACCGAGGTCGAGCCGACCTTCGTGCCCGTGCAGACCCGCTCGGAGCGCCCGCACTCCTTCGACCCGGCCGAGTTCGGCGCGCCCACCGGACGCGAGGTGAACTGGAAGCACACGCCGGTCGCGCAGCTGAAGCCGCTCTTCGAGCCCGCTGCCCAGAACGACGGCGTCGCCTACTCCTTCGTCTCGGGCGAGCAGTTCGTGTCGTCTCCGCTCGCGCAGGGCGCCGCCCCGAGGGGCGAGGTGTTCCTCGCCGAGGACGTCACGGCCGCCGTGGCGTGGCAGGGGGCTGCGGAGGCCACCCATATCCGCATCCCGCGGGAGCAGGAGGTCGCCGAGCCCGTCGTCCTCGAGATCACGGGTCAGGGCGCCGAGCGCAGGGCAGACGCGCACATCGTCATCGAGGCGCTGGAGCACAGTTCCGCGACGGTCGTGCTCCAGCACACGGGGACGGCGCAGTACGCGCAGAACGTCGAGATCATCGTGCGCGACGGCGCACGCCTGACGGTCGTCACGCTGCAGCAGTGGCAGGACGACGCCATCCACGCCGCGGCGCACCAGGCGAGGGTGGGCGCTGACGCGACCCTGAAGCACTTCGTCATCAGCTTCGGTGGCGGTCTCGTCCGCGTGAACCCGAGCGTCGAACTGGCGGGCAACGGCTCCGAGGGCTACCTGTACGGGCTCTCGTTCGCCGACTCGGGGCAGCACCTCGAGAGCCAGGTCTACCTGCACCACAAGGGCGCGCACACCACGGGCGATGTGCTCTACAAGGGCGCGCTGCAGGGTGAGGGCGCGCACAGCGTCTGGATCGGCGACGTGCTGATCGGCAAGGACGCGACGGGCACCGACTCCTATGAGGCGAACCGCAATCTCGTGCTCACCGAGGGTGCTCGCGCCGATTCGATCCCGAACCTCGAGATCGAGACGGGAGACATCGTCGGCGCCGGTCACGCCAGCGCGACCGGTCGCTTCGACGACGAGCAGCTGTTCTACCTCCAGGCTCGCGGCATCGCCGAAGACGAGGCCCGCCGGCTCGTGGTGCTCGGCTTCCTCAGCGACATCGTGCAGCGGCTCGGCATCCCCTCCTTCCAGGAGGAGCTGCTGGCCGCCATCGAAGCCGAGCTCGCCGCGAACGCGGCGGTCGGCGCAGGGGAGGGGGCGCGGTGACGGCCGAGCGCGTGTGCGGCGTCGCCGACCTCGAGACCGACACGCCGCTGCGCGTCGAGCCGGCGGGCGTGCCGATCACGGTCATCAAGGACTCACAGGGTGTCATCCATGCGATCGGCGACACCTGCACGCACGGCGACATCTCCCTCTCCGAGGGCTTCGTCGAGGGTGACACGGTCGAGTGCTGGGCACACGGCTCGGCGTTCTCCCTCACCACCGGCAAGCCCCAGAATCTCCCCGCTTTCGAGCCCGTCCCGGTCTATGTCGTCGAGATCGACGGCGACGACGTGCTCATCGACCCGACTGTGACGAAGGAAGTTTGAATGTCTGTTCTCGAGATCCGCGACCTGCATGTGACGGTCGAGACCGATGCGGGGACCACCCCCATCCTCAACGGGATCACCCTCACGATGCGCACCGGTGAGACGCACGCCATCATGGGACCCAACGGCTCCGGCAAGTCGACGCTGGCCTACACCATCGCAGGGCACCCGAAGTACACCGTGACCTCCGGTTCCATCACCTTCGATGGTGAGGACGTCCTGGAGATGAGTGTCGACGAGCGTGCGCGCGCCGGCCTGTTCCTCGCGATGCAGTACCCGGTGGAGATCCCGGGTGTGACCGTGACGAACTTCCTCCGCACGGCGAAGACCGCGCTCGACGGCGAGGCTCCGTCGATCCGCTCCTGGACCAAGGAGGTCAAGGAGGCGATGGCCAACCTGCGCATGGACCCGAAGTTCGCGCAGCGCAACGTCAACGAGGGCTTCTCCGGTGGAGAGAAGAAGCGTCACGAGATCCTGCAGCTCGAGGTGCTCAAGCCCAAGTTCGCCGTGCTCGACGAGACCGACTCCGGCCTCGACGTCGACGCGCTGAAGATCGTCTCCGAAGGCGTGAACCGCGCCAAGGAGGCCACGGGTCTCGGCGTGCTGCTCATCACGCACTACACGCGCATCCTCCGCTACATCCGTCCCGACTTCGTGCACGTCGTCGTCGCTGGCAAGATCGTCGAGGAGGGCGGCCCCGAGCTGGCCGACCGCCTCGAGGACGAGGGCTACGACCGCTTCCTCGACCCTGCCGCTCCGATCGAGGCGTAGGCTGATCGCATGACAGCCACGCTCACCGCGGAGAAGTACGACGAGGTCACCGAGGCGCTCAAAGACGTCATGGATCCCGAACTCGGGATCAACGTCGTCGACCTCGGCCTCATCTATGACCTCGCGTGGGACGAGGAGAACGACGCGCTCGTTATCCACATGACGCTCACCAGTGCGGGCTGCCCGCTCACCGACGTGCTCGAGGAGCAGACGGCGCAGGCGCTGGACAACGTCGTGGATCGCTTCCGCATCAACTGGGTCTGGATGCCGCCGTGGGGTCCGGAGCGGATCACCGACGACGGCCGCGACATGATGCGGGCTCTCGGGTTCGCGATCTGACTCGAACGGAGCAGCGCCGAACGGCGCTGCTCCGTTCTGACATGGGCCGTGCGACGTGCGGCCGATGCGGAGGGATGACGGATGCTGCAGGTGACGGCGCTGCCGCTGAGCGAGCTGCGCGAACGCACGAGCGAGAAGTGGCGGGAGTACCCCTCGGATGTGCTGCCGCTCTTCGTGGCGGAGACGGACTTCCCGCTGGCTCCGACGGTGAAGGCCGCGTTGCAGCGTGCCGTCGACCTCGGCGACACCGGATACATCGCTTCGCGGACTCCGCTCCCCGCCGCGTTCGCGGGCTTCGCCGAACGTCGCTACGGATGGTCTCCCGACCCGGCTCGCATGCGCACGACCGCCGACGTGAGCATGGGCATCGTCGAGCTGCTGCGGCGCGTCGTGCAGCCCGGTGAGCGGGTGGTGGTGACGCCTCCGGTGTATCCGCCGTTCTACGACCTGGTCGCGGAAGCCGGGGCAGAGGTGCTCCGCGTGCCCCTGCGCGATACAGGCACGGGGTGGGAGCTCGACCTCGACGGCATCCGTTCCGCGTTCGAGGACGGTGCCACGGCGATGCTGCTCTGCAACCCGCACAACCCGACCGGCACGGTGCATGACCGCGACACGCTCGTCGCGCTGGCGGAGCTGGCCGACGAGTTCGGCGCCTCCGTGGTGTCCGACGAGATCCACGCGCCCCTCGCGCAGCCGGGAACCGGCTTCACCCCCTTCCTCGATGCGGGCGAGGCCGCGCAGCGCGTCGGCTATGCGGTGGTGAGCGCCAGCAAGGCATTCAACCTGGCCGGGCTCAAGTGCGCCCTCATGGTCACGGCGGACGACGCGACGACCGCGGTCGTGCGCGGCCTTCCGGTCGAGGTCGAATGGCGCACGGGGCAGTTCGGGTTGCTCGCCGCCACCGCGGCGTTCTCTCCGGAGAGCGATGCCTGGCTCGACGGGCTTCTGCGCACGCTCGATGAGAACCGCGTGCTGCTCGAGGATCTCCTCGCAACACACATCCCGGGCGCGCGGTACCGCATCCCGGCCGCGGGTTACTTGGCCTGGATCGACCTGACCGCACTGGGCTGGGGCGACAACCCCGCGCGTCGCATCCTCACCGAGGCGAAGGTCGCGCTGCACTACGGACCCGCCTTCGGCGACGAGGGCCGCGGGTATGTGCGCCTGAACTTCGGCACGAGCCCGGAGATCCTCACGGAAGCCGTGACGCGCATCGCGGCCCTCGTCGACCGATGACGGATACGCGGGCCGCAGCTTCGATCTGGGACCGTGAGCGGCTGTGGGTGACGGCGGGCGCGGTCGCCCTGATCTTCCTGGCGGCCATCGAGTCGCTCGCGGTGACCACGGTGATGCCTATCGTGAGCGAGGCGCTCGACGGAGAGTCGCTGTATGCGGTCGCCTTCGCCGGAACGCTGGCGACGAGCGTGATCGGAATGGTCGCGACGGGTGCCTGGTCTGACGCGCGCGGACCACGCGGCGCGCTCTACGCGGCCGTCTCGCTCTTCATCGCAGGCCTCCTCGTCTCGGGGTTCGCTGTGACCATGCACCAGTTCCTGCTGGGCCGACTCGTGCAGGGCCTCGGGGCCGGCGGTCAGACGGTCGCGCTGTACGTGGTCGTGGCGCGTCTCTACCCTCCGCAGCTCCACGGGCGGGTGTTCGCCGCCTTCGCTGCGGCGTGGGTCGTGCCGTCGATGGTCGGTCCCTTCCTCGCCGGGGCCGTGGCGGAGTACATCGACTGGCGCTGGGCGTTCCTGGGCGTCGCCGTGCTCACCGCCGTGGCGTTCGCGATGATCGTGGTGCGGCTCCGCGGTGTCGACCTCGGTCACGGAGAGCCGCAGGACCGAAGAGCGCTGATGCGCCGCCTGCTCCTTGCGACGATCGTGGCCATCGCCGCCGTGTCCGTCGGGTTCTCCGCCGACCTCGCCGAGGCGGCGCGCTGGCCCGCCGCGATCGTGGCGGTGGCGGTCATCGGGCTGGCGATACTCCCGCTCGTCCCTCGCGGCACGCTGCGTGCAGCCGCAGGGCTTCCGAGCGTCGTGCTCATGCGCGGGATCGCAGCCGGCGCGTTCTTCGCCGCCGAGGCGTACGTGCCATACCTGCTGATCGAGCGGTTCGGATTCTCGGCGACCTGGGCGGGGATCGCGCTCATGCTCGCGGCGTTCGCCTGGGCCGGTGCCTCGGCGGTTCAGGGCCGGTTCGGCGATCGGCTCGGCAACACGCGCATCGCGTTCATCAGCCTGGGTCTCGTGATGGTCGCGGTGGCGAGCGTGTTCGCCGCCGCCGTGCTCGGCGGCTCTCCTCTGCTCGTGATCCTCGGCTGGGCGTTCGGTGGCGGGGGGATGGGGCTGCTGTACCCGCGTCTGACCGTGCTCACGCTCGCCTATTCGACAGAGGCGGATCAGGGGTTCAACTCGTCGGCGTTGTCGATCTCGGACGCCACGGGATCAGCCGCGGCGATCGCTCTCGCCGGACTCGTCGTCGCGTCGCTCGGCGGCGGGGTGAGCGCCTTCAGTGCGGTGTTCGCCCTGTGCGCGGTGCTGGTGCTGGTCGCGGCGGTGCCGGGACTCAGGCTCGGACACGCGGCAGAGGAGCGCTCGAGCTGACGGCGCCCGCCAGGGCTCGAACGCCGAGGTCGAACACCTCGTCAAGTCCGGCGGTCGCGTCATGGCTGTCGCCCGTGCCTGCCGCGCCATAGCTGTCGGCGTGCATGCGCTGCTGCACGAGAGTGGCATGACCGAGGATGAAGTGCAGCAGCGCGGTCGCCCTGTCGCGGCTGTCTGCTCGGTCGCCGAGTGCCTGCTCGAGCACCGCATGGGCGTGTCGTGAACCCAGCTGGAGGGCGTACGTGCTCAGCACCAGCTCTGCGCCGTCGCGATAGGTGAAAAGGGCATCGCGGATCGCGCGCGCCGTGGCGAGCACGTCCGAATCGCCGACGCGCACATCCGCGGTGATGCGGTCGGCCAGTTCCGCCAGCAGCTCCTGCTTGCTGCTGAAGTGCCAGTACAGTGCGCTCGGCTGCACGTCGAGGCGCGACGCGATGCGCCTCATGGAGAGGTCGGCCAGGCCCACCTCGTCGAGCAGGGCGAGCGCGACGCGCGCCACTCCGTCACGGTCGTGCCGGACCGGGTTGTGAGCCGGGGTCATGTCGCCATTATAGTGAACACCGTTCAGGTGAACACTGTTCAGGTGGCCGATCCTGGTCGGCCGTGCGAAAGGACCCTCATGAACGACGGACGGAACGATCTCGTGCGCGATCTCGCGCGCATAGCGGTGTTCGCGGCACTCATCGTCGTGCTCGGCACGGTCACCATCCCGTTGCCCGGCGGCGTGCCCATCACAGCGCAGACCCTCGGCGTGATGCTCGCCGGCACCGTGCTCGGGCCTCGGCGTGCACCGCTTGCCGTGCTCCTCGTCCTCGTGCTCGCGGCAGTCGGACTCCCGGTGCTCGCCGGCGGCAGGGGAGGCCTCGGCGTGTTCGTCGGCCCCACGGCCGGATACCTGCTCGGCTGGGTGCTCGGGGCCGTCGTGATCGGTCTCATCGTCCGCTCCGGCCCGCTCAGCTGGTGGCGCATCGGGCTCGCCACCGTGGGAGGGGGGATCGCGGTCGTGTATCTGTGCGGGGTGCCGGTGCAGGCGCTGGTGCTCGGCGTCGACGTCGTCCCCACCGCGCTCTCCACCGTGGCGTTCCTTCCGGGCGATCTCCTCAAGGCCGCAGCCGCCACCGTTCTGACGCTCACGCTCGCCCGCGCGTATCCCCCGGCTTTCGGGTCAGGCGATGCGATCGCCGAGCGCGCACAGGCTCGTGCGGTCTGAAGCCCCTTGCCCTGCGGTCGCCCTCGACGGCGTGTCGGTCGTGCGCGGCGGCCGCCGGATCCTCGACGGCGTCTCGGTCGCCCTTGACGCACCGCGGACCGCGGTGATCGGCGCGAACGGGTCGGGGAAGTCCACGTTCGCCCGACTGCTGAACGGCCTGATCGACCCGTCGCAGGGCAGCGTCTCGGTCTACGGCATGGACACGGTGCGGCAGCGCACCGCCGTGCGGCGACGTGTCGGGTTCGTGTTCAGCGACCCGCAGGCGCAGATCCTCATGCCCACCCCGGCGGAGGACCTGGCGCTCTCGCTGCGCGGACGATCGCGGGAGGAGGTTCGGAGACGCGTGCGCTCGACCCTCGAGGAGCACGGCCTCGCCGCTCACGCGGACGACCCGGCGGCTGCGCTGTCCGGCGGTCAGAAGCAACTCCTCGCCCTGGCGGCCGTTCTCATCGCCGCACCCGACCTCGTCGTCGCCGATGAGCCGACGACGCTGCTCGACCTGCGCAATGCGAGGCGGATCGGCGATCTGCTGTTCGCGCAGGAGGCCAGGGTCGTCGTCGTCACTCACGACCTCGAGCTGGCGGCCCGCTGCGACGAGGCTCTCCTCTTCGACGGCGGACGGCTCTGCGCGGTGGGGGAGCCGGCCGGTGTGATCCGCGCTTACCGCCGGCTGTGCGCATGATCCAGCTCTATCGCCCCGGTTCGAGCGTGCTCCATCGTGCTCCGGCTGCTCTCAAGCTGGGTCTGCTCGCACTGCTCGCCCCGGCGGCATCCCTGCTGCCGCGTGAACCCGGCATCGCGTTCGCCGCCCTGTGCGCGGTGTGCGGACTGTTCCTCGTCGCACGTCTTCCGGTCGCCGTGCTCGCAGGGGAGGTGTGGCGGCTCCGAGCGGTCATCGCGGTGCTGGCCGCGGCGCTCTGGCTGTTCATCGGTCCGGCCGCAGCCGTGGTCGGCGTCGCACGTGTCGCCACCGTGGTGCTGCTGGCGGCTCTGCTGACCCTCACGACGCGGATGGGCGACCTGCTCGGCGTGCTGCGTCGTCTGCTCCGCCCGGCGGCGCGCGTGGGAATCGATGCGGAGACGGTCGCTCTCGTCGTCTCCCTCACGATCGCCGCCGTTCCGGTCATCGCGGCCCTCTCAGACGAGGTGCGCGACGCACAGCGCGCCAGGGGGGTGCGACTGCGTGTCGCGTGGATCGTGCCGCTCATGGTGCGCACGCTCCGCCACGCGGATGCCGTGGGCGATGCGCTCGTGGCGCGCGGCCTCGTCGACCCTGTGGCCGATGTCACCGGCGCAGCGCGGGAGGTGCGATCCGGATCCTCCGGCGATCGGAACCCGGGTCCCGCGCGAGCGCGAGCGCACAGAGGAGTCCGCCGACGCTGACGGCCGCCGTGATCGGCGAGGTGCCCACGACGAGAAGCAGACCCACCGATGCGACGCCGAGGAGCACTGCGCCCAGGAGACGGCCGGGCGCGGTGGCCGCGGCGGGCGCCGGGGCGGTCTCCGCGCGGGTGAAGAGCAGTGCCGTGAGCGCGGCGAACGCCAGTGCCGCACCGAGCCAGAGCGGTCGACCGATCCACCACCCGAGGCTGCTCGGTGTCGAGAGGTGCACGCCGGCGGTCAGGGCCGCGAGCGCCGAGACACCGGCCATGGCGAGGAGCACGGGCATGTGCCAGAGGTAGATGGTCATCGCTCGGCCGTTGACGAAGCGGCTGAACGAGGCCGCGAGCGGGGCGCGGCTGATCGCCCTCAGTCGGTCGCGGAACAGCGAGAGCGCGCTGAGGTGGGCCATGCCGACCAGCAGCAGCGCTCCGGTGGGAGGGTTGATGCTCGCGATGAGGTCGGGCGAGTAGACGCCGGCGGCCGTCGTGGCCACGAGCAGAGCGATCGCGCCGACCCCCGTGACGGCGCGCACCTTCCGGCCGAGCGCGTCGATCGAGCCGTCGGCGAAGAAGAAGCCCAGCTGCTTCAGGGTCAGCCATACGAAGGCGAGGTTGAGGAAGCCGACGGCCTCGGCACCCGTGGCGATCCGCACGCCGTCGACGCTCAGCGCGGCCCCGGCGAGCAGGGCCAGCGTGAGGCGCGGAGCCCGCTCGTGCGCCGCCGCGAGCGCAGGCAGGAGCGCCTGGCACAGCAGGAACACCGCCAGGAACCACAGCGGCTGGCCGTATCGGAACCCAGCGACGGCGATGAGCTCGGGGGAGACGCCGGCCGCCGCGAGGGAGAGCAGCGCGATGCCGGCGAGGGCGACGGCGACGACCGCCGGACGCAGCAACCGGTGCACGCGTCCGGCGACGAAGACGGATGCCGGCTCTCCGCGGCCTCGCTGACGGCGATACGCGGTGAGTCCGGAGAAGCCGCCGATGATGAAGAACAGCGGCATCACCTGGAGCGTCCAGCTCACCGGCACGATCCACCACGTGCCGGTGCTCGCGTTGTCGAAGACCGGACCGTTCGGGGTGAGAGTCACGCCGACCATGAGGGAATGCAGCAGCACCACCCCCAGGATGCAGAGGGCGCGCACGAAGTCGATGCCGGTGTCTCGCGTGGTGGCCGTGGCGGTGCGCGGAACGGCGATCACGGGGGCCTGGGCGATGGTGGCCATGTGTCCTCCTCAGGGCGATGTCCCTGGAGGTTATGGACGCGGTGGCATCCGAGGCATCACCCCGAGGTGCTGTCGTCACCCCCTACCGGAGGGTGAGTCGATCAGGTCGCGGGTTCGACCAGTCCGGCGTCGTAGGCGAGGATGACGGCGTGCACGCGGTCGCGGAGGCCGAGTTTCGCGAGGACCTTGCCCACGTGCGTCTTCACGGTCTGCTCGGCGATGAAGAGGTCCGCGGCGATCTCGCTGTTCGAGCGTCCTCGTCCGATGAGCACGAGCACTTCGCGCTCGCGGTCGGTGAGCTCCGCCAGCGCCGACGCGGCCCGGGGCGAGCGAGGGCGGCGTCGCGCGAACTGCTCGATCATACGGCGGGTCACGCTGGGGGCGAGGAGCGCGTCGCCGCCCGCGACGACCCGCACGGCGTGCACGAGCTCCTCGGGCAGCGCGTCCTTGAGCAGGAATCCGCTCGCACCGGCTTCGAGCGCGTCGTAGACGTAGTCGTCGATGTCGAACGTCGTCAGCATGAGGATGCGGGGTACGCGCGCTGCGGCGAACCCAGGGCCGAGGATGCGTCGTGTGGCTTCGATGCCGTCCATGTCCGGCATCCGCACGTCCATGAGGATCACGTCTGGTTGCAGGCGGGCTGCCAACGTCACCGCCTCGGCGCCCGTCGCCGCCTGTCCGGAAACGCGGATGCCGTCGTGGGCGTCGAGCAACGCGGCGAAGCCGGCCCGCACCATGGCCTGGTCGTCCGCGATGAGGACGCTGATGCTCACGAAGTCTCCCTGCCGTCGCGCGGCACCGCCCCGGCGCCGCCGGACTCGTTCTGGAACGGAAGCGAGGCATCGACCCGCCATCCGCCGTCTTCCATCCTGCCCGATCGGGCGGATCCGCCGAGCAGCTCTGCGCGCTCGCGCATGCCGCGCAGACCGTAGCCCGCACCGGGGGAGGCGGACGTCGTCGCCGACGGATCATTGTCGACGCGGATCCTGATTGCCGACCGGTCTGTGTCGACACGTACGCGCACCGTCGCACCGGGAGCGTGGCGCACGGCATTGCTCAAGGCCTCCTGCACGATGCGGAATGCGGCGATCTGCACGGTGGCGGGGGCGGTCACGACGGCGTCGCCGGTATCACCGGTGAGCTCCACCGCCGCCCCGGCCCTCCGCACGCTGTCGACGAGGGAGGGGATGTCGGCGAGACCTTGCTGCGGCGCCAGCTCTGCGCTCTGGTCCTCCGTGCGCAGCACGCCGAGCATCCGTCGCATCTCGGTGAGGGACGTGCGCGCGGTCGCCGCGATGTCGTCGAACTCCACCGATGCGCGCTCGTCGAGATCGCTGATCCGGTACTTGGCCGTCGATGCCTGCACCTGGATCACGGACATGCTGTGCGCGATCACGTCATGCAGCTCCCTGGCGATGCGCGTACGCTCCTCGACGAGCACGCGTCGCGACTCCTCGAGGGCGCTGTGCTCCCGCTCCCTGGTGAGCTCTTCGGCGACGCGCATGCGGCCGGCGACGAGGACCGCGATCAGGTAGACGCCGACTCCGAGCGATGCCGTCACGATGAGGTTCGCCGTGGCGGCACCTCCGGCCTGCACGTCTGGCCGAAGCACCGGGGCGGCGAGCGCGACCAGGAGCCCTGTGACGAGCGGAAGCAGGCCGAGCCGGGCGCCGTGCCGGAAAGACACCACCGCCACGAGCAGGAGGAAGGACAGCATGGCAGGCACCGACCAGGGCCACGGTCCCGCTGCGCCCCCGTGGGCGGTGACGAGGAGGGGGAGCGCGAACGTGGCCGCGCACGCGATGACGCTCGCCGTCCGGGGATTCCGGATCGCCAGCAGCGGGGCTCCGCATACGGCGGCGGCGAGGACGAAAGACATCGCGAGGGGGGTGCCGTAGAACGTCGCCTGAAGCGGCACGAGCACGCTGAAGAGGGCGATGGCGCCCGCGACGAGAACCGACAGCACGACGACCTGCCGGACGCGGAGCGGGGGACGGCGGGTGGCCATGACTGTCATCCTGCCAGGTGCGGCGCGCTCTCGCGTCGACGGCGGGCGACGGCGACCCGGTCGATGATCAGCCCGAGAGCGAGGGCGACAGCCACGCCGATGCCCGCGCTCACGAGGGGCTGGTCGTGCACCCAAGCCGACGCGAGCAGCCCGATGATGATGCTCAGCGTGCTCCAGCACAGTCCGGCGAAGGCGCTGAGGGGGAGGAACCTGCGCCACGCGAAGCCGAGGGATCCCGCCGACATGTTCACCGCGACGCGCCCGACCGGGATGTAGCGGGCGCCAAGGATCAACGACGCGCTGCGCGTGTCGAGCGCGCGCTGCGCATGATCGACGGCAGCGCGCACCCGCGGTCGGCGCATCCACGAGAAGCGGGTCACACCCACCGACCGACCGATCGCGAAGGCGATGTTGTCACCGACGACCGCGCCGAGCGCCGCCACGAGCCCGAGGAGCACGAGGGTGCCGTGACTTCCGTTCGTCGCGGCGACGGCGGCCGCCGCGACGAGCACCGTCTCACTGGGGATCGGCGGGAAGAACCCGTCGATGACCGTGACGGCGAGGAGTACGACGAACAGCCAGGGGGAGGCGATCGCCTGCATGATGATCTCGTTGATGACGTCCACTCTCCGACGCTATGAACACGGCCGTGCCCGCGGCATCACTCCGCGGTATCGACCGCGTCCACCTGCGGGGTGATCTGCGGCGGAGCACCCGCGGGGGAGGCGGAGCACCCGCGCGGCATATACTGGGAGGCTGGCCCCTCGGCCGTCCACCCTCATCGAACGAACGGAATTCGCGCTGTGCTTGCCGTCCACGACCTCGAGATCCGCGTCGGTGCGCGCCTCCTCATGGAGAACGTCTCCTTCCGCGTGGCCGACGGCGACAAGATCGGACTCGTCGGCCGCAACGGCGCCGGCAAGACCACGCTCACCAAGGTACTCGCCGGCGATCTGCTCCCGTCGGGAGGCACGGTGACCCGCTCGGGGGAGCTCGGCTATCTCCCGCAGGATCCGAGATCCGGCAACCCCGAAGATCTCGCCCGCACGCGCATCCTCGACGCGCGCGGTCTCGGACAGCTGAACCTCGGCATGACCGAGGCCTCGCTGCAGATGGCTTCCGACGACCCCGCCGTCGCGGAGAAGGCGATGAAGCGCTATGCGCGGCTCACCGAGCAGTTCGAGGCGCAGGGCGGTTACGCCGCGGAGGCCGAAGCCGCGTCGATCGCGCACAACCTCTCGTTGCCGGACCGGATCCTCGACCAGCCGCTGTCGACGCTCTCCGGAGGCCAGCGCCGGCGCATCGAGCTCGCCCGCATCCTGTTCTCGGATGCCGAGACGATGATCCTCGACGAGCCGACGAACCACCTCGATGCCGACAGCGTCGTGTGGCTGCGCGAGTTCCTCAAGGGCTACAAGGGCGGCCTCATCGTCATCTCGCACGATGTCGAGCTGGTGGGCGAGACCGTGAACAGGGTGTTCTACCTCGACGCGAACCGTCAGGTCATCGACACCTACAACATGAACTGGAAGAACTACCTGCGCCAGCGTGCGGCCGACGAAGAGCGCCGGAAGAAGGAACGCGCGAACGCCGAGAAGAAGGCGACCACGTTGCAGCAGCAGGCTGCGCGCTTCGGAGCGAAGGCGTCGAAGGCCGCCGCGGCGCACCAGATGATGGCCCGAGCCGAGAAGCTGCTCGCCGGTCTCGAAGAGGTGCGCCAGGAGGACAAGGTCGCCAAGCTGCGTTTCCCCAAGCCGGCGCCGTGCGGTAAGACGCCCTTGATGGCGACCGGTCTGTCGAAGTCGTACGGGTCGCTCGAGATCTTCACCGACGTCGACCTCGCGATCGACCGTGGATCGAAGGTCGTGGTGCTCGGATTGAACGGTGCGGGCAAGACGACCCTGCTGCGGATGCTGGCGGGCGTCGACGAGCCCGACACGGGGAGGCTGGAACCCGGGCACGGCCTGAAGGTCGGATACTACGCGCAGGAGCACGAGAACCTCGACGTCAGCCGGTCGGTGCTCGAGAACATGGTCTCAGCCGCTCCGCACATCACCGAGACCGAGGCGCGCAAGGTGCTCGGCTCCTTCCTCTTCACCGGTGACGACGTGCACAAGCCCGCCGGAGTGCTGTCCGGCGGTGAGAAGACCCGGCTGTCGCTGGCGACGCTCGTCGTGTCGTCGGCGAACCTGCTGCTGTTGGACGAGCCGACGAACAACCTCGACCCGGCGTCGCGGGAGGAGATCCTCGGGGCGCTCGCGCACTACGAGGGAGCCGTCGTGCTCGTCTCCCACGACCCTGGCGCCGTGCAGTCGCTCAACCCGGAGCGCGTGCTGATCCTGCCCGACGGCGTCGAGGACATCTGGAACCAGGAGTACCAGGAGCTCATCGAGCTCGCGTAGCCGTGTCGCGCCGGCGCGCAGGCGCGTCCCGACCGAGTGCCGCGCTCGCGCCTAGTGTGGAGTCGTGACACCCGACCCCGTCCTGACCTCGCCTCCCGGCTCCGTTCGCTACCCACGCTGACGGGCGACGCGCCTGCGTTCGACCCCGGCAGTGTCCCCGACGATCCCGTGCTCCTGTTCACCGAGTGGCTCGACACGGCCATCCGTGGTGCCGTGCCCGAACCGCACGCGATGACGCTCTCGACCGTCGATGCCGACGGCGTGCCCGACGCGCGCGTGCTGATCCTCAAGGATGTCGATGCTCGGGGATGGGCGTTCGCGAGCACTCGCAACTCGCGAAAGGGACTCCAACTCGACGGCTCGCCCACCGCGGCCCTGTCGTTCTGGTGGCAGCCGCAGCGACGGGCTGTGCGGCTGCGGGGTCGGGTCGCAGAGGCGTCCCGCGCCGAGAGCCTCGCCGACCTGGCCGCCCGTCCGCCGGCCGCGCGCGGGCGTGTCGACCCCACCGACTGGGTGTTGTGGCGGCTGGCGCCCGATCGCGTGGAGTTCTGGCAGGGGGCACCCGATCGGTCGCACGTGCGTGTCGTGTACCGACGTTCCGCGGAAGGATGGTCCCTGGGCGGGGAAGAACAACTAGCGCGCGTCGAGCAGTTCGTCCTCGATGTCGCCGTCACGATCACGACTGCGCCTTCTCACGCGGACGGGTGCACCTTCCGCGTCTTCGCGGTGCTTCACGGTCTCGGTGCGGATGATGTAGCCGATGAAGACGAACCCCATGATGGCGAACAGGATCCACTGGATCGCGTAGGAGAGGTGAGGGCCCGGATCTTCGGTGGGGGAATCGAAGCCCCCCAGCGCGTGGTCGGCGGCCGGGGATTCGGAGACGAGCTGACCGTACGCCCCCGTGATGACGTCGCCTCCCACGATGTCGGCGATGGTCGGCAGATTGATGGTCGGCACTTGACCCTCGGGGGCGCCGCGGCCGGATGCGGGGAGTCGCTCGCCGGGGCGGAGGCGCACGGTGATCTCGACTTCTCCGGACGGAGGGGCCGGAACCGAGTCCGGCACGTCGCCCTCCCCGGGCGGCACCCAGCCGCGGTCGACGATGACGATCCTCCCGTCGGCGTCGCGGAACGGCACCACCACCTCGAACGCGCTCGTGCCGCCGTGCGGCCGGTTGCGGACGAGGAGCTGCTCGTCGGCGAGGTACTCTCCGCGAAGGACCACCGGATGCCACTCGTCCTCGGGATCGAGCCGGCCGTCGGGTCCGACGAGTGATGCGAACGGAACGGCCTCCGCGTCGTAGTTCTGCTCGACGAGGGCGATCTGTGCCGCGCGGGTTTCGTTGCGGTCGAACTGCCAGTTCGAGAGGAACGCGCATGCCACCGCGAAGCCGATGGCCACGAGCACGTACACCGACCAGCGGAGCAGGCGCGGACTCACGCCGGAACCCCGTCGCGAACCGTCACGGGGAAGTCGCGCGCCGCGAGGTAGTCGCGAAGGAACGCCACATGCTCATCGCACGCGAGCCAGATCTTCTCGCGGTCCGCCGAGTGTATGCGCGGGTTGCGCCAGACGACGTGGTGCGTCGCGTCGTTCCGGCATCCGGCGCGCGAGCATTCGAGTGCGCTCACGCGGTGTCCTGTCGGCTCTCGTGGATCGTGACGATCCCCGGCGACTCGCCGTGCGGCTCCACCCGAGAGGAGGGCGTCGCCTCGAGCTGCTGCACGGGCGACTCCGCCACGGTCTCGGTGCTGTCGCTTCCGGCGTTCGCGAAGACCACGGCGATGTAGGGGAGCACCGCTGCGGCGATGCCGAACACCCAGGTGTACCAGCCGTACGGGTGGACGAGCACCATGAGTCCGAAGCAGACGATGCGGATCGTCATGGTGATGGCGTAACGGCGCACGCGGTGGTCGGCCTCGTCGCCGGGAGACTGCGGCAGCGAGGTGACGGCCGGCACCACATGCTTGTTCTTCACGATGCCTCCAGCCTACGCCGCCGTCGGCCGCCCGGCGCGCCGGGAACCGCTCAGCTGGTGAACAGGAACGGGACGCTGACCGCCCCGATGAACAGGAACGTGACCACCACGATGAGGATCAGCGCCAGCAGCAGCCCGATGCCGAAGTATCCGGTGATGAGTCCTGCGATGGCCATGCCGCGGCCGCCGATGGCGGGGTTGTTCTTGGTCTGCTTCATCGCCATGTGACCGGTGACGACGGCGACGATCGACGCGATCACGGGCACCCAGAGCCAGAACAGGACGATGCCGCCGATACCGCAGATGAGCGAGGCGATGGCGAGGCCGCTGTTGGGCCGGACGGGCGCATACGCCGCTGCGGGATAGGCGGACGTCGCCGGGTACCCCGGCGCGGCGGAGTATCCGGCCGGAGCGGGGTAGGCGGGAGGCGTGGCGGGGCGCGCGTAGGCGGCTGGGGGTGCGGCAGGGGCGTGCACGGACGGTGCGGGCGAAGACGGCGCCGCACCGGGGTAGGAGGCGAAGGGCGGCGCAGGCGCAGCAGGGACAGGCGGGACAGACGGCGCCGCCGACGCGGCGGGGGGAGGCGTCAGGCCGGCCGGGAAGGAAGCGTCGGGCTGGTCGCCTGCGGGGCCGGGGGTGTTGTTGTCGCTCACGATGTCGCCTTTCTTCGCCTTCAGGCTTCCAGTCCGTGGCGGCATCTGTCAAACGTCGGCACACGCGTCGGCATGGGGTGTCGAACGGCGCATCGCTAGGATCGTTAGGACCCGTCACTGCACCTCGGCGGCCAGATCAGGAGTGGAAATGAGTTCTCAGCGCGTCGTGCTCGTCACCGGAGGCAACCGAGGGATCGGCAGGGCCATCGCCGAGCGGTTCGTCCGCGACGGATACCGCGTCGCCGTCACCGCGCGCAGCGGCGAAGGACCGGAGGGAACGCTCACGGTGCGTGCGGACGTCACGGATGCCGCGGCCCTCGATGCCGCCTTCACCGAGGTGGAGCAGCAGCTCGGTCCTGTCGAGATCGTCGTCGCCAACGCCGGCATCACCAAGGACACGCTCCTGCTGCGCATGACGGAAGACGACTTCGACAGTGTCGTGGCGACGAACCTCGGCGGTACCTTCCGGGTCGTCAAGCGCGCCTCGAAGGGGATGCTCCGGGCACGCTTCGGACGTGTCATCCTCATCTCCAGCGTGGTGGGCCTCTACGGGTCTGCAGGGCAGGTCAACTACGCGGCGTCGAAGAGCGCCCTCGTCGGCTTCGCCCGCTCGCTCACCCGGGAGCTCGGCGGACGGGGCATCACCGCCAACGTCGTCGCACCGGGCTTCATCGAGACCGACATGACGGCGGAGCTTCCCGAGGACACCCAGAAGCAGTACAAGGCCAGCATCCCCGCGGGACGATTCGCGACTCCAGACGAGGTCGCCGGCGTCGTGACCTGGCTCGCGGGAGACGACGCGGCGTACATCTCGGGTGCGGTGATCCCCGTCGACGGCGGACTCGGCATGGGGCACTGACGCTCAGCGTCTGACGGCCTCGTCGATCAACTGGGCGAGGCGCTGCGGAGCGGAGAACTGAGGCCAGTGGCCGGAGCCGATGCGCGCGACCTCGGCATCTGCGATCGCGTGGAACTCGTGGGCGAACGGGCCCCAGTTCTCGAGCTCCTTCTCGAGCTCGTCGCGATCCATGCTGCCCATGAGGAGCGTCACCGGCACTCGGTGCCGTGCGGTATCGCTCAGTTCGATCGGGTCGGCGGGAACCCGACCGGGAACGCTCGCCGTGAGCGACGCGGTGCGTGCGCGCGTGGCGGCGTCGAGGTCGTACACGTCGCCGCTCGGGAAGAAGTCCCACCCGGGGAAGGGCACCACACCGTCGGTGAGCTCGAACTCGTTGATGCCGAACCCCGGTGCGGGCGGCACCGTGTCGACGAAGATGACCCGCGCCACGCGTTCGGGTCGCGCATCGGCGACGCCCCAGGCCACGTTTCCGCCGCCGCTGTGGCCGACGACAACGACGGGACCGTCGACGGCGTCGACCGCGGACGAGGCGGCGTCGACCCACTCGGCGATGCTGATCCCGGCGGTCTCCGCGCCCGAGCCGCCGAGGCCCGGCAGGGTGAGCGGCCGTGGGCGGTGCCCCTTCTGCTCCAGTAGACGGCTCACGTCGTTCCAACTGGATGCGTCGAGCCAGAGTCCGGGGATGAGAATGATGTCCATGGGGTCGACGTTAGCGACGGCCTCCGACATCACGCGGGGAGAAGCGGAATCACCTCGGAGAGGTCGTGCGGACCCACGACGAGGTTGGCCGCTTCGCGGACCGCAGGCTTCGCGTTGAACGCGAGCCCGAGGCCGGCGACAGCCATCATGCGCAGGTCGTTGGCGCCGTCGCCGATGGCGATCGTGGCGGTGGGGGAGATGCCGAGCTCTGCGGCCCACTGGGTCAGCGCCGCCGCCTTGGCCTCGGCGTCGACGATGGCGCCGTCGACCCGTCCGGCCAGCGCTCCTTCGGCCACGACGAGCCGGTTGGCCTTCCAACGGTCGACGCCGAGGCCTGGTGCGACGTGGTCGAGGATCTCATGGAATCCGCCGGAGACCACGGCGACGACGCCTCCGCGCGCATGCACGGCGGCGGTCAGCTCGCGGACCCCGGGCGTCGGCTCGATACGGGCGATCACGCGCTCGAACGCTGCCACCGGGACGCCTTCGAGGGCCGCCACGCGCGAACGCAGGCTCGTCGCGAAGTCGACCTCCCCGCGCATCGCGGCCTCGGTGGCGGCCTGCACCTCGGCGCGGCGTCCGGCCTCATCGGCCAGCAGCTCGATCACTTCGTTCCGAATGAGCGTGGAATCGGCATCGAGGACGACGAGGAAGCGCGCTGAGGTCACTGTTCGAGCCTAGCGACCCGCGAGGCAGCACTGCGCCGCATGACGTCAGCGCTCGACGACGATGCCCTTCCCGACGACGGTCAGGCCGGAATCCGTCACAGTGAAGCCGCGCGCGAGGTCGCGCTCGCGATCGACGCCGACGGTGGCGCCCTCGGCGAGCACGACGTTCTTGTCGAGGATCGCCCGATGCACACGTGCCCCGGCGCCGACCCTGACATGGTCGAACAGCACCGAGTCGGTGATGGTCGAGCCTCCGCCCGCGAGGGTCCACGGGCCGACGACGCTGCGCTCGAGGTGCGTCCCGGAGAGCACGGAGCCCAGGGAGACGATCGAGTCGATCGCGTTGCCGATGCGCCCGACGGAGTCGCGCACGAACTTCGCCGGCGGCGAGTTCACCGCCTGCGAGTGGATCGGCCACTCCATGTTGTAGAGGTTGAAGACCGGCAACGTGGAGATCAGATCCATGTGCGCGTCGAAGAACGAGTCGATCGTCCCCACGTCGCGCCAGTACGAGCGGTCGCGCGGCGACGAACCGGGCACGTCGTTGTGCTTCATGTCGTAGTAGCCCGCCTCTCCTCGTTCGACGAAGTACGGGACGATGTCGCCGCCCATGTCGTGCCCGGAGGTGGGTGATTCACCGTCTGCCTCGACCGCCGCGATCAGCGCGTCGGCGTCGAAGATGTAGTTGCCCATCGACGCCAGCACCTCGTGCGGCGAGTCGGCGAGACCCGTCGCGTCGGTGGGCTTCTCCAGGAACTGCCGGATGCGTCCGGACTCCGGATCGGCGTCGATCACGCCGAACTGCGAGGCCAGTGCGAGAGGCTGACGGATGCCTGCGACCGTGGCGCGCGCGCCGGACTCGATGTGTGCGTCGAGCATCTGGCGGAAGTCCATGCGGTAGACGTGATCGGCGCCGATCACCACCACGATGTCCGGCTTCTCGTCGTTGATGAGGTTGAGGCTCTGCAGGATCGCGTCGGCGGAGCCGGAGAACCACCGCTTGCCGAGTCGCTGCTGGGCGGGGACGGATGCGACGTACGAGTCGAGGAGAGCCGACATGCGCCACGTCTGCGAGATGTGCCGATCGAGGCTGTGCGACTTGTACTGGGTCAGCACGACGACCTGCCGCAGCCCCGAGTTGATGAGGTTCGAGATCGCGAAATCGATGAGTCGGTACTGTCCGCCGAAGGGCACCGCAGGTTTCGCGCGATCCGCGGTCAGAGGCATGAGTCGCTTGCCCTCGCCGCCGGCGAGGATGATGCCGAAGATCTTCTTTGGAGCGGACATGGCTCCACCCTAGAGCGCCTGTCCCGCCGTGTACTAGCGTTTCGCACATGCGAGTCGAAATGGTCACCAAGGAGTACCCGCCGGAGATCTACGGGGGTGCCGGGGTGCACGTCGCGGAGCTCGTCGCAGCCTTGCGCGACAGCATCGACGTGCGGGTGAGAGCCTTCGGCGCGCCGCGCGACGAGGGCGGGACCTTCGCCTATCGGACGCCGTCCGGCCTCGAGGGCGCGAACGCCGCTCTGCAGACCCTGGGGACGGATCTCGAGATCGTCGCGGCCATCTCGGATGCCGACATCGTGCACAGCCACACGTGGTACGCGAACTTCGCCGGGCACCTCGCCTCGCAGCTGCACGGCATCCCGCACGTGCTCACCGCTCACAGCCTGGAGCCGCTCCGTCCGTGGAAGGCCGAGCAGCTCGGCGGCGGCTACGCGGTGTCGAGCGGTATCGAGAAGCTCGCGTATGAGAACGCGGCCGCCGTCATCGCCGTGAGCGCGGGGATGCGCGCCGACATCCTCCGCAGCTATCCCGAGGTCGATCCGGCGAAGGTCCGCGTGATCCACAACGGCATCGACGTCGACAGATGGCGTCCCGTGCACGACCGCGCCTTCCTGCAGTCGGTCGGCATGGATCCGGAGCGTCCGTCGGTGGTGTTCGTGGGGAGGATCACGCGACAGAAGGGGCTGCCATATTTGCTGCAGGCGGCGAGGATGCTGCCTGCCGACGTGCAGCTGATCCTCTGCGCCGGCGCTCCCGATACGCCGGAGATCATGTCCGAAGTGCAAGAAGGGGTGCGCGTTCTGCAGCAGACGCGGGAGGGCGTCGTCTGGATCGAACGCATGCTGCCGCGCGATGAGCTCTCGGCGATCCTCACCGCCGCGACCGCCTTCGTGTGTCCCTCGGTCTACGAGCCCCTCGGCATCGTCAACCTGGAGGCGATGGCCTGCGGCGCGGCCGTCGTGGGGACCGCGACCGGCGGCATCCCCGAGGTCGTCGACGACGGCGTGACCGGCAGGCTCGTGCCCATCGAGCAGGTGCAGGACGGAACGGGCACTCCGGTCGACCCCGAGCGGTATGTCGCCGACCTCGCCGCGGTGCTCACCGAGGTCGTGTCCGACCCGGAGCGCGCGCGTCAGTACGGCGAGGCGGGAAGGGCCAGGGCGACGGAGCAGTTCAGCTGGGCGTCGATCGCCGACACCACCCGCGCGCTCTACGCGGAGCTCACCGCCTGAGCCGATAGGCTGGCTGCATGTCGAGCGCTCTGGAATTCACCGACGTCGTCGTGCGCCGTGAGGGGCGCAACATCATCGATCACGTGACCTGGCAGGTCGCGGACGACCAGCGGTGGGTGATCCTCGGACCGAACGGGGCCGGGAAGACCACGCTCCTGCAGCTCGCCGACACGCTCATGCATCCGACAACCGGCACTGTCGCCGTGCTCGGCGAGACGCTCGGCCGCACCGACGTCTTCGAGGTGCGCCCCCGCATCGGCTTCGCGTCGTCGGCCATGGCGAAGCGCGTGCCGCGAGACGAGACCGTGCTGAACGCCGTGCTGACCGCCGCGTACTCGGTGCTGGGACGCTGGAACGAGGATTACGAGGACATCGACGAGCGCCGCGCCCTCCGCGTGCTCGCCGAGTGGCGCCTGGAGCACCTCGCGGAGCGTACGTTCGGAACGCTCAGCGACGGCGAGCAGAAGCGCGTGCAGATCGCCCGCGCGGTCATGACCGATCCCGAGCTGCTGCTGCTCGACGAGCCGACGGCCTCGCTCGACCTCGGCTCGCGAGAAGAGCTGCTGGCGCTGCTCAGCGGCTATGCGTCCTCGCCGACGACGCCGGCCATGGTCATGGTCACGCACCACGTCGAAGAGATCCCCGTCGGCTTCACGCACGTCATGCTGCTGCGCGACGGCGCCGTCGTCTCCGCTGGGCCGATCGAGGAGAGCCTGACGTCGGAGTCGCTGAGCGAGACCTTCGGCCTGCCGATCAGCCTGACGTCGGACGGCGGGCGCTTCGCCGCACGCGCGGCATCCTGATCGGGTCTGCTAGAATCGATCCTTGGTGCTCTCTGCACCGCAGACTTCCCTCGTCCCTGGCAGAATCCAGGGCGCCACGTAAGGAATCCCATGAAGACTGACATTCACCCCGACTACCAGCCCGTCGTGTTCCGCGACCTCGGCTCGGGCGAGACGTTCCTCACCCGTTCGACCGTCACCAGCGACAAGACCATCGAGCTGGACGGCGTGGAGTACCCCGTCATCGATGTCGAGATCTCCTCGGCGTCTCACCCGTTCTACACGGGCAAGCAGCGCATCATGGACTCGGCTGGTCGCGTCGAGAAGTTCAACCAGCGCTTCAAGAATTTCGGCTCCAAGTAAGCCATGCGCCGAAGGCCCCGCTTCTCGTTCCCGAGGGGCGGGGCCTTCTGCGTTTCCGGCCGCAGCGCAGACACCGCGTGTCAGCAGACACCGCGTGTCAGAGGTCCAGGGTGATGCGACCGCGTTCGATGGTCCACGGCGGGTCGCCCGGCGTCGGCGCCGGTCCCGCGCGCTTCGTCTGCCGATCGCGCTCGACAGCCGCCTCGTGCGCGGAGGGCGACCACACCGCGTCGAACACGCCGACCAGGCCGCCGTTCGCCGCGTGCTCGTACTTCTTCTCCACGGGTTTGCGCGAGAACATGTGCATCATGCCGATCACGAACAGCACGGGCCCGGTGCCGAGCACGAGGGCGACGGCGGCCCACGCCATCACATCCCTCATGCGCCCAGGCTACGCGGTGCCGCCGATGAGGGCATCCACCGGACGGATGATCTCCGTACCCGTGCCCGTGCGTCTGTGCCGCAGCCTCGTCAACGGATGCGGCGGCCGTGCGCGAGGTCGATCAGCCGCGACAGGACCGGGCCGGAGCGCAGTCCGTTGTGCTCGTGCTCGCTGGTGACCCAGAGATGCACGTCGGGGAGGAGCCTCGCGGTTTCGAGTGAGAACTCGAGGGGCACGTAGACGTCGTTCGCGTACACGGCGGCGGCCCCACGGGCGTCGGATGAGGCGATCGCGTCGGGGTCGTAGATCCGCGGCCATTCGAACTCGGCGAGCTCGAGTGCGACCTCCCGCCACGGGCGGAACGCGGGAACGGTCTCCGCCCATTCCCGCCGGATGTGCTCGCCCGTGAAGAGCGTGACGTCGTCGGCGAAGTCCGCGGGCTCCACACGCTCGGCGGACCACCGCGTCGCCTGCCCGCTCGCGTAACTCGACTCGTGGAACACGAAGTACAGCGGATTGCGGCCGGTGAACGGCATGGCGTGCTGCAGATCGTGGCGGAAGGCGTTCGACGAAGGATCGCTCTCGAGCAGCGACCACAGCGTCTGCCAGCCGTCGTTCGTGCCGAGCGCCGACCCCACCGACCGCAGGCGCGAACGCGACACGACCTCGCCGTCGGGGAGCACGATGCGTCCGGCATCCGCGAGGTCGACGAGCCTGCGCATGACATCGCGATGCTCGGGGAAGCGGCGGTAGTACCGCTCCGATGCGGAGCGCATCTTGTCGTAGCAGAGCGCGTACACCTCGTCCGCCGGTCGAGTGATGGTGCTCAGTCCGCCGGTGATGAACACCCGGTCGAGCGAGCCGGCGTGCGTGGAGAGGTACGCGAGCGTGGTGAACCCGCCGAACGACTGTCCGAGCACGCTCCACGTGGTGGCCCCCAGGTGCTCGCGCAGCGCCTCGCAGTCGCGCACGATGGAGTCGGCGCGCAGATGCGTGAGGTGCTCTGCCACGGCCGAGGCGCCGCGTGACAGATCGTCGTCGCCGACGGGCGTCGACCGTCCGGTGCCGCGCTGGTCGAGCAGCACGACGCGGTAGTGCGCGAGCGCCTCGTCGAGCCACGCGGGCGAGGTCGACGAGTGGAACGGGCGGGGCGCCTCGTGCCCGGGCCCGCCCTGGAGGAAGACGAGATATGGGAGCTCGTCACCGCCTTCTCGCGAGACGACACGGGCGAACACGTCGATGGTGCGCCGATCCGTGGGATCCGCCCACACGAGCGGCACGGTGATCGTGTGCTCTTCGAGGGTCAGATCCAGCAGGCGACGGACGGTGGTGCTCATCCGACGAGCCTATCCGCAGGCGTGGAGCGCCTGAGCTACATCACGTTGCCGATGTAGGAGTACTTGACGAAGACCTCCGACGCGATGCCCGCCTCGTCCAGCACGCCCTGCACGGCGCTCATCATGTAGTTCGAGTCCCAGCCCATGTAGAGGAAGTGCGAGTCGTCGAGGCGGTCCCACTGGCCCTTCCATGCCATCTCGGCGTAGATGGGGCCGCCGTGCTTCGCGCAGTACGAGAGGGCGGCCTCGCGCGTGTCCGTCCATGCGCGGCGCATGACGCGGTTGAAGAGGTACTTGACGTCGGGGACCTCCCACCGCTCTCCGCGGTACTCGACGTAGTCGAACTCGCGCTCCCAGCCGGCCGGCCATCCGCGGCGCCGCACGGCGTCCAGGATCGGCGTGAGGCCGTCGTCGTCGATCTCGGGAAGGGCAGGCCTCGCCCAGATCCGCAGGAGCCGGGCCGTCAGGGCGATCGTGCGCCGTGTGATCGCCGCCGTCCCCCAGGAGTCCTCGTCGGCGATGGCCCGCGTCTCGGCCACAGCGCTGCGCGTATACGCCTCGTCGCGCTTGACCGGGAAGGAGGCTCCGAACACGCGCTCCGCGAGCTGCGGCTCGAGCAGGGTGAGGTTGCCGAGGGTGGGCGCGAGCGCGCGGTGGCTGTTCTGCTCGTCCTCCGTGTACTCGCTCCAGGTGCGTACGCCGTCGCCAGACCAGGTGTCGGCCGGAACCGCGGGGACGACGTGTTCGACGTCGTACCCGGTGGGGTCGTCGACACCCTCCAGGCGCCCGAGCACGTACGCGGCGTGCGGCAGTTCGCTGTACTTCAGCACGGCGCTGACGCGCTCGTCTGACGGCGTGATGCGGGCGAAGGCGCGCGCGAGCGCATCCGGGCCGAGCGCGCGCGCACGGCACAGCCGCGCGACGAGCCTCTCGTTCGGCAGGTTGACCAGGGTGCGGCGCAGATAGAGCGCCTGGATCCACTCGAGAACCTGGATCAGCTCGGCCCGGTCGATCCTGCCCCGTGCATGGTCGCTGTAGACGCTCATCACGAGCGGGTACGCGGCGCGGCCGAACGTGTTCACGTACTGGAGCTGACGGCGGATCTCCTCGTCGCCCTCGCGTGACGGATCGAGAAGGATGCCGTAGATCTCGGCGTAGTGGCGCCAGACCTCCGCATCCGCCTCGAGCCGCGCGACGTCGACCCGGGGGAACGACTGGCGGAACGCGCTGTAGACCCCGTGCTCGCCGCCGGCGGCGACCTCGCGGCCCGTGGTCATCACCAGGTAGTGCCGCCAGAAGGCCCCGACCGCCTCTCCGGTGTGCTTCTCGATGGGCAGCCAGAATCGCGCCTCGACGTCGAGCTGCTCCTGATGCGTGAGGCCCATGAGGATGTAGTTGTGGATGAGCTCGTGGTCGCGCAGCGGCTCGCCGGTCGAGTTGAGGCTCTCGAAGATCTGCTGGGCGTTCGCCGCGGCGCCGAGCGTGATCGACACGTGCTCGAGCCGCTGGAGTCCTCGCCAGATCGAGACGGCCTCGTCGGCGTGCACCTGGCTGCGGAAGAAGGCGTAGTTGTCGTCGAAGCGCGACTCGCGTTCGGCGAGGTCTCCGCGCTCGAAGATCACGGACTCATACAGGTGCGCCCAGGCGTCGTGCGGTCGGAGCTTGGTACGGCTCGGGTCGTCCCCGCGCACGAGGACGCGGTGCAGCTGAGCGGCCAGCTGTGGGTCGCTGTCGCGCACCGAGTGGTGCAGCGCGGCGATGAGGAGCATGAGCGTCGTGATGCGCTGCTGCCCGTCGATGAGGATCAGTTCGTCACCGGAGGCCGAGTCCTCGGCCGACAGGATCGACCCGATGAAATGGCGGTGCGACGCGTCTTCTGCTGCGACGGCGCGCACATCGGAGAGCAGCTGCTCGCACGCGCCGATGTCCCACCGGTACTGGCGCTGGTACACGGGGACGACGATGGCGGTGGAACCCGCTGCGAGCCATTCGATCGTGTTGACTGCCGTCGCCTCGACGTTGGTCGCAGTGCTCATGCTCGTGTGTCGTCCTCCCGTAATGCCGGGCGCCGGGGCATCGCGGGGCGCCCGGACCAGTCTATGCACTTATTCACGGCGGGCCTCCGAGGCGCTCTCGGCGCCCCCTGTTAGGCTTGCCTAATCAGGGCCTGTTAAAACGTGCTGGCCCCCGATGAAAGGATCTGGCTCAGATCATGGGATACATCAAGTCCGCCGCGCTGGAGGACAAGGGCTTCGTCGTCCTTGACCGCTACGACAAGGAAATGGACCCCCGGGAGTGGCTCGACGTCGAGTATGTCGACTGGAAGTCCTCGGGCGACACGCGCTTCGCTCCGCTCGCCAGCGCCAAGGGCGACATCGAGTGCAACGGCTTCTGGAACCACAAGCCGCCGCGCACCGACAAGGACGGCGTCTGGATCGAGTCGCAGACGAAGATCGCGCCGACGCTCACCGCGCGCGCCCAGGAGCCGGGTGCGAACGTCGGCCGCTGCCGCATCATCGAACTGCAGCCGACCCCGTACGGCGAGTGCCTGTACAACCTCCACCAGGACGACAACAACCGACTGAACCCCGACGGCACCGGCTGGGTGGTCCGGGGCTTCTTCAACCTCACCGACGACAAGGACAGCTACTTCGTCCTGCGTGAGAACCGTACCGACCCGAGCATCGAGTACCGCATCGCCCTTCCGGCCGGCGCTCAGCTGATCGTCGACACCCAGCGCCTCTGGCACGCCACCACGCACAACGGCACCGAGCCGCGCTACTGCCTGATCACCTCGTGGGAGTCGGGCCCCGAGCTCGACGCCTACATCGAGAAGTACCACGGCACCGACCAGCACGAGCAGGTCGAGGTGCCGCAGGACGTCCTCGAGGCGGGCTACGCCGAGCAGGCGCGTCGTGACGCCGCCCGCGCCGCCTACTACGCCGCCAAGGGCCAGCAGGTCAAGCAGGCGATGAGCGAGGCGTAAGCAGCTCGTCCACAGGGCCTCGGTCGTCTCACGACCGAGGCCCTTCGCTGTGAATCACATGCTTGTGATTTCACCGGGTCTGGGTGAGAATGGGCGCATAACCGCATACATCCGCCGGATCTCCGGTGTCAGGTCGTAGGGGAAGACGCACCTGATGAAACGGAGAAGATCATGGCGACGGCTTACGCACGCGGAGTGGTGTTCATCCACTCCGCGCCTCGCGCGCTCTGCCCGCACCTGGAATGGGCGGTCGGGCGCGCTATCGGGCGTGCGGTGAACTTCGACTGGACCGATCAGCCCGTGCTCGACGGCGCGCGACGCGCGGAGTTCTACTGGGACGGCCCCGTCGGCACGGGTGCGGCGCTCGCCACGGCCATCCGCGGCTGGGAGCACCTCCGCTTCGAGGTCACCGAGGACCCGACGCCGCGCAGCGACGGGGGCCGCTGGATGCACACCCCGGATCTCGGCATCCACTACGCGCAGACGGATGCCGCCGGAAACGTGGTCATCGGCGAGGATCGCATCCGCTATGCGATGGAGATCGCCGCAGGAAACGCGGCCGAGCTGCAGCGCGAACTCGACATCGCGCTCGGCTCGGCCTGGGACGAAGAGCTGGAGCCGTTCCGGCACGCGAGCGACGACGCCCGCGTCGTCTGGCTCCACAAGGTCGGCTGACGGCGACCGGAGGCATGGAGCGGGGAGGCGTGAGTATCGGGGGCCGGTGAGTCATCCCGGGCGCTGAGAAGACGTATCCCTGCTCCGACAAGACGAGGACCCCGTCCCGTGAGGGATGGGGTCCTCGTCCGTCTCCGTCTCAGACCACGGCATCGCGCGGCATCTCCCCGGCGGCGCCCACCTCGCCGTGCCGGGCGTCGTCCCATGCGGCGCGCAGGCGCTGCATGGCGTCGCGCGTGCGTTCTGGCGGAAGCGTGATGGGCACGCGCAGGCCTCGCTCGAGGACCCCGCCCGTCGAGAAGCGGGGCCCCGGAGGGAGGATGAGCCCTCGTGCCCGTGCTGCCAGGGACACCGCCGTGGAGACGGGGGCGCCGAGGTCGAGCCAGGCCGACAGGCCGCCGAGCGTGTGCGGCATGCGGATGCCGGGCATCGCCGCGACGCCTTCCCTCACGGCCTCCCTCCCCGCCCGCAGACGCCGACGCACGTGCTCCGTCAGCGCCGGCATGTCGGAGAGCAGCTCGACGGCGATGCACTGCTCCAGCAGCGCGGTGCCCAGTTCGAACGACGGGCGAACGGCGAGCAGTCGGCTGATCAGCGAACGATCCGCCCTGATCCAGCCGAGACGCATGCCGCCCCACGCGATCTTGGACATCGAGCCGACGGTGATCACCTCGGGGCTGTACGCCGCCATGGGCAGCGGGGTCCAGCCTCGGTCGATGTCGAGCTCCGCCGTCGTCTCGTCCACGATGAGTCGTGTGCCCGTGCTGCGCGCCGTCGTCGCGATGCGCGCACGGTCGGCGTCGGGGAGCGTCGCGCCCGTCGGGTTGTGGAAGTCGGGAATGAGGTAGGCGAGGTGCGGCCGAGAGCGGAGGAGTGTGTCGGTGACGTGGCGCGCATCCCAGCCTTCGGCGTCGACGGGTGTCGCGAGCAGCCGGTACGCGTGCCGGTGAAGCGCCTCGAGGGCGTGCGGGAATGTCGGCTGCTCGACGAGGGCCCGTTCGCCGCGGCGTCCGATCGTCGAGAGCACGAGGTTCACGGCGTTGAGCGCGCCCGACGTGATGATGATCTCGTCGGGGTCGGTGTCCGCGCCGCGCGCGGTGAAGCGGGCGGCTACGGCCTCGCGGAGCTCCGGCAGCCCGCGCAGAGAGTAGCCGCTGGTGCCCCGCATGGCCGCGAGGCGGGGAAGCGAGCGCACGGTGGCGTCATAGAGACCCGGAGTCGAGTCCATCGAGGCGATGGACAGATCGATCGCGCCGCTCTCCTCGTGCGCCTGCGACGGCATGGCTGCGTGCGGAAGGGCGACTCTCGTGCTGCCGCCGTGCAGGCGTGTCACGTAGCCGTCCGCCTCGAGGCTGCCGTACACCCGCGTCACCGTCGAACGCGAGCGGCCGAGTTCGAGCGCGAGCGCCCGCTCGCTCGGAAGACGTTCGCCGACCGTGAGACGGCCGTCGAGGATGAGCGCGCGGATGCGGTTCGCGAGCGCGACCGCCGATGCTCCTGTGAGGTTCTCGGGTCCGAGCTGGGTGACGAGACGTGAGCCCATACGATCAGCATGCCGCAAAGTGGACTTCGATCGTGAGGCCACTTCTCGGTCAGTGGTCTCACGGTGGCGGGCGGTCCGCACGCCACCATGGAGGTCATGTCCCTGGGTTCCGTGTTCCTCCCCATCCGCGCATCCTCGCCGCGCGACGCCGCCGAACGCATCGTCCAGCTGCTCATCGGGCTGGTGCTGTACGGGGTTGCACTCGGCTTCATGGTGCGCGGCGGGATCGGCGTTGCCCCATGGGACGTGCTCGCCCTCGGCATCTCCGGACAGAGCGGCATCGGCTATGGCATCGTCACGAACCTCGTGGCCGTGGCGGTGCTGCTGCTGTGGATCCCGCTCCGCCAGCGTCTGGGCCTCGGGACCGTGCTCAACGCGCTGCTCATCGGACCCAGCGCCGATCTCACGCTCGCCATCGTCCCCGTACCGGAGTCGACCTGGATCGGAGCGCCGCTGTTCCTGCTCGGCCTGCTGCTTCTCGCGTTCGCGACGGGTCTCTACATCGCGGCGGACTTCGGCCCCGGGCCTCGAGACGGTCTCATGACCGGGCTGGTGGCGCGCACGGGATGGCCGGTGTGGGTGGTGCGGACCCTCATCGAGGGCAGCGTGCTCGTCGTCGGATTCCTGCTCGGCGGCCCGGTGGGGGTGGGCACGGTGCTCTTCGCGTTCGGCGTCGGGCCTCTGATCGGGTGGTTCCTCCCGCGGATCGCCGAGCGCCGACGTGCGCGGTCCGCGCAGCTCGCGCGTGTGCCGCGCGACCTGTGACACCAGACGACCGAGAGGGCCCGGGGAGCCGATCCCCGGGCCTTCTCGGCGTGCGTGCGCGAGCTCAGTCGTCGACGCTGGCGATGGCGATGACGGCGTTGTGTCCGCCGAAGCCGAAGGAGTTGCTGATGGCCAGCTGGGGTCCGTCGCCGAGCGGCTGCGGATCGCCCGAGACGCGCAGTGGGATCTCTGGGTCCTGCGTGGAGATGTTGATGGTCGGCGGAGCGATGCGGTTCTTCACGGCCAGGACGGTGAAGATGGCCTCCAGGGCGCCGGTGCCGCCGAGCAGGTGACCGGTCGACGCCTTGGTCGCGGACACCGGGATCTCGTGCACGCGGTCGCCGATCACGTCTTTGAGAGCGGTGTACTCGTTGGGGTCGCCCACGGGGGTCGACGTCGCGTGCGCGTTGACGTGGGTGATGTCGTCGGGCGTGCGACCGGCGGCGGCCAGGGCGAGGCGCACCGCGCGTGCGGCTCCCTCCGGGGCGTTGGCGGTGATGTGGTAGGCGTCGGCTGTCACACCGCCGCCGACGAGTTCGGCATAGATCTTCGCCCCGCGCGCCTTCGCGTGCTCCTCCGTCTCGAGGATCAGCACGGCTGCGCCCTCACCCATGACGAAGCCGTCGCGGTCGACGGAGTACGGCCGCGACGCACCGGCCGGATCGTCGTTCCGGCGCGACAGGGCCTGCATCGACGAGAACGCGGCAACCGTGATCGGGTGGATGGCCGACTCGGTGCCGCCCGTGATGACGACGTCGGCGAGGCCGGCCTGCAGGTGCTCGTAGGCGTTCACGAGCGACTCGGTGCTCGAGGCGCACGCAGATGCGACGGTGCGGGCGAACGCGCGGGCGCCGAAGTGGAGCGACAGGTTGCCGGCGGCGGAGTTGGGCATGAGCATCGGGACCGTCATGGGCATGACGCGCCGAGGCCCCTTCTCGCGCAGCGTGTCCCAGGCGTCGAGCAGGGTCCACACGCCGCCGATGCCAGTCGCGAAGTCGACGCCGAGGCGATCGGGATCGACGTCGGGTGAACCGGCATCCTCCCACGCCTCCATCGCCGCGACGAGGGCGAACTGCGACGATGGATCGAGACGCTTCGCCACGGGCCGGGCGAGCACCTCGTCCGGTCGGACCATCGCCTCGGCGGCGAAGGTCACGGGAAGCTCCATCTCGGCGACCCACTCGTGCTCGAGGGTGCGACCTCCGGACATGCCGGCGAGCAGGTTGGTCCAGTTGTCCGGAGCAGTGCCGCCGATGGCGGAGGTGGCGCCGATGCCGGTGACGACGATGCGCTTGGTCATGTGTGGTTCCTTGTCGAACGGGGTTCGTGCGAGACGGAGGCAGGATGGAGGATGCCACGCCCCGCGGTGGCGGGGGTGGCATCCGTGCGGTGGATTACTCCTGGCCGGCGACGATGAAGTTGACGGCGTCGCCGACGGTCTTCAGGTTCTTGACCTCGTCGTCGGGGATGGTGACGCCGAACTTCTCCTCAGCGTTGACGACGATCGTCATCATCGAAATCGAGTCGATGTCGAGGTCGTCCGTGAACGACTTCTCGAGGGCGACCTCGGAGGCGTTGATGCCGGTCTCGTCGGTGATGAGCTCTGCAAGGCCGGCCAGGACCTCGTCGTTGGTGAAAGCCATGTGGTATTCCTCTTTCTTGCGGGTTGTTGTCGGAACCGTGGAACAGTCTAGGGAACGTCGGAGCGTTCTCAGGGGAGGACGACCACCTGGGCGGCGAAGACGAGCCCGGCACCGAAGCCGATCTGCAGGGCGAGGCCACCAGACAGCTCGGGGTGCTCCGCCATCAGCCGGTGGCTGGCGAGCGGGATCGACGCGGCCGAGGTGTTGCCCGTCGTCTCGATGTCGCGCGCGATCACCGTGGTCTCCGGCAGCTTCAGCTGCTTGGCGAACTCGTCGATGATGCGCATGTTCGCCTGATGCGGGATGAAGGCCGCCAGATCGGAGGCCTCGATGCCGGCCTTCTCGAGCGCTTCCCGCGCGACCTTCGCCATCTCCCACACCGCCCAGCGGAAGACCGTGGGGCCCTCCTGCCGCAAGGTGGGCCACGGCACCTCGCCGTCTCGGAACTCCGTGAGCGTGTGGTTCATGCCCACGGCATCCGCCTTGGAGCCGTCGGAACCCCACACCGCCGGTGCGATGCCCGGCGTGTCGCTCGGGCCGATCAGCGCGGCACCCGCTCCGTCACCGAGGAGGAACGAGATGCTGCGATCGGTGGGGTCGACGATGTCGGACAGCTTCTCCGTGCCGATCACCAGCGCGTAGCGTGCCGTTCCGGCCTTGATGAGGGCGTCGGCCTGGGCGACGGCGTAGGCGTAGCCCGCGCACGCGGCGTTGATGTCGTAGGCGGCCGCTGGATTGGCTCCGACCCGGTCGGCGACGATCGCCGACACGGACGGCGTCTGCTTCGGGTTGCTGATGGTCGCGACGATCACGAGGTCCACCTGGTCGGCGGGGATGCCCGCCTTCTCGATCGCCTCCGCGGCCGCGGCCGTCGCAAGGTCGATCGCGTCGGTGTCCTTGTCGGCGCGCACGCGCGTGACGATGCCCGTGCGCTGGCGGATCCACTCGTCGCTCGAGTCGATGGGACCGACGAGGTCGTCGTTCGGGACCGCGTTCTCGCCGCGCGCCGCACCGTAGGAGTAGATGCGGGTGTACGCGGGACCGGTGATCTGCGACAGGGTGGCGCTCATGCGGCAGCTCCGTTCAGCAGCTCGACCGCTGCATCGAGGTCTTCGGGGGTCTTGACGGCAACGGACGGCACGCCGCGCAGAGCGCGCTTGGCGAGGCCGACGAGCGCACCGGCCGGGGCGAGCTCGATGAGCCCGGTGATGCCGTGGTCGGCGAACGACGTCATGCAGAGGTCCCACCGCACGGGCGAGGAGACCTGGTCGACCAGATAGGTGAGCGCCGTCACACCGTCGTCGACGACAGAGCCGTCGCGGTTGGTCCACAGCGTGATCGAGGGGTCGGCGGGGCTGACGGAGGAGACGGCCTCGCGCAGGGCCGCGACGGCGGACGCCATGTACGAGGTGTGGAACGCGCCGGCGACCTGCAGGGGGATCACGCGCGTGCCCTTCACCGGCTCCTCGGCCAGAGCCGCGAGGGCGGGCAGCGCGCCGGCGACGACCAGCTGACCGCCGCCGTTGTAGTTGGCGGGGGAGAGGTCGAGCTCGGCGACTCGTGCCAGCACGGCCTGCTCGTCACCGCCGAGCACGGCGCTCATGCCGGTCGGCGTCTGAGCGGCGGCGTCGGCCATGGCGCGACCGCGTATGCCGACGAGACGCATCCCGGTGCTCTCGTCGATGACCCCGCTCGTCACGAGGGCTGCGATCTCGCCCACTGAATGGCCGGCCACGCCGTCGGGCCGGCGTCCGGCGCGCGCCGCGAGCTGCTCGGCCGCGATGAGCGAGGCGGCGACGATCAGCGGCTGTGCGACGCGGGTGTCACGGATGGTGTCGGCATCGGACTCCGTGCCGTGCAGCCGCAGGTCGACCTCTGCGGCATCGGAGTAGCCGGCGAGCCGCTCAGCCACTCCGTCGAGCTCAAGCCAGGGGGAGAGGAAACCGGGGGTCTGTGAGCCCTGTCCAGGGCAGACGACGACAATCACCTCACCAGTCTGCCAACGATCGGGCGACAGCGGTGGATGATCCATCACAAGATTCGCGGAAACCCTTGTGTGTGGCGTACAGCGCGAGGGCTCAGCGGAGCGGACGACGTGCCGGAGGGCGCCGCCGGACCTGCTGCTCCGCGGCGCCGATGGAGCCGAGGATCAGAGCCGTCTGGAGGATGAGCGCCTCACGCGGGCCCGTGGCATCCCAACCGATGACTTCGCTCACGCGCTTGAGGCGGTAGCGCACCGTGTTCGGGTGCACGAACAGCTCGCGTGCCGTCGCCTCGAGCGAGCGTCCGTTGTCGAGGTAGCTCCACAGCGTCGTGACGAGATCGGTCGAGTGCGCCTGGAGCGGGCGGTAGATCCGCTCGATCAGCGTGAGCTTGGCGAGCGGGTCGCCCGCGAGGGCGCGTTCCGGCAGCAGGTCGTCGGCGTCGACCGGGCGCGGCGCGCTGCGCCAGGCACGCGCCACGGCGAATCCGGCGAGAGCGGCGCGTGCGCTCTGACTCGCGTCGACCAGGGCGGCCACGGCGGGGCCGAGGACGACGTACCCGGGACCGAATGAGGGCTCCAGCCGCGCGGCGATCTCCTGGAAGCCGAGCTCCTCCTCGTCTCCCTCCTGTCCGCTCGCCCTGGCGCGCCCGAGCACGAGCACCAGACGCGAGCCCTGTACGCCGATGAGCACGTCGACGCCGAGCTTGCGCGCCGTGCGCCTGACCTGATCAACGTCGAACTGCGGGGGAGTCGTGCCGACGAGCACCGCGACCTCGCCGTGTCCGTGCCACCCCAAGGCGGCGATGCGGCTCGGGAGCTCCTCGTCGGCCTCGCCGGTGAGGATCGAGTCGACGACGAGCGCTTCGAGGCGAGCATCCCACAGCCCGCGGGCCTCGGCCGCCCGCGCGTAGACGTCGGCAGCGGCGAACGCGACATCCCGCGAGTACAGCAGGATGGCCTCCCGCAGGTGCTCGCCCTTGCCGGCGACCCTCTCCTCAGTGACCTCGACGGTCACGCGGATGAGCTGCAGCGTCTGCTGCAGGCTGACGCTGCGCAACAGCTCACGCGGCGCTGCCGCGAAGATGTCCGCCGCGATCCACGGAGTCGTCGACGGGTCGTCGTACCACTGGATGAACGACGTGATCCCCGCCTGCGCCACCAGCCCGACCGCTGAGCGTCGGGCCGGTGGCATGTCGGCGTACCACGGGAGGGTGTCCTCCAGGCGCTTGATCGTCACCGAGGCGATCTCGCCGGAGATCCGGCGCAGCCAGGTGAGCGTCGCGGCCTTGTCCATGCCCGCGGGCGACGAGTCTGTCACCGATGGCTCAGCTTTCGCCGCCCGCGTTGCCGCTCGTGCCCGCGTTCACGTCGTGCAGGCTGTACTTCTGGATGGCCTGCGCGGCGAGCGAGCGGTCGACGACTCCGTCCTCGGCAAGAGCCTGCAGCGTGCGCACCACGATCGACGGCCCGTCGATCTTGAAGTAGCGACGAGCAGCGGCGCGCGTGTCGGAGAAGCCGAAGTCGTCGGCGCCGAGCGTGGCGTAGCGGTTTGGCACCCACGGCCGGATCTGGTCCTGCACGGCGTGCATGAAGTCGCTCACCGCGACGACCGGTCCCTCCGCGCCCTGCAGCTTCTGGGTGAGGTATGCCGTGCGCGGCTCCTCATCCGGGTGCAGGAAGTTGTGCTCGTCGGCGGCGAGGCCGTCGCGGCGCAGCTCGGTCCACGAGGTCACCGACCACACGTCGGCGATGACACCCCAGTCGTTCTTCAGCAGCTCCTGCGCCTCCATGGCCCACGGCAGGCCGACGCCGGAGGCGAACAGCTGAGCGCGAGGACCCTCGCCCTCGCCGACGGACACGCGGTGGATGCCGCGGACGATGCCCTCGACGTCGACGTCCTCCGGCTCGGCAGGCTGCACGAGCGGCTCGTTGTACACCGTGAGGTAGTACATGACGTTGGGGTCGGGGTGGTTGCCGCCGTACATGCGCTCCAGGCCGTCACGCACGATGTGCGCGATCTCGTAGCCGTAGGCGGGGTCGTACGACACCGTCGCGGGGTTCGTCGACGCCAGCAGGTGCGAGTGGCCGTCGGCGTGCTGCAGGCCTTCGCCGGTGAGCGTCGTGCGACCGGCCGTGGCGCCGATGATGAACCCTCGGGCCATCTGGTCGCCGGCGGCCCACTGGGCGTCGCCCGTGCGCTGGAAGCCGAACATCGAGTAGAAGATGTAGATCGGGATCAGCGGCTCGCCGTGCGTGGCGTACGACGTTCCCGCGGCGGTGAAGGCCGCGAGTGCTCCGGCCTCGTTGATGCCGACGTGCACGATCTGGCCCTGCGGGCTCTCCTTGTAGGCGAGGAGGAGCTCGCGGTCGACCGACGTGTAGTGCTGGCCGTTCGGGTTGTAGATCTTCGCCGTCGGGAAGTAGGCGTCCATACCGAACGTACGCGCCTCGTCGGGGATGATCGGCACGATGCGGTGTCCGAAGTCCTTCGAGCGCAGCAGGTCTTTGAGCAGCCGGACGAATGCCATGGTCGTGGCGATCTCCTGGGTGCCCGATCCCTTCTTGGGGAGCGCGTACGCCGAGTCGTCGGGTAGGGAGAGCCCGACATGCGTGGAGCGGCGCTCCGGGAGGAAGCCGCCGAGGCTGCGACGGCGCTCGAGCATGTACTGGATGGTCTCGTCCTGCGGGCCAGGGTTGTAGTACGGGGGCAGGTACGGGTTCTCCTCGAGCTGCGCATCCGTGATCGGGATGTGCATCGTGTCACGGAACGTCTTGAGGTTGTCCAGCGTCATCTTCTTCATCTGGTGGGTCGCGTTGCGGCCCTCGAAGTGCGGACCAAGGCCGTAGCCCTTGACCGTCTTCGCGAGGATGACGGTCGGCTGGCCCTTGTGCTCGGACGCGGCCTTGAACGCGGCATAGACCTTGCGGTAGTCGTGGCCTCCGCGCTTGAGGCTCCAGATCTGGTCGTCGGTGTAGTCGGCGACGAGGGCGGCGGCGCGCTCGTCCTTGCCGAAGAAGTGCTCGCGCACGTACGCACCAGACTCCGCCTTGTAGGTCTGGTAGTCGCCGTCGGGGGTCGTGTTCATGATGTTGAGCAGCGCGCCCTCGGTGTCGCGGGCGAGCAGATCGTCCCACTCGCGGCCCCAGATGACCTTGATGACGTTCCAGCCCGCTCCGCGGAAGTACGATTCCAGCTCCTGGATGATCTTGCCGTTGCCTCGGACCGGGCCGTCGAGACGCTGCAGGTTGCAGTTGATCACGAACGTGAGGTTGTCGAGGCCCTCGTTGGCCGCCACCTGCAGCTGGCCGCGGCTCTCGATCTCGTCCATCTCGCCGTCGCCGAGGAAGGCCCACACGTGCGAGGACGAGGTGTCCTTGATGCCGCGGTTCTCCAGGTACTTGTTCGCCATCGCCTGGTAAATCGCGTTGATCGGGCCGAGACCCATCGACACCGTCGGGAACTGCCAGTACTCCGGCATCTGACGGGGGTGCGGGTAGGACGGGATGCCGAACGGTGCGCGCGACTGCTCCTGCCGGAAGCCGTCGAGGTGCTGCTCGGTGAGACGGCCCTCGAGGAACGACCGCGCGTAGATGCCGGGGGAGGCGTGCCCCTGGATGAAGATCTGGTCGCCCCCGCCGGGGTGGTCGGCGCCGCGGAAGAAGTGGTTGAAGCCCACCTCGTACAGCGCGGCCGAGGAGGCGTAGGTCGAGATGTGGCCGCCGACGCCGATGCCGGGGCGCTGGGCGCGGTGCACGGTCACGGCCGCGTTCCAGCGGATCCACGCGCGGTAGCGGCGCTCGATCTCCTCATCGCCGGGGAACTCGGGCTCGTTCTCGGGAGCGATGGTGTTGATGTAGTCAGTGGTCGGGACCATCGGCACGCCCAGGTGCAGCTCCTTCGAGCGCTTGAGCAGGCTGAGCATGATCTCCCGACCGCGGCCGTGGCCCTTCGCGGCGACGAGCTCGTCGAGGGACTGCTGCCACTCTCCGGTCTCTTCGGGATCGCTGTCGAGGGGGCCCTGGGAGTACGGATCCTGGTCGTGCACGGTCACGGGGGAACCTTTCGTCGAGCTGGCGGGTCTCGCCAAGGAACGGGAAGCGACGCGGGCAGCCTTGTCGGCTGTGCACAACGCGCGCCGGATTCAGCCTATCCCTCTTGGAGGACAGGGGTGCACAACAGGGGTCGTCTATGCGCGTGCGCGCATCCGTGACTTCTTGTTCCTGTTGCCGCACGTGCTCATCGAGCACCACCGGCGGGTGCTGCCACGACTGGCGTCGAGATACAGCCCGGCGCAGTCGGGGCCGTCGCACGTCGCGATCCGCCCAGGGCGCTCACCGCCGAGCAGGGCGATCGCGTCGCGGGCGATCACGCCGAGAGCTGCAGCCACGGTGTCAAGGCTCGCGAGCCGCCAGCGGATGCCGTCATCAGCCAGCTCCGGCACCGCGCCGGTCGCGGCCGCTGCTTCGTTGACGAGTGCTCTGTCGCGCGCGGCCACGGGGAGCGCATGCGCGACGGCGACCCCCAGCCGATAGACGGCCTCGCGGAGTGCGATCGCATCGGCCAGCTGCGGGCGAGTCGGGCGCCGACCAGGATCGATCCCGTTCACGGCGAGCCAGAGGCGAAGACGGTCGGGGTCGGACAGGCGCTCGAACGGTTCCGTTCCCGCACGATCGCTGAGCGTGGCGGTGTAGCGGAAGGCGAGATGCTCGTTGTCGAGCCGGAAGATCCGCGCAGCCTCGGCGCGGGAGTCTGCTGCGGCCGCTGCCTCTCGCGCGGCCGTCGTCGTCGGCATCCGTTCCACCTCCTCGAAGAACCAGCTCACCTGGTTCGCAATGATGCTACCCGACCGCTACAGTGTGAACCGGCTGAGGTGGTTCATCTGCCTCCCGGTCTCGTCGGCGCCGTCGGCGCGGGTGGTCGCAACGCCTTTCGAAGGAGCGCACGCACATGAGCACGGTCGCCGTCATCGGACTCGGTGCGATGGGAACGCCCATCGCCCGCAACCTCCACGCCGCAGGCCACGACGTCACGGTCTGGAACCGTTCGGCCGGGCCGGCCGAGACGCTCGCGGGAGAGGGGATGCGCGCCGCAGGCAGCCTCGAGGAGGTATGGGCGTCCGGCGTCGTGCTCTCGATGCTCTCCGACGATCGGGCCTTCGCCGAGGCCTTCCTCGACTCAGGGGTGCTCTCGGCGGCTCCCGCGGGAAGCGTGCATGTCAACCTCGCCACGGTGAGTCCAGGACTCGCGCGCCGCGCCGCCGACGCGCATGCCGGTCACGGGGTCGGCTACGTCGCGGCCCCCGTGTTCGGACGCGTCGCGGTCGCGGAGGCCGGGGCCCTCAACGTCCTGGCGGCCGGTTCACCTGAGCTCGTCGAGCGCGTGCAGCCGTTCTTCGACGTCATCGGGGTGCGCACGTGGAACCTCGGTCGACGACCCGAGCAGGCGAACGTCGTCAAGATCATCGGCAACTACCTCATCGCCTGCGCCATCCAGTCGATGGGCGAGGCCGTCGGCGTGGCGGAGGAGGTCGGCGTCGACCCGGCCCAGCTTGTCGAGCTCCTCACATCGACGCTGTTCCCCGGCCCTGTGTACACGTCATACGGTTCGCTGATCGCCGAGCGGCGCTATCGGCCGGCCGGATTCACCACCCGGCTCGGGCGCAAGGACGTGCACCTGGCGCTGGATGCGGCGGATACCGTCGGCTTCGACCTGCCGTTCGGCGAGGTGCTGCGCTCGGTGTTCGAGCAGGCCATGGAACAAGGACTCGGCGACGACGACTGGGCGTCGATCGCCGAGCTGCGGCGCCGGGAGCGCCCGCGCACCGTCTGAGCGGCGCCGAGATCCGCGGGCGGGACGGCGGAGATCCGCGGGCGGGACGGCGGTGATCCGCGGGCGGGACGGCGGGCCGGGAACGGGGTGGGCCCTGCCGGGATCGAACCGACGACCTACGGTGTGTAAAACCGTTGCTCTACCAGCTGAGCTAAAGGCCCTGGACGACACAGTCTATCCGGGTGCGTGCAGGCCGCTTCGCCGCCTCCTCGGTCGGGCGTCGCATAGGCGAGGCTTCAACGTGGCTTCGTTTTCTACTTGGAAACGAGTAGATACTGCTATCTTCACTCGTAAGCAAGTAATTCGAGTGATGGAGTCACGTTGTCGAACACTTCTGATGTTTCTCCTGATTCTGCACTGAAGACCCGACCGAGCGCCACCGCCGAGAAGCTCGCGAGGGACAACATGCCGCTCGCGACCTTCCTCGCCGTGGAGAAGGCCCGCACGGCCGCGCACGTCGACCTCGATGACCTCCTTTCGGCCGCGCGCTTCGGACTCGCCCGCGCCGCACTCGCGTACGATCCGTCGCGCGGCATCCCGTTCGGCGCTTTCGCCAGCAGCCAGATCACGTGGGCGATGCTCTCGGAGATGCGCAGGGCCGACCCTGCGGGCGAACGCAGCCGGGAGCGCATCGAGAGGGTGCGGGCGGCCGCGGAACTCGTCCAGTCGCGCACCGGACGGGCAGGCACCGTGGCCGAGCTGGCCGCCGAGTCAGGGCTCGCGGTCGGCGTGGTCGCCGAGGCCCTTCAGCTCGACGAGATGGTCCGCACCGCCACGAGCTTCGAGGAGCACTTCGACATCGAGAGCGGGCGGCAGGCGGCCGACCTCACGGACAGCATCGTGCTTCCGGAGCACGCCGCCGAGCGGTCGGAGACCAGGGCCATGCTGCACCGTGTGATCGACGCGCTCCCGGACGCCATGCGTCGCGTGATCCGCGGGATCTACCTCGAGGACCGCATGGTGAAGGACATCGCGGACGAGCTCGACGTCAGTCACGCCTACGTCTCGAAGCTGCGCACGCGCGGGCTCGCCCTCATGCGGGAGGCCATGGACGCGTGGGAGCGCGGAGCGGCGACCGACCGGTCGACCCGCACCAGAGCGGACTTCTTCGACGCGGTCTTCGGTGCAGACGCGACACGGCGGGCCTCGCGGACCGAGGAGCTCGCGACCGTGCGATGACCGCCGGACGATCACGGTTACGGGGAGAGCCCTCCGTCGCGACAGTGAGGTGTGCAGGCCCACGGACGGGTCCGCGACCACACCCATAACCACGGAGGAACATCATGGGTCTTCAGATCGCCACCAACGTCAGCGCTCTCAACGCCTACCGCAACCTGTCGGCGAACCAGACCGACGTCTCGAAGTCGCTCGAGAAGCTCTCGAGCGGTCTGCGCATCAACCGCGCAGCCGACGACGCCGCCGGTCTCGCCATCTCCGAGGGCCTGCGCTCGCAGGTCAACGGCCTGAACGTCGCAGCCCGCAACGCGCAGGACGGCATCTCGGTCATCCAGACCGCGGAAGGCGCGCTGACCGAGGTCCACTCCATCCTGCAGCGCATCCGCGACCTCGCGGTGCAGGCAGGATCCGACTCGAACAACGTCGACTCCCGCAAGGCGATCACCACCGAGGTGACGCAGCTCGTCGACGAGCTCACCCGCATCTCCGACAACACCAACTTCAACGGCATCAAGCTGCTCGATGCATCGGCGGGCGCCGCCGGCGACGGGGTGCTGAGCTTCCAGGTCGGTGCGGACGGCTCCGCGTCGAGCCAGATCACGGTGAACCTCGGCTCGGCCGACATCAAGACGCTGGCCGCCGACCTGAAGGCGGACATCGTCACGACCGACGGCTTCGCCACGCCCACGCTCGCCGCCGCGACCATCACCACGGTCGACGCCGCGATCAAGAGCGTCTCGTCCGCCCGCGCCGACCTCGGTGCCGTGCAGAACCGCTTCGAGTCGACCATCAACTCGCTGCAGGTCTCGGCCGAGAACCTCTCGGCGGCCAAGAGCCGCATCGCCGACACCGACATGGCTGCGGAGATGGTCAAGTACACCGCGGCGAACATCCTGCAGCAGGCGGGCACGGCCATGCTGGCGCAGGCGAACCAGTCGGGCCAGGGCGTCCTGCAGCTGCTCCGCTGATCTCGCGACCCTGACGCGCGACCGGCGGCCGGATGGGACCATCCCGTCCGGCCGCCGGGCAGAGCACCCCCGCCCGGCTCACACGGAAGGCACCGCGGATGAAACTCGACGGACTGGTCTCCGGTCTGAAGACCAGCGAGCTGATCGACGCGCTCATGGACGTGTCGGCGATCCCCAAGATGCTGATCACGAACAAGATCGCCGATCGCACCTCGGTGATCACGAACCTGCAGTCGCTCAACAAGAGCCTTCAGGACCTCGCGGCCAAGGCGGCCGAGGCCGCTGCCGCACGTTCTCTCGCCGCCTTCACCGCGACGGCCTCGGCGGAGAGCGTCACGGTCGCCGCCGGACCCCGCGCGAGCGCGTTCTCGACCGAGGTCGTCGTCGACGCGACGGCAGCCGCGCACTCCGTCGTGACGGCCGCCGGCGGCGCTGGAGCCTGGGGCGGTGCGTTCACCCTCGTCGCCGCCGACGGAACCCGAACCGAGATCACCCCGCCAGGGAGCAGCGCGCACGACCTCGCCGCCGCCATCAACGGCGCCAAGGCCGGCGTCACGGCGACCGTCGTTCTGGCAGGCGTCGCCGCCGACGGCACGCCCCTGTCGCGCCTGCAGATCACGGCGGTGGAGACGGGGGAGAAGGGGCGGTTCGCGCTGCACCGAGGGACCGAGGCGGACGTCGCGGCCGGCACTTCCACCGACGTCGTCGCCGAGACCGGCGCCGCTGTGCTGCAGACCGGACGCGACGCGCTGATCCGGCTGTTCGCGGGCACTGCGGCAGAGCAGACCCTGACGAGCTCGACGAACACGTTCCGCATCGGCGAGGACATCGACGTGACCGTTTCGGCCGTGAGCGCCGAACCCGTGACCGTCGTCGTCGCACTCGACGCGGCAGCACAGTCCGCCGCCGCCGAGGGCTTCGTGAAGGAGGTCGCCGCTCTCCTCACCCGCATCGACAACGGTTCGAAGGCCACGGTCGGCAAGCCGGGAGAGCAGACCACCCTGGGCGTCTTCACCGGTGACAGCGTCGTGCGCAACCTCCGTACGGCCCTCGCGCAGGCGGTGCAGCATCCGGTGGGCGGCGTCTCTCCGTCGACGATCGGAATCTCCATGAACGAGAAGGGCGTGCTCTCGTTCGACAAGGAGGCGTTCGCGAAGGCTCTCGCCGACGACCGTGGCCAGACGCAGGAGCTGTTCTCCGCGATCGCCTCGCGACTCGACGAGGTGGCCGGCACCTATTCCGACAAGTACGAGGGACTGCTCACCCAGCGCATCACCGGGCAGGAGACCGAGGTGAAGTCGCTGCAGACCGAGGTCCAGCGGTGGGACACCCGCCTCGAACAGCGCCGGGCGACGCTGGAGCGGACGTATTCGCAGCTGGAGATCAAGCTCTCCACGCTGCAGAAGCAGTCCTCGTGGTTGAGCTCGCAGCTGCAGACCCTCACCCCGCCGTCGTCGTCGTCCTGAACCCGCACGACTCCGACCGCATTGGAGACACGACCATGACGATCACCTCACCGGAGCGCGCCGCGCAGCAGTACCTCGCGCAGCAGGTCGCGTCGGCTTCGCCCGAACGACTGCTCGTGATGCTGTATGACCGGCTGCTCGTCGACATCGACCGTGCGGCCGCGGCGCAGGAGGCAGCCGACTGGGGCGGGGCTGGCACGCACCTGACCCACGCACAGCGGATCGTCGCGGAGCTGAGCGCCACGCTCGCGGACGACGTCTGGGACGGCGCTGCCGACCTGCGCGGCATCTACACCTATCTGCAGGGTCGTCTCATCACCGCGAACATCGCGAAGGACGCGGCCGTGACCGCCGAGTGCAGGCGGCTCGTGGCACCGCTGCGTGACGCGTGGCGCAGCGCGGCGGCCGAGACATCGCAGCTTCGGGCGCCTCAGCTCTCCGGGACCGCCTGAGATGACCGACGACCTCGCCCGCTGGACGGCGGTGCTCGATCGGCTCGAGCGCGCGGTCGACGACATGCCGGATGCGGCGACGTGGGCCGAGCCGCCCGTCGGCGCACTCCCCGCCCGGCTGCGGGCGCGTGCGCTGGCTCTGCTCGAGCGCCAGCAGCGGGCGATCGACGCCCTCGTCGCAGCGCGAGCCGGCGTGGCGCGCGACATCGCGCTGATCCGACGGGTGCCGGGCGCGCGCGGCGACGTGCCTGCGTACCTCGACATCGAGGGGTGAGCGGTTACGGGCGAGGTGAGACGTCGCGATAGTGGGCGCTGAGCACGGATCGCTCGACGACAGGCCACGGATCGGCTCTTCCTCCCCTTCTCCGGAGTGTCCCGTGCTCGATTCCGTCACCGCCACGGCGCTGGTCAGCGCCCTCGATGGGCTGGCACTGCGCCAGCGCTCCATCGCCGAGAACATCGCGAACGTCAACACCCCCGGCTACCACGCCAAGCGGGTGCGCTTCGAGGACGCGCTCCGCGCGGCAGTAGCCGACGGGACGGGAGTCGTCGAGCCGACCGTGCACCGCTCGCTGGAGCCCACCCGGCTGAACGGGAACAACGTCAACCTCGACACGGAGACGCTGTCGAACATCGACACCGTGCTGCGGTTCCAGTTCGCGAGCCAGGCCATCGGCGGCCAGGCCGCATCGATCACCAAGGCGATCGGGCAGGCGTCCGCATGACCTTCGACGCCATCGGCATCGCCGCGACCGGCCTCACCGCGCACCGCAAGTGGCTCGACGCCCTCAGCGACAACATCGCCAACGTGAACACGGCGACTCCCGCAGGGGACGAACCCTTCCGCGAGAAGCTCGTCACCGTGCGTGCCGGAACGGAGAGTCCCGGCGTCTATGTCGCCGGTGTGGTCGAGTCGCAGGCCGAAGCCAAGCGGGTGTACGACCCGGACCATCCGTACGCCGACGCCGACGGCTACGTGCAGTACCCCGACATCGATCTCGGCGATCAGATGAGCATGCTCATCGTCGCCCAGCGCGGCTACGAGGCGAACGCGGCTGTCGTCGACAGGGCGAAGGCGACTTACGAGGCCGCGCTGCAGATCGGGCGCGCCTGATGGCCGCCGCGATCGGACCGGTGCCGCCGACCGGAGTCGGGGGGCTCACGCCGTTGAGCTTCGAATCCGACGCCTCCCCGTCGACGACGGGCGCCGCGGCGTTCGGTTCGTCCCTCACCGGGGCGGTGGAGGAGCTGCAGCGCCTGCAGTCGACGTCGAACGAGCTGGCCGTGCAGGCGGTGACGGGAGACCTGCAGGACATCCACAAGGCGATGATCGCGTCGGCGCGCGCCTCCGTCACGCTCGACCTCATGGTCGCCGTCCGCGACCGCGGAGTCTCGGCGTTCACCGAGATCATGAGGATGCAGGCCTGACATGCCCCCGATGCTCACCACCTACCTCGGCCGGGCGAGGTCGGCGATTGCCGGCTTCACGCTCGCTCAGCGCACGATCGCCGTCATCGGGATCGCCGTGCTCGTGATGGGGGCCGTCGCGCTCGGCGCGTGGCTCACCCGTCCGCAGATGAGTCCGCTCTTCACCGGGCTCAGTGCCGGCGATGCGTCGGCGGTCGTCGAGCAGCTGAAGTCATCCGGCGTGCCGTACGAGCTCGCCGAGGGCGGCGCGACCGTGCTCGTGCCAGATGACCAGGTCTACGCGCAGCGGCTCGCCGCGGCCTCAGCCGGCCTGCCGAGCGACACCACCGACGGCTACACGCTCCTCGACAAGATGGGCGTCACCGCGAGCGAGTTCCAGCAGTCCGTCACCTACAAGCGCGCGATCGAGGGCGAGCTCGCCAACACGATCGGCGCCATGGACGGCATCACATCGGCTTCCGTGCAGCTGGCGATCCCGGAGGAGAGCGTGTTCGTCTCCGAACGCCAGAGCCCGACGGCATCCGTGTTCGTCAAGACGCGCAACGGCTCGACGCTCAGCGAGGAGAAGGTCGAGGCGATCGTGCACCTCACGAGCGCGGCCGTGCCGGGCATGACCCCCGAAGACGTCGCCGTCACCGACCAGAACGGCGCCGTGCTCTCCGCCGTCGGCACCGGACCCGCCGGAAGCGCCTCGGCCCAGGCGACCGAGCACGAGGCGAGGGTGGCGGCATCCGTCACGCGGATGCTCGAGACCATCCTCGGCGCGGGCAACGCGACCGTCACCGTCGCCGCCGACGTGGCGAACTCGACGTCGGAGCGGATGGACGAGACGTACTCGGCACCCGAAGGGGAGCTGAGCGCGTCCGAGCAGACGAAGACCGAGACGTACAACGGCGGTGCGGGGACAGGTACCGGCGTGCTCGGTCCCGACAACATCGCGGTGCCCGACAACGCCCAGGGAAGCGGCGCGTACGAGCTGGAGGAGACGACACGCAGCAACGCCGTCAACAAGTCGACGGAGAAGACGGTGACGCCGGCGGGCGAGGTCAGGCGCCAGACGGTCAGCGTCGCCGTGAACAGGAGCGCCGTATCCGGTGTGACGGCGGAGCAGGTGGAGGCTCTCGTCGCCTCCGCGGCAGGCATCGACGTCGAGAGAGGCGACACGATCGCCGTCGAGTTCGTCGAGTTCAGCGATGCGGGCGCCGCGGCTGCGCAGACCGCCCTGTCGGCGGCCGAGGCAGATCGCGCCGCGGAGTTCCAGCAGGAGCTCATCCGCTCGGCGATCATCGGCGGAGCCGTCCTGCTCGCCGCGATCGTGCTGGTGACCTATCTCGCCATCCGCCGCCGGATGAAGCGGCGCATCCTCTACACCGACGACGGGCCGATTGAGTACTTCGCGACCGTGACCGAGAGCGAGGAGGAGAAGCTGAAGTCGCTGCGAGGACTCGCCGAACCCGACACCAAGCCGCTCACGCCGCCCGCCACGCCGTTGCCCGCAACGTCCGTCGCTGCCGATGACGAGCCGGAGCCGGATCAGGTGCTGATCGAGCGGAGGCGGCGGGAGATCGACGAGCTCGCCCGACGTGAGCCGGCCGCCGTCGCGGGTGCGCTCGCCAGCCTGATGGATGAGGCGACGGCGTGAACGGGCTCGATGAGCTGCTGGACGCGCAGTACGACACCGTCGAAACCGCGACGCAGGGTGCGCAGCCGGCCGCGCCGCCCGAGAACATGTCCGGGCTGCGCAAGGCCGCGATCGTGCTGATGAACATGGACCGGGCGGCAGGGGCCGAGGTGCTGCGGCATCTGGGTGAGGAGAGATCCGAGCTGATCGCCGCCGAGCTCACGCAGCTGGGCGGTGTGGACGTCGCGTCGACGGCGAGGGCGCTGACGGAGTTCCGGCGCATCGCCTCAGGCGGCGGCATCCCGTCCCGTGGCGGACAGGAGCTCGCCACCGGCCTCTTGGAGACCGCGTTCGGCCGAGAGAAGGCCGTGGGCATGGTCGGTCGCGTGATGTCGCAGGGCGCGGTGTCGTTCGACTTTCTGAACGCCGCGGACCCCGCGCAACTCGCGACGATCCTCGAGGGGGAGCTGCCGACCACCGTCGCCGTCGTGCTCGCCAATCTGCGCGCGGATCGGGCAGCCGCTGTGCTTGCCGCGCTCCAGGATCCGCTGCGCACGGATGTCGCGCAGGCCATCGCCACGATGGGCACGGCATCGCAGGAGGCGATCACGATCGTCGCGGAGTCTCTGCGTTCGCGCACGGGCGTCTTCGCCATCAGGGAGAACCAGGAGGCGATCGGCGGCGTGCAGCCGCTCGTGGAGATCATCAACCGGTCGGACACGGCGCTGGAGAAGTCGCTGCTGGCGAGCCTCGAGGGAAGGGACCTGGCTCTGGCCGAGGACATCCGCAGCAGGATGGTCACCTTCGCGGACATCGCACGGCTCGAGGATCGGGACGTGCAGCGCGTGCTGCGCGGGATCGATCTGCGGATGCTCGCCCTGGCCCTCAAAGGTGCAGACGAGCAGATCGCGGACAAGGTCCGAGCCAACATGACCGAGCGCAACCAGGAGAACCTCGCAGAAGAGGCACGGGTGCTCGGCCCTGTGCGGATGCGCCAGGTCGACGAGGCGCGGGCCGAGGTCGTGCGCATCATCCGCGAGCTGGAGGCGGCCGAGGAGATCACCATCTCACGCGAGGACGACGACGAGCTCGTCGAATGATCACGATCGGTCGTCCGGTTACGCCCTCGACCGGTCGTCGCGATAGTCCCCGGTGAGCACGGATCGCTCGCCCTTCGGGCCACGGACAGGCCGCCCCCGAGAACTCCGGAGAACCGAGGTCGTGCACGAACCCGCCTTCACGCCGCTCGCCGTCCCTCGCGTCGGCGCGGTGCCGATCGATCTGCGCGGCGAGGCGGACCGCGCGCGCACGCGCGGATACGCGGAGGGCTACGCGGAAGGCCGGCGGATCGGACTCGAGGAGGCGCGGCGGCGTGCGTCGGCCGAGGAGGCGGAGCGGCGGCGGGTCCTCGATCTTCAGGCTCGCGCCCTGGCGGATGCCGCGACAGCGCTGCGTGCTGCCCACGACGCGGTCGCCCGGCGGATCGACGAGCTGACCGGGCCGTCGGCCGCTCGGATCGAGGAGCTGGCTCTGGAGCTCGCCTCCTGCGTCGTCGGCGCCGAGCTCTCCGATCCGGCGCGCGCGGCGGCGCACGCACTCCGGCGCGCGCTGGACGCCATGCCGGTCGAGCGGTGGACCCGCGTCGCGTTCGCCGAACGGGAGCACCGGCTGATCCTCGATGATCCGGTGGCGGCGCCGCTGCTCGCAGGGATCGACGTCATCGCGTCGCCGGACGTCGACCCCGGTGGGGCGATCGTCGACATCGATCAGGGGGCGGTCGACACCCGGATCGGACGAGCCTTCGCACGCGCCGCCGCGGCCCTCCGGGGGGACGACGGCGAGGTCGTGCCATGACGACGACCACGAGCGTCGCGTGGCGACGGGCCCTCGAGGCGGTGCGCCCGGTGCGCTCCGGCACGGTGCGATCGGTACGAGGACTCGCCGTCGAGGTGGGCGGCGTCGACGCCGCCGTCGGCGACCGTCTCCGCATCGCGAGCGCGGAGCGCAGCGTGGTCGACGCGGAGGTCGTGTCCATCGACGGAGCCACTGCGCGCTGCATGCCGCTGGGTTCCCTCGACGGGATCACCGTGGGCGCGCGCGCCGAGCACGCCGGCGCGTCCGTGCAGGTGCCTGTCGGCAAGGCTCTCCTCGGTCGCGTCGTCGACGCCCTCGGTCGTCCTCTCGACGGACTCGGCCCGATCGGTGCCGACGTGCCGCGTGTCGGGCTTCACCACGACGCGCCGGATGTGCTGGATCGGCGCCGCATCGAGAGGCAGCTGAGCCTCGGCATCCGCGTGCTCGACACGCTGACGCCGGTGGGCGTCGGCCAGCGCCTCGGGATGTTCGCCGGGTCGGGAGTCGGGAAGTCCTCGCTGCTGTCGATGATCGCGCGCGGCTCCACGGCCGACGTGTCCGTCATCGCGCTCATCGGAGAGCGCGGCCGCGAGGTGCGGGAGTTCCTGGAGGACGACCTCGGGCCCGACGGGCTCGCCCGGTCGGTCGTCGTCGTCGCGACCTCGGATCAGCCGGCGATGGCGCGCCTGCGCGCGGCGTTCGTCGCCACCCGCATCGCCGAGCAGTTCCGCGACGACGGGCTCGACGTCGTGCTCATGATGGACTCGCTCACGAGGGTCGCCATGGCGCAGCGCGAGATCGGTCTGAGCGCGGGGGAGCCCCCGGCGACCCGCGGATACCCGCCGTCGACGTTCTCGGTGCTCGCCCGCCTGCTTGAGCGGGCGGGGACGAGCAGGCCGGGGTCGATCACGGGGCTCTACACCGTGCTCGTCGACGGCGACGACCACAATGAGCCCATCGCGGATGCCGCGCGGGGCATCCTCGACGGGCACATCGTGCTCGACCGCGGTCTGGCGGTGCGCGGGCGCTATCCGGCGGTGGATCCGCTCGTCTCCGTCTCCCGCCTCGCCACGAAGATCACCACGCCCGTACAGCGACGCGATGCGGCGGCCCTGCGCGGTGTGCTCGCCGCACGGCACGACGCACGGGACCTCATCGACATCGGCGCCTACCGCACCGGCGCCGATCCCCTCGTGGACGCCGCGCTCGCCCACGACAAGGAGATCGCGGCATTCCTCACGCAGACCATGGACGACCACACACCGGCGGGCGAGTCGTGGGCGCGTCTCGCTGCTCTCGTCGCCGCTCTCACCGGAGACCTCGGAGGTGCCGCCGCATGACGTTCTCGCTCTCCGGCCTTCTGCGTGTGCGGGGCGCGCAGGAGCGCGTCGCTGCCGAGCGGCTGTCACGCGCGTCGGCCGCGCGCGCCGACGCCGACACCGCCGTGCAGAATGCGATGTCGGGCCTCGACGGCGTCGGCTCAGCGGTGCACGATGCCCGTACGCTGCAGGCGATGGCCGCAGCACGCGCGGCAGGTCACAGCGCGCTCAGCGACCTGCGCGCCCTGGCGCAGCTGCGTCTCGCGGCCGAGGCGGAGGCCAGGACCGCCCACATCGAGGCCAGACGGGAGCTTCGCGGGCTCGAGCGACTCGAGACCGCCCACCGCGCGCAGGCGGCGCGCGCCGAGCTCGCTGCCGAGCAGTCCGCCCTCGACGAGGTCGCCGCCGTGCGCGCCGCGGGCCGAACCGCGCACGGGACGAGCGATGAGGGGAGCGCGGCATGAGCATGATCATCGCGACGGCGGCGTCGACGACCAGCGGAGGCCGCGCGGCGTCCGCCTCTGGGGCGGCACCGGACGACGACTTCGCGGCTGCGCTCGGGGACGCCGTGCTCACCCTTGCCGCGGGCGGAGCCGAGGAACCGGCGCGTCGCCCCGGCGGTGGTGCGGCAGCCGAGGCGGCGACAGCCGCAGTGGACACCACGGATGCCGCCGCGACACCCGCGGACGTGGTCGCCCTCCTCGCGTTGCAGAACAGGGGCGCGTGGCCTGTGCACGTCCCCGCGGACGCCGCGGCGACAGGTCCCGCGACTCTCGACCCCTCCGTCCCCGCATCGCCCGCGACGGACGGGCTGCCTGTACGGGCCGCGACCGTCGTCCCCGGCGGGGACGCGGACGGCGGGCAGCACAGGAGCCCCCGTTCGACCTCCGGCGACGCCATCGCTCTGCAGACCGCACACGCGAGCGACGGAGCGCTGCCCGCTGACACGGCGCGGAACGGGCCGCAGTCCGACGTTGCAGCGAGCGACGGGGCAGCTCTTGGCAGGTCCCTCGACCCCGCGCTCGGCGACCGCGCTCCCGGTGGCGCCTCTCCCTCGAGCCCGATGTCGATCGTCGCCGCTGCCGTCCACGGAGGCAGCGACGACCGACCATCGTCGTACAGTGCCGCGAGCACGGATCGCCCTGTGAGCGCGAATCGTCCGCCGAGCGCCGATGCAGCGCAGTCGGTCCTCGAGGCATCCGGCGAAGCGGCCGACTCGGCTGTGCCGCGCGCGGGGGACCCCGGCGCCACGGTCGCGGCGGCGTCCGGCGCGCAGACCGGATCCGTCGATGCGGCCTCCGTGCCCGGTGAGCATGGTCCGCGGTCGCTCGTCCCCGCCGGCATGGACGCCCCGGTGCGCTCGGCTGCGTACGGCCGCGAGCAGCCGGCATCCGTCGGTCCCGTCGTCCCCGTTCCCCTTGGCATGACGCCCTCGGGAGAGGCCGACACGCGCGCGACCTCCGAGGCCACGCAGCCCCGTCCGCTGTCTGCCCAGCTGGCGCCGAGCGTCATCGCCATCGCCCAGCGGCCGGGGGGAGCCCACCAGATGACGCTCACCGTCGACCCGGAGGCGCTCGGTCCTGTGACGGTGCGGGCTCATGTCAGCGCGTCGGGGGAGCTGCGCATCGAGCTGCTCGGTGCATCCGATGCCGGCCGAGACGCTCTTCGCGCGATCGTCGCCGACCTCCGGCGCGATCTCGCCTCCGTCAGCCCGCACGCCACGCTCAGTCTCGGATCCGGCGCAGGGGGCGCTCCCGGCGGCGATCGGAGCCCTCAACCCGGCGACGGCGGGGCAGCGCCGGACCACGGGCAGCACGGTCACGCCCCTGCCGGGGACGAGACCGGCCGACGGACGGCTCGCCTGCACGATGCGGATGTCGTGCGCGGCATCCGCATCGCCGATCCGACCGCAGCCTTCGACACCTTCGCCTGAGAGGACATCCCCATGACGATCGACCCCGTGAGTGGCGCGACCTCGCTGTACGCGACGGCGACCACCGACCCCGCGTCGCGGAAGCAGACCATGGACGGCGAGGTGTTCCTGCGGCTGCTCGTCACCCAGCTCACGCATCAGGACCCGTCGAACCCGATGGATACCAACGACATGATCGCGCAGACCACGCAGCTGGCCATGATGGAGCAGCTCACGACGCTCGCAGACAACGGCACCGAGGCCTTCGCGCTCAGCATGCGCCAGGCGGCCGCCGCCCTGATCGGCCGGCAGGCGACCTATGCGGATGCCGACGGGAAGACCGTGACCGGGATCGTGAGCGCCGTGTCGTTCGACGGCACGGTGCCGAGCGTCACGATCGGCGATGACCGGATCCCGCTCGACGCCATCACCGGGATCACCCACGCAGAACGACCGGCTGACGCCACCGCGGCCTGACCACCCCCAGGAAGAGAGAACCCCATGCTCCGCTCGCTCTACTCCGGCATCTCCGGACTCCGCTCGCACCAGACCATGCTCGACGTCACGGGCAACAACATCGCCAACGTCAACACGGCGGGGTTCAAGGCCTCGTCCGTGCTGTTCCAGGACTCGCTGTCGCAGCTCATCGGCACTCCGGGCATCCCTGAGGACGAGGTCGGCGGGCGCAACCCCGCCCAGGTCGGGCTGGGCGTTCAGGTCGCCGGCGTGCGCACGAACTTCGCGCAGGGATCCGCGCAAGCGACTGGTCGCGGCGGGGACCTCATGATCTCGGGCGACGGCTTCTTCGCCGTCCGGTCGGGAGGGGAGACCCTCTACACCCGCGCGGGCGGCTTCACGTTCGACCTCACGGGAAAGATGGTGACCGCCGACGGCGCGATCGTTCAAGGGTGGACGGCGCAGAACGGCGTCGTCAACACCGGCCAGGCCGCAGGGAACATCGTGTTGCCGCTCGATGCGGTCGCACCCGCCCGTGCTACCACCGCAGCCGCCGTCACCGGCAACCTGCCGTCGACCGCGGCGGCCGGCGACACGCTCGTCCGTGACATCACGGTCTACGACGCGCAAGGCACGCCGTCGACGCTCAGCCTCACCTTCACCCGCACGGCGGCGGGGTGGGACGTGTCGGAACCGCGCAGCGGCGCGACCGGCTCGTTGACGTTCGTCGACGGTGCCCAGCCCGCTCCCGGACTCACGCTCGCGGCTGACGGCATCGCCATCGACCTCACGGCGGTGACGGGGTTCGCCACCCTGTCGACGGTCGCGGTGACGGAGCAGAACGGTGCCGCGGCGGGCACGCTGAAGTCGTACAGCATCACGAGCGACGGCTCCATCGTCGGGACCTTCAGCAACGGCGCGACGCAGACGCTGGCGAAGATCGCCATGGCCACCTTCGCCAACCCGGAGGGGCTCGAGAAGGCGGGCGGCAGCGCGTATAGAGCATCGGTGAACTCCGGTGCTCCGCGCCTGGGCGGCGCAGGGCAGCCGGGCTTCGGCTCCCTCGTCTCCGGATCGCTGGAGATGAGCAACGTCGACCTCTCGCAGGAGTTCACGAACCTCATCGTCGCGCAACGCGGATTCCAGGCGAACGCGCGCATCATCACCACGAGCGATGAGGTCCTGCAGGAGCTGACCCAGCTCAAGCGCTGATCATGACGTGGCGGCGAATGCAACCCCCTCCCGCACGCCGGATGCGGGAGGGAGGGTCGGAGCATGAGCCACCACCCCGACGACATCAGACAGCCTCTGGACCACCTGCCGCCCCGGGAGGAGCGCGACAAGGCGATCGAGACCGAAGAGCCGGCGTACCCTGGCACCGAGGACCCCGGGGGCCCCTCCCGCATCACGCCCGCCACCGCGGCTGAGCCGGAAGCGCCAGGACGCCACGGTCTCGACAAGCCGCCGACGAGCGGTGCGTAGCGAGGGCCGAAGCGACGGTGCGGAGCAGGGGCGCGGCAGCGAGCCCGAGGCGGACGTGACAGCAGAAGGAGAGCCGTGGCAGACGTGGTGATCAGACCCATTTCGCCCGCGGATGCCGGGGAGGTGCTGACGGTGCAGCGTGCGGCCTTCGTCTCGGAGGCCGCCATCTATGGAGATCCCGACCAACCGGCTCTCACCCAGACCCTCGCCCAGATCGAAGCCGAGCTGCAGGGGGCCAAGGGCTTCGTCGCGCTCGTCGACGACCGGATCGTCGGAGCCATCCGGGCGACCGAGCGCGACGACGTGCTGCAGATCGGCAGGATCGCGGTGGCGCCCGATATGCAGGGCGAGGGCATCGGCCGGCGCCTGCTCGACGCGATCGAGGGCGACACCGAGTGCGCCACGGCCGAGCTCTTCACCGGAAGCCTCAGCCAGGCGAACATCGACCTGTACACCGCGTGCGGGTACCGCGAGGCCGAGCGCATCGATCAGGGCGACGGCACCGCCCAGGTGTTCATGCGCAAACCTCTGCGCTGACGCCGGGAGCGGCGCTCCGGTGTGCCTGACTCCCGCACGGGGCAGCGGTTACCAGGCACAGGCCCCGTCGCGATAGTCCGGGGAGCCTTCCGCTCTTCCGACGCCCGGAGAACCCGATGATCATCGTCACCCGCCTCGACCGTACGCGGTTCGGGGTCAATCCCGACCTGATCGAGCGCGTGCACGCTTCTCCGGACACCACGCTGCACATGGTCGACGGGCATGTCTATGTGATCGCCGAGCCCCTGGAGCGCCTGGTCGACCTGATCGTCGCCTACCGCGCGCGAGTGCTCGGTGCCGCGGACGCCCTCATCCGGAACGCGGGGGAGTGACGATGGACCCCGCATTCCTCGTCGGCGTCGTCCTCGCCTTCGGCGCGCTCGTCGCGATGATCACGATGGAGGGCGCGAGCTTCCAGGCGCTCCTCATACCCGCGCCGATGATCCTCGTGCTCGGCGCCTCGATCGGCGTCGGCATCGCGAGCCACACGCTCCGCGACACCGTGCTGGCGGTGAAGAGCCTCGGCCGCATGGTGCGCGGACCTCGCTCGACGCCGGAGGCGGTCATCCCACATCTCGTGGGCTATGCCGAGAAGGCGCGCAGCGACGGCCTCCTCGCGCTCGAGCAGGAGCTGGACTCGGCCCCCGACGACTTCACGCGCCAGGCGCTCCAGGCTCTGGCCGACGGCGCGGATGCCGAGGACATGCGGCAGATCATGGACGACGAGGTCGCCGCCACGGCCTCTCGCAACCGCGTCGCGGCGCGGTTCTTCTCGTCGATCGGCGGCTACGCGCCCACCATCGGCATCGTCGGGACCGTCGTCTCCCTCACGCATGTGCTCGAGAAGCTCGACGAGCCGGATCATCTCGGCCCCATGATCGCGGCGGCGTTCGTGGCCACGCTGTGGGGCCTGCTGTCGGCGAACTTCATCTGGAATCCCATCGCCGGTCGCCTCCACCGCATCGGGGCGATCGAGCTGGAGCGCATGACGCTGGTCACCGAGGGCGTGCTCGCGATCCACGCGGGCAGCGCGCCGCACGTCGTGCAGGAGCGCCTTCGCGCGCTCTCGACGGTGACCCCTCGTGAACGCGCCCCGAAGAAGCACGCCGTCGAGGATGCGCCGTGACCGCCGTGCGGCGCGCGTCGTCGCGCGGACACGTCGACGACGCGCACGACGAACCGGACGAGCGCTGGGCGGTCTCCTACGCCGATATGGTCACAGTGCTGATGTGCCTGTTCATCGTGCTGTTCGCCGTCTCGAACGTCGACAAGACGAAGTTCGAGCTCCTCGCCAACAGCCTCGCCACGGGCTTCGGGCAGGAGAGCACCGAGGGCGGCGCCGACACCACGGAAGGGCCGGTGATCCCTCCCGAGCTCGCCGATGACGACGGCGTGATCGACCTGTCCAGCCGCGCCGCCGCGGAGTTCGAGTCGCTCGAGGAGCTCCGTGAGCGGATGCGGGCCGCCCTCGCGGCCCAGGGACTGGAGAACACGGTCGAGTTCGTGATCGACGACCGCGGGCTCAAGGTCGGTCTCGTGGGGGCCGAGACGTTCTTCGCCGACAACAGCACGGCGCTCTCCGCGCGCGCGGATGCCGTGCTGGACGCGATCGGCGACGTGCTCACGAGCGTGAGCAACCAGGTCAGCGTCGAGGGCCACGCCGATCACCGCATCGCCGCGGATCCGTTCCCCAGCAACTGGGAGCTGTCCGGCGGGCGTGCGACGCAGGTCGCACGGTTCCTCGTCGAACACGAGGGGGTCGCGGGGCCGCGCGTGCGCGCCACCGCGTTCTCGGACACCCGCCCGCTCGCCCCGGGCGACACACCGGAAGCGCTGGCGAGCAATCGCCGCGTCGACATCGTCGTGGAGTCGGCGGAAGAGGAGCAGGTGCGGGCTCTGATCCCGGCGCTCGCAGCCGCGGCCGAGCAGAGATGAGGGACATGACAGCCAAGACGGCGACCGCCGATGCCAGGGAAGCCGCCGCGCAGGACGCGTCGGCGCGGTACCCGGAGTACGACTTCTCGCGTCCGGCCCAGCTCGGACGCGAGAGCATCCGTCATCTGGAGGCCGCCTTCGAGTCGTTCGCCCGGCTCTGGTCATCGCAGCTCACCGCGAAGATCCGGGTGCGCACTCACCTCTCGCTCGATCGCGTCGAGGTGGTGACGTACGAGGAGTACGCCGAGAGCCTGCCGGCGACGACCGCCCTGGTCGCCGGTGCCTTCGACGATCGCGAGGAGCCCTGCATCGTGCAGTTCGCCCTCGACAGCGCGCTCCTGTGGGTCGTGCAGATGATGGGCGGGCGAACCTCGGCGCTTCCCGAGGCGCGGACGTTCACGCCCATCGAACTGGCTCTCGTGCGTCATCTCATGGAGGGCACGTTCGAGCACCTGCATGCCAGCCTCGCCGCGGTGCTTCCGGGCGCGCCGCGATTCGCGGCCGTGCACTACAACCCCCAGTACATGCAGGTGGTCTCGGCATCGGCGGCGGTGATCGTCGCCCGGTACGCGATGCGTCTGGGCGAGACGGAGACCCGCGCGACGGTGATGCTCCCGGCGTCCGCGGTCGTCGACCGCCTGGCGGCGACCGCTCCTGATGCGGCACCGGCGCACGAGCCGTCACACACGCTCGCGCAGGTGCACGGCGCCCCGCTCGAACTCACGCTCAGGCTCGAACCGATGACGATCGGCGCAGGAGAGGTCCTCGACCTCGCGCCCGGCGACCTGCTGCGCCTCCCGCACCCCGAGACGCTCCCGTTCGAACTCGTCGCGGGGGCGACGACCGTCGCACGGGCGACCCCGGGAGTGCGGGGCTCCCGACTGACCTGCCGCATCACGACCACACTGGAGGACACCCACTGATGAGCACGTTCCACGAGACGGCGGTCGCCGCGGCCATCGCAGGCAGGCTGCCCTTCGGATTCCCCGTGATCCCCGAACCGTCGACCGATCCCGGTGCGGCGGGAGACGCCGTGGTCGCGACGTTCGCGGGCACCCCCGGGGCGCGCATCGCGCTCCAGATCGTCGAACCGTCGCGTCTCGAGGACGGATCGGACGCCGCGCCACTCGTCGACCGGCTGCATCCGGTCCTCGACTCCGCCGTCGCCGTGCTCGGGCCCGGTGCGCTGGGCGAGGCCGTCCTGGTCGACGCCGCCGACGTGTTCACCGACGCGGGCACTCAGGTGTTCGATCTGGTCGACGCCGATGGGGCTGTCGTGGCGCGTGCTGCCGTGCGCATCGACGGTGCCGACGGGGCCGTCGCGCGAGCCCCGCAGCGCTTGAGCCGCATCGCCGGTGTCGAGATGGAGCTCGTCGTGGAGATCGGGCGCACGCGGATGCCCGTGCGCGATGTGCTCGCCTTGGAGCCCGGCCGCGTGGTCGAGCTCGACCGCGCGGCCGGATCGCCGGCGGACATCAGACTCAACGGGCGTCTCATCGGGCACGGCACGGTCGTCGTGGCGGAGGGGGACTTCGCGATCCGCGTCGACCGCATCCTCGACGGCGCGGAGGTCGCCTGACGTGGAGGACGTGCTCATCGCCCTGCGCGCGGTCGTGGCTCTCGGCGCGGTGCTCGCGCTGCTGGTGTTCCTCAGCCGGCGTCTGCAGAAGAGCCAGGCGAAGGGAACCAGCCCGCTGTCGGAACTCGTCCCCTCTCGTCTGGCCGGCTGGGCTCGACGGCGCGCCCCGCGCAGCGGATCTGCGCGACGCCCGCGAGCTGAACGCATCTCCGTGGTGGCGCGTGCCGGCCTCGGAGGTCGGGCACAGCTGGTGGTGGCGGAGTTCGGCGGCATCCGCTACGTCCTCGGAGTGACGGAGCACGGAGTGAGCGTGGTGGACACGCAGGAGACGCTCGCCGAGGTCGGGCCGGACGAACTCGGTACCGGCGCAGATGCGGATGCCGGCGACGACGCGGATGCCGCACGGGCAGGCACCGACCCCGACGGAGAGCAGGTCCTGCGCCCCGTGGCCTGACGCGTACGGCGCGGTTACCGCGGGCCCGCCGCGTCGCGATAGTCGACGGCGAGCACGGATCGCTCGCCCCCACGGCTACGGATAGGCCATGTCACCTTCCTGGGAGCGCCACCGTGCCCGAAACCGCCGCGAGAGCCGTGCCGCCTCGCCGTCCGAGCGGTGCACGGCGCAGGGCATCGGTGCTCGCCGGCGCCGCCGGGACGATCGCCGCCGCGGCGGTCCTCCTGCAGGCCGGCGCCGCACACGCGAGCACCCGGCTCGCCGTCCACGCCGAAGGCGGAGACGGCGGCGTGACGATCAACGGGATCAACGGAACGCCGTCCGACAGCATCATGACGCTGCTGGGCATCACGGTGCTCAGCGTCGCGCCTGCGCTGCTGTTGATGATGTCGAGCTTCACCAAGATCTTCGTCGTGCTCGCGCTCACCCGCAACGCCCTGTCGTTGCCGTCGATCCCGCCGAACCAGGTGCTGGCGGGCCTGAGCCTGTTCCTGACGCTGTTCATCATGTGGCCCGTGCTCACCGACATCAACACGGTGGCGGTGAGCCCCTTCACGGCGGGCCAGGTCGACTTCGGGCGCGCCTTCGAGCTGGCGCAGGAGCCGCTGCGTCACTGGATGCTGTCGTACACGCGCGAGGAGGACATCGCCCTGATGCACAGGGCCGCGCAGCTGGAGAACCCCGCCGACCCGTCGGACATCCCCCTGCAGACCCTCGTGCCGGCGTTCATGCTCAGCGAACTGCGCGCGGCCTTCCTCATCGGCTTCGTGATCTTCGTGCCCTTCCTCGTTATCGACCTCGTGGTCGCCAGTGCGCTGATGTCGATGGGCATGATGATGCTCCCGCCGGTCATGATCTCGCTGCCCTTCAAGATCCTGCTGTTCCTCCTGATCGACGGCTGGGGCATGGTCATCACGGCTCTCGTGCAGTCGTACGACGGGGGTACGGGATGAGCCCAGAGGCCGTCATCGACATCGGACAGTCGGCGCTGCTGCTCGCGGCGAAGCTCTGCGCACCACTGCTTCTCACCGCGCTCGCGGTCGGCTTCGCGATCTCGCTGCTGCAATCGGTCACTCAGGTGCAGGAGATGACGATCTCGTTCGTCCCGAAGCTCGTCGCCGTCGGCATCGCGCTCCTCGTGTGCGGGCACTGGATGATCTCGGAGACCGTCGCCTTCACGAACGAGCTGTTCGCGCGCATCCCATCGCTGCTGGACGGCGGCTGATGCACATCCCGATCGACTTCGTGTGGCTCGAGGCCACGGCTCTCGCGTGCGTGCGCATCACGGCCTTCCTCGTCGTGGCGCCGCCGTTCAGCCACGCCTCGATCCCGATGCGCGTGCGCGCCATGCTGGGCGCGGCACTGGCCCTCGCCGTGTCGCCCGTCGTGACGCCGGGGTACACCCGGCTGGACACGGGCGGCTTCCTCCTCGCGCTCGCAGGCCAGGCGCTCACCGGTCTGCTGCTCGGGTTCCTCGTGCTCGTGCTCTTCAGCGCGGTGCAGGGCGCCGGACACCTCGTCGACTCGTTCGGCGGTTTCCAGCTCGCGCAGGCCTTCGACCCCGGCATGGCCGTCAACGGCGCGCAGTTCACGCGGCTCTTCCAGCTCACAGCGCTGCTGCTGCTGTTCGCCTCAGACGGGTACCAGCTCGTGCTCGCCGGACTGTTCCGCTCGTTCGACGCGATCCCCGTCTCCGGCGCCGTCACGCTCGAGCGGCCTGCGGAGGCCCTCGCGGTCACGGCGGGGCAGATGATGCTCAGCGCCGTCCAGATCGCCGGGCCGCTGCTCATCGTCCTCGTCCTCGCCGACATCGGGCTCGGTCTCGTGACACGGGTCGCTCCTGCGCTGAACGCCTTCGCCCTGGGCTTCCCTGTGAAGATCGGGCTCACACTCCTGCTCGTCGGTTTCGTCTTCGCGGCGCACCCCGGTGTCGTCGCGGCGCTGGCCGAGGACGCCGTCCGGCTGCTCGTCGGAGTCGTCCGATGAGCGGAGGAGGCGGGGAGCGCACCGAACGGGCCACCGAGCGGCGCCTTCGCGAGGCCAGGAGGAAGGGTCGCATCGGGCGCAGCCAGGACTTCACTGCCTGGGTATGCATCGGCGCGGCCGGTGTCATGGCGGCGCCGACGATCGACGCCGCGGCGCGTGCCGCGACGGAGCTCTCCTTGCGCGTGGTGCGCGTGTCCGCGCACCCATCCGCGGCAGAGGCGCTCCAGGCGCTCGATGCGGGCGTGGCGGCGCTGGGCCCGGTGCTGATCCCGCTGCTCGTCGTCGTGCTGCTCGCGACGGTCGGGACGGCGGTGCTGCAGGGCGGCATCCACCTGCGAGGGCTGACCGTGCGCACCGAGCAGTTCGACCTCGTCGCGGGACTCAAGCGCGTCTTCGGGACACACGCTCTGTGGGAGGGGGCGAAGGCGCTGCTCAAGACGGCCGCGATCGGAGGCGCGCTGTGGGCGGTGATCTCCGGGCTCGTCCCCGTGCTGATCGCCAGCGGGAGTCATGACGTGACGTGGCTGCTGGAGCAGGCGGCGGGCGGAGCCGCGGCACTGCTGCAGGTCGCCGTGGTCGTCGGCGTGGTGCTCGCGGCGCTCGACGTCGCGGTCGTCGTGCGTCGCAACCGCATGCACACGCACATGACGAAGCAGGAGGCGAAGGACGAGCACAAGAAGACCGAGGGCGATCCGCTCGTGCGCTCCCAGCGACGGTCACGCCAGCTCGCGCTCAGCCGCAACCGCATGATCGCGGCGGTCGGCGACAGCGACGTCGTGCTGCTCAATCCCACCCACGTGGCCGTGGCGCTCCGGTACGAGCCGGGCAAGTCCGCGCCGCGCGTCGTCGCCAAGGGCAAAGGCGTGGTCGCGCAGAAGATCCGCGAGCGTGCCGCAGAGGCGGGAGTGCCGATGATCCGGGACGTGCCGCTCGCCCGGGCCCTGCACGCCGCGTGCGAGATCGGCCACGAGATCCCCGAGCACCTCTACACCGCGGTCGCGCAGGTGCTCGCATTCATCGACCACCTTGCACGGCGCGGTTCTGCGCGTGGAGTGCACACCATGCCGTTCGCCGCGACCCGTGACCGCGGACTGTGACCAGGACACCGACGAAGGAGATCGCACGCATGTTCGCCCCGCTGCTGTCCAAGGCGGCCGTTCCAGTCGGAGTGGTCGGGATCATCCTGCTGCTGATCGTGCCGATCCCGACCCCTCTGCTCGACGTCCTGATCGTGACGAACATCTCGTTCGCGCTCTTGATCCTGCTCACGGCGATGTTCGTGAAGAAGCCGCTCGACTTCTCGGTCTTCCCCAGCCTGCTGCTCGTCGCGACCCTCTTCCGGCTCGGTCTGAACGTCGCCTCGACGCGCCTCGTGCTCAGCGAGGCCCACGCCGGTCAGGTCATCCAGGCGTTCGGGCAGATCACCATCAGCGGTTCGCTCGTGATCGGTGCGGTGATCTTCCTCATCCTGACCGTGATCCAGTTCGTCGTCGTCACCAAGGGCGCCGAACGCGTCGCAGAGGTGGGAGCTCGATTCACCCTCGATGCGATGCCGGGGAAGCAGATGGCGATCGACGCCGACCTGAACGCGGGGCTCATCACCGACACGGAGGCGCGCCAGCGCCGCGCAGAGGTCGCTGCGGAAGCGGACTTCTACGGTGCGATGGACGGGGCATCGAAGTTCGTCAAGGGAGACGCGATAGCGGGCATCGTGATCGTCGTCATCAACTTCGTCGGCGGCATCGTCATCGGCATGGTCCAGCACGGCATGGAGGTCACCGACGCCCTGCAGACGTACAGCATCCTGACGATCGGCGACGGTCTCGTCACGCAGATCCCGGCGCTCCTCATGGCGGTCTCGACCGGGATGATCGTGACACGCGAGAACGCCGAGGCCGAGATGGGCGAGGCCGCCGGCCGGCAGCTGATGCAGTCGAGGACGGCGCTGATGATCACCGGAGCGGCCGCGGTCGCCATGGGCTTCATCCCGGGGATGCCCCTCCTCGTCTTCGTCGCGATCGGCATCGTGCTCCTGTTCGCGGCGTCGCGCGTACGTGCCCGCGAGGCGGGGGAGGCGGCGATCGATGCGGAAGCGGCGAGGACTCGGGCGGCCGATGCGGCCGCAGAGGGACCAGACGAGCTCATGGACCGCATGCGCGTGCACGCGCTCGAGATCTCGCTGTCGCCCGACATCCTCGATCTGGCCTCCGGGGGAGAGGGGGATCTGCTGGTGCGCGTCAAGGCGCTCCGACGCAAGCTCGCCCTCGATCTCGGCATCCTGATGCCGCCCGTGCGCACGCGCGACAACGTCGAGCTCCCTCCACAGACGTACGCGATCCTCATCGCGGGCGTCGAGGCAGGCCGAGGGTCCGTGCCACGCGGTCACGTGCTCGCGCTGGGCACGGGCTTGGACGACCTCCCCGGCATAGAGGCGGTCGATCCCGTCTTCGGGCTCCCAGGACGATGGATACCCGCCGAGCTCACGCACGCGGCGGATATCGCCGGTGCCACGGTCATCGACCGCGTGAGCGTCATCATCACCCACCTCTCCGACCTCGTGCAGGGGCACGCCGACCGGCTGCTCTCGCTCGAAGACGTGCGGCAGCTCACAGAGCACCTCGCACAGTCCAGCCCGGCGACGGTCGAGGAGCTGACCCCCGGCGTGCTCTCCCTCTCGGCTATCCAGCGGGTGCTGTCCGGTCTGCTCGCCGAGCGGGTGCCGATCAACGACCTCGCGCGCATCTACGAGGCGCTGGCGCTGCGCGGCCGGGTGTCCACCGACACCGCGGGGCTGATCGAGGCGGCGAGATCGGCTCTGGGGCCCGCGATCGCGTCGCGGTTCGCCGAGGACGGCAGGCTGCGGGTCCTCATGATCGACCCTCTTCTCGAACAGCAGATGCTCGAGGGCCTGCGCGTGATCGACGGCGACGCGCAGATCGTGCTGCCGCCGGACACCACCGCGCAGCTGCTCGAGAGCGCGCGGCGGATGGTCGCCGACCTCGACCGGACCGGAGCGGAGCCCGTGCTCGTGTGCGCTCCGTCGTTGCGGCCGGCGGTGCGCCGACTGCTCTCCTCGCAGGTGGGCGGTCTCCCCGTGCTCTCCTACGACGAGGCCGCCGCCGGTGGTCACGCCGCCGACGTGATCGGCGTGATCCGGCTGGCTCACCCCGCGCTTCCCGTGACCGCGGCGTCGCCGGGCGACCCCGTCCGATCAGGCGCGCCATCTGCAAGTTCTCCTTGAATACGAGCGAAAGACGCTACATTGATGCTCGGGACGGCGCAGAGGCGCACAAGCCACGGAAGGCGGAACTCATGCTGGTGCTGACACGGCGCGCGAACGAGAGCATCAAGATCGGCGACGACATCACGGTCACCATCCTCGCGGTCACCCCTGGCGGGGTTCGGGTGGGGATCGAAGCCCCGCGCGACCAGCGCATCCACCGCGCGGAGATCGTGCTGGCGGTCAGCGATGCGAACCAGGAGGCCGCGCAGTCGGCTGCGTCCGGCGACGCCGCCGAGAACGCGCTCCTCGACGCTCTGCGGCCCGTTACCACGTCGTCCTGACGCCTGTCGATGGGGAGTTCTCCCCATGCGGAGCGAGTTACTCCCGCGCGCGGTGTCGCGATAGTCGTGAGTGTGACGGTCGTCGCCGTCGCGCTGAACCGACTTGACGAGGTGACCGACCGTGGCCGCACACGACCTGAGCATGCAGCTGATGCGGGAGCGCGATCTGCTGGAACTGCTCCTGTTCAAGCTGGATGTGCAGCAGATGCTCCTCGCGAGCGGACGCAACCGCTGGATCGCCCACTCGGTGAGCGAGATCGAGCGGATCACCGGGGCGATGCCGACGGCGGCCCTCGCGCGCGACACGCTCGTCGTCTCCGTCGCCGAGGAGTGGGGCGCGCCAGAGGCGGCCACGCTTCGCGAGCTGATCGACGCCGCGCCGACCGACGCGTGGCGCGACGTGCTCACCGGCCACCTCACCGCGATGACGGCGCTGGCCGACGAGATCGAGCAGCTCAAGCAGGTCAACGAACAGCGGCTGCGCGCCGCGATCCGGGTCACGCAGGAGACGATCGCGGGCCTCGGCGGCGAGATCGGCGAATACGACCAATCCGGCGGAGTGGTCCACTCCTCGGATGCGCAGCTGCTCGACACGAGGGCATGAGGCATGTCGTCCTTCGCAGGGCTTCGGCTCGCTGAATCCGCCCTCGCCGCCGCCCGCGCCGGGATGACGGTCACGGGCCAGAACATCGCCAACCAGACGACGACCGGCTACACACGCCAGCGGGTCGAACAGACTTCCGTCGCGGCGCCCGTGCAGGGCGGCCTGCGAGTCCAAGGGGCCACCGCGGGCGGAGGCGTCGCCGTCACGGGAATCGCCCGCCTCGGCGACGAGATCCTCGACGCCCGCGTGCGTGACGCGCTGGCGACCTCCGGATTCTGGTCGGCGCGAGCCACGGCAGCGAGTCAGGCCGAGGCCATCATGGCCGAACCGACCGCAGAGGGATTGGCGGCCAATCTCGACAGGTTCTGGTCGTCGTGGGCCGACCTCGCCACGACCCCGGAACCTGCGGCCGCACAGGTCGTGCTGACCGACGCCCAGGTGCTGGTCGGTCAGATAGCCGCGGGGTACCAGGCGGTGGCAGGACAGTGGGGCGACCTGCGCGGACAGGTCGACCGCCAGGTGGCCGACGTCAACGCCGCAGCCGAGCAGGTGGCCGTGCTCAACGGGCGCATCCGCGAAGCACTGCAATCCGGACGTCAGGCCAACGAGCTCGTCGATCAGCGCAGCGTGCTGGCGCAGCAGCTGTCGACGGCGATCGGTGCGAAGGGAACGCTCGAAGCCGACGGAACGATGACTCTGCGGGTGGACGGGAACGCGCTCGTGTCGGGTGACGCCTCCCGGCCGCTCACCGCATCCGGACCGGCGGGAGTCGCCGACGGAGGACGGGTCACGGTGTCCTGGGCCGATCGGCCGGGGAGCGCGGTCTCGGTGACCGCAGGCACGCTCGGCGGCGTCATCGGGGCGCTGGCGCCGGCGTCCGACGGCGGACCGCTCGCAGCGCTGGCCGCCGCCTACGACCACACCGCGCGGACGCTGGCGGTTCGGGTCAACGATCTGCATCGCGCAGGAGTGACCTCGTCTGGTGCCCAGGGCGGAGACTTCTTCGCACTCGATCCGTCCGCGCCGGCCGCTCTCGGTCTCCGGGTCGTGCCCCGAGAGCTCGGCGATCTCGCTCTCGGCGCACCCGGCGCGGGGCCGAAGGACACGTCGATCGCCGATCGGATCAGCCGGCTCGGAACGAGCCAGGACGGACCGAGCACCGCGTGGTCGGCGTTCGTCACCGGTTTCGCCGTGAGCGTCGCAGGCGATCGGCAGCGTGCCGACATCGCCGATCGCGGTGCCGTCGCCGCCGTCACGGCGCAGCAGTCGAACGCGTCCGTCGACGGTGACGAGGAGACCATCAACCTGCTCTCGTATCAGACCGCATACCAGGCGGCGGCACGCGTGCTGACAGCCGTGGACGAGGCGCTCGATCTGCTCATCAACCGCACCGGCCTCGTCGGCCGCTGACCAGGGGAGTCTCATGATCGGCCGCATCACGACCAGCACGATGACCCAGCAGTCCCTGCGAACGCTCCAGGCGAACCTCGCCGAGCGCGAGCGCCTGCAGTACCAGGCCACATCGCAGCGGTCGTTCCGCACGCCCAGCGAAGACCCGACGGCGGCAGCCGCGGCGCTCGGCATCCACGGCGAGCAGACGCGCGTCGCGCAGTACGCGAGGAACATCAACGACGGCATGGCCTGGGTGACGACGATCGATGCGGCGCTCGGCGCGAGCGCCGATCTGCTGAACCGCGCGCGAGACCTCACCGTGCAGGGGGCGAACTCCGGAGCGCTCAGCCCTGCCGCACGCGAGTCGATCGCCCAGGAGCTCGAGACGATCAGCGCAGAACTGCTCGCACAGGCGAACACCCGGATGCTCGGCCGCAACGTGTTCGCAGGAACCAGCGATGCGGGAGCCGCCTTCGAGGCGGGCACCTTCGCCTTCGCCGGGGGAGCGGGCGCGGGCGTGCTGCGCCGTATCGGCGACGCCGAGAGCGTGCGGGTCGACATCGACGGCTCCGCCGCGTTCGGCGAAGGGGCGGACAGCGCGTTCGCGCTGCTGCAGGACATCGCGGCGCAGTTGCGCAGCGGCGCCGACATCGGCGGCCGCCTCGACGATGTGGACGCACGGCTCAAGGCCGTCGTGTCGGCGCGGGGCGCGGCAGGCGCCAGACAGGTGCAGCTCGAGCGTGCGTCGTCCCAGAACCTCGCGGCATCCACCGACCTGGAGGCGCGCCGTGCCGCGGTCGAGAACGTGGACAGCCTCGAGGTGCTCGTGAAGCTCGAGTCGGCCGAGCTCGTGTTCCAATCCGCCCTGCAGGTGACGGCGAGGTCGCTGCAGACCACCCTTCTGGAGTTCCTGAGATGACCCTGCCAACCGCATCCGCGCCCCGCGAGGAGAGGACCGAGTCCGTGTCCGTGAGGTTCGTCGTCCCCATGCCGGGTCTCGCTCCGTACACCGAGTTCACCCTCGTGTCGATCGGCGGCGCCGAGGGGCTGTACGCGCTGCGAGCCGTCGATGCCGACGTGCGGCTGTTCCTCGTCGACGCCGCCGTCGCCGCGCCGGGGTGCCGGCCGAGCCTGCCGGACGTCGTGCGGCAGGATCTGGGCGCGGCCGACGGAGAGCCGCTGCAGACCTTCGTCGTCGCGAACCCCGCGGAGGACGGCGTGCATGTGAACCTCCGCGCACCCGTGGTGATGCACGCGCGGACAGGGCTCGCGACGCAGGTCATCCTGGACGACCAAGCCCTTCCGCTGCGGATGCGTCTGGAAGGCACCGGGGGTCGCTGACGCACCGGGAGCGGCACCGTGATGCTGCCGGATCTGCGCGATAAGCAACCGGAACGGACGGTCTGCGCATTTACCAAGGAAGTGGGGCTATCCTCTGAGGAACGCGAGCCGGGGTGGTGCTCCGCCACGGACGCAGGATCCCCTGACGGTCCGCTGTGCGCGGCGTCGGGGGTGGGGGAAGGACGCCCGGAGACGGGCGAGAGTACAGGGGACGGTATGCACATGAGCACATCCAGGACGCTCGACGCCACACGCGTGAGCAAGAGGGAGTTCGTGCAGCGGTTCGCGCGGCGAGGGGGACTCTCCCTCCAGGTGGCGCAGACCGCGTACAACGCGATGATCGACGAACTGCTCGATCTGGTCAGCCAGGGCAACACGGTGACGCTGACCAACTTCGGGCGGTTCTATCCGCAATCCCACAAGGGTCACCGCGTGCAGTTCGCCAAGGATGACGGCACGGCCGAGGTGACCGATTACACGGTGCTGAAGTTCTCGGCGACGCGCGAGGTCAACCGGCGCGTGAAGGTGAACGACGACCAGCGCTGAGCTGAACGTCTGCGAGAGATCCCCGGGAGAGCCCTCCCGGGGATTTCTCGTGTGCGCCGTGGCCCTAGCATGGGGGTGAGGGACGACCATGGGGTTGGTCGCACTGTGAGTCGCTGGGGGACTTGCACTGACAGTGAGAGAGGCACCGCTCCATGCCGAGGCGCGCACGCAACCAGCTCGTCATCGACCACCTGCACATCGTGAGTGCGGCGACGGCGTTCGTCGCGTCGCGCCTCACGCAGGTGTCTCGCGACGATCTCGCCTCCGCGGGCGCATACGCCCTCGTTCGCGCGGCGGAGAGGTTCGATGCGTCCCTCGGGGTGCCGTTCGGCGCCTTCGCCCGGGGGAGGGTGACCTGGGCGCTGCAGGACGAACTGCGGTCGATGGATTGGGCCCCTCGCGAGGTCCGTGCGCGCGCCAAGGAGATGGCCGGGGTGCGCGACCGACTCGCTGCAGTGCTCGGTCGCACGCCGACGACTGCCGAGATCGCCCAGCACGCAGGCGTGGACGTGGCGTCCGCGCGGCAGGCGCTGGCCGACGCCGACCGGGTGGTCACAAGCCTCGACGTGTTCGACCCTGCGGAGATCGCTTGGAGCGGGGTTCTCCCGGAGGAGGCGCTGCTGCTCTCCGAGCGCGACGACTTCCTGCGCCGCTGCGTCGACGCGCTGCCGGAGCGCAAGCGCTTCATCGTGAAGGAGATCTACTTCGAGGAGCGTTCGGTGAAGGAGGTCGCCGCTCAGCTCGGCGTCTCGCACGCGGCGGTGTCGCAGCAGCGGGCCGAGGCGCTGCGCATGATCCGGGACGCCCTCGATCTGCACTACTCCGACGGTCAGGGCTCGGCGCGCTCGACCGGCGATGGACTCCGGGGGTCGCGCTCGTCGAGGTCCGCGGTCGACGCGTATCTCGACCGCGTGGCAGCGACCGCCCGTTCCACATCGGCCCCATCCGCTCCGCAGCCCGCGTGACGGGGCCCCGCGTTCAGAAGCCGAAGCCGTAGCTCGCCTGGCCGACGAGGGTGAGGCTGACGGATGCCGGGTACGCCTCGGGTTCCTCGTCGTCCTCGTCGAGCAGCTCCAGCCGGCTGATCGGCACGACGATGCCGCCGTCGGGCTCGAAGATCAGATCCTTCGGGGTGAAAGAGGCGAAGAGCGAGCGCGTGGCGTTGCGCAGCTCGAAGGTCCGCACGACGTCGCCCCGTTCGAAGAGGTTCAGCTCGACCTCAGCCGACCACACCGAACCGTCGGGGAACTTCGCGTCGATCCGATACACGGCCGGCTCGACGGATTTGATGTTGAGATCCTCGACGATCTCGGCGAACTGGCTGTCCTGGTGCTGCAGCTCGAAGGCGATCGCGCGCAGATGGTCGTAGTTGAGCCGAGCGCGTCGCGAGAAGAGCGCGACGTTCTCGATCTCGTCCGGGTGCGCGTCGGGCGCTTGGTCGGACAGGTACTGACGCACCTCGTCCGGCCCTGGGTACTCGAATCGCATGTGGTAGTGGAACCGGCCGGGACGGTTGACCAGGTACGCGCTGACGTCGGCGATGTCGTTCACGGTCACGCAGTAGATGCGCTTCACGGACGACAGTCCGTCGAACAGCGAGAGGAACTGGTTCTGACGGTTCGCTCCGTCCCCGCTTCCGCGCCGGCCGATCGGGAACGTCTTCTCGAACTCGTCGAGGACGATGAGGCACTCGTCGAGGCTGTCGAGGAAGTCGACGATGCCGTCGTTGTCCTCGGTCACGAGCACCACGGGAAGGCCCTGCGCACGTGCTTCGGCGGCGACCATCCGGAGGAACAGGGTCTTTCCGATGCCCTTGTCGCCGGAGAGCATCACGCCGAGGCTGCGGTCGGACAGCTCGTAGGTACGGAAGATCTTGCGGACCTTCTTCTCCCGATCGCCGTACACGCGTTCAGTGCCGACGGAGAGGTCGTCGACGCGCACGAGGCTGAACCCCTCCTTCGAGGTGAAATGCACGCGGTAGGTGCCCGGCGGGAAGGACTGGTGGGTGCGCACGGCATCGTCGTAGACCCGGACGTGTCCTCCGGTCTCGATGTAGGTACTTGTCACGATCCTCCTCCGTTCATTCGCTCCCCCACCTACATATCGGCGCTCGGGGGATGTGCGTAAGGCATCGAGCCCGTGCGGCCGGAGGCCGGCGGTATCCTGGCGGATGAGGGGTGTGGGACCGCTCGAATCGGGGGACGGACATGGACGGCAGCACGCCGGTGGAACAGCCGGTGACCGGCTTCATCGTGATTCACGTGGAGGCGGCGCCGCAGGGCATCGTGCGGTTCACCCTCGATCCGGAAGGTCCGGCGCGGTCGTGGCGCTCCGAGCTCCTCGCGCACGATGACGCGGTGATCGGAGCGGCCACCTCGCCGGAGCAGACAGCCGATCTCCTGGTCCGGGGGAGCATCGAGTGCATCCGTCGCGATCTGCCCAGCCTCCAGGTCGGGGGAGTGATGATGTGGCCCGAGCCGGGACCGCACAACAACGCCATGATCGTGGCGTCGGGTGAGGCGACCTTCCTTCGCACAGAATGGGAGAGGCTGGCGCACGCGGACGGCGGTGCGGCCGGCCGCTGAGCGGAGGCGCGACATGAGCGGCAGGATCGTCATCAGCGGAGCATCCGGACTGATCGGAACGGCGCTGCGCGCCTCGCTCGGCTCCGACGGCATCCCGACGACGGCGCTTGTGCGTCGAGACCCGCGCGCACCCGATGAGGTGCAGTGGCATCCGGGGCGGGAATGTCTCGACCCGGGCGTGCTCGAGGGGGCGTCGGCCGTGATCGCGCTCGGCGGCGCGAGTGTGGGGCGGATGCCGTGGACGCCGCAGTACCGCAGGGAGCTGCTCGGTTCGCGGCTGCGCGCGACGACGACGCTGGCCGACGCGCTCCGTGAACTGGGCGAAGACGCGCCCTTCTTCGTATCGGCATCCGCCGTCGGCTACTACGGATCGGCTCCTGGGCGCGTGCTCGACGAGAGCTCGCCGGCCGGGGACACATTCCTCGCTCGGCTCTGCGTCCGATGGGAGGATGCGGCTCGACGCGCGGGGGACGACGCACGGGTCGCCCTGCTGCGCACGGCACCCGTCATCCATCGTCGCGGTGTGCTCAAGCCGTTGATCATGCTCACCCGCGCCGGGCTCGCGGGTCCGCTGGGTCCGGGGACGCAGATCTGGCCGTGGATCTCGCTCGACGACGAGGTCCGCGCGATCCGCCACGTGATCGACAGAAGCCTGTCCGGCCCCGTGAACCTCGCCGGGCCCGCCTCCGCCACGGCGAACGACACGGGGCGGGCCCTGGCACGGGCGATGCGGCGGCCGTTCTGGCTCCCGGCGCCTGCCTGGGCCCTCCGAGGGGCGCTGAGCCGATCGGCGGCCGATTCGCTCCTGCTCGCGGACGCCGACGTGCGTCCGCGAGCGCTGGAGGATTCGGGTTTCGGTTTCACCCACACGACGGTCGCGGAGGCCATCGCCGCCGCCGTCTGAGCAGGGCCGAGGTGCGGCGACTCACTTCCCGTGCGGGTCGCGCCGGTTCAGGGTGGCGACGACCTGGGGGTAGTCACCCCTGGCCTCGCCGTAGCGGAGGAACTTGACGTTCTCGACCTGGATCTCCGTGGCGTCGGGCTGTGACTCGAGCAGTCCGATGACCTCCTGGATGAACGCGTCCAGGGGCATCGCCCACTCGCTCTCCTCCTGACCGGGCATCAGGGCCGTCCTGACGGCGGGCGGTTCGAGCTCGATCACCGAGACGCTCGTGCCTTCGAGCTGCAGGCGCAGGCTCTCACTGAGCATGTGGATGGCGGCCTTCGTGGCGTTGTAGGTGGGGGTCACGCGCAGCGGCGCGAACGCGAGCCCCGACGACACGGTCATCACCGTCGCGTCCGGCACGGTCTGCAGGTGCTCGATGAAGGCGCCGATGAGGCGGATCGGACCGAGGAGGTTGGTCGTCACCGTCGCCTCGGCGGTGTCGAGGAAGCCGTCGGGGGAGCGCCAGTCCTCGACCCGCATGATCCCGGCCATCGTGACGAGCACGTTCAGCTCCGGATGCCGGTCGAGAACGGTCCGTGCGGCCGCACGGATGCTCGAGGCGTCTGCGGTGTCGATCTCGACCGTGTCGAGCTCCGGGCTCTCCTGCGCGATCTGGTGCAGGAGCTCTCGGCGACGCCCGCCGATGATGACGGTGTTGCCACGGGCGCTCAGGGCGCGGGCGAGAGCCAGTCCGATGCCGCTGGTGGCGCCGGGGATGAAGACGGTGTTTCCGGTGATGTTCATGCTCTCAGCCTGCTCGCGACCCGTGTGCTGCGGCAGGGAGCGGTCATCCAGGGATCGGCGGTCCCTGGATGACCGTGCGCACCACGGGGGATACTTCCAGGGTGGATCGTGATGCACTCGCCGACTTCCTGCTGCGCCGACGCAGGGAGCTGGTGCCGTCCGATGTCGGACTCAGCGCCGGGCCGCGTCGTCGCGCCGCCGGCCTGCGTCGTGAGGAGGTCGCGATGCTGGCAGCCATGTCGACCGACTACTACGCGCGCCTCGAGCAGCGCCGCGGGCCGCAGCCGAGCGTGCAGATGCTGTCGTCCCTGGCCAGGGCTTTGCGGCTGTCGACCGACGAGCGCGACTACCTCTACCGGATCTGCGGGCACAGCGCGCCCGACCGCGCCACGTTCACCGAGTACCTCCCGCCGAGCCTGCTGCGCGTGCTGGACCGGCTCTCCGACACCCCGGCCTTCGTCGTGTCGGTGCTCGACGAAGTGCTCGTGCAGAACGACGCGGCCCGCGCCCTGCTCGGGGATGCGAGCGACCTGACCGGCATGGAACGCAGCGGCATCTACCGATGGTTCGCGCATCCGGAGGACGAGAGGCGACGCTATCCGCAGCGCGACCACGAGAAGCACGGGCGCACCCTCGCGGCTTCACTGCGCGCAGCCTACGGCGAATGGGGTCCGCGATCGCGCGCGGGCGAGATCCATCGCGCGCTGAGCGCGGTGAGTCCCGAGTTCGTGCGCTACTGGGAGGACCACGAGGTGCGTCGGCGCTTCGAGGAGCACAAGGTGCTCGTCCACCCTGATCTCGGCGAGATCGAGGTCGATTGCCAAGCCCTGATCACCCCGGACGAGTCGCACGCCCTCATCGTGCTCACGGCCGCCCCGGGCAGCGAGGCGGCGGGCAAGCTCGACCGCGCCCCGCCCCGTCAGGACTCCTCGTGCGTCCGCGGGTCGCCGTCGAACAGCCGGCCGTCGGGTCGCCCGAGACCGGTGATGGCCTCGACCTCCGCGCCGTCGAGTGCGACGGCCGCTGCAGCGAGATTCGCCTGCTGGTGCTCCGCGGAGGACGCCTTCGGGATGGCGACGACGCCGCGAGCGACGTGCCAGGCGAGCACGGCCTGCGCAGGGGTGATGTCGTGCGCACGGGCGATCTCGACGATGACGGGCTCGTCGAGCACGGCATCCGCGCGCCCGAGCGGGCTCCAGGCTTCGGTGATGATGCCTCTCTCCCTGTGCACCTCAAGCTGCTCCGTCTGCGGGAAGTACGGATGCACCTCGATCTGATTCACGACCGGACGCACACCCGTCTCGCCCTCGATGCGGTCGAGGTGCTCGGGGAGGAAGTTCGAGACGCCCACCTGCCGGACCACACCCCTGCGCTGCGCGTCGATGAGCGCCTCCCACGCCTCCACGTACTCGCCCTGGCTCGGGTTGGGCCAGTGGATGAGGTGCAGGTCGATCGCGTCGAGGCCGAATCGCGAGCGGCTCTCCTCGATGCTCGCCGGAGCGGCGGCGGCGGAGTGGTGGCGGCCCGGCAGCTTGGACGTGACGATGAGGTCGCTGCGATCCACCGCGGATGACGCGACGCCGCGCCCCACGGAGCCCTCGTTCTCGTAGTTGAACGCGGAGTCGACGAGCCGGTAGCCCGCATCGATGGCGGAGGCGATGGCGGCGGCACCCGCGTCGCCGCGCAACCGGTAGGTGCCGAGTCCGATGGCGGGGAGGGAGAAGCCGTTGTGTGCGGAGAACTGGGGAACCGTGACCATGTCTTCAGCGTACGCTGGCAGGATGGAGCAGCCGGTGAGATGCCCCTGCGGGTCGGGGGACGTGTTCGACGGCTGCTGCGGTCCGCTGCTGGCGGGTGCGCCGGCGCCGACCGCTGAGCGGCTGATGCGTTCTCGCTACACCGCTTTCGCGCGGGGCGACGCCCGCCATCTGCGCGCCACGTGGCACCCGTCGACGAGGCCTGCCGCGCTCGATCTCGACCCGGCACTCGAATGGCGTCGGCTCGTCGTGCTCGATCGCGAAGGCGGAGGTCCTTTCGACACCGAGGGCATCGTGGAGTTCGAGGCCTTCTGGCGGGAGGGCGGGGCGCGCGGATCGCTGCGCGAGCGCAGCCGTTTCGTGCGTGAGGACCGGCGGTGGCTGTACGTCGACGGGGAGCTCCGGTGATGCCCTCCACGTGCCACCGGCTAGATTTGACTGCGTGAACGCCAGCCCCGAAGACCAGCGCATCCTCCTCGACCTCGCCGACCTCGACCGGCGCATCGCGCAGGCGGAGCATGCGCGTACGCATCCGGCGCATGCCGCGCGCATCAACGAGCTGGCGTCCGTGCGGCAGGAACAGCTGCGAGAGCTGACGACGCTGACCGGGGTGCGTGACGACGCGCGCGCTGAGCTGACCCGCGTCGAGTCCGACGTGACGCTCGTCGAGCAGCGCCGTGCCCGCGACGCGGAGCGCCTTGCCGCGACGACGAACTCCAAGGAGGCGCAGGCGCTCGAGAACGAGCTGGCGAGCCTGGCCAAGCGGCAGAGCGACCTGGAGGACATCCAGCTCGAGGTCATGGGGCGGGTCGAAGAAGCCGAAGCCGCGGTGGCCGCCCAGCAGGCGCTGCTCGACACGACGGTGGCGGAGGGCACGCGCCTCACGGTGCAGGCCAAGGCCGACGTGGCTGCGGCGACCGAGCTCGGCGCGCAGCTGGCACGCGACCGTGCGGCTGTCGCGGGTCGGGTCCCGGCCGATCTCCTCGCCGACTACACCCGGCGCGCCGCGACGAACGCCGGTGCCGCGTTGCTCAGCAGGGGGACGTGCGAGGGCTGCCGCATCGTGCTCCCCGGGACCGATCTGAACGAGATCCGTCGTGCGCCGGCGGATGCCGTGGTGTCCTGCCCCGAGTGCGGGTGCATCCTGGTGCGCACCGAGGAATCCGGGCTGTGATGAGCGCGCCGCAGCGCCAGCGGTGAATCCGACGCCCGGCGCGGAGCTCCGCATCGCGCTCGTCGCGCTCCGTGCGGGGGAGTTCGCCGCCGTCGAACTCGACGACGACCTCCGCGCGGCTCACTCGTGGCGGTTTCCCGCGAGCGGACTCGCGGACTGGGTGCGCACACGGGAGCGCGATGACGCACCGCGGTGGGTGATCCGCAGCGCACGAGAGGTCTACCCGGTGCTGCTGGCCGAAGGTGTGACGATCCGGCGCGCCCACGACCTGTTGCTGTGCCACGCGATCCTGCGGGACACCGCGCGCGTCCGGCGTCCGCTCGACCCGTCGCCCTCCTGGCAGCGTCGCGATGTCGTCGACGAGGCGCCTGCGCTGTTCGACGTCGACAGCGCATCCGACACGGCCGACCCTGTGGCCGAGGTGCTCGACCAGTACCGGGCGCAGCGAGACGTGCTCGCGCAGTCGGGCGACGGCCGGCTGTCCCTGCTCTGCTCGGCGGAGTCAGCCGGCGGCCTCATCGCCGAGGAGATGCGTGCGGCGGGTCTCCCGTGGAACGAGCGCGTGCATCGCGAGATCCTCGAGGCGACGCTGGGCATCCGTCCGGTCGCGGGCGGACTGCCCAGCCGTATGGTCGAGCTCGCCGAGACGGTGCGCGGGATCCTGGGTGATCCCGGCCTCCATCTCGACAGCCAGCCCAAGCTGCTTCGCGCCTTGCATCGAGCGGGAGTGCACGTCGAGTCGACCAGCAGGTGGGAGCTGGCCCAGCACGACCATCCGGTGGTCGAGCCGCTGCTGGCGTACAAGAAGCTGTCTCGTCTTCTCAGCGCGAACGGATGGGCATGGCTCTCCGAGTGGGTGCGCGATGACCGCTTCCGTCCCGTGTACATCCCGGGCGGAGTGGTGACCGGTCGGTGGGCGTCGGCGGGCGGCGGGGCCCTCCAGCTTCCGCGGAGCCTGAGGCCGGCGGTGCGCGCCGACGACGACTGGATGCTCGTCGTCGCCGACGTCGCGCAGCTCGAACCGCGGATGCTCGCAGCGATGGCGGGGGACGCGGCGATGGCGCGCGCCGCGCGAGGGCGCGACCTGTACGAGGGGATCGTCGAGTCGGGTGCCGTGTCGACGCGGCAGGAGGCCAAGTACGCCGTGCTCGGCGCCATGTACGGTGCCACCACCGGAGAGGGCGGGCGGCTCGTGCCGCGGCTCCGCAAGGTGTACCCGCGCGCGATGGCGCTGGTCGACGAGGCGGCCCGCACCGGCGAGGACGGCGGTGTGGTGTCGACCTGGCTCGGCCGGTCGTCTCCCCGCCCGTCGGAGGAGTGGACGCGCCTGCAGTCCAGGGCGACGGATGCCGACGCGTCTCCTGCCGAGGTCGCGGCCGCGCGTCGGCGTGCGCGGGACTGGGGGAGGTTCACCCGCAACTTCGTCGTGCAGGGGACGGCGGCCGAGTGGTCGCTCATCTGGCTCGCCGAGATCCGCCACCGTCTGCGGCAGCTCCCGGATGCCGCCACCCCTGCGCCGGCATCCGGCCCGTTCGCGCATCGCGCCCACCTGGCGTTCTTCCTCCACGACGAGGTCGTGCTCCACGTGCCGGCGGAGCAGACCGATGCCGCGGCCGAGGCGGTGCGCGAGGCGGCGGCCGTCGCGACGACGCGACTGTTCGGCTCCTTCCCGATCGACGTGCCGCTCGACCTCCGGATCGCGCAGTCGGCGGAGAAGTAGCGGCGGTAGACTGGGGGCGCGAATGGGTCGACTGGACGGTCGCGTGGCGGGAGACCGCACCGAGGAACGTCCGGGCTCCACAGGGCAGGACGGTGGGTAACGCCCACCCGGAGCAATCCGCGAGACAGTGCCACAGAGAGCAGACCGCCCCGCAAGGGGTAAGGGTGAAAGGGTGGTGTAAGAGACCACCGGGGGCCGTGGTGACGCGGCCCGCCAGGTAAACCTCGTCCGGAGCAAGGTCAGACAGAGGATGTTGACGCGGCTCGCCGAGTCCTCGGGTAGACCGCTGGAGCGCCACGGCAACGTGTCGCCGAGAGAGATGACCGTCGAAGGGGCGAAGAACCCCGGAACAGAACCCGGCGTACAGGTCGGCCCATTCGCCTCAGACACGACGAAGGCCCCGCATGGCGGGGCCTTCGTGCTGATGTCGCGCGGTCAGTCGCCGGCGAGCGACGCGGCACCGATGATGCCGGAGTTGTTGCGGTGGATCGCCGGGACGATGGGCGTCTTGAGCTCGAGCAGCGGCAGGAAGTCGTTCGCGTTCTTCGACACGCCGCCACCCACGACGAAGAGGTCGGGGCTGAAGAGGAACTCGATGTGCGAGTAGAAGGCCTGGAGTCGCTCCGCCCACTCGGCCCAGCTCAGGCCCTCGCGCTCTCGCGCCGAGGTGGCCGCCCAGGTCTCGACCGATTCGTACTCGCGGAAGTTCAGGTGCCCGAGCTCGGTGTTCGGGACGAGCACGCCGTCGTAGAGGAACGCTGAGCCGATCCCCGTGCCGAGGGTCGTCATGAGCGTCAGACCTCGCACATCGCGGGCGGCGCCGTGACGCGCTTCGGCGACTCCGGCCGCGTCCGCGTCGTTGACGAACACGATGTTGCGACCGAGGCCGTCGCGGAAGAAGCGCTCAGCCTCGAAGTCCAGCCATCGCTTCGACACGTTGGCTGCCGAGAGCGTCTTGCCGCGCTTGACGATGGCGGGGAAGGCGACGCCGAGGGGGAGGGTCGAGTCGTGGACGTCGAGGGTCGTGAGCACCGTCTGGACGGCGACGAGCACGTCCTCCGGGGATGCCCCTTCGGGGGTCGGTACGCGCACCCTGTCGGATGCCATGACACCGTGGTCGAGGTCGACGATTCCTGCCTTGATTCCCGTGCCGCCGATGTCGACGCCGATCGCTTTTGCCATGGGCGATAGCTTAGCGACAGCCGCCTGGCCAGTAGGATCGATGACACCACGTGAAGAAGGGGGCGCCCCATGGCCAACGGCGATGAGAAGTACTGGTACAACCTCGAGACCGGGCAGGTCGAGTTCGGCATGATCTCCCCGTCGGTCGACCGCGTGGGGCCGTTCGACACCGAGGCCGAGGCCGCACGCGCTCCGGAGAAGCTCCAGGAACGGGCGCGGTCCTGGGCCGAGGAGGACGCCGCCGAAGACGCCGCCAAGAGCGGAGGCGCGGAGTAGCGATGGACAAGCAGCGCGATTTCGTCCTCCGCACCATCGAGGAACGCGGCGTCAAGTTCGTCCGGTTGTGGTTCACCGACGTCATCGGAACCCTCAAGTCTGTGGCGATCGCACCGGCTGAGGTCGAGGGAGCCTTTGCCGAGGGCATCGGCTTCGACGGGTCGGCGATCGAGGGTCTCACTCGGACCTACGAGTCCGATCTGCTCGCTCAGCCCGACCCGACCACGTTCCAGATCCTTCCGTGGCGGGGCGAGATCGATCCGACGGCGCGCATGTTCTGCGACATCACGACGCCCGACGGCCGCCCCGCGGTCTCCGATCCCCGCCACGTGCTCAAGCGCGCGCTCGCGAAGGCCGCCGACGCGGGGTTCACGTTCTACACGCACCCCGAGATCGAGTTCTATCTCCTCAAGTCATCGTCGTACGGTCCGGAGGGGCCGGTTCCGGTGGACTCCGCGGGCTACTTCGACAATGTCCCGGGCGGCACGGCGCACGACTTCCGTCGGCGTTCGGTGCGGATGCTCGAGGATCTCGGGATCTCGGTCGAGTTCAGCCACCACGAGGGCGGTCCCGGTCAGAACGAGATCGACCTCCGCTACGCCGATGCGCTCACCATGGCGGACAACGTCATGACGTTCCGCACGGTCATCAAGGAGGTGGCCATCGAGCAGGGCGTCTACGCGACCTTCATGCCGAAGCCGCTCAGCGGGCAGCCAGGCAGCGGCATGCACACCCACATGTCGCTCTTCGAGGGGGAGCGCAACGCCTTCTTCGAGGAGGGTGCCAAGTACCAGCTCTCCAAGACGGGGCGTCACTTCATCGCGGGGCTTCTCCGTCACGCGAACGAGATCGCGGCCGTGACCAACCAGTTCGTGAACTCGTACAAGCGCCTGTGGGGCGGTGACGAGGCGCCCAGCTTCATCACGTGGGGTCACAACAACCGCTCTGCGCTCGTCCGCGTGCCGATGTACAAGCCCAACAAGGGCGGCTCGACACGAGTCGAGTACCGGGCCCTCGACTCTGCGGCGAACCCCTACCTGGCATACGCGCTCATGCTCGCCGCCGGGCTGAAGGGCATCGAGGAGGGCTACGAGCTCCCGCCGGAGGCGGAGGACAACGTCTGGTCGCTCAGCGACGCCGAGCGTCGCGCCCTGGGGTACTCGGCGCTGCCGGCGAGCCTCGACCACGCCCTGGAGTACATGGAGGGCTCCGAGCTGGTTGCCGAGACTCTCGGCGAGTCGGTGTTCAACTACGTCCTTCTCAACAAGCGCAAGGAGTGGGAGTCGTACCGCGGTCAGGTGACGCCGCTGGAGCTGAAGAACAACCTCGAGCTCCTCTGAGGTCTGTGTGGCCCGTTCGCACGACTCCGTCTCCCTGTCCGCGCTGGCGAGACTCGGCTTCACCGATCTCGGCGATGCCGCCTCCGCGCTCGACGAGCTCGCATCGCTCCTTCGTAGCGACCGTGCCGGGGTGCTCGACGGCGCGGAGGCTGCCGACCCCGATTCCGCCCTGCAGGGTCTGCTGCGGATCGCCAGACGGGAACCGGGGGCACTCGACGGCTTCCGCGTCGACCGCGACATCCGGCGGCGCTTGTGGCTCGTGTTCGGCGCATCGGCCGGGCTCGCCGGGTTCTTCCTGCGTCACCCCGAGGAACTCGATGTGCTCGCCGCGCCCGCCGACGGCCTGCCCTCATCGGACGGGTTGCGTCAGCGCATGCTCGGCGCCGTCGGGGCGAGAGACGGCTTCGCCTCGTCGGGCGACGACGCGGCGGTGGTCGCGCTCCGGGTGGCGTATCGGCGGGAGCTGGCGGCGATCGCGGCGTTCGACCTGAGCCGAGATGATGCCGCAGCGGCGGTCGGCGACGTGGCGGCAGCGCTGTCCGACGCCGCAGGCGCTGCCATCGAGGCCTCGCTCGCGATCGCGCGCACGAAGGTCGGCGCCGCGATCGGCGCCGCCGAGGTGGCCGCCACGACCCTCGCCGTCATCGGCATGGGCAAGGCCGGGGCCCGCGAGCTCAACTACGTCAGCGACGTCGACGTCATTTTCGTCGGCGGAACGGCCGACGACCAGCTGGTGCCCGAGGCCAAGGCGATCGATATCGCGACGAGGCTCGCCAGGGAGACCATGCGCGGGCTCAGCGGGATCGAGGTGGAGCCGCCGCTGTGGGAGGTCGATGCCGCGCTGCGCCCAGAGGGCAAGCAGGGTGCACTCGTGCGGTCCCTCGCCTCGCACCTTGCGTACTACGACCGCTGGGCGAAGAGCTGGGAGTTCCAGGCCCTGCTGAAGGCCCGTCCGCTCGCCGGCGACGAGGCGCTCGGCGACGCGTACATCCGGGCCGTCCAGCCGAAGATCTGGTCGAGCGCTGCGCGGGAGGACTTCGTCGACAGCGTGCAACGCATGCGCGAGCGGGTGATGGACCACATCGATCCGGACGACGCCCCGTTCCAGGTGAAGCTGGGAGCGGGAGGCCTCCGCGACGTCGAGTTCACGGTGCAGCTCCTGCAGCTGGTGCACGGCCTGACCGACACCGGCATCCGGACCAGGGGGACTCTGGAGAGCATCGATGCGCTCGTCGAACGAGGCTACATCGGACGAGCGGATGCCGCGACGTTCGCCGGCGACTATCGGATGCTGCGGCTCATGGAGCACCGGCTGCAGCTGCGCGAGCTCTCGCGCACCCACCTCATGCCGCGCACGCCGTCGGGCCTCCGCGTGCTGGCGAGGGCTACCGGCCTCGCAGACTCCGGCGAGGCGCTCTGGGCGCGCTGGGAGGCCGTGCGCCGCGAGGTGAGGGAGATCCACACCCGGCTCTTCTACCGCCCGCTGCTCAGCGCCGTCGCCTCGCTCCCCGAGGAGGAGCGGACGCTGTCTCCCGAGCAGGCGCACGACCGGCTCGCGGCGATCGGATTCCGCGACCCGGCGGGCGCCCTGCGGCACATCGGCGCCCTCACGACGGGGCTGAGCCGCAAAGCGACGATCCAGCGACACCTCATGCCGGTCATGGTCCGATGGTTCGCCGACGGCAGCGACCCCGACTACGCGCTCATCGCGTTCCGTCGCATCAGCGAACGGCTCGGCGATACGCCGTGGTTCCTGCGGATGCTGCGGGACTCGTCCGGCGCCGCGGAGAGCCTGACCCGCCTCCTGTCGTCCTCGCGGTACGTGGGGGAGCTCATGGAATGGATCCCTGAGTCCGTGGCATGGCTCGACAGCAGCGAACTCCTCCGACCGCGCGGCGGTGCGGCGCTGGATGAGGAGGCGCGGGCCATCCAGACGCGGCACGACAACGTGCAGGATGCACTGCGAGCCGTGCGCGCCCTGCGGAGGCGTGAACTGCTGCGCACGGCGATGGGTGCCGTGCTGGACGTGCTCACGATCGACGAGGTGGCCCGTTCGCTCACCGAGATCACCGACGCCACGATCCAGGCCGCGCTGCGGGCGGTCATGCGCGAGATCGTCCCTCCGGAGGACGCAGACATCGACTTCGCCGTGATCGGCATGGGGCGCTTCGGCGGAGGGGAGCTGGGCTTCGGCTCGGATGCCGACATCCTCTATGTATACGACGCGAACGGCCTGGACCCGGAGAGGGCACAGCGCCTTGCAGCGCAGATCGTGCAGGGGCTTCGCGAACACCTCGCCGATGCGCGTGTTCCTCTGGAGCTCGACGCGGATCTGCGGCCGGAGGGCCGCAACGGCCCTGTGGTCCGCTCCATCGAGGCGTACGCGGAGTACTACCGGCGCTGGTCGCTGTCGTGGGAGGCTCAGGCCCTGCTGCGTGCACGTGGCGTGGCGGGGAGCGCCAAGCTCATCGCGCGGTTCACGTCGATGGCCGACGCCATCCGGTACCCGGAGTCCCTGGATCTGCAGGGGACGAGGGAGATCAAGCGCATCAAGGCGCGCGTCGAGGGCGAGAGGCTGCCGCAGGGCGTGGACCCGCGTCGTCACCTGAAGCTCGGTCCGGGGACCTTGAGCGACGTGGAGTGGCTCGTCCAACTCGTGCAGCTGCAGCACGCGCACGCGGTGCCCGCGCTGCGCACCACCTCGACGTTGGCGGCGCTCGACGCCGCGGTCGACGCAGGCTTCGTGCCGGCGGCGTCCGCGGCGCTCCTGCGAGACGCATGGCGCCTGTCGAGCCGCCTGCGGTCGGCGATCACGCTGTTCACGGGCCAGACCACCGATGTCCTGCCCGTCGACCCTCGCCGTCTCGACGCCGTGGCGCGCTTGCTCGGGTACCCCGACCGGGCCGCGTCTCAGCTCGAGGACGACTACTTGAAGACGACGCGTCGCGCACGCAAGGCGTTCGAGGACCTGTTCTACGGCTGACCCGTCGGCGGGGGCGACTTGCCTTCTCGCGCTCCGTCTCGCAGGCTGGCGTTATGAGCACGCGCATCGGATTCATCTGGAACCCCTCCAAGCTCGAAGAGCAGCCGCTCCGCGAGCAGGTCGACGCCGTCTTCGGCGACGCGTACGAGGTCCTGTGGTGGGAGACCAGCGTCGACGACCCCGGGCGCGGAATGGCGGGCGAGGCTGTCGAAGCCGGATGTGAGATCGTGGTCGCGGTCGGCGGCGACGGCACCGTGCGCGCCGTCGCCGAAGTGCTGGCGGGGACCGACGTCGCGCTGGGCATCGTCCCGCAGGGCACGGGAAACCTGCTCGCGCGGAATCTGGAGGTGCCCCTCGACGACATCGGAGCGGCGCTCGAACGGGTGCGGGATGGCGAGCCGCGTCGCATCGACATCGGATGGGTCGAGACCGACGGCGAGAAGCGCGCCTTCACGGTCATGGTCGGCTTCGGCATCGATGCGCAGATGCTCGTCGAGACGGACGACGACCTCAAGGATCGCGCGGGATGGCTCGCGTACCTGGAGGCCATGGGGCGGGCTGTCGCAGGCGCCGAGATGGTCGACATCACGGTCGCGCTCGATGGAAAGGAACCGACCGAGGTCCAGGGGCACACGATGCTCATCGGGAACTGCGGCATGCTGCAGGGCGGCATCCGCCTGCTGCCGGATGCCGTCATCGACGACGGCCGCCTCGACATCCTGCTCGTCAGCGCCGACGGCGCGCTCCAGTGGCTGGACACCGTGCGGTCGTTCGTCTGGGACAACGGCATCCGCCGGATGTTCGGAGGCTCCTCGGAGGCGGTGAGCACCGAATCCGCTCGTCATGTCTCGGCGGAGACGATCTCCGTGAGCCTCTCCACGCCTCAGCAGTTCGAGGTCGACGGCGAAGAACTGGGAGAGGTGTCCGCCTTCACGGTCGCCGTGCAGGCGGGCGCACTCATCGTGCGATGACGCCGGGAGGAGCCGTCTTGCGGTCCTGAGCCGGGAAAAGCACCTTCTGCACGATGATGATCACGCTCGCGGCGACGGGGATGGCGACGAGGGCTCCGGGGATGCCACCGAGCGCACCCCCGGCCACCGCGGCGATCACCACCAACGACCCGGGGACCGCGACGGCCTTGCTCATGATGCGCGGAGAGAGCACGTACGCCTCGACCTGCATATAGACCAGGTAGTAGCAGATCGCGATGAGGGCGGTGGTCGGGCCGGCGAACAGGCAGATCAGGGCGTTCACGATCGACGCCGACAGCGTTCCGACGAGGGGGATCATCGACCCGATGAAGGCGATGAGCGCCAGCAGCGCCGGCACGGGCGCGCCGATGATGCTCAGCATGATCAGGCTGAGGACGCCGTTGATGAGAGCGAGGCTCACCTGACCGATGACGTAGCGGCCGACGGCGCCAGAGACGTCCTCGACGAGTCCGCTGAAGGTCGCCCGCTGGTAGGCGGGGACGAATCGAGCGGCCACGCGCTTCATGCTGCGCAGCGATGCCATGAAGTACAGGGTGAGGATCAGCACGATGGTGACACCGGTGAATCCGCCCGCGATGCCCGTGCCGACCGCGAGCACCCCGCCGCCGATGTTGAGGAGGTTGGTCGGGTCCTGGACGAACTTCAGCACGGCGGCCGCGGCGTCTTCGAAGGTGGTTCCGAACTGGGCCGTCAGGTTCCCGTACCAGTCGGAGGACTGGATGTCCTTGACCATCTGCGGACCTCTCTCGATGAGATTCGAGATCTGCTCGACGAGGATCGGGACGATGGCGAGGATGATGCCGGCGAAGAGCAGCAGAACGGCCGCGACGACGATGGCGACGGCCCCGCCCCGCGGGATGGAGAGCCTTCGCTCGATGAACGACACGATCGGGTCGAGTCCGAGCGCCAGGAAGATGGCGAAGCCGATGTAGACGAGGACGGTGGCGAGCTGGCCGACGATGTCGCCGATGATCAGTGCCACGAGCACGCCGAGTGCGCCAAGGAGTCCGAACACGAAGGGGTTGATGCGCGAGATCGCCGCAGCCGCGGTGGTCGGCTCCTGGGCGCGTCGCGGCTCGTGGTCGATGTCGGCGACCGGCCTCGTGATGGCGTTCATCCTTTTCCGGCGCATGGAGCCCCCCGTGTCGTCTCGAATGTCTCAGTCGAGCATGCGTCGCGGGCGCCGGTCAAGCCGGTCGACACGCGGCGCCTCCCCGTGTTGGCCTAACCGTTCCGGAGGTCTCGCAACGCCTCGAGGTCGCGGCGAGCCTTGTCAACGTCGTTCGCGGCGTCCTCCAGCCGACGAGCGGCGCGGTCACGCCTGGCGGTGGCGGCCGCGGATTCGTCGCGCGCACTGGCCGACTCACGGCGGAGCCGACGGATCTCCGCGTCGAGTGCGGCGATGCGCTGTTCGGCCGCTTCTGCGCGTCGGTCGGCGTCACGGATCTCACGTTCGGCGGTCGCGTGGTCGCGTTCGGCGCGCGCATGGGCCTGCTCGGCATCGTGCAGCGCCTTCTCCGCTCTGCGACGTTCTCGCCGCTCCGACACCTCGTCCACCCGCATCTCAGGCGTCTGCTGTGGGCTTGGTGCGCCGCCGCCGCCGACGACGGCATCCATGTCGATCGGGAAGGAGCTCGACGGCTCCAGGTCATGGGTGAGCCTGCCGGACGCCACAGCCGACGCGGCGTCCGGGTCGAAGAACGCGGCGGAGAGAGTCTGGCGCACCGTCTCGATCGTCGCCTCCGTGACCCGACCGCCCCTGGCACGAGCGAGGGCCGCGGCTTCCGCCGCGAGCCGGTTCGTGAGCGCGCGTCGTTCGCGGCCCAGCTGGGAGAGCGCGCCGGCGTCGAGCTCGGCTTGCGCCTCCTGCAACTCGCCGGCGAGCTGCAGCGCTCCGTTAAGCTCTTCGCCCCGCTCTGACGCGAAGACGTCGATGATCCACGCGGCGACGGTCGGCTTGCGCAGTGCACGGATTCGCGCGGCGACGGAGCGGTCCTCCTCTTCGGATGCGCGCGCGTTGCGGCGTGCGACGAACGTGTCGAGCGGCCCGCTGTAGAGCTCTGCGGCGATGGTCTCGAAAGCGACAGCGCGCGTCATCGGAGCCTCCCGTCGCAGCCGCGCGCTCGGGGGCCGGCAGGTCGTTCCATGGAAGCGACCATACCTCCGTCGTCAGACGCCGACGGACTCCTGGGCGCGTTCGAAAGCTCCGCTGTCGGCGGGTTCGGGTGTGAGGTAGAGCCCGGTCGGGGAGTTCGCCGTGAAGGCGAGGGCGTCGACCCAGGTGCGGTTGATCGCCGGAGGCCTGCTGCCGAAGTACTTGAACACGAGCGAGCTTGCGGCATGCACCCAGACGGTCGTCCGGCCGCCGCCGACGCTCGCATCCTCCTTCCACGAGAACGCGAACGGCTCGCCACGTCGGAGCTTCGCCGTCATCACCAGTTGGACGTGTGTGAGGGCGCGGTCCTCGATATCGATCTTCGGACCGCCCTCGTAGATGAACTTGCCCATGGGGCCATTCCTCTGTTCATATCGCCACGGGAACCCGTGCCAAAGGCGCGATCGTCGATCGCTGTGGGGATGTGTCAACCTTCGCACACTTCGCGGTGGGACGGGTACGGGTATCTCCGCCGCGAGCCGGCGGCGGCTCCGGCGTGCGGTGCATCAGCGCGGAATCCGCGGGATCACGCGGGACCCAGGCGTGCTGTAGCGCATCGCGAGAGCCGAGGCAACCTCCTCTTGAGCCTGCGATCGTCCCACCTACGATCGTGGGCGCGGGTCTCGCACGGCCACTCGAGGGCAGGCCGACTTTCGGGGCGAGCACGACGCACTGCGGCCGGCTGCCGCTGCCCCCTTGTGGCAGCCGCCCGCCTGTCCCAGCGTGGTCGATCGTCGTCGCTGAGCATGCCCGTGCGATCCGACTGCGGGGCACGAGAGCAGCCCGCGCCGGGGAGCCCGACGCGGAAGAGCCCGCCCCAGCAAGACGCTGAGACGGGCTCTCTCCGAGATTCTGCGGAGCGGCTTCGGACCACCCCGACGAATCCCACGGCATCCGGTTACACCCCGTAGTACAGCTCGTACTCGAACGGGTGCGGGCGCTGGGCGATCGGGAGGATCTCGTTCTCGTACTTGTACGAGATCCACGTCTCGATGAGCTCTTCGGTGAACACACCGCCTTCGAGGAGGAAGGCGTGGTCGTTACGGAGCGCCTCGAGCGAGTCGAGCAGCGAGTTGGGCACCTGCGGGATGCCCTTCGCCTCCTCGGGCGGGAGCTCGTAGAGGTCCTTGTCGACGGGCTCGTGCGGCTCGATGCGGTTCTTGATGCCGTCGAGGCCGGCCATCAGCTGCGCCGCGAATGCCAGGTACGGGTTGCCGGACGCGTCGGGTGCGCGGAACTCGATGCGCTTGGCCTTCGGGTTCGAGCCCGTGATCGGGATGCGGATCGCCGCGGAGCGGTTGCCTGCGGAGTAGACGAGGTTGACCGGAGCCTCGAAGCCCTTGACGAGGCGGTGGTAGCTGTTGAGCGTCGGGTTCGTGAAGGCGAGGACGGCAGGCGCGTGCGCGAGCAGGCCGCCGATGTACCAGCGCGCGATGTCGCTGAGCTGCCCGTAGCCCGCCTCGTCGTAGAACAGCGGCTTCCCGTCGTTCCACAGCGACTGGTGGGTGTGCATACCGGAGCCGTTGTCGCCGAAGAGCGGCTTCGGCATGAACGTCGCCGTCTTACCCCACTGGTCGGCGGTGTTCTTGACGATGTACTTGAACTTCAGGATGTCGTCGGCCGCGTGCACCATGGTGTCGAAGCGGTAGTTGATCTCCTGCTGGCCGGCCGTACCCACCTCGTGGTGCGAACGCTCGAGGGTGAACCCCGCCTCGATCAGCTTGAGCGTGATGTCGTCACGCAGGTCGGCGGTCTTGTCGACCGGCGAGACCGGGAAGTAGCCGCCCTTGTACGGAGTCTTGTTGCCGAGGTTGCCGCCTTCCTCCTCGCGGCCGGTGTTCCACGCCGCCTCTTCGGAGTCGACCTTGTAGAAGCTCTCGCCGGCGGTGACCGAGTAGCGCACCTCGTCGAAGATGTAGAACTCCGCCTCGGGGGCGAAGTACGCCGTGTCGGCGATGCCGGTCGACGCGAGGTACTTCTCGGCGTTCTTCGCGACCTGACGCGGGTCCTTGGTGTAGATCTCGCCCGTGCGCGGGTTGTAGATGTCGAACACCATCACCAGCGTCGTGGCCTCGCGGAAGGGATCGACGTAGGCGGTCGTCACGTCGGGGATGAGCTGCATGTCGGACTCGTGGATGCTCGCGAATCCGCGGATGGAGGAGCCGTCGAAGAGCTGGCCGTTGACGAAGAAGTCCTCGTCGACGGTCGACGCCGGAATGTTGAAGTGCTGCTGCACACCCGGGAGATCGGTGAAGCGGATGTCAAGGAATTTGACGTCGTTCTCCTTGATGTACGCGAGCACCTCGGCTGAATCTTTGAACATGTACGGCTCCTGAATCGCGGATCGGTGGCGTGACGGCCACTGTGCACAGTACGGTCCGGGCGTTTCCCGAGAGTGTCCGCTTTGTTTCCGGCATGTTACGAGCCCGCCCGTCCGGGGTGCGTGCACGCGCTGGGTAGGCTGGAAGGGTGACGGATGCTGTGAACTCGTACCCCGGCGAGCGTCTCGGTCTCCCCGAGTCGGGGCCGCGCAGCATCGCCCGCCCCGGTCGCCGGATCGCCGGACTGCTCATCGACTACGCTCTCGCGACGATCATCGCGACGGGCTTCCTCGGATTCGATCAGTTCGCACACCCGACAGAAGCGGGATTGACGCAGTTCGCGCCGATGCTCGTGTTCGCCGTGCTGCAGGTGCTGTTCATCTCGACGCTCAGCGGCAGCCCCGGTCACCTGATTCTGGGGATGCGGGTGGTCCGCCTCGGAACCGGCTGGGTGGGCGTGTGGCGTCCGCTCGTTCGGACGCTGCTGCTCATCGTGGTGATCCCGGCGGTCATCTGGGATGCCGATCAGCGTGGGCTCCACGACAAGGCCGCCGGCACGGTGCTGATCCGGGCTTAGAGCTTGCCGCGGTTTCGTCGACGCGCTTCTCGCGGCGCGCGACCGCCGACGAACGAGCGGGCAGGGTCGACGACGTACCCCTGTCGCAGAGCCTCTCGTCCGATGAGCATCCGGAACCCCATCTCGTCGCGGTTGCTCAGCGTCACTTCGGCGAGCACTTCGCGGTCATGCAGACGGATGAGCAGTTCGACGACGAAACGCTCCTGTGCGTGCCCGGAGGAGCTGCGTACGGCTCGGCGGTCGTGCACGGGGCACTCGACCTCGACGGCATCCTCCTGGCTGTCCTGCCACGGCTTCACCCAGAAGCGCACCCAGTCCTCGCCGTCGCGCCGGAACTCCCGGATTCCGAACGCATGCAGCGACGAGGTGCGCGCGCCCGTGTCGATCTTGGCCTTGATCCAGTCGACCCCGAGATCGGGCAGGCTCACCCATTCTCGCCACCCGATAAGAGTGTTTGAATGGGATGTCTTACTCACCCGTACATCCTGGCAGGAAAACTCCGTGAAGATCGCTGTGCTCTCCCGTGCGCCGCAGGCGTACTCCACCCAACGGCTGCGTGCCGCGGCGCTCCAGCGCGGACACAACGTCAAGGTGCTGAACACCCTGCGCTTCGCGATCGACCTCACGTCCGACGAGCCCGACCTGCACTATCGAGGGCGCCAGCTCAGCGATTACGACGCGATCCTGCCGCGCATCGGCAACTCCATCACGTACTTCGGCACAGCCGTCGTGCGGCAGTTCGAGCAGATGGACGTCTACACGCCGAACACCGCGAACGGCATCTCGAGCGCGCGCGACAAGCTCAGGGCGAACCAGATCCTCTCGCGTCACAACATCGCGATGCCTCCGACCGCCTTCGTCCGCAATCGCGCGGACGTGCGGCCCGCGATCGAGCGGGTCGGCGGCGCTCCCGTGGTCATCAAGCTGCTCGAGGGGACGCAGGGCATCGGTGTGATCCTCGCTCCTCAGGTGAAGGTCGCGGAGGCGATCATCGAGACGCTGCACTCGACGAAGCAGAACGTGCTCATCCAGAAGTTCATCTCGGAGAGCCGTGGCAAGGACATCCGCGCGCTCGTGGTCGGCGATCGCGTGGTGGCGGCCATGAGGCGCTCCGCCGCGGGCGACGAATTCCGTTCCAACGTCCATCGCGGCGGGTCGGTGGAGGCCATCGAGCTCGATCCCGTGTACGAGCGCGCCGCCGTCCGTTCGGCGCAGATCATGGGCCTGCGGGTGGCCGGGGTGGACATGCTGGAAGGGGAGGAGGGTCCCCTCGTCATGGAGGTGAACTCCTCGCCCGGCTTGCAGGGCATCGAGACGGCGACCAAGCTCGACGTCGCGGGCGCGATCATCGACTACATCGCCGGCCAGGTGGCCTTCCCGGAGATCGATGTGCGACAGCGTCTCACGGTGTCGACCGGGTACGGGGTCGCAGAGCTCATGGTCCAGGGAGCCGCCGATCTCGTCGGCAAGACGCTCGGAGAGGCGGGTCTCTGGGAGCGGGACATCACGGTGCTGACGCTGCACCGCGGCGTGTCGGTGATCCCCAATCCGCGTAAGCATGTCGTGCTCGAGGCCGACGATCGCCTCTTCTGCTTCGGCAAGCTCGACGAGATGCGCTCGATGATCCCCGAGCGCAGGCGGAGGCGCGCCAAGGTCCGCAAGTTGCCTCGGCAGCCGCTGCCTGAATGACGACGACGGCCGAATGACGACGACGCGGCCGCCCCGAGGGGCGACCGCGTCGGTCGAGGTCCGATGGTGCGTCAGCGCGGACGCTGGGCGCGGACCTTGGTGGGGTCGATGCCCTTCGGGATCGGCAGCGACGACAGCGATTGCGATACCGACTCGATGCGGCGGATGACGGCGGCCATGGTCGGCTTGTCGATCGCCTTGGGCAGCTTCTTGATGGTCTTCGCGAGGTCGGCGATCGCGACGTCGTCATCGCCGTGGCCGACGTAGAGCACGGTGACGGGCACGCCGTGGGCGACGCGGGCGGCGCGGCTGCGCTCGTCATTGACCAGGCGCGTGAGCCGCCCGCGCGAGCCCTCGCCCACGACGACGATGCCTCCACGGCCGACGGTGCGATACACCGCGTCCTGCGTCTTGGGATTGATGCCGACGGGGGTGTCCGAAGCCTGCCAGTTGCGCCCGAGGCTGGTGCTCAGCACATGCCCGGTCGCGCCCGGCATGCCGTCGATCTTCTGGTACATCGCGGAGGTCGAGAGACGCGTCATCAGGAACATGGCGCCGAGCACGCCGAGCATGAGACCCGAGATGCCCCAGAGGACGAGCGTCCAGACCTGGAACGGCGGGATCAGGTAGCCGGCGATGAGGCCGACGAGGATGCCGGCGACGAGGATGGCGATCTGCGCCCACGGGAGCCAGGGGTAGACCTCGCGAGTGAAGGTGAAGAGGGACTTGATCTGGGAGAAGAACCCAGGTCGCTTCTCCGGTCCGGACGCACTTTTTGCCATGCTTCTCAGCCTACCGAGTCCCGCGCGCCGCCGATGTCCCGTTCGCGACCGGCGGACTCCACTTCTCCTGCACAATCTGCGGATCGCGAGAATCTGTCCACAATGCGCGGAAACCGGGCCTGGCGGCGGGGGCGATGCGGTGGGATCGAAGCATGACGGTCATGGGGGAGAACGCGAGTGCTGCCGGAGTGGTTCCCGGTGCGCACCGCGTCGTCAGGCTGCTCGACGCCGATGAGGGCCCATTCCGGGGCGCCCTCGTCAGCGCAGGGCAGACCGTCGCCGTGCTGGTCGACGCGGCGTCTCTGAGCGGCTGGGTCGGGTGGACCCACGCCGGTTCGGAGCACGTGGCGGCGCCGGGGGATCTGGTGCGGCGCGCGGATGGGCACGGCGTGCTCGTGCCCTGGTGCACCGAGCGGATCACGATGTTTCTGGGGCGTCGTGAATCCGCCGGTGCACCACTTGAACCAGGGGAGATCACGACGCTGGCGGGCAGTGTCCTCCGGGGGATCGACGAGCTCGGCGCTTCCGGCGTGACAGAACCGGGGGACTGGTGGCTCACTGTCGAGGGGCGTCCGGTCTTCGCGTTCGGCCGAGGTCCGCGTGCTCGAGAGGGGGCTGGCGAGATCCTGGCTCATCTGGCGGAAAACTGCGGCGACCGGGCGCTGACCCGGGTGCTCGATGGCATTCGGATGGAGCTCGCGTCGGCGGAAGAGCGCCCTCAGCTTGCGCGCGCGTGTGTGGATCGCTGGGAGGCCGACCTGATGGAGGTCGCCGCCCCGCGGCCGCTGCGCCGAGAGATCCACGCACCGGAGCCGATCCGCAGCATTCCTCTCCTTCGCCGAGAAGCGGCGTCGACGCCGTCCGCTTCGGCGGCCGGCCCCTTCATCGGTCCCGGTGTTCGCGGCAGAGCGGCGGCCCGAATGCCCCGTCCCGTGGTCGGTTCTGGCGACGCGGGGGAGGGAGAGACCACCGTACGATCGTGCAGGGCGCAGGCGCATGCTGCGAGGCTCTCTTCCCGAAGGTCTCGGGATCGGGCGCCACGACGCAACGTGCGCGCGGCGGCGGTGCGAGACGGTGCGGCCTGGATCGTCAGCGCCGTCCTCGCCGAGTGGGACAGGCGCTTCCGCGCGCATCATCCGGCCGGTGGCGACCGGAACGACGGGCGACCGGTGAATCGGCGTCGCATCGTGCTGGTCGCCGCCGTGACCACGGGCGTGGTGCTCGCGACCGGCCTGATGTGGCCTCATGCGGAGAGCGACACGGGCGGCGAAGCCGGGGGCGCCTCCGCGGCGCACAGCGGGCAGAGCGCGCAACCGAGCCGCGCGACGACGGACGATCGAAAGTCGCAGCCGCAGTCTCTGCCGAAGGAGCCTTCGGCAGAGGGGAAGGAACTGTCGTCGGCGGGAGGCGCGGACACCGAGAGCACTCGGGAGGAACCGCACCCCACCGATCCGGTCGCGGATACGCCGGACGATGCCGCATCGCTCGCAGAGGATCCGGTCAACGCGGCGCGGGCGCTGCTGCTGCTCATCAGAACCTGCGCGGACGACGGCGACACCGCATGTGCGAATGCCGTCGCGCCCGGATCCGCGATCGACGCACAGGGAATCGCGTCGCTACAGAAGCCGAACGTCGAGCTCGTGGATTCGTACGGCGACGTCGCTGTGGTCAGAGTCAGAAGCGCATCCGACGACGCGCCCCAGGAGGGCGCGTCCGAGCGGATGATCGTTCTCGTGCGCCAGGAAGAGAAATGGCTGGTCCGCGACGTCTACAGCGTCGCGGACCAGCCGGAGTGATTCGTTGATCAGATCCCGAGATCTGAAGCGAAGTCCGCAGCCTCGAGGCGGGCCTTCACCGCGCCCAGGAAGCGTGCGGCATCCGCACCGTCGATGATCCGGTGATCGTAGGAGATCGCCAGGTAGACGTACGAACGGACAGCGATCGCGTCGACGCCGTCGACCGTCACGACGCCTGGGCGCTTGAACACCGTGCCGGTGCCGAGGATCGCGGACTGCGGCAGGAACACGAGCGGCGTGTCGAACAGAGCGCCGCGCGATCCGGTGTTGGTCACGGTGAACGTGCCACCGGCGAGCTCGTCGGGCTTCAGCTTGTTGTCGCGCGTGCGAGCCGCGAGATCGGCGATCTCGTGCGCCAGCTGGGCGAGGTTCTTGCTCGCCGCATCGCGGACGACAGGGGTGAGCAGGCCACGCTCGGTGTCGACCGCGATCGAGATGTTCTCGGTGGCGGGGTAGACGATGTTGTCACCGTCGACCGTCGCGTTGATGATCGGGAACGCCTGAAGAGCCTCGGCCGCTGCCAGGGTGAAGAACGGAAGGAACGACAGCTTGTCGCCCGTCTTCTGCTGGAACGATGCCTTGACGCCGTCGCGGTACGCGGCGAGGGCGGTCACATCGACCTCGACGAAGGTCGTCAGCTGAGCGGTCTGCTGCATCGAGGCGACAGCACGCTCGGCGACGACCTTGCGCAGACGGGACATCTTCTGGGTCGTCCCGCGCAGCGGGGAGACCTCGAGGCGCGCGGGTGCCGGGGCGGAAGCAGCAGGCGCCGCCGAACCCGACTCGGCCGCCTTGAGGACGTCTTCCTTACGGATCCGTCCGCCGACGCCGGTGCCCTTGACGGTCGCGAGGTCGACGCCCTGCTGGGCCGCGAGGCGACGCACCAGCGGCGTCACATAGAGGTTGTCGTTTTCAGCCGGTGCCGCCGCGGGAGCCGGCGCAGCCTGCGCTGGCACGGGCTGCGCCGGAGCGGCCTGTGCGGGAGCAGCCGGCGCGGGAGCGGGAGCGGATGCGGGAGCAGCCGGCGCGGGAGCCGCGGCGGCAGGTGCGGGAGCAGCCGGCGCGGGAGCCGCGGCGGCAGGCGCGGGAGCCGCGGCGGCAGGTGCGGGAGCAGGTGCCGGAGCGGCAGGTGCCGGAGCGGGGGCGGCGGCTTCTGCCGGAGCCGCGGGCGCGGCGGGAGCAGCGGCAGGTGCAGCGCCCGAGCCGACGCGGGCGAGGACCGCGCCGACCGCGACGGTCTCGTCTTCGGCGGCGACGATCTCCTGCAGCACACCGGCGACCGGCGACGGGATCTCGGTGTCGACCTTGTCGGTGGAGATCTCGAGCAGCGCCTCGTCGACGGCGACCGTGTCGCCGACCTGCTTGAGCCAGCGGGTGACGGTGCCCTCGGTCACGCTCTCGCCGAGTTCGGGCAGCACGATGTCCGTGGAGTCGCCGGAAGCCGCCGCCGGAGCGGTCTCGGCAGGCGCCGCCCCGGCGGCCGGGGCGGCGGGCTCAGGGGCGGCCTCGGCTGCGGGCGCGGCCGCGGCGGGAGCATCCGTCGTCGGAGCGGTGCTGCTGCCGTCGCCGATGCGCGCGAGCAGCGCGCCGACCTCGACGGTCTCGTCTTCGGCGACGAGGATCTCCTCGATCACGCCGGTCACGGGGGAGGGGATCTCGGTGTCGACCTTGTCGGTCGAGATCTCGAGCAGGCCCTCGTCCGCCTGCACCGTGTCACCGACCTGCTTCAGCCAGCGGGTGACCGTACCCTCTGTGACGCTCTCTCCGAGAGCGGGGAGGACCACGGATGTGCTCATGACGGAGTCTCCTTCAGGAAGTTGTATGACGCTTGTCTAGCTTAGTGAACTGAGCACCGGTTGGTGGTCAGAGGACGTGGAGCGGCTTGCCGGCCAGTGCGAGGAAGGCCTCGCCGAGCGCCTCACTCTGGGTCGGATGCGCGTGGATGAGCGGGGCGATGTCCTCGGGATGCGCCTCCCAGGCGACCGCCAGCTGCCCCTCGGTGATGAGCTCGCCGACGCGGTCACCGAGCAGGTGCACGCCGAGGACCGGGCCGTCCTTGAGCCGAACCACCTTGACCAGCCCGCCGGTACCGATGATCTCGCTCTTCCCATTGCCGGCGAGGTTGTACTCGTAGCTCGTGACGGCATCGGCGCCGTGTGCGGCGACAGCCGCTTCCTCGGTGATGCCGACCGACGCGACCTCGGGACTGCAGTACGTGACCTTGGGGATCTGAGTGTCGGTGATCGTCGCCGGTGTGAGTCCCGCGATCCTCTCCGCGACGGCGATGCCCTGCTGGAAACCTCGGTGCGCGAGCTGGAGGCCGGGCACGATGTCGCCGACGGCCCACACCCCGGGCACGCTCGTGCGGAGCCGGTCGTCGACGGTCACGAATCCGCGGTCGAGTGCGACGCCTGCTTCCTCGAATCCGAGACTGGCCGTGGCGGGACCGCGTCCGACGGCCACGAGGAGATAGTCGGCGGTGAACTTCTTGCCGTCCTCCAGCGTCACCGTGACCGACGAATCGTCCTGCACGGCCGACTGGAACCTCACTCCGAGCGAGTACTGGATTCCCCGGCGGCGGAACGCCCGCTCGAGTCCCTTGCTCAGAGCGACATCCTCGTTCGGCACCAGGTGAGGCAGCGCCTCGATGATGGTGACCTCGGCTCCGAAGGAGCGCCACACGCTCGCGAACTCCACGCCGATCACGCCGCCGCCCAGCACGAGGACGCGCTCCGGGATGACGTCGAGTGTGAGCGCATGCTCGCTGGTGAGGATGCGGCCGCCGATCTCCAGTCCGGGGAGGGTGCGGCTGTACGAACCCGTTGCGAGGATCACATCGGCGCCGACATAGACGTCGTCTCCGACCGATACGGAACGGTCGGCGTTCAACCGCCCGGTTCCGGCGACGGTGGTGATGCCGCGTGCCTTGACGAGGCCCTCGAGCCCCTTGTACTTCTTCGCGACGATGCCCTCGCGATACGCGCGCACGCCCGCGGGGTCGATGCCGTCGAGCGACGCGGTGATGCCGACGTGCGAAGCACCGCGCACGTGCTCGGCGACTTCTGCCGCGTGGAGGAGCGCCTTCGTGGGGATGCACCCGCGATGCAGGCACGTGCCGCCGACCTTGTCCTTCTCGATGAGGGCGACGGACTTGCCGAGCTCGCTCGCGCGCAGAGCAGCTGCGTAGCCGCCACTGCCGCCACCGAGGACGACGATGTCGAAGGTGTGGGTTGTCATGGTCATGCCTCCGGGTGGGATGCGTCGGCGAAGGCGATGATCGATCGGACCATCGCCCCCGTTGGGCCCTTCTCAGTGAAGCCGTATGGTGCGCCGTTGTGCTCGCTGGAGCCGGCGATGTCGAGATGCACCCAGGGGATCCGCGGCGCGTCGTCTGCGTCGGTCGTGCGGCCGACGAACCGCTGCAGGAAGAGGCCGGCGAACGACGCCCCGCCCATGCGGTCGCTCATGTTCGCGTTCTGCAGGTCGGCGATGGGGGATTCGAGGGAGTCCTCCATGTACGCAGGCAGGGGCATGTGCCAGGCGGGCTCGTCCGTCGCCTCTGCCGCCGCGAGGAACTCCGCGACCGTCTCGTCGTCCCCGAAGACGCCGGTGTGGCGATGTCCGAGCGCCGCCACGATCGCACCTGTGAGAGTGGCGACGTCGATGATGACGTCCGGGTTCTCGCGGCTTGCCGCGACCAGTCCGTCGGCGAGCACCAGGCGTCCCTCGGCATCCGTGTTGTTCACCTCGACCGTGGTGCCGTCGAGCATCCGGATCACGTCGCCGGGGCGGAGCGCTCGTCCGGACGGCATGTTGTCGGTGATGCACATCCACGCCGTCATGCGCACGGGGAGCCGCAGGGTCGCGACCGCCCGGAGAGCCGCGAGCACCGTGGCGGCACCGGCCATGTCGAACTTCATCCCGACCATCGAGGCGGCGGGCTTCAGGGAGAGCCCGCCGGTGTCGAACGTGATGCCCTTGCCGACCAGAGCGATGTGTCGGACGGCATCCGCCGGGGAGTAGTCGAGTCGCACGAGGCGCGGCGGTCGATCGGAGCCCTGTGCGACGCCGAGGATGCCGCCGAAGCCCTGCTCGGCCAGCGCCTTCTCATCGAGGATCTCCACGGCGACGTCGAGGCCGGCGACGCTCTCCGCCGCGGTGTCTGCGAGCTGCGCCGGACTCTGCCATTCCGCCGGGACGTTCACGAGGTCCTTGACCAGTGCGACGGCCTCACCGATCGCCGTCGCCTTGGCGATGGCGTCGTCGTCGATCTCGGCGTGCAGCACGACGTTCGAGGCCCGGCTCTTGCCCTTGTCGCGGCGGTACGAGTCGAACCGGTAGCCGCCGAGCACGGCGCCCTCGGCTGCCGCTTCGGCGTGGTCGGCGAGGACCGGCGCGAGCGCCACGGCCACGGTGTCGAAGCCGGTGAGGCTTCGCAGGGCAGTGGCCACGGCGGCGCGCACGGCCTGCGCGGAGGGGTCGGCGCCAACGCCGACGACAGCGAACGGGAGCGACGTCACCTGAGGTGCGAACACGCGCGTGAACGACGAGGCTGCGCCGGTGAACCCTATGCCGCCGAGGGCCTCAGCCACGCCGGGGAAGTCGTCGATGGCCGCCGACGAATCGGTGAGATCGGGTACGACGAGCACTGCGGCATCTGCAGCGCTTCCGGGGAACGGATCTGAGGTGCGCGAGAGCGCGGGAAGCGTCATGCCTCCATCCTAAGGACCGTGCGTCCGGCGGTCGTGCGGCGGCGTGTTCGCTCTCAGCATGACGGCGTCGGCCCCGGGTCGCGGCACGGCTCGTAGCATGGGGGTATGCCCTTCTCCGGAGAGATCCACGAACGAGTCGCGAACGCGCCGGCGGTACCGCGCGGACTGCCCTTGGTGATGCTCCTGACCGGGTTCACCGACGCGGGAAGCGCGGTCTCCGGGCTCATCGAGCACCTTCGCGAGACGACATCGCCGCAGCCCATCGTGGTGTTCGACAACGACGCCCTGCTCGACTACCGCGCCCGTCGGCCCGTGATCTCCTTCGACCAGGATCATCTGACCGAGTTCCGCCCTGCGCGGCTCGAGCTTTCACTCGCGACCGACGCGCTGGGGCAGAAGTTCCTGCTCCTCGCCGGATACGAGCCCGACTTCGCGTGGAACGAGTTCGCGCGCACCGTGCTCGACCTGGCGACGGAGTTCGAGGTGTCCGGACTCAGCTGGGTGCACTCGATCGCCATGCCGGTGCCGCACACGCGCCCGATCGGCACCACGGTCAGCGGGAACCGTCGCGAGCTGACTGTGGCCCACTCGGTGTGGCGCCCGCGCACGCAGGTGCCGGCGACCGCCGGTCACCTGCTGGAGTTCCGGCTCGCGGAGCAGGGCGACCGGGTGGTCGGTTTCGTGCTGCTCGTGCCGCACTATCTCGCCGAGACCGAGAACCCGGATGCCGTCATCACCGCTGCCGACCGGCTCATGGCAGCGACCGGGCTGGTGCTGATGCTCGACGAGGTGCAGTCCCGCCGTGACGACTACATCGCGCGCGTCGACGAGCAGGTCGCAGGCAACGAAGAGCTGCAGCGCATGGTCCACAGCCTCGAGCGTCGCTACGACGCCTACATGGCCGGCCGCGACCCCGAGGACGACTCCTACGACGAAGGCGGCTTCAGCGAGCGCGACCTCCCCAGCGCCGACGAACTCGCAGCCGAACTGGAGCGTTATCTCGCGTCGCGGCGCTCGGGGGACGAGGACAAGCCGGGCCGCGGCTGACCTTTCGCCGACGAAGTTGCCGACAATGCAGCCGCACCGTCTCACGTGTGCGATACTAGGAGTCCGACCCGTTGTCAATCACTCTTTTCCGAAGAGCCGACTTGACAAGGGTCTTACTAGTGTCCGAAATGTCCCGGGGTGACCGCGTCGCCCCGTGAAAGGCGAAACGTGACTCCTGCCACGACCAACAAATCACGGACGAAGAAGAACGCCGAGACCCCCGAGAGCGACGCTCCTGTCGAGGAGCCCACGGAGGCCGCGGCGCCCAAGACCGCCGCTCAGCGTGCGGCTGCCAAGCGTGCTCCCGCGAAGAAGAAGAAGTCGGACGACATCGTCGATGAGGACGAGGCGCCCGTCATCGGTGCCGCTGATGAAGCGGAGGACGATGAGGAGGACGCGGCGCCGTCGTTCACGGAACCGCTGCCGACCGGCGCGATCGTCATCTCGTCCAACGACGACGAGGACGTCCCCGTCTACTCGACCCAGATCACCGGCGCCACCGCCGACCCGGTCAAGGACTACCTGAAGCAGATCGGAAAGGTCGCGCTGCTGAACGCGGCCGAAGAGGTCGAGCTGGCGATGCGCATCGAGGCAGGTCTCTTCGCCGAGGAGAAGCTGTCGACCATGTCGGAGGCGGAGAAGTCGAGCCAGCTCGGACTCGACCTCCAGTGGGTGGCCCGCGACGGCCAGCGGGCCAAGAGCCACCTGCTCGGCGCCAACCTCCGCCTCGTCGTGTCGCTCGCCAAGCGCTACACCGGCCGCGGCATGCAGTTCCTGGATCTGATCCAGGAGGGCAACCTCGGTCTCATCCGCGCCGTCGAGAAGTTCGACTACACCAAGGGCTTCAAGTTCTCGACCTACGCCACGTGGTGGATCCGTCAGGCGATCACGCGCGCCATGGCAGACCAGGCGCGCACGATCCGCATCCCCGTGCACATGGTCGAGGTCATCAACAAGCTCGCGCGCGTGCAGCGTCAGATGCTGCAGGACCTCGGTCGTGAACCCACTCCAGAGGAGCTCAGCCGCGAGCTCGACATGACCCCGGAGAAGGTCATCGAGGTGCAGAAGTACGGCCGCGAGCCGATCTCCCTGCACACTCCCCTCGGCGAAGACGGCGACAGCGAGTTCGGCGACCTCATCGAGGACACCGAGGCGGTCGTGCCGGCCGACGCGGTCGGCTTCACGATGCTGCAGCGGCAGCTCGAGCAACTGCTGGACTCCCTCTCCGAGCGCGAGGCCGGTGTGATCCGCATGCGCTTCGGCCTGGGTGACGGTCAGCCGAAGACCCTCGACCAGATCGGTGACACGTTCGGGGTGACGCGCGAGCGCATCCGTCAGATCGAGTCGAAGACGATGGCCAAGCTGCGGCATCCGAGCCGGTCGCAGTCGCTGCGGGACTACCTCGAATGATGGCGGGCGCACCTCAGGCGCGCTCCGCAGGCATCCGCTACGTCTTCCCCGTCCTCGCGGGGAAGGTGGCGCGCTTCGCGACGCGCCTCCGCGGCGGCGGCTCGGCGTTCCCCGGATATCTCACGAACCGGCTCGCGCCGACCCTGCTCCCGACGCTCGCCGACCAGTTCCGGTACGGCGTGGTGTTCGTGCTGGGTTCGAACGGCAAGACCACGACCACCCACATGATCAGCGAGGTGCTGCGCGCACACGGGCTGCGGGTGTTCACGAACCCGACGGGCGCCAACCTGCCGCAGGGCGTGACGAGCGCGCTGCTCGCCGACGCGACCCTGACCGGTCGCATCAAGGCCGACGTGGCGGTGCTCGAGATCGACGAGGGCTATGCGGCTGACCTGGCGGATCGCCTGTCGCCGTCGGTGATCCTCTCGCTGAACGTGCAGGTCGATCAGCTGTACCGCTTCTACGAGACCGAGCGCGTGGCTGACATGATGCTCGATGCGTCGACGCGCGCGTCCGCGCATGTGGTCGTGAACCGCGACGATCCGTACCTCAGCAAGATCGACGAGAGTGCCATGAAGGGCCAGGTGTCGTTCTTCGGTGTCTCCTCCGAGATCGTCGAGGCGTCGGCGCACGGCCTGGCGAACGCCGCCGACACGCGGAGCGGAATCGCAGGGACGGTCGAGCGCGACGCGTTCGCCGAGGTCGTCTCCGTCGACGGACGCGACGTCGTCGTGCGGGTCGACGGGGCGGATGCCGCGATCACGCTGCCCGCCCGCGGGCTGCACTACGCCGCGGATGCTGCCGCTGCGCTCACGGTCGCGGCGCGCGTGCTCGGCGACGGGTTCGCCGTCGCGAAGGCGGCCGCCGGCTTCGCGCACATGGCGCCGGCATATGGACGCGGGGAGGTCATCCCGCTGCGTCGTGACCCTTCCGGCGAGCAGGTCGAGTTCGTGATGTTCAAGAACGCGCCCAGCCTGCAGATGAACCTCGACGCGCTGGAGGAGACGCCGGAGCGTGCTCTGATCGCGATCGACGAGGGGACCCCCGACGTCTCCTGGCTCTACGACGTCGACTTCGACGTTCTGCGCAGGATCGACGTCGTGACGGGAGAGAAGGCGTACCAGCTCGCCCTCAGCCTCGAGCACGCCGGCGTCGAGATCGGCGTCGTCGAGCCCGATATGGAGAAGGCGGTAGAGCTCATGCGTGCGCTCGAGCCGACGTCGTCTGGCAGGCAGACGTGGTTCGTGAACTACGAGCTGATGATGATCGGACGGCGACTGCTCGGCCACGGAGATCAGGAGGTGGCGCGGCGATGAGCGAGTCCGTCCGTATCGTGCAGCTGTACCCTGCGGAGCTGGGCATCACAGGCGACAGGGGCAACGTGCGTGCGTTGCAGGTCCGCCTCGAGAGATCCGGAGTGCCGGTCGATGTGCACCGCGTCGGCATCGGCGAGCCGCTTCCCGCCGAGCCTGACATCATCATCCTCGGCAACGGTCCGTTGTCGGCCATGCGCATCGTCGTGGACGACCTCCGTACCCGCGCGGCGCAGCTGGAAGAGCACGTCGCCGCTGGTCGCTCCCTTCTGGCCGTCGGCGCGTCTGCGGAACTCCTCAGTGAGGGTGTCGACACACTCGACGGGGCGGTGCTTGACGGCCTCGGGATCTTCCCCTTCCGCGTCGCCAGGACACGGGAGCGCAACGTGGGCTACATCATCGCCGAAACGCCGCTCGGCCGCATCATCGGCTTCGAGGACCACGCGTCTCGATGGACCCTGCGTGACGAGGCGAAGGCCTTCGGGACCGTCGCTGCGGGCAAGGGGAGCTTCACGCGCGGCGGAACGGCGGGGGAGATCGTCCGGCGCGGCGAGGCGTACGCCACGAACGTGCAGGGTCCTGCGCTGCCGCTGAACCCGCGGTGGAGCGACGCGATCCTCACGGCGACGACGACGCGACGGGGGATCGCGTGGTCGACAGGTGATGCGCACGCGCGACTCGACGAGTACGCCGACGGCGCCCGCACGACGATCGAGCACCTGATCCACACCAAGGACTTCAGCACGATCGGCCTCTGACTCGCGGCGGCGTCGGCCGGGGGACAGGCGCACGGATGGATGAGGCGGTGACGGAGTGACGAGCAGCAGCGCGTTGCCGAGGGCGATCATGTCGCGCTCGGCGCTGGCCGCGTGCGCGGCGGCGGCGGTCGAGGCCGGAGGCCGGACCGCTGATCTCCGTCGCGACGCGTGGGGGCACGGCGTGCTCGCCGTCGCTCATGCGGTGACGGCCGCAGGTGCCTCATCGGTGCTCGTCGACCGGCCCACCGAGGTCGAGGCGCTGCGGCTCGAAGGCATCGACGCTGTGCTCGATGAACAGGCCGACATCGACGCTGACCTTCTCTACGGCCTTCCGGACGGCGACGGGGTGCTGCGGACCCCGCCGGTGATGCGGCTCGCCGGTCGCGTGATGTCCACGAAGCGGCTGAAGGCGGGGGACGCCGTATCGTACGGGTACACCCACCGCGCCGAGCGCGACACGGTGGCCGCGCTCGTGACGGGCGGATACGCGCAGGGCATCGTGCGCGCACTGGGCAATCAGGCCCACGTCGAAGTCGAAGGCAGGGAACGGCCCATCATCGGACGTGTGGCGATGGACGTGTGCGTCGTCGACCTCGAAGGGGAGGACGTCCCCGTCGACACCGAGGTCACCTACTTCGGCGGTCGGGGCGCCGCCGGACCCGCTCTCGCCCGCTGGAGCGCTGTCACCGGCCTGACGGTCGCCGAGCTCGTCGCGGTCGCCGGACTCCACGCGGAACGTGGATGGGAGGCATGATGATGCGTCCGGAACTGCGCCTGCACACGGCCCGCCTGCGTGCCAACATCGACGCCGTGCGCGCGCGCATCGCTCCGTCGGAGTTGATGTTCGTGATGAAGGACGACGCCTACGGACATGGCCTGACGTGGGCGACCGAGACCGCGGAGCAGGCCGGACTCGGATGGTACGGCAGCTACGACGTCCGGGGCGGCCTGGAGATCAGGAGGGTGCTGGAGACGCCGGCGCGCGTGTTCGCCTGGGCAACCTCCAGTGACGACGAAGTCGACGCTGCTCTCCTGCACGACATCGACCTCGGCGTCGGCACCCTCGAGTACCTCGACCGCGTGATCGCGCGGGCGGAGCGGCTCGGGCAGTGCGCCCGTGTGCACCTGAAGATCGATACAGGCCTGCACCGCAACGGCGTCCTCGGCGAGGACTGGGCGGATGCCCTCACACGCGTCCGCGCGGCGGAGAATGCCGGACTCGTCGACTTCGCCGGCATCTGGAGCCACCTCGCCGAGGCGAGCGACGACGAGGACGACGACGCGCAGAAGGCGTTCCTCGATGCGGTGGATGCGGCGTCCGCCACAGGACCGCAGCCGGGCGCTCTCCACCTCACGGCATCTGCGGCTTCGTGGTGGCGCCCCGAACTGCGGGGGTCGCTCTCACGCATCGGCGCGTTCTGCTACGGCATCCGCTCGGCCGACGGGCCGGAGCTGGAAGGTGTCACTCCCGCAGCCGATCTGGTCGCCTTCGTCACCGAGGTCGAAGACGACCGCGTCACACTCGGGATCGGAGCGTTCGACGGGTTGCCGTCCACGCTCGTCGGTGTCGACGTGGGTACGCCTGCCGGGTTGCGTCCGCTGACGGGAATCGGAGCGACCAGCGCCGAGGTCAGGGGATGGCCGGGGGTCGCGGTGGGTGACGAGGTGCGCGTGTTCGGTGCCGGCGATCGGGGCGAGTCGAACGCGACCACTCTCGCCGAGCGCATCGGAACGGTCGGGGAGGAGATCCTCACCAGGCTCACCTCACGGGTGCGCCGGGTGATCGTCGATCCTTCAGGCGGGGAGAATCCTCGCTGAGCTCACGCCTCGATGAGACGGGCGGTCTCGTCGTGCCAGCTCGTCGCCACGCTGCGCAGCTTCTCCTCGTACTTGCGACCGTGGTGGGCGCAGAAGAGCAGCTCGGAGCCGTTGACGGTGGCGGCGATGTACGCCTGGGCGCCGCACGAGTCGCACCGGTCCATCGCGGTCAGGCGGAACTCGATCGCGGAGGTCTCACGTTCGGTCGTTGCGTTCATCTCTGTGCCTCCTCGTTGTCGGGTTCGCTGTGAGGGCGTGCTCAATACAACCACGCCCCGGCTGTGGGCATGCCCGATGTGCGGCGTGTTTCGCTCAGCGCGTACGCCGGGCGATGCGGCTTGCTCTGCGCCGGGGAGTGTCTGCCGGGTCGCTGCGACCGCCGCGAATAGAATCGAGGATTGTGACCGCCGAGTATTCCGCCCATCATCTCCAGGTGCTCGAAGGGCTCGAAGCCGTCCGCAAACGACCCGGGATGTACATCGGCTCGAACGGCTCTCCTGGGCTCATGCACTGCCTCTGGGAGATCATCGACAACGCCGTCGACGAGGCCGTCGCGGGCAACGGGTCGAGGATCGATGTGATCCTGCACGCCGACGGCAGCGTCGAGGTGCATGACCGTGGTCGCGGCATCCCCGTCGACGTCGAGCCCCGCACCGGCCTGACCGGCGTGGAGGTCGTCTTCACGAAGCTGCATGCGGGTGGCAAGTTCGGCGGCGGGTCGTATGCGGCCTCCGGTGGGCTCCACGGCGTGGGCGCCTCCGTCGTGAACGCCCTGTCGGAGCGTCTCGACGTGGAGGTCGACCGGGGCGGCAAGACCTACGCGATGTCGTTCCACCGCGGCGAGCCCGGCATCTTCGCGGACGCGGGGGAGAAGCGACCGGACGCTCCCTTCTCCCCGTTCGAGGAGAAGAGCGAGCTCCGCGTCATCGGCAAGGCGCCGCGCGGCGTCACGGGCAGCAGGATCCGCTACTGGGCGGACAGGCAGATCTTCACCAAGGATGCGGCCTTCCAGCTCGGCGAACTGGAGACGCGCGCCAGGCAGACCGCGTTCCTCGTCCCGGGGCTCGAGATCGTCATCCGGGACGAGCGCGGCGACGAGCCCAACGAGACCTCATACCGCTATGAGGGCGGCATCTCCGAGTTCGTGGACTTCCTCGCCATCGACCCGCCTGTGACCGACACGTGGCGGGTGCAGGGACAGGGAACCTTCCGAGAGACGGTCCCCGTGCTCCAGCCAGACGGGCACATGGTGGCCACGGAAGTCGAGCGGGTGTGCGAGGTCGACCTCGCACTTCGCTGGGGCACGGGGTACGACACGGTCATCCGGTCGTTCGTCAACATCATCGCCACACCCAAGGGCGGTACGCATCAGCAGGGCTTCGAGCAGGAGCTGCTGAAGGTGCTGCGCGCGCAGGTGGAGCAGAACGCGCGTCGCCTCAAAGTGGGCAGCAACGACAAGCTCGAGAAGGACGACGTGCTCGCAGGCCTCACGGCGGTGCTCACCGTCAACGTGCCAGAGCCGCAGTTCGAAGGGCAGACCAAGGAGGTCCTCGGCCCCCCCGCCGTTCGTCAGATCGTCGCCCAGGTGCTGCGCAAGGATCTCGCCGCACGGTTCTCGTCGACCAAGCGCGACGACAAGAGTCAGGCCACCCAGCTGCTCGACAAGATCGTCGCCGAGATGAAGGCGCGGGTATCGGCCCGCGCGCACAAGGAGACACAGCGGCGCAAGAACGCCCTGGAGTCGTCGACCCTTCCGACGAAACTCGTCGACTGCCGCACGAACGACGTGGAGCGCAGCGAGCTGTTCATCGTCGAGGGCGACTCCGCGCTCGGCACCGCGAAGAACGCCCGGAACAGCGAGTTCCAGGCTCTGCTGCCGATCCGCGGGAAGATCCTGAACGTGCAGAAGGCGTCGATCGGCGACATGCTGTCGAACGCGGAGTGCGCCTCGATCATCCAGGTGATCGGCGCCGGCTCCGGACGCACGTTCGACATCGACGCCGCTCGGTACGGCAAGATCATCCTCATGAGCGACGCGGACGTCGACGGCGCCCACATCCGCACCCTTCTCCTGACGCTCTTCTTCCGTTACATGCGTCCGCTCATCGAGCACGGCCGGGTGTTCGCCGCTGTCCCGCCGCTGCACCGGATCATCGTCATCAACCCCGGTTCGAAGCCGAACGAGACGATCTACACGTACAGCGAGCAGGAGATGCACGCGCTGCTCGCCAAGCTGCGCAAGGCGGGCAAGCGCGGGCAGGAGCCGATCCAGCGCTACAAGGGTCTGGGCGAGATGGATGCGGAGCAGCTGGCCACCACGACCATGGACCGCGGCGGTCGTCTGCTTCGGCGGGTCCGCATGGAGGACGCCGAGGCCGCCGGTCGCGTCTTCGAGCTGCTCATGGGCAACGAGGTCGCGCCGCGCCGCGAGTTCATCATCGACTCCTCTGACCGTCTGTCGCGCGAGTCCATCGACGCCTGAGCCCGGGACCAGACGCCTGAGCCCGGGACCAGACACCTGCGTCCGGGGTCGACGCCTGAGTTCCAGCATCGACGCCTGAGCCCGGGATCCGGCGTCTGAGGGTTAGGACAGCGCGCGGCCGATCGAGCCGATGACGCCGTCGACGGGCTGACCCGACGCGTCACGGCGGGAACGCGTCTCCGGCAGCTTGCGCACGGCGCCGGTCGGGTCCACAGCGAGCGCGGGCGCCGGCCCCACCCAGGCCACGGTGAGCCGGTCTTCGCCCTTGAGGAACGCGTGCGCGCGCACGCCGCCCGTCGCGCGGCCCTTCGAAGGGTACTCGGCGAAGTCCGAGAGCTTCGCGCGGCCGGGTTCGGTGCCGGGCAGAGCGCTGTCGGTGCCGGAGACGGTGGTCACGACCGCGGCCTCGGGGGCTGTCACGGCGCCGAAGAACAGCACCGATGCGCGTGGACTCAGCTTGATGCCCGCCATGCCGCCGGCCGGGGCTCCCTGCGGACGCACGGCGGATGCCGAGAAGCGGAGGAGCTGCGCATCGGTCGTGACGAAGACGAGCTCTGCATCGTTGGGCGCCTCGGCCGCGCCGACGACCGAGTCACCTGGCTTCAGTCCGATGACCTCGAGGTCGGGGCGCACCGGCAGCGCCGATGGCACGATCCTCTTCACGGTGCCCTGCGCCGTGCCCAGAGCGACGGGGGTGTCGCTGTCGAACCGGACGAAGGAGAGGATGCGCTCTGCTCGGTCGGTGATGCCGAGGTAGTCGCGGAGGGGCGTGCCTGCCGCGAGCTGCACGGACGACGCGGGCACCGACGGCAGATCGACGGGGGAGAAGCGCACGACGCGGCCGGCGCTGGTCAGCGCACCGATCTCCGCCCGTACGGTGGTCGCCACGGTCGTGAGGATGGCATCGTGCTTGCTGCGGCGTGCGGGCGTCGCGAGCTCCTGACCTTCGCCCAGGTCGACGCGCACGGCGCGGCCCGTCGTCGAGAGGACGAGCACAGTGGGCGCATCCGCGATCTGCAGATCCGCCGCACCCTTCGACGCTCGGGGCTTCGGCGGCGCCGCGTTCATCAGCAGCGTGCGCCGGGGCGTTCCGTACGCATCGGCGACGGCATCGAGCTCCTTGGCGACCGCAGCTCGCAGCAGCGCGTCATTGCTCAGCAGCTCGCGCAGCGAGGCGATCTCGGCGAGAAGCGCGTCACGCTCCGACTCCAGCTCGATGCGCGAGAACTTCGTCAGCCGGCGCAGGCGCAGCTCGAGGATGTACTCGGCCTGCGCCTCGCTCAGGTCGAAGACGGCGCGCAGTCGGCTCCGCGCCTGCTCCGAATCGTCCGAGGAGCGGATGACCTGGATGACCTCATCGATGTCCAGGATCGCGATGAGGAGGCCCTCGACGAGATGCAGACGCTCTTCGCGGCGTGCCAGCCGGAAGCGGCTGCGGCGGGTGACGACCTCGAGGCGATGAGACACGTAGACGCTGAGCAGGTCCTTGAGACCGAGCGTGCGTGGCTGGCCGTCGACCAGCGCCACGTTGTTGATGCTGAAGGAGTCCTCGAGCGGGGTGAGGCGGTACAGCTGTTCGAGCACGGCGTTCGGCTCGAACCCGGTCTTCCCCCCGATCGCCACCCGCAGACCGTGGTTGCGGTCGGTGAGGTCGGTGACATCGCTGATGCCCTGCAGCTTCTTCGACTGCACGGCGTCGCGGATCTTCTCGATGAGGCGCTCAGGGCCCACCATGTACGGCAACTCGGAGACGATGATGCCCGTGCGCCGCGGACCGAGCGGCTCGATGGACACCTTGCCGCGCACGCGCAATGCGCCGCGGCCCGTGGTGTACGCGTCCTTCACGCCGTCGAGGCCCATGAGGATGCCGCCGGACGGGAAGTCCGGCCCTGGGACGAACTCCATCAGCTCCTCGGTCGTGGCGTCGGGGTGCTCGAGCAGGTGTGTGGCGGCGGCGACGACCTCGATGAGGTTGTGCGGGGCCATGTTGGTCGCCATGCCCACGGCGATGCCGCTCGCGCCGTTGACGAGGAGGTTCGGGAACGCGGCGGGCAGAACCGCCGGCTGCTGGAACTGACCGTCGTAGTTGGGGACGAAGTCGACGACGTCCTCGTCGAGATCCTCCGTGAGCGCCATGGCGGGCGAGGCCAGGCGAGCCTCGGTGTAGCGGGCGGCCGCGGGACCGTCGTCCAAAGAGCCGAAGTTCCCATGGCCGTCGACGAGCGGCACCCGCAGTGCGAAGTCCTGCGCGAGGCGCACGAGCGCGTCGTAGATCGCCGAGTCGCCGTGGGGATGCAGCTTCCCCATGACCTCCCCGACGACGCGGGCGCTCTTCACGTGCCCGCGGTCTGGACGCAGACCCATCTCCGCCATCTGGAAGAGGATGCGACGCTGAACGGGCTTGAGGCCGTCGCGTGCATCGGGCAGCGCGCGGGAGTAGATGACGGAGTAGGCGTACTCGAGGAACGAGCCCTGCATCTCGCTTTCGAGATCGATGTCCTGGATGCGTTCAGGGGCGAGCTCGGGAGGAGGGGTCTTCGGCATGGAGTTCCTGAGGGCAGACGGGAGCCTGTGTCAGACTGGCTCGGATGTCCCTCATGCTACCGTCCGAGTCGCCGACAGCCCGGAGCGTCGTCGGGGTGGCGGACGACCTCATCGCCGCGCTGCGCGGCGAGTCCGCACAGCTGCCGCGCGCCGAGTCTGTCGTCCTCCTGCTCGTCGACGGGCTCGGCGCCATCAGCCTTCGCGCCCACGCGGGCCACGCGCGAGCCCTCACCTCGGTCTTGACGAAGAAGGACGTCGCGTACTCGGTGTTCCCGTCCACGACGGCGTCCGCACTGACGAGCATCCTCACAGGCGTCCAGCCGGGTGAGCACGGCCTCGTCGGGTACAGGGTCCTCGACCGTGAACGTGACGTGCTCGTCAACCAGCTCTCGGGATGGGAGAGCGACGGGATCGACCCGGAGCGATGGCAGCCCCTCCCGACGGTGTTCGAGCGGGAACGCGCGCAGGGGCGGCCGGTGTTCGCCGTGGGCGTGGCGGCCTATGCGCACAGCGGCTTCAGCAGGGCCACGCTGCGGGGTGCGGAGTTCATCGCCGCCAGGACGCCGGCCGACCGTGTCGCCGCGGCGTACGACCTCGCCGAGCGGCATCCCGGTGCCTTCGTGTACTGCTACGTCCCCGAGGTCGACAAGGCCGGTCACAAGCACGGGATCGCCTCTCCTCAGTGGGTCGCGGCGCTGGAGGACGTGGATGCGGCGCTCGCTCAGCGCGTGCCGCCGGGGGTGGGCGTGCTCGTCACCGCGGACCACGGGATGGTCGATGTGCCCGCTCACCGGCAGATCGTGCTGGAGGCGCGTGATCTCCGCGGCGTCCGTCACCTGGGCGGGGAACCGCGCATGATCCACGCCTACGTCGAGCAGGGGGTGGTGGCGGATGCCGTCGCCGAGCGGTGGCGTCGCGACCTGGACGGCGTCGCAGACGTCGCCACACGGGATGAAGCCGTCGCATCCGGGCTGTTCGGCTCCGTGGTGACCGATGCCGCGGCGTCGCGCATCGGCGACCTGCTGCTCGTGCCGCGGGGGATCGGCGCGGTGTACGACGGCACGGCTGCCGACCAGCGCAGTCGCGGCATGATCGGTCAGCACGGCGGGCTCACACCGGAAGAGCGTCAGGTGCCGATGGTGCGGCTCGGCGCGTTCAGCCGCTGAGCTCCCGCGCGTCGGGTCGCGGTCCTGATCTCCGTCGGCTCAGTCGTCCGTGCGGGCGCCGAAGACGATCTCGTCCCACGACGGCATCGCGTTGCGGCGCCGCTTGCGTCCGCTGTTCTCCGCGGTGGGCCCCGGGTCGGGGGAGGGCTCCGGCTCCGGCTCTTCTGCTTCGGGAGCGCTCTCGAAGGCGTCGAAGATCGCGATCGGGTTCGCGTGTGCCGGCTCGTCGTCTCCCGGCATGAGCGGCGCGGTCTCTCGTTGGCCGCGTCTGCGCCGCAGCGCCTCGAGCAGGTCGGCTGTCTCCGGGCTCGTCGTCTGAGACTCCGGCGCGCGCTTGATCGCGGCGTCCTGCACGGCTGGGGCCGACCGCTCCGGCACGGCCGGCTCCTCCGCCTCGACATCCGGGGCGGGAAGCAGACGAGGACCGAACGCACCGGAATCGAACCTGCTGTCGTCCTTGTACGGCGACGGCCGCTCGGTGTCGACGGCGCGCAGGCGCGGGATCAGACCCTCAGGGAGCGATCCCTGGCGGGAGAGCTGCGTGGCATCGGCGTTCAGCGGAGCGAGGGCGCTGCGGCGCGGATCGAAGCTCCACCGTGCGTCGTGCTCCACCTCGTTCGCTGTGAACTCGAGCTTCACGACCCAGCCGGACTCCTCTTTCCAGCTCGCCCACCGCTCGCCCGTCGCGTGGACCTCGGCGAGCTTGGCGCGGATCGCCGTGCCGAACGTGGGCTGGGCATCGGGCTCGACCTCGCTTCCGATGAGCACCGGAACGGCCAGGGCCTGGCCGATGATGTGCTCGCGCTCAGCGAGCACGGGCCCCTCGAACCGCGTGACGTCCTCGACCGTGATGCCCAGCAGCTCGGCGACCTCCGGGGCGGTGAGTCCCGCCCGGATCTGCGCCTGGATGTCGCGAGGGCTGGCGGCCAGCTTCTGCGCGGCGGGCTCGCTCTGCCGTGTCGCGCGGCGGATCTCACGGTGCAGCACGTCGTCGATGGGCAGCGCGAACCGCTCGCCCGACTCGGTGGCGAGGACGAGCACTCCTGCTTCTGTGCCGACGATGGTGACGTTTTCCATGCGAATGCCCCTCTGATGGGTGTGTCCTCATGGTGTCACGCACGGCGGCCTCGATTCGGGAATACCCTGGGCGTGCCGTGAGTTTGCTCGGGTGCGCCCGCGGGCATTTGCGTATTCGCTCGCGGTCGTGCAAACTATGGCCGCCGATTACCCGACGGCGCACCACCCACTCGCACCATGAAAGTGGAGATCTACCGCATGGCCACCGATTACGACGCTCCCCGAAAGAGCGAAGACGACTCCGAGTCGATCGAAGCCCTGAAGGAGCGTGTGCCGGACAAGCTGTCCGGCGCGACGGGCGACGAGGACGCGGACAACCCGTCCAGCTTCGATCTGCCGGGGGCCGACCTCTCCGACCTCGAGCTCGACGTCGTCGTGCTGCCGGCGCAGCAGGACGAGTTCACCTGCATGAGCTGCTTCCTCGTGAAGCACCGCTCGCAGCTGGACCACGAGGACGCGTCCGGCCCCATCTGCAAGGAGTGCGCTGCCTGAGCGCATCCCCATCGCACTTCACGCGCCCCCGGCCCGACGGCTCGGGGGCGCGTCGTCGTCTCGGCTCTGCTCCGTCGTCTCGGCCCTGCTCCGTCGTCTCGGCGCTGCTCGTCTGCGGTGTGCCCGTCGCCCGAAGTTCGCGGGGGCGGACGTGCTCAGATCCTGGCTGCGGTGATCGCGGCCGCCAACCGGTCCGGCGTGCGGCTGGAGATGGTCCAGTGGGTGACCGGGTCGTCGGGATCGATGTCCGGTACCACGACGACTCCGTCGATGCCGCCGCGGATCAGGTGCCACCCGCGGGCAGGCAGACCGGGACCCCGTGCCTCACGGGCGCTCTCACCGACGAGCGGCAACGGCTCGCCCAGGTGACGCACGTCGATGTGCGCCCGACCCGCGCGCAGCTCTCCGCCCTCCACGCTCACCACGGGCGTCGCCACGATCGCGCACGCGACCAGCAGCGCCGACACCGCACCGCCGATGAGCAGCGCGATCGTCGAACCGACCGGCACGAAGACGAGCGCGACCATCGGTCCCGCGAGCGCCACCGTCACCAGAAGCCACAGGCTCGGCGAAAGCCGTTCCCGATACAGCGGGCGTGTGTCTGCGGCGGTGTTCTGCATTAGCCTCGTGGGGTGAGTGATTGCGTCGATGTCCCCATTATCGCCCCTGTCCTCGACGGTCATGTCGCCCTGCCGGCATACGCGCACCCGGGTGACGCGGGCGCCGACCTCGTCGCCGCCGAAGCGGTACGCCTCGAGCCGGGCGAGCGCGCCCTCGTGCCGACGGGTGTGCGCATCGCGCTCCCCGAGGGTTATGCGGCCTTCGTCGTGCCGCGCAGCGGCCTGGCGGTGAAGCACGGCATCACCATCGTGAACTCGCCGGGGACCGTCGACGCCGGATACCGCGGTGAGATCAAGGTGAGCCTGCTCAACACGGACCTCCGCAGCGCGTACGATGTGGCGGTCGGCGACCGCATCGCGCAGCTCATCATCATGCCCGTCACGCGTGCCCGGTTCCTCCCCGTGGAGGAGCTGCCGGAGAGCGTCCGCGGTGACGGCGGATTCGGATCGACCGGATACCAGGCAGGGAAGACCAATGACTGACAACAACGCGACACCAGCGAAGTCCGCACCCGCGAACCGCGCGACTGAGGGTCCCCTCGACGACTCCGAGGCCAATCCCGTCCGCCCCTACATCGATCTCGGCGGCATTAAGATCCTTCCGCGCGAAGGGCTGAACCTGCGCCTCGAGGTGGAGGAGCAGTCCAAGCGCATCGTCGCCGTCGGCCTCGACTACGCCGACTCTTCTCTGCAGGTGCAGCCGTTCGCGGCTCCGCGCTCCGGCGGGCTCTGGGATGAGACGCGCGTGCAGCTGCGCGACCAGATCCGCGCCCAGGGCGGTCGAGTCGAGGAGCGGGAGGGGTCGCTGGGCAAGGAGCTCCTCGCGGAGGTGCCCGCACCGGCGAGCGAGGGATCCGAGCTGCGACTGGCGCGATTCGTCGGCGTCGACGGCCCACGCTGGTTCCTCCGCGGTGTGATCAGCGGGGCCGCGACGTCGGATCTCGACGCCGCAGCCAAGGTCGAGGATCTCTTCCGCTCCATCGTGGTCGTCCGGGGCGGAGCTCCGATGCCACCGCGCGACCTCATCCCGCTGAAGATGCCTGCGACCCCGGGCTCGGCGTGACCGTGCCGGGTCCGGGCGACGAGAAAGCGCCGGAGGCCGCGGAGGACGACATCCGTGAGCCGAGGGCGTCGGAGGTGCTCGGCGCCGCCCTCGGGGGAGCAGCGCGTCGCGCTGGTCTCGACCCGGCGGACGGCGCGTCGACGCAGCGGGTCGTGTGGTCGGCCATGGGCGGGTGGCGCGGCGTCCTCGAATCCGTCATTCCCAGCCTCGCGTTCGTCGTGCTCTTCACGATCCAGCCTGAGCCGTTGATCCTGGCGCTCGGAGTGTCCGTGGGGGCTGCGGCCGTGTTCACGGTCATCCGTCTCATTCAGAAGTCGCCGCCGTCGGCCGCGATCGGCGGCCTCGTCGCCGCGGCGGCTGCCGCCGCGCTCGCACTGTGGACCGGGCGCGGGCAGGACAACTTCGTGCCCGGGCTCATCACGAACGCCGCCTACGGAACCGTTCTCCTCGTGTCGGCCCTCATCGGCTGGTCGCTCATCGGCCTGGCCATCGGCTTCCTCATGGGGGAGGGCACGATGTGGCGGCGGGATCGCCGCAAACGCAGGGCGTTCTTCTGGCTGGGCATCGCGTGGGCCGCGTTGTTCTTCGCGCGTCTCGCGGTGCAGCTGCCGCTGTATCTCGCCGGCGACGTGACCGCGCTCGGGACGCTGAAGCTCATCATGGGCCTGCCGCTGTTCGCACCGCTGGTCGCAGTCACCTGGCTCGTCGTGCGTGCGCTCTACCCCCGCGCGTCGGATGCTCCCGCAGCTCCCGCGGCGTGATAGATTTATCTCGACATCAAGATAAATCGCGGGCTTTCGTCTGCGGCGACCGCGGGGCAGACTGGTTAGGTGCGCCTTGCTAGCCGTGCGGCGTCGGAGGCGAGCAAGATGGAGGCGCCTGTCGCTCCCATCCGAATAGAAGGAGACGGATTCGTGTCCACGGTGAACAGCTTCGGTGCCAAGAGCACCCTGACGGTCGGCAGCACCGACTACGAGATCTTCCGCATCGACACGGTGCCCGGTTTCGACAAGCTCCCCTTCAGCCTCAAGGTTCTCCTCGAGAACCTTCTCCGCACCGAGGACGGAGCCAACGTCACGAAGGCGCAGATCGAGGCGCTCGGGTCGTGGGATGCGTCGGCTGAGCCGAACACGGAGATCCAGTTCACGCCTGCGCGCGTGGTCATGCAGGACTTCACCGGTGTGCCCTGCATCGTCGACCTCGCCACGATGCGCGAGGCCGTCACGGCGCTCGGCGGCGACGCCAACAAGATCAATCCGCTCTCGCCGGCCGAGATGGTCATCGACCACTCGGTGATCGCCGACCTGTTCGGGCGCGAGGATGCGCTCGAGCGCAACGTCGAGATCGAGTACGAGCGCAACGGCGAGCGCTACCAGTTCCTGCGCTGGGGCCAGACCGCGTTCCAGGACTTCAAGGTCGTGCCCCCCGGCACCGGCATCGTGCACCAGGTCAACATCGAGCACCTGGCCAAGGTCATCTACGACCGCACGGTCGACGGCGTGCTCCGCGCCTACCCCGACACGTGCGTCGGCACCGACTCGCACACCACCATGGTCAACGGCCTCGGCGTGCTGGGTTGGGGCGTCGGCGGCATCGAGGCCGAGGCGGCGATGCTCGGACAGCCGGTGTCGATGCTCATCCCGCGGGTCGTCGGGTTCAAGCTCACGGGTGAGATCCCCGCGGGCGTGACCGCGACCGACGTGGTGCTCACGATCACCGACATGCTGCGCAAGCACGGCGTCGTCGGCAAGTTCGTCGAGTTCTACGGTGCGGGCGTCGCATCGGTGCCGCTCGCCAACCGCGCCACCATCGGCAACATGTCCCCCGAGTTCGGCTCGACCGCCGCGATCTTCCCGATCGACGACGTCACGCTCGACTACCTGCGTCTCACCGGTCGCAGCGAGGAGGCCGTCGCGCTGGTCGAGGCGTACGCCAAGGAGCAGTCGCTGTGGCACGACCCGGCCAACGAGCCTCAGTACAGCGAGTACCTCGAGCTCGACCTCGGCACCGTCGTTCCGTCGATCGCCGGCCCGAAGCGTCCGCAGGACCGCATCCTCCTCTCCGAGGCCAAGGCGCAGTTCGAGCAGGACATCTTGAACTACGCGACGCCGTCGACGAGCGAGGACATCGTCGACCTCGAGTCGAAGCACTCCTTCCCGGCCTCCGACCCCGGCCAGGTTCCCGGTGAGGAGGAGCCGACGACGCGCCCCGTGCACATCAACAGCGGCGCTCCGGCGAACGCGTCGAAGCCGGTGCCGGTCACCACGCCGTCGGGGGACAAGTACATCCTCGACAACGGCGCGGTCACCCTCGCTGCGATCACCTCGTGCACCAACACGTCGAACCCGTCGGTCATGATCGCGGCGGGTCTGCTGGCGCGCAAGGCGCGCGAGAAGGGCCTGAAGCAGAAGCCGTGGGTCAAGACCACGCTCGGCCCCGGCTCGAAGGTCGTCACCGACTACTACGAGAAGTCCGGACTCGACAAGGACCTCGAGGCGCTCGGCTTCTACACCGTCGGCTACGGCTGCACGATCTGCATCGGCAACTCGGGACCGTTGATCGAAGAGGTCTCCGCCGCGATCAACGAGAACGACCTGGCGGTCACCGCTGTGCTCTCGGGCAACCGCAACTTCGAGGGTCGTATCAGCCCCGATGTGAAGATGAACTACCTCGCGAGCCCGCCGCTGGTCGTCGCGTACGCCCTCGCCGGCTCGATGCACTTCGACTTCGAGACCGACGCGCTGGGCACGGATGCCGAGGGGAACGACGTGTTCCTCAAGGACATCTGGCCTGCTCCCGAGGAGGTGCAGGAGATCATCGATTCGTCGATCTCCCGCGACCAGTTCATCAAGCAGTACTCGACCGTCTTCGACGGCGACGACCGCTGGCGCAACCTCCCGACCCCGACCGGACCCGTGTTCGAGTGGGACGAGAACTCGACCTACGTGCGCAAGGCTCCGTACTTCGACGGCATGGAGCTGACCCCGGCGCCCGTCACCGACATCACCGGCGCGCGCGTGCTCGCGACGCTTGGTGACTCGGTCACGACCGACCACATCTCGCCCGCCGGCAACATCAAGGCGGGGACGCCCGCCGCGCAGTACCTCACCGAGCACGGCGTCGCGCAGAAGGACTTCAACTCCTACGGCTCGCGCCGCGGCAACCACGAGGTGATGATCCGTGGAACCTTCGCCAACATCCGTCTGAAGAACGCTCTGGTCAAGGCCGTCAACGACGGTCAGCAGATCGAGGGCGGCTTCACGCGCGACTTCACCAAGCCCGAGGGTCCGCAGTCGTACATCTACGACGCAGCGATGAACTATCAGGCACAGGGCACCCCGCTCGTGATCTTCGGCGGCAAGGAGTACGGTTCGGGCTCGTCGCGCGACTGGGCGGCCAAGGGCACCAACCTGCTCGGCGTCAAGGCGGTCATCACCGAGAGCTTCGAGCGCATCCACCGCTCGAACCTCATCGGCATGGGCGTCGTGCCGCTGCAGTTCCCTGCGGGTGAGAGCTGGGAGTCGCTGGGCCTCGACGGCACCGAGATCGTCTCGATCTCCGGCCTGGAGGAGCTCAACAACGGTGTCACCCCGAAGACCGTGCACGTGACGGCGACGCCGAGCGAGCACTCGCCCGAGGGCAAGCAGGTCGTCGAGTTCGACGCGATCGTCCGCATCGACACCCCTGGTGAGGCCGACTACTACCGCAACGGCGGCATCCTGCAGTACGTGCTGCGGTCGCTGGTCTGACCAGCCCCCCACGCGAGCGCCCCATCCGGCTCCGGCCAGGTGGGGCGCTCTCGTGCGCAGGCTTCATGCTCGCGCGTGCGGGCTTCAAAGGATGGCTCCGCCATCACTGTCAAGCCTCGGAGCCTCACGGAGGATTCCCCGGCACGCGCGATAGGATCGACAGGACGTCCGACCGGAAACGGATGTCGTCGACGGTGCCTGTGAGGAGGTGCAGATGCCCGTTCTTCCGAGCATCTCAGGACCCCGCGATCTGGACGGACTGTCCGAAGAGCAACTGGTCGAGCTGGCCGCAGAGGTGCGGCAGTTCCTGATCGAGAACGTGTCGCGCACCGGCGGGCATCTCGGACCCAACCTCGGCGTGGTGGAGCTCACCATCGCGCTGCACCGGGTGTTCTCGTCTCCTGATGACCCGATCATCTTCGACACCGGACATCAGTCGTACGTGCACAAGCTGCTCACGGGGCGTCAGGACTTCTCGGCGCTGCGGGCGCGCGGCGGACTCGCAGGCTACCCGCAGCGCAGCGAGAGCCCGCACGACGTCGTCGAGTCCTCCCACGCGTCGAGCTCGCTCAGCTGGGCCGACGGCGTCTCGCGCGCGCTGACCGCCACAGGAAGGGCGGATCGCCACGTGGTGGCTGTCGTGGGAGACGGCGCGCTGACCGGCGGCATGACGTGGGAGGCTCTCAACAACATCTCCGACGACAACGATCGCAATCTCGTGATCGTGGTGAACGACAACGGGCGCTCCTACGCGCCGACGATCGGCGGGATGTCCCGCTACCTGAACCGCGTCCGCACCGCGGCCGCATACAAGGATCTGCACCGCAAGTCCGACCGGCTGTTCCGCGCGTTCGGACCGGTCGGGCGGGCGCTGTTCCGCGGAGTGCGCGGCGGAACGCACGGCTTCCTGTCTCGCTTCACCAACAACGACGCTCTCTACTCGAACCTCGACATCAAGTACCTCGGCCCCGTCGACGGTCACGACCTCCCCGCGCTCATCGAGACGCTGCAGCTCGCGAAGTCCTACGGTGCACCAGTGATCGTGCACGCGATCACCGAGAAGGGCCGGGGATTCCAGCCCGCGCGCGACGACGAAGCCGATCAGTTCCACGCCGTGGGCAAGATCGATCCCACGACGGGGGAGACGCTGTCCTCGGGGGGGCAGGGGTGGACGGATGTCTTCTCCGACGCGCTCGTTGAGGTCGGTCAGCGGCGCTCCGATGTGATCGCGATGACGGCGGCGATGCTCAGGCCCACCGGCCTCGCGCCCTTCGCCGAGCGTTTCCCCGACCGTGTCTACGACGTCGGCATCGCGGAGCAGCACGCCGTGGCCTCGGCCGCCGGTCTCGCCTTCGGCGGGCTGCATCCCGTCGTCGCCGTGTACGCGACGTTCATGGGGCGCGCCTTCGACCAGGTGCTCATGGACGTCGCTCTGCACCGCGCAGGCGTCACCTTCGTGCTCGATCGGGCGGGAGTCACCGGTCCCGACGGACCGAGCCACCACGGCATGTGGGACCTTGCGATGCTGCAGATCGTGCCGCACATCCGCATCGCCGCGCCGCGCGACGGCATACGGCTGAAGGAGGCGCTCGACGAGGCCGTCGAGGTCGACGACGCACCGACGGTCATCCGATTCCCGAAGGGCGAAGTGGCTCCCGAACTCCCGGCGATCGAACGCCTCGAAGACGGAGTGGATGTGCTCGCGCGGGCAGACGCCGAAGACGTGCTCCTCGTCGGCATCGGCCCGTTCGCCGCCCTCGCGATGGACGTCGCCGGCCGCCTGCGCGCCCAAGGCATCGGGGCGACGGTGATCGACCCGCGCTGGGCGATTCCCGTGCAGCCCTCCGTCGTCGAACTGGCGGCACGGCACCGCCTCGTCATCACCCTCGAGGACGGCATCCGTGTCGGAGGCATCGGCACGAGGGTGCGGCAGGTGCTGCGGGAGGCCGGCATCGACACCGCTGTCGACGAACTGGGGCTCCCCGACGAGTTCATCGATCACGCCTCGCGGGAGCAGGTGCTGGCGGATGCCGGCCTCACGGCGTCGAAGATCGCTCAGGACGTCGTGGCGCAGGTGCTCGGCACGCGCATCCCGGTGGCCAGGAACGCAGGCGAGACGGGTGCCATCGACCTCCCTCTGCACCAGCGACGCTGAAAGCGACCGGAGACGCTGAGCGCGCGCCGGCACGGCTCAGTTGAGGGCGTGCAAGGCGGAGACGACCTGCGCTTCGCGGTCGGCGTCGCGCAGTGCCGTAGACAGCAGGTAGCCGTCGGTGAGCGCGTCTCCGGTGACCATCACGCGGATCAGTTCCACCCCGCACGACCGCCGTACTTCGTCGGCGCTGGCTGCGATCACTCGTGTGTTGATCTCGTCGTTGTGGGGGAGTTCCGCGCCGTCCAGACCGCGGATCACGTCGCGAAGCGCGGCGCCCACGATGTTCGAGGCCCGCTCTTTGACGTTGACGACGTCGAGTTCGAACACGCGCAGATCACGGCCAGTGGGGATGGGTCGCCACTCGAAGGACGCATGGACGCGATGCTGATGCCCGTTCGCCCCGCTCATCTCCCGCGCGGGAAGGTCGGTGGCGCGACAGCGCACGTCGATGAGCTTGTACCAGTAGAACAGCGGGAAGGCCCCGTGCGAGCCGGGGTCGAGCACGACGACCTCGCCCACTGCGCCGCGGCGGTGCGCAGGACGACGCGGGGGCCGGTTGCGGATGATGGGCTTGCCGTTGCGTGTGCGGATGGCCGCCCAGCCTTCGTCGACGGTGACCACGAACAGCTTCAGAAGCGCGGGAACCACCAAGAGCATCGTGAGGATCGCGGTACCGGTCTTGAAGAGGCTCGACATCCCCTTGCCGCCGAGCATCGAGAAGAGCATGTCCATGACACCACTGTGCCCGCTCCATAGGGCGCAGATCGCGCCGAGGCGCACCAGGACGAGGGAGTTCACCACCTGTTCGTCGCGCGTTCTCCGCTGCGCCGCGCATCGGCCCAGTGCGATGCGCGGTCGTGGATCGTCGCGTCGGCCTCACGGCCGTCCACTGAGCCGACGATGGGAGGGGGTCCCGATGCGAGCGCACCGGGACCCCCTCCCGTCAAGGTCGCCACGCAGTCAGCGTCGCTCGATCCCGCGGATCGGCGGCGTGTGGAACGTTCCGCCGAAGGCGCGCTCCGATGCGCCCTCGCGGTCGAGATAGGGCGATGCCCCGCCGTCGATGAACGGCCATCCTGCGCCGAGGATGAGGCACAGGTCGATGTCCTCGACCTCGGGGACCACACCCTCGTCGAGCATGAGCTTGATCTCGGTGGCCAGGCCGTCCTGCACACGTCGGAGGATGGTCTCCGCGGATGCCGGAGTGCTGCCCACGGCCGGCTTGGTGACCTTCTCGGCTTGCTTGGTCCAGCCGGTCACCCTGCCGCCCTTGTCCTTCTCGACGACCGCGTCCAGCTCCGCCAGAGCGTGGAAGTTCTCGTTCGCGTAGAACCGGTCGGGGAAGGCGTGCACCATGGTGTCCTGCACGTGCGCGGCGACCTTCCAGCCGACCAGGTCGATCAGCTGGAACGGTCCCATCGGCAGGCCCAGCGGAGCGAACGCCTTCTCGACGTCGGCCACCGGAGTGCCCTCGTAGACGGCGCGTGCCGCCTCGCCCATGACCTTCGCGAGCAGCCGGTTGACCACGAAGCCGGGCGCGTCGGCCGTGAGCACGGCGTTCTTGCCGAGTCCCTTCGCCACGACGAACGCGGTCGAGAGGGCGGCATCCGTCGTCGTCGGCGTCTTGACGACCTCGATGAGCGGCATCACTGCCACCGGGTTGAAGAAGTGGAAGCCCACGAGCCGCTCGGGGTGCTCGAGCTTCGAACCGATCTCTTCGACGGACAGCGACGAGGTGTTGGTCGCAAGGATCGCGTCGTCGGCGACGATCTTCTCGATCTCGCCGAACACCTGCTGCTTGACACCGACCTCCTCGAACACCGCCTCGATGACGAAGTCGCAGTCGGCGTAGAGGCTCTTGTCGGTCGTGCCGGTGACGAGCGAGCGCAGCTTGTTGGCGGTGTCTCCGTCGAGCCGTCCCTTCGCCTCCAGCTTGCCGATCTCCTCGTGGATGTAGGCGACGCCCTTGTCGACACGTGCCTGGTCGAGATCGGTGATGAGCACCGGCACCTGGAGCTTGCGGACGAAGAGCAGCGCGAACTGGCTGGCCATGAGGCCGGCGCCGATGATGCCGACCTTCGTCACCTTCTTCGCGAGCGCCTTGTCGGGAGCGCCGACGGGTCGCTTCGCGCGCTTCTGCACCAGGTCGAACGCGTACATCGACGCGGCGAACTGGTCGCCCGTGACGAGTTCGGCAAGGGCTTCGTCCTCGCGGGCGAAGCCCTCGGCCTTCGTGCCGCTCTTGGCCTTGTCGAGCAGGTCGAGCGCCACATACGGCGATCGGGGAACGGTGCCGATCTTCGACTCGAGCATCCCTCGTGCCATCTTGATCGCGATCGGCCACTTGGTGAGCCGCTCGATCTTCCCCGGCTCGTTCTTGCGCTCCACCTTCTTGCCCGAGAGCACCGCATCGGCCCATGCGAGCGAGTTCTCGAGATAGTTCGCCGCAGGGAAGATCGCGTCGAAGATGCCGAGTTCGTACGCCTGCTGCGGCTTGAGCATCCGGTTCTGCTTGAGCGGGTTCGAGATGACGACCTCGAGAGCGTTCTCGATGCCGATGAGGTTCGGCAGGAGGTATGCACCGCCCCAGCCGGGGATGATCCCGAGGAACACCTCCGGCAGTGCGACGGCCGCGGCGGAGGCGTCGACCGTGCGATACGTCGAGTTGAGCGCGATCTCGAGTCCGCCGCCGAGCGCGAGGCCGTTGACGAAGGCGAACGACGGAACGCCCAGTTCGCCGAGCATGCCGAGAACCTTGTGCCCGAGCTGGGCGATGAGACGGGCGTTGTCGCGCGATCCCACCTTCGAGATGTCGGAGAGGTCGGCGCCCGCTGCCAGGATGTACTGCTTACCGGTGATGCCGACCGCCTGGATCTCGCCGGCCGCAGCACGCGCCTTGAGCGCGGTCAGGGTCTCGCCGAGCTCGGTGAGCGTGGCTGGCCCGAGCGTGTTCGGCCGGGTGTGGTCGCGGCCGTTGTCGAGTGTGATCAGCGCCAACACCTTGCCCGAGGGGAGGCGGATGTCGCGCACAGGGGAGTGCGTGACGACCTCGCCGTCGGTCAGGGCCTGGATGGGGGAGAAGTCGACGTCCTCGTAGCTCACTTCTTCTTCTTTCCGTCGTAGTGGGGGTTCTCCCAGATGACCGATCCGCCCTGGCCGAGACCGACGCACATGGCGGTCAGACCGTAACGGACATCCGGGCGCTCCGCGAACTGCGCGGCGAGCTGGATCATGAGTCGCACGCCCGACGCGGCGAGCGGGTGACCGAGCGCGATCGCCCCGCCCCACGGGTTCACACGGGGGTCGTCGTCGGCGATCCCGAAGTGGTCGAGCAGGGAGATGACCTGGACGGCGAACGCCTCGTTCAGCTCGAACAGGCCGATGTCCGAGATATCGAGACCGGCCTTCTTCAGCGCCTTCTCGGTCGACGGGATCGGTCCGATGCCCATGATCTCCGGCTGCACGCCGGCGAATGCGAACGACACCATGCGCATCTTCGGCGCAAGCCCGAACTCCTTGACCGCGCCGCCGCCGGCGAGCAGCGACATGGTGGCGCCGTCGGTGAGAGGGGAAGAGGTGCCCGCGGTGACGCGTCCGTGCGGGCGGAACGGGGTCTTGAGGCCGGCGAGGTCCTCCATAGTGGTCTGCGGGCGGCGGCCCTCATCCTCCGTGGCGAGGCCCCACGCACCGTCGGCGTCCTTGATCGCGACAGGCACGAGGTCGGGCTGGATCTTGCCGGCGTCGTAGGCCGCCTGCACCTTGTGCTGGCTCAGCATCCCGAAGCGGTCGGAGCGCTCCTTGGTCAGGTGCGGGAAGCGGTCGAAGATGCGCTCGGCCGTGACACCCATGTTGAGCGCGCCCGGGTCGACCATCTTCTCCGCCACGAAGCGCGGGTTCGGGTCGGCGTTGCCGCCGATGGGGTGGTGGCCCATGTGCTCGACCCCGCCCGCGAGAGCGAAGTCGTACATGCCGACGCCGATCGAGCCCGCCATCGTGGTGACGGCCGTCATGGCGCCCGCGCACATGCGGTCGATCGCGAGCCCCGGCACCGTCTGGGGCAGTCCGGCGAGGATCGCGACGGAGCGCCCGAGCGTGAGCCCCTGGTCTCCGGTCTGGCTCGTCGCGGCGATCGCCACGTCGTCGATCCGGTCGGCCGGGACGGCCGCGTTGCGCTCCATCAGGCCGATGGTCGCCTTCACGGCGAGGTCATCAGCGCGGGTGTTCCAGTACATGCCCTTTTCGCCGGCGCGCCCGAAGGGGGTGCGCACTCCATCGACGAAGTAGACGTCCGAGATCTCGGCCACTCTGCCTCCAAGTTTGTGCGTTGGCCTCAGTCTAGGAACGCCGCAGAAACGGGAGGAATCGGTTGGGTCGAACCTACGAACGGGCCGCCGACGAGGCGTCAGGCGATTGCGCGGCCTCTACAAACGCATCCGCGATCTTCTGTGCGACCTGTGCAATCTGCCATGGACGCGCGCCCAGTGCCGCCAGCGCGGCTCCCACCGCCTCCGCCGTGGCAGCCGGTCCGTCCCAGGCGACCCTCCGCAGGTACTCCGGGGTCAGCAGGTTCTCCGTCGGCATGCCCAGTTCCTGCGCTGCGGCCTCCACGACGGGGCGTGCGGCCTTGAGGCGGGCGTCCGCCTCGGGGTTGCGGTCGGCCCAGGCGCGCGGCGGCGGAAGCGCATCGCTCGGCATCCGCTCCCGCGGCAGCTCTTCGGTCGCGCGTCCGTCGACGATCGCCTGCCACCACCTGTCGATCTGAGTGCGGCTCGCTCGGCCCTGGAACTCCTTGTTGCCGGCGAGTGCCGACTTGCTCTGCGGATTCGCGAGCACCGCGGCGACGAGCGACCGATCGGGCACGAGACGGCCGGGGGACACGTCCTGCTCCTGCGCGTACGCCTCCCTGGCGAGCCACAGCTCCCTGGCCACGGCGAGGTTGCGGGCGCCGCGCACCTGGTGGAGTCCGCTCAGACGCCGCCACGGGTCCTCCCGCGGAGGCTTCGGGGGCCGCGCGAGCGTGGCGGCGAACTCCTCTGCGGCGAACTGCGTCTTGCCCTGCTCCGCCAGCTCGGCCTCGAGCGCCTCCTTGACATCCACGAGATGGAGCACATCGAGGGCCGCGTACTCGAGCCATGCCGCAGGGAGCGGCCGCGTCGACCAGTCCGCGGCCGAGTGCTCCTTCTTCAGCGTGATGCCAAGGGTGGACTCGACCACGGCAGCCAGCCCGACACGCTCATGGCCGAGGAGCCTCGACGCGAGTTCGGTGTCGAAGATCGACGCCGGCTCGAGCTCGAGCTCGCGCAGCGACGGGAGGTCCTGGCTCGCCGCGTGGAAGACCCACTGCTCAGCGCCGATCGCGCGCTGAAGGGGGGAGAAGTCGCCGAGCGCCGGAGGATCGAAGAGGAACACCCCGGCCCCGCGACGGAAGACCTGAACCAGATACGCCCGCTGCGAGTAGCGGAAGCCGGACGCGCGCTCGACGTCGACGGCGACCGGACCGGTCCCTTCAGCCAGTGCGGCGCACGCCGCGAGGAATTCCTCGGCATCCGAGATCACGGAGTATTCAGTCACGTGCAGCCTTTCGCGCGCCGATCACGGCGATGCCCTCGGATCCGGGCGGAAGCCCCGCCAGCATTCCCACCAGTTCGGCCCACGCCTCGACGTGCGGTCGCAGCGGCCCCTCTGGTGTCCAGGACGCACGCAATTCTATCTGTGCGCCATCGCCCTCGACCGCAAGCCCGCCGAAACCCTTGGACAGCGTCTTCGTCGACGTGCCGGATGCCGAGTGGTAGACCGCCTTCCGCGACTCCAGGGCGTCGACCAGCCACGACCACGTGACGTCGGCGAGGAGCGGATCCGTGCCGATCTCCGGTTCCAGAGGCGCCTGGGCGAAGAGCACGATGCGCCAGGTGCCGTCCCATGCAGTCGGAGCGTCGGGATCGTGCAGCAAGACGAACCGGCCCGTGCCGTACACCGACTCGCCGTCGGGGCCGGGGCGCACGTCCGCGGCGAGCGCGATCGCATAGGGGGCGAGGCCCTGGGGCGTGGCGATCTCCCGAACCGTGATGTCCGCACGGAAGGCGGTGTCACGCAGTTCGGCTACGGCGGCGTCGAATTCGGTCCCGGCATCGGGCTGAGCGGTCACGGCAACAGGCTAGAGTCAGGAGGCGATGAAGAGTCTCAGGCACGCCGTTGCGATCCTCGTCCCCGCGGTGCTCGCCCTCGGCGCCTCGGTCGCGCTGCTGGTGCTGAGCGTGGCGCGCCGCGTGATCACACCTCGTGGCAGGGCGAAGGACACCGTCATCCGGTCGATCGACACCGGAGCGCAGACCATCGAGCTTGCGCGCACACCCGACACCGAGCTCCCGGGACGCTACGGCCTCTTCACGACCGGGACATACGGCTACGTGAAGCTCGGGGCGGTGCTCGCGGCCGACGCGTCATCCGTGCGGCGCAAGCTCCTCACGCAGATCGAGCCGGGCGCACGGGTCGACCGGGATGCGACGTTCAGCGGCTGGTACTACTCGTCGCCAGGCGAACTGCATCTGCCGTGGCAGAACGTGCTGATCGGCTCACCGGCGGGTCCCTGCCCCGCGTGGTACTTCCCCGGTGAGTCGTCGACGTGGGTGATCCAGGTGCACGGCCGGGGTGCGATGCGCGCCGAATGTCTCAGGGCCGTCCCCGTGCTGCACGGCGCCGGCCTGCCGAACCTCGTCGTGTCGTACCGCAACGACGGGGAGGCGCCGCGAAGCCGGGCAGGTGCATACGCACTGGGCGCGGCGGAATGGCGCGACGTGGACGCGGCGATCTCCTACGCGTTGCGGCACGGCGCCGACAGAGTGATCCTCATGGGGTGGTCCATGGGTGGAGCGGTGGCGTTGCAGGCGGCGGTGAGTTCGGGGAACCGGGACCGCATCGCGGGGCTGATCCTCGAGTCTCCCGTGGTCGACTGGCGCACGGTGCTGCGGTTCCAGGCCGCGCTGGCCCGCGTGCGCGCTCCGCTTCCCGACCTCGCGATGGGAGCACTCCAGGTTCCTCTGACCGCACGGCTCAGCGGCGCCGATGAGGCGATCTCGTTCGACAGGCTCGACATGGTCGCCAGGGCGGACGAACTGCGCGCACCCATCCTGATCCTTCACAGCGAGGACGACGGGTTCGTGCCGGTCGACGCCTCGCAGGCGTTGCATGATGCCCGCCCCGATCTCGTCACGATGCCGCGATTCACCGTCGCGCGGCATACTAAGCTGTGGAACTACGACCAGGCGGCGTGGAGCGAGGCGATCACGTCGTGGCTCGAGGCGCAGGGCCTCAGCGCTTCTGCCTGACCTGGTTCTTGGCGCGCATCAGCATGCCCGTCATGCCGGCGATGCGCAGAGGCGAGACGGCCTTCGTCAGCCCGATCGACTGCGGATAGTCGTCGGGGATCGCGAGAACCTCGTCGGGGGAGAGCCCCGTGACGCCCTGCACGAGGATGCTCGCGAAACCGCGGGTGGTCGGGGCCTCGGGCGGCGCCGTCGCATGCATGGTGACCACGTCGTCGGCCACCTCGACATAGATGTAGACGGGCGACTGGCATTCGGCCACGCGCTCGCACATCTCCGGGTGCGCTGCGACCTCGTCCGAGACCTCGGGGAGCTCATCGGCGTACTCGAGGAGCAGCAGCAGACGATCGGCCTCCGGGGTCTCCAGGAAGGCGTCGCGGATCTCGGCGAGGGTGTCGGGGACGTGGCTGGTGCTCATCCCAGCCATTGTCACACGCTCAGACGGTGCCAGGCTCGGTGCCGGTGACGATCGGAACCCGCACGGCGCTGCCCCACTCCGTCCACGACCCGTCGTAGTTGCGGACGTCCTCGAAGCCGAGCAGGTGCTTGAGCACGAACCAGGTGTGGCTGGAGCGCTCACCGATGCGGCAGTAGGCGATGACCGGGTCGCCGTCGGCGAGGCCTGCGCCGTCGCGGTAGATCGCCTCGAGTTCGGCGCGGGTCTTGAACCCTCCGTCGTCCGCGACCGCCTTCGCCCACGGCACGCTCTGAGCCGTCGGGATGTGTCCGGCGCGCAGGGCACCCTCCTCCGGGTAGGCCGGCGCGCTCGTGCGCTCACCGCTGTACTCCTCCGGTGACCGCACGTCGATGAGGGGATTGCCCAGGTGCGCGAGGACGTCTTCCTTGTACGCCCGGATGACCGAGTCGTCGCGCTCCACGACCGGGTAGTCGGTGCGGGGCCGTTCGGTGGCCTCGCGCGTGAGCTCGCGTCCCTCGGCGATCCATCGGTCGCGCCCGCCGTCGAGAAGGCGCACGTCCTCGTGTCCGAAGAGCGAGAACACCCAGAGCGCGTACGCCGCCCACCAGTTGTTCTTGTCTCCGTAGATGACCACCGTGTCATCCCGGGCGATGCCCTTGCGGCTGAGCAGCGCCGCGAAGCCCTCGCCGTCGACATAGTCACGCACGACCGGATCGTTCAGCTCGGTGTGCCAGTCGACCTTCACCGCGCCGGGGATGTGTCCCGTCTCGTAGAGGAGCACGTCCTCGTCGGACTCGACGACCACGAGCCCCGGCTCGCCCAGGTGCTCTGCGAGCCAATCCGTGCTCACCAGGCGACCGGGCTCGGCGTAGTCGGCGAACTTGGGAGAGGAGGTGTCGAACTCGATGGCCACAGGGATCTCCAGGGGTGAGGCGATGGTGCGGATTCCGACGGCGTAATGTGGAGCCGTCCCTTCGACGATAGATCCCCGCTGCGCCCCCGGCACCGGATTCGTAAGACTTCGACACAGGAAAATCCGATGACTGACAACGCGAGCCGCACCGGCGTCGTGCACCTGACCGAGCGCCAGCCCACCGTCACCGGCCCGGAGATGTTGGCGAGCCTCGTTCCGCCGCCGCAGTTCGACGGCGCGACGTTCGACAGCTACCGCGCCGATCCCGCCTACCCGTCGCAGGAGGACGCGAAGGAGACGCTCATCCGCTTCGCCGGACGTGGCGGACCCGTCAAGCGCGGAGGCCTGTTCAGCCGGGCCAAGAAAGAGCCGGAGACGAAGCCTGGTGTGTATCTCGATGGGGGCTTCGGCGTCGGGAAGACGCACCTGTTGGCCTCGATCTATCACGCGATGCCGGCGCGGAGGAAGTACTTCGGTTCGTTCATCGAGTACACCGCGCTGGTCGGAGCGCTCGGCTACAAGAACACGGTCGACCTGCTCAAGGGCGCCGACCTGCTGTGCATCGACGAGTTCGAACTCGACGATCCCGGCGACACCATGGTGATGACGCGGCTGCTGGGCGAACTCGTGCCCACGGGCACCAAACTGGCCGCCACCTCGAACACGCCGCCGAACGCCCTGGGAGAGGGGCGCTTCGCCGCTCAGGACTTCCTCCGCGAGATACACGCGATGGCCGACAGCTTCCAGACGCTGCGGATCGACGGCGTCGACTTCCGCCAGCGTGCCCTCGACGGACACGCGCTGGTCGCCTCGGATGAGCAGTATGCGGACGGCGTGGAGCAGGGGGCTGCCGCGGGCACGGCATCCGACGATTCCTTCGATGACGTCATCCGCCATCTTGCTCGCGTCCACCCGTCGCGCTACATCCGGCTGATCGATGGCATCGACCTCGTCGGGCTGCGCGACGTGCACGTGCTGACCGATCAGTCTGAGGCCCTGCGATTCGTCGCGTTCGTCGACCGCGTGTACGACGCGCAGATCCCGATCGTGGCGACCGGGCTCAGTCTCGACAAGGTGTTCGGCGAGGAGATGCTCGGCGGCGGGTATCGCAAGAAGTACCTGCGCGCCATCTCCCGACTCAATGCGCTCACGCACGCCGAACGCTGAGACGTCGTAACGCGATGTTCACACAGGACGTCGCGCTGTAACGTGCCTGCAACAAACCTCGCGCATTCCTGAAACCGTGCGTGGTCACACTGAACCTCACAGTTTCCCGAATGTGAGGTTTACACATGGACGCACCCGGCAACATCTCCTGGGCGATCACAGCGACGGCTCTCGTGCTGCTGATGACCCCGGGAGTCGCCTTCTTCTACGGCGGCCTGGTCAAGGCCAAGAGCGTCGTCAGCATGATGATGATGAGCTTCGGCTCGATCGGACTGGTGGCGGTGCTGTGGGTCTTGTTCGGGTTCTCGATGAGCGCCGTGGAGAGCCCGCTGCAGTTCGCGGGCAACCCGTTCGCCGACTTCGGACTCAGCTCGCTGGCGTCGGGCGAAGGGGCGAACGTCGCACTGATCGGGGTCGCCTACGGAGCCACCTTCGCGATCATCACCGTGGCGCTGATCTCCGGTGCCATCGCCGACCGGGCCAAGTTCGGCTCGTGGCTGATCTTCGCCGGCGTGTTCGCGACCGTCGGCTACTTCCCGGTCGCTGCGTGGGTCTGGGGCGGCGGCTGGATCATGAACCTCGGGACGGCGCTCTTCGGCGAGGACAGCGGCATCGCCGTGATCGACTACGCCGGCGGCACTGCGGTGCACATCAACGCCGGTGCTGCGGCCCTCGCTCTCGCGCTCGTGCTCGGCAAGCGCATCGGGTTCCAGAAGGGCATCCTCAAGCCGCACAACGTTCCGCTCACGCTCCTCGGCGCGGCCCTGCTGTGGTTCGGCTGGTTCGGATTCAACGCCGGAGCCGAGTGGCTGGCGGAGGACATGGGCGGAGTCGGCCTCATCGGCATCAACACGCTCGGCGCCACCGCGGCGGCGATCCTCGGGTGGATCCTCGTCGAGCGCATCAAGGACGGCAAGGCCACCTCGGTCGGTGCGGCGTCCGGCGCCGTGGCGGGTCTGGTCGCCATCACCCCGGCCTGTGCGAACCTCACGCCAGGATGGGCGCTGCTCCTCGGTGCTCTCGCGGGTGTCCTGTGCGCCCTGGCTGTCGAGCTCAAGTTCCGCCTCGGATTCGACGACTCGCTCGACGTGGTCGGCATCCACCTCGTCGGCGGTCTGTTCGGCACCCTTTACCTCGGGTTCTTCGCTACGGGCACGGGGCTGTTCGTCGGCGGTGACGCACGGCAGCTCGTGGTTCAGGCGATCGCCGCAGTCGGCGTGATGATCTACTCCTTCGTCGTGGCGTACATCATCGGCTTCGCGATCCAGAAGACGATCGGCTTCCGGATCACGAACGAGGATGAGATCGCCGGCGTCGACCTGGTGGTCCACGGCGAGGAGGGGTACGCCCTGGCGGACGCGTGACGGCGTCGGCGTCACCCGTGGGCGCCCTGGACCGCTCGGGTCCGGGGCGCCCTTCGCCCCGTGCGGGGCGGCTGCCGGCGGCACGTTAGGGTGAGCGTGTGAGCAACGCGAACGGCATCCTCTCGGCACTGCTCGACATCGTCGTGAAGCTGGTGGCTCCAGCGAAGGCCCCCCGGTCGGGTGCGCGATCGCAGCGCCGGGGCGCTCGTCCTCGGGCGCACCTTCGGACGGGGTCGGACCGTGCGCGTACGGGCGTCGTCCTCGAGCCGGGGCGGGAGCCGGGGACGGCGACGCTTCGCGTGGATCCCGAACGCGTCGGCGACCTGCGCATCGACTATGCGCCCGATCGCGACGGCGCGCCCGACGCGGGCGAGATCGTCTGGACGTGGGTGCCGTACGAGGAGAACGACGGACGCGGCAAGGACCGGCCCGTGCTCGTCATCGCGCGTCAGTCGCAGGACCGCGTCTACGCGGTACGCATGACGAGCAAGTCGCACGACGGCGAGCGGGACTATCTCTCCATCGGAACCGGACCCTGGGACGGCCAGGGGCGCGGGTCCTGGGTCGACATCGAGCAGCTGTACAGCGTGCATGAGAACGGACTGCGGCGCGAGGCGGCCGTCCTCGACACCCGTCGCTTCGCAGCCGTCGCACAGGCGTTGTCCCGCCGCTACGGATGGCGCGCTGCTCGCTGACCGCACCGGCGAGGCCATCGCGTCGAGACGACGGTCAGGAAAGGGCCTCGCTCAGCCAGCGGGCGTAGAGCTGCCACGGCTCACCCTCCGCCTGCAGCCGGCGGATGTGCGCGGTCAGCGGCACCGAAAGCGTGAACCACTCGCCGCCCTCCCGCTCGGCGGCGAACTCGCGGTGGCGCCTCTGTTCGACATCGCGACCGCCGCGTTCGAAAGCCAGCAGCTCGTCGTGTCGGATGCTCGCCAGGCGCTGTCGCGGAGCGCGACTCGTCCCGATCTTCACGCGCGTGTCGAACCGCACGTAGTAGACGACGTCGATTCGAGGGAGAGGCAATTCAGGATCGGGGACGTCGCCGTACCGCCATCCGCACGCCGCGCACCGCCAGCCCTCGGATGTCGTGCGGACCCCGTTGCGGGCGCCGCACAGGCCGCACGGGCCGGGGAGGGGTCCCGTCGTCTTCACGGAGCGAGTCTATGGCGTGGCACCGACACCGCATTCGCGTCGCGTTGCCAAGGGCGTGGCACGTGCGAGACCGCACGAAAAGAGGCCCGGCGAGCGTTCTTCGCGTTCGCCGGGCCTCTTTCTGGTGGGCGATGCCGGACTCGAACCGACGACCTCTTCCGTGTGAAGGAAGCGCGCTACCAACTGCGCCAATCGCCCGCACCTGCGGGGTACGTCAACCGATACTACCTGACGTCCGGGCGTCCTCTTGACCACTTCGTGAGACACGCGCGAGATTCGTCTCCGGTTTTGACACGGAGCGATCTTCGGCTAATGTTTCATAAGTGCCCGGGACGAAAGCCCCGGAGACAACGCGGATGTAGCGCAGTTGGTAGCGCATCACCTTGCCAAGGTGAGGGTCGCGAGTTCGAGTCTCGTCATCCGCTCAAGTGCAGGGGCCTTCTTCGGAAGGCCTTCAGCACGTGGGGTCAATCCACACGGTGGCGTGGCCGAGCGGCTAGGCACCGGCCTGCAAAGCCGTTTACACGGGTTCGAATCCCGTCGCCACCTCTCTTCCAACTGAATAGCCCACATGGGCGCGATTGGCGCAGCGGTAGCGCGCTTCCCTGACACGGAAGAGGTCACTGGTTCGATCCCAGTATCGCGCACAGACGAAAACCCCCGGTCTCCCGGGGGTTTCTTTGTGTCGGCGCCGTGCCTCAGGCGCGCGCCGCGTGGGAGCCGTTGCGGGGAACGCGTCGTTCGTAGGGGACGAAGATCCCGAGCAGCACCATGGCGATGGCGAGGACGAGGTGAAGCCAGTTGTCCGCGTCGTTGACGGGGATGATGTTGATCTGGTCGTTGCCGACGGCGATGAGGCCGTAGACCCAGACGACGAGGTACACCAGGCCCCCGATCATGAGGTACAGCCGCGATGCGCGGGCTCTGGCTGCGAAGGCGAGGCCCGCGATGCCGAATGCCAGGTGCACGATGTTGTGCAGCACGGAGACCTGGAAGACCCCGAGCAACTGCGCATCTGATGACGCCCCTGCTGCGTGCAGGTGCTCGGCCGAGTGCGTGAGGCCGGGGATGAAGCCCGCGATCCCCACGACGAGGAAGATGATGCCGGCGATTAGTGCGGTCTTCTGCACGGGCGTGCCGGCGTAGCGATGGGTGAGAGCGGTGTCGGTCACGGGATCCTCCGGGTCAGGTGATGGGAGCCCGACGCTAGCGCGGAGAAGGATGCCGCTTCAGGGGATTGACCGGCGGATCACCGCGGCGTATAGTTACGCGACCGCGACCCGCAGGCGAGATCGACCCGCAGGCGAGATCGCCGCCGCGACCTGAGCCGACCCCGAGGTACCGCGGTCGAGGCGCATCGCGGGTGTCCGGCCCGATGCTCCGCCGGTCTGTCAAGCCCCTGCGACGACGGGTCGTCGCTCCGTACGCTCACGGCATGCCGCAAGAGCCTCTGTCGTCGACCGGGCTGGTCGGGTCCGACGCCGGTACCGACGACGATGCGCGACGGCACAGCATCGACACCGAGAGCGGGCTCGAGCTTCGCGGACTGTCGGTGAACCCCCTGGACGCCGAAGACTGGTGGACGCGTCCGCTCGAGGATTGGCTGGCCCGCCAGCTCTCGCAGTACCGGCACCTGGCACAGAAGGACCCGGAGCGCATCGCCTGGATCCTCGGCGGTGAGCTCGCCGGGCGTGGACCGGACTGCGAACCCCTGTTGCGCGACGTGGAGCCCGTCGCCATCCTCGACGAGCATCTCCTCGACGAGGCCTGGGAGAGGTACCAGCGCGTGTTCGATGCCGGCCATGGTCCTGCCGACGACGGAGGCGAGTCGTGAGCAGTCGCGCGTCGCGCCAGATCCGGTTCCGGCCGACCGCGAGGGAAAGGAAGCGACATGACCGCACGAGATGAGGGCTGGGAGCGCGAGCAGCCGGTGATCCCGGACGAACTCGCGCCGCGGCAGCGGAGCGACGACCCCGTGGGCGGCGCGGACTCGGCCGACGGGGACGACGCTCACGAGGGCGCAGCTCACGAGGAGGCAGATCCCGCGGATGTGCCGGCCGGGGGAGCGGGCGCCGACTCCGGCGCGGCCGACGCGGTGCGTGTCGATCCGGACGATGAGGGCGCCGTGCCGGACGAATCCGTGCACAACGCAGAGCCGGGAGTGGGGACGCGGCGGACGGATCGGGACTGAGCCGCGGTCAGGAGGACCCGGGCATGCGGGTAGCCTAGATTCCTGACCCAGATGGAGTGCTCAGTGCCTGAAAACGCCCAGCCGCAAGACGGCTTCGCCCTGTTCTCCGACCGATCCGTCGTCGCGATGCGCGTCAACGGCGTCCTCAAGGACCTCGCCGCCACCGTGACGGAGGCCGACGACGTCGAGCCGGTCACCATCGACAGCCCTGACGGTCTCAACATCCTTCGGCACTCGACTGCGCACGTGCTGGCGCAGGCGGTGCAGCGGATCAACCCGCAGGCGAACCTCGGCATCGGCCCGCCCATCACCGACGGCTTCTACTACGACTTCGGCGTGGACTCGCCCTTCACGCCCGAGGATCTCAAGGCGATCTCGAAGGAGATGCAGCGCATCGTCCGCGAGGGGCAGCGCTTCGTGCGCCGTGTCGTCACCGACGACGAGGCACGCGCCGAGCTCGCGAACGAGCCGTTCAAGCTCGAACTGATCGGCCTCAAGGGGGGCAAGGAGGCCGCCGAGGGCGCCTCGGTCGAGGTCGGCGAGGGCGAGCTCACGATCTACGACAACACGACCCGCGACGGCGAGGTCGTCTGGAAGGACCTCTGCCGCGGTCCGCACCTGCCCAACACGCGCATGATCGGCAACGGCTGGGATCTCACCAGGGTCGCGGCTGCGTACTGGCGCGGAAGCGAGAAGAACCCGCAGCTGCAGCGCATCTACGGCACGGCGTGGCCCTCGAAGGAGGAGCTCCGCGACTACCAGCACCGGCTGGAGGAGGCGGCCAAGCGCGACCATCGCCGCCTGGGCAAGGAGCTCGACCTGTTCTCGTTCCCGGAGGAGATCGGCTCGGGTCTGTCGGTGTGGCACCCTCGGGGCGGCATCGTCCGGGGAGAGATGGAGCAGCACGCCCGCAGGCGCCACATCGAGGCCGGCTACACCTACGTGTACACGCCGCACATCTCGAAGGAGGACCTCTTCCTCACCTCGAACCACCTCGTCACCTACAAGGACGGCATGTTCCCGCCCATCGTCATGGACGAGGAGCGCGACGAGAACGGCGAGATCACCAAGCAGGGCCAGGACTACTACCTCAAGCCCATGAACTGCCCCATGCACATCCTCATCTACAAGGAGCGTGCGCGCAGCTACCGCGACCTGCCGCTGCGGTTCGCCGAGAACGGCACGGTGTACCGCAACGAGCTCTCCGGCGCTCTGCACGGGCTCACCCGCGTGCGAGGGTTCACGCAGGACGACTCGCACCTGTTCGTGACGCCCGACCAGCTCGAGGAGGAGGTCGGCAAGGTCCTCGAGTTCATCCTGTCGATGCTCCGCGACTTCGGCCTCACCGACTTCGAGCTCGAGCTGTCGATGAAGGACGACGAGAAGTCGAAGTGGATCGGGTCGGACGAGTTCTGGGAGTCGTCGACGGAGGCGCTGCGCCGTGTCGCGCTGGCGTCGGGCCTCAAGCTCACCGAGGTGCCGGGAGAGGCCGCGTTCTACGGGCCGAAGATCGACCTCAAGACGCGTGACGCGATCGGTCGCACGTGGCAGCTGTCGACCGTGCAGGTCGACCCGAACCTGCCGGAGCGATTCGACCTGGAGTTCATGGACAAGGACGGCCAGAAGAAGCGCCCCATCATGATCCACCGGGCGCTGTTCGGCTCGATCGAGCGGTTCTTCGCGATCCTCCTCGAGCACTACGCGGGCGACTTCCCGCTGTGGCTCGCACCGAGCCAGGTCGTCGGCGTGCCGGTCGCCGAGCAGTACGGCGACTACCTCGACGAGGTGATCGGCCAGCTCCGAGCCGCAGGAGTCCGCGCCGAGGTTGATCACTCGGACGACCGCATGCAGAAGAAGATCCGCACGCACACGACCGCGAAGGTGCCTCTGATCCTCATCGTGGGCGAGCAGGACCGTGCGGCCGGCACCGTGTCGTTCCGGTTCCGCGACGGGACGCAGGAGAACGGCGTGCCGGTGGCGGATGCCGTGCGTCGCATCCGTGCCGCGATCGACGCGCACGATCTGGTGCTGAAGGCCGGGGACCTGGCGTGACCGACGCCCCGGAGTCGTTGGAGGACGCCGGTCGCCTGGCCGGCGCCCCCGACGAGTTCCAGCGGCTGTGGACCCCGCACCGGATGGCGTACATCCAGGCGGGGCCCGAACCGCTGCGCGAGGAGTGCCCGTTCTGCGAGGCCCCCAAGTACCCGGACGCCGAGCGCCTCGTGGTGGCGCGCGGCGAGACCGCGTACGTTCTGCTGAACCTCTTCCCGTACAACTCGGGGCACATGCTCGTGTGCCCGTATCGGCACATCGCCACCTACGATCAGGCGACGCCGGAAGAGGTGGCGGAGATCGGCGCGCTGACGCAGACGGCGATGAGGGTGCTCCGTCAGGTCTCGCGATGCGATGGGTTCAACCTCGGCATGAACCAGGGAGCGATCGCAGGCGCGGGGGTCGACGCGCATCTGCACCAGCACGTCGTGCCGCGGTGGATGTCCGACGCCAACTTCTTCCCGATCATCGCGAAGACCAAGGCGCTGCCGCAGCTGCTCGGCGAGGTCAGGGACGCCGTGGCCGGGGCCTGGCCCGCGTAGGCGCGCGCGCCTCAGCGCACCTGTCGCGCCGCGAACTGCATCCGCGGGTGCGCGTAGAACTCCTGCGCCTCGATGAGCTGCAGCTCGCGCTCACCGGACTCCAGCGTGAGGCTCAGCAGGTCGAACACGCTCGAGGCGGTGCGTTCCAGCGCCGTCTTCGCGCTGCCCGTCTCCACGTAATGGGCGGTGAAAAGCGCGGCGGTGACGTCGCCGGAGCCGTTCGCCTTCATCGGGAGCAGCGGGGTCTGCACGACCCACGCACCCGCGTCGTCGGCCACGAGCATCTCGATGGTGCCCTCTTCGCGATCGGGGCGCTCCACGCTCGTGACGAGAACGGTCTTCGGGCCCATCGCCCTGGCAAGGTCGATCGACTCCAGCGTCGACTCCAGCGTGTCGGGTTCGGTCTCGGTGAGGAAGCCGAGCTCGAACTGGTTCGGGGTGATGATGTCCGCCACCGGCACGACCTTGTCGCGGAGAAGCACCGGGATGGCAGGCGCCACGAAGCATCCGCTCTCGGCGTTGCCCATGACGGGGTCGCACGCGTACACCGCGCGGGGGTTGGCCGCCTTGACGCGTGTCACGGCGTCGATGATGACGTCGCCGATGCCCTCGCCGCCCTGGTAGCCGCTGAGCACCGCATCGATCCCGGGGAACACGCCGCGCTCCTCGATGCCCGTGATGACCTCGGCGACATCGGCCGGGTCGATGAGCGGTCCGCGCCACGCGCCGTAGCCGGTGTGATTGGAGAAGTTGACCGTGTACACCGGCAGCGCCTCGACGCCGATGCGCTGCAGCGGGAACACGGCGGCGGAGTTGCCGACGTGGCCGTACGCCACGGCGGACTGGATGGAGAGGATCTTCATTCCTCGATCCCTTCGTGTGAGGCGGGCATCGGCCCGCGGCGGGTGGTCATCGGACTGCCGCGATGAGGTCGTCGGCGAGGGCGTCGGCGTCGTCGTCGGACAGATCGTGCACGGTGAGCCGGAGGTGGCGCGACGCCTCGGTGCGGTCTCCGAGCGCGAACTCGTCGCCCGTGCGCGCCAGCCACCCGCGCCGCATGAGCCTTTCGGCGACGGTCCTCGCGGCGAGCGGAAGTTCGACCCACAGGCTCAGCCCGTCGGTGGACGGCGTGTCCAGGCCGTTCCTGCGCAGCCGCTCAGCGAAGCGGTCGTTGCGCGACGCATAGTGGTCGCCGGCCCGCTCGATCTGCGCGCGGACGCCCGGATCGGTGAGCTGCGCGAGGGCGAGCCGCTGCAGCAGGTGGCTCACCCAGGTCGTCCCGGGGCTGAGGCGCATCGCGAGCCGCTCCGCGGTCTCGGGGTCGGTCGCCGCGAGGGCGAGGCACATGTCCGGCCCGAGGAACTTCGACACGGAGCGCACGAGTGCGAAGCGCCGGTGACCGGGCCCGATCAGGCCCTCGTAGGCGCGCCTCGACAGCAAGGAGAAGTGGTCGTCCTCGATGACGAGGACGTAGGGATGGTCTGCGAGCAGACCCCGCAGCTCCGCGGCGCGGCGCGCGGAGAGCCCGGCGCCCGTCGGATTCTGGGCCCGCGGCGTGCAGATCACAGCCCGCACTCCGGCATCGAGCGCGGCGCGCAGGCCGTCGACGGTCATGCCCTCCTCATCGACCGGCACCGGCACCGCCCGGTATCCGCCGAGACGCACCGTGTGGATGCTGGCGAGGAAGCACGGGTCTTCCAAAGCGACCGCGTCGTCGCGCATGAGGGCCTGCGCCAGCAGCCGCTCGACGGCGTCGACCGCGCCGCTGGTGACCGTGATCCGGAAGTCGTGTCCTGGCAGGTCCGCGCGCATCCACTCGTGGGCCCACGTGTCGAGGCCGCTGTCGATGACGGGCTCGCCGTACAAGACGGGCCTTCCGACGATGCTGGCGAGGGCGGGCGTCGGATCGGGGATGAGAGCAGGGTCGGGGTTCCCCGTCGCGACATCACGGAGCACGGTGTCGGGGGAGTACCCCTCCTGCGCGACCGACTCGTGCCCGGCGACCACGGTGCCGGCACGACCGCGGGAGACGACAAGGCCGGCCTGCGCGAGCTGCCGATAGGCCGCCACCGCTGTGTTGCGGTTCACGCCGAGTGTCGCCGCGAGTTCGCGCACAGGAGGCAGTACGGAGCCCGGCCGGAGGACGCCGCGGTCGCGCAGGTCGCGCACGCTGTCGGCGATGTCCGCTGCCGTCGCTCCGGTGATCTGGTGGTCGCTCATGGTCCTCGCACTTGATTCTAGGTGGTCCATGACAGTGCTATGGTTTGGCCTAGATCAAAGTGAAGATCGGTCCAGACAGGAGCCAGCCATGACCGAGAACCCCCAGACCACCACCGGATCCTCTCGTGTGAAGCGCGGCCTCGCCGAGATGCTGAAGGGCGGCGTGATCATGGACGTCGTCACGCCGGAGCAGGCGCGCATCGCCGAGGATGCCGGCGCGGTGGCCGTGATGGCGCTCGAGCGCGTTCCCGCCGACATCCGCGCGCAGGGCGGCGTCTCGCGCATGAGCGACCCGGACATGATCGACGGCATCATCGACGCCGTGTCGATCCCGGTCATGGCGAAAGCCCGGATCGGCCACTTCGTGGAAGCTCAGGTGCTGCAGGAGCTCGGGGTCGACTACATCGACGAGTCGGAGGTGCTCTCTCCCGCCGACTACGTGAACCACATCGACAAGTGGGCGTTCACGGTGCCCTTCGTCTGCGGTGCGACCAACCTCGGCGAGGCCCTCCGACGCATCAACGAGGGTGCGGCGATGATCCGTTCCAAGGGCGAGGCCGGCACCGGCGACGTGTCGGAGGCGATGAAGCACATCCGGAAGATCCGTGGGGAGATCGCCGCGCTGACGTCGCTGTCCAAGGACGAGCTGTACGTCGCCGCGAAGGAACTGCAGGCCCCGTACGAGCTCGTGGCCGAGATCGCGGAGACGGGGAAGCTCCCCGTGGTGATGTTCGTCGCCGGTGGTGTCGCCACGCCGGCGGATGCCGCGATGATGATGCAGCTCGGCGCCGACGGCGTCTTCGTCGGATCCGGCATCTTCAAGTCGGGCAACCCGGCGGAGCGAGCGAAGGCGATCGTCAAGGCGACGACGTTCTTCGACGACCCGAAGGTGATCGCCGACGTGTCGCGCGGTCTCGGCGAAGCCATGGTCGGCCTCAACGTGGCTGACCTGCCCGCGCCGCACCGCCTCGCCGAGCGTGGCTGGTAAGCCCCGCGTCGGCGTGCTCGCGCTGCAAGGAGATGTGCGCGAGCACGCGGCGCTGCTCGCCGGTCTGGGTGCCGAGGTCGCGCTCGTGCGCCGTCCGGAGGAACTCGCATCCGTCAGCGGTCTCGTGATCCCCGGGGGCGAATCCAGCGTCATCGACAAGCTCTCCCGTGCCTTCGGCCTGCGTGAGCCGATCCGCGAGGCAATCGCCGACGGGATGCCGATGCTCGGCACCTGTGCGGGGCTCATCATGCTCGCGGATGTCGTCGTGGACGCGATCGAGGGGCAGCAGTCCTTCGGAGGCCTCGACGTGACGGTGAGGCGCAATGCTTTCGGACGTCAGGTCGAATCGTTCGAGGCCGAGTTGTCGGTGCCCGAGCTCGGCGACGAGCCGGTGCACGCGGCCTTCATCCGCGGGCCGGTCGTGGAGACGGTCGGACCGTCGGCGTCGCCCCTGGCCGAACTCTCGGACGGCCGGGTCGTGGCCGTCGAGCAGGGGAACCTGCTCGGCATCAGCTTCCACCCGGAGATCGCAGGCGAGCCGCGGTTCCATCAGCGCTTCTTGGCCCGCACGGCCTCGTACGCCTGACGACGGGGAGTCGTTCGCGATTCGTTAGAATGGACGACGCCCTGGACGCGACTCCTGGGCAGACGATACGAGCGGAGACTTATGTCCGGGCATTCCAAGTGGGCCACGACCAAGCACAAGAAGGCCGTCATCGACGCCAAGCGTGCGAAGTCGTGGGCGAAGCTCATCAAGAACATCGAGGTCGCGGCCAAGCTCGGCGGCCCCGACCTGCAGGGCAACCCGACCCTGTTCGACGCTGTCCTCAAGGCGAAGAAGACCTCGGTCCCCAAGGACAACATCGACCGCGCGATCAAGCGCGGGGCGGGGATCGGCGGCGAGGCCGTCGAGTACACCTCGATCATGTACGAAGGCTACGGTCCGAACGGCGTCGCCCTCATGATCGAGTGTCTGACCGACAACAAGAACCGTGCCGCGGCCGAGGTGCGCACGGCGCTCAGCCGCAACGGTGGAACCCTCGCCGATCCGGGCAGCGTGGCATACAACTTCAGCCGCAAGGGCGTCATCGTCGTCGGCTCGGAGGGCACCACCGAGGATGACGTCATGATGGCCGCCCTCGAAGCGGGTGCGGAAGAGATCGAGCCGCACGCCGAGGGCTTCGAGATCATCACCGAGGCGACGGATCTCGTGACCGTGCGCACCGCCCTGGCCGACGCCGGCATCGAGTACGAGTCGGCCGACGTCGAGTTCGTGCCGAACCTCAAGGTGGAGATCGACGCCGAGACCGCTCGCAAGGTCTTCCGCCTCATCGACGCGCTGGAGGACAGCGACGACGTGCAGAACGTGTTCAGCAACTTCGATCTGTCGCCCGAGGTGCAGGCCGAGCTGGAGAACGACGAGGACTGAGCGGCCCGTGGGCTCCGACCCCCTGAGCGGGCGCCGCGAGCCGATCGATCCCGCCATGATCCGTGACGGACAGAACCCTTTGGCGCGCCTGCGCCCGGGGGTTCTGTCTCGTCATTAGCCTGGGGGAGTGACCTCCTCACTGCGCGTCCTCGGCATCGACCCTGGCCTGACCCGGTGCGGAGTGGGCGTCGTCGACGTAGACCGCGGGCGCCGCGGCACCCTCGTGCACGTCGGCGTGATCCGCACTCCGGTCGACGCCCCGACCGGCGAACGCCTCGCAGCCGTCGCCGCCGGCATCCGGCAGGTCCTCGACGCCCACCGTCCGGATGCCGTCGCCGTCGAGCGCGTCTTCGCACAGCAGAACAGCCACACCGTCATGGGCACGGCGCAGGCGAGCGGCGTCGCGCTGCTGCTGGCCGCCGAGGCAGGGCTCCCGGCCGCCACGCACACTCCGAGCGAGGTGAAGGCCGCGGTGACCGGCTACGGCTCGGCGGACAAGCGCCAGGTGCAGACCATGATCGCGCGGATCCTGCGCCTGGATGCGCCGCCCCAGCCCGCGGATGCGGCCGACGCCCTCGCGATCGCCCTATGCCATGCATGGCGCCGTGGCGGGGCCGGCGCAAGGGAGACCGGTGCGCTCACGCCCGCACAGCGGGCATGGGCAGACGCCGAGCGTGTCGCTCGAACGTATGTACGATCCCGCGTCTAGGCTGGGGGGATGATCTCCTCGCTCCACGGCACCGTCCTGCACACGACGCCGGATCATGTGGTCATCGATGTCGGCGGCGTCGGCTTCTCCGTGGCCGTTCCCGGAGACGTGGCGCACACCGCGGTCGTGGGCGAGAGGCTGCGCCTGCACACGAGTCTGATCGTGCGCGAAGACGCCCTGTCGCTCTACGGGTTCGCCGAGCGCGACGAGCTAGAGATCTTCGGCCTCCTTATCGGAGTCACCGGCGTCGGCCCCAAGTCGGCGCTGGGCGTTCTCTCGCACCTCACCGTCGACCAGATCGCCGAGGCAGTGACAGCAGAAGACGACGCACCGTTCCGTCGCGTCTCCGGCATCGGGCCGAAGACGGCCAAGCTCATCGTCCTGCAGCTCGCAGGCAAGGTCCACGCGTCCGCGCCTGCCGCGGCACCGGCAAGCGACGGTGGCGTCGTCGACCAGGTCATCGCGGCTCTCGTCGGCCTCGGCTGGTCGGAGAAGGTCGCCGCAGAGGCAGCGGCGCAGACCGCTGCCGATGCGACGGACGCCGAGAAGGCGGCGGTCGCTCCGCTCCTGCGCCGCACGCTCGCACTCCTGGGGCCGGCTCGTGTCTGAGGCCCGCGACGCCGCCGAGCCGGTCGACGAGGTCGAACTCGCGATCGAGGGTGCCCTGCGCCCCACGCGACTCGACGAGTTCGTGGGGCAGCAGAAGGTGCGAGGGCAGCTGCAGCTGCTCCTCGACGCCGCCCGCATCCAAGGGCGGCCGGCCGACCACATCCTCCTCGCCGGACCTCCGGGGCTGGGCAAGACGACTCTCGCGATGATCGTCGCGCACGAGAGCGAGCGCCCCCTCCGCCTGTCCAGCGGCCCCGCCATCCAGCACGCGGGCGACCTGGCGGCGCTGTTGTCGAGTCTCGTTCCCGGCGAAGTGCTGTTCATCGACGAGATCCACCGCATGGCCCGGTCCGCCGAGGAGATGCTGTACCTCGCGATGGAGGACTTCCGCATCGACATCATGGTCGGCAAGGGAGCCGGAGCCACCAGCATCCCGCTGGAGCTCGCGCCGTTCACGCTCGTCGGTGCGACCACGCGCTCCGGCCTCCTGCCCAATCCTCTGCGCGACCGCTTCGGGTTCACCGGTCACCTCGAGTTCTATGAACAGAACGAGCTCGAGAAGGTGATCGAGCGTTCGGCTCTCGTGCTCGGCGTCGAGTTGCCGCCGGACTCGCTGTCGGAGATCGCGCGCCGCTCGCGTGGCACCCCCCGTATCGCGAACCGGCTTCTGCGGCGCGTGCGCGACTACGCGCTCGTGCACGGCGGGGGAGCCGCGACGCTCGCCGACGTCCGAGCGGCTCTGGACCTGTACGACGTCGACCCCATCGGACTCGATCGTCTCGATCGTGCGGTGCTCGATGCGCTGGTGCGGAGGTTCCGCGGGGGGCCGGTGGGCCTCAGCACGCTCGCTGTCGCCGTCGGCGAGGAGGCCGAGACCGTGGAGAGCGTGGTCGAGCCCTATCTCGTCCGCATCGGATTCCTCGGTCGCACCCCGCGAGGGCGGGTGGCCATGCCCGAAGCGTATGCGCACCTCGGATTCCCGCATCCCGACGGGACGCTCCGTCTGGATGACCTATAATCGCTGAAGACTTCCCCCAATACGCTGTGCGCCCAATGGCTGGTGCGTGCACCTGAGAAAGGCGCTTGCGCAATGCCCATGGAATTCATCCTGCTCCCCATCCTCGCGGTGCTGATCGTGTTCATGTTCCTCAACACCCGCAAGCGCCAGAAGCAGATGAAGGCCGAGCAGGAGGAGAAGGCGACCAAGACCGTCCCGGGCGCGAAGGTCCTGCTCCAGGGCGGCATCTACGGCACCATCGTCGCCTACGACCACGACGACCTCGACAGCCCGGCTCTCGTGGAGATCGCCCCCGGCACCGTGATCGAGGTGCACAGCCAGGCGATCCTCCGCATCGTCGAGCCGACCGACGCGGTCGCCGACACGGCCGACGCGGCAGGTGGGGATCTGGCAGACCGCACTCCGGCCGACGAGGCGCCTGCGATCGAGACCCCGGAGGAGACGCGGGCGCGTCTCGAGCGCGACGCCGACGATAAGTAGTCTCTTCCCTGCAACGACGCACCAAGCGGCACTCGGTATCCCAGAAAGCTGATCACACGTGGCTTCATCCTCTCCGGTCCGTCATGCCTGGCGGGTCCTTCTCGGCCTCGTCCTCGTGACAGGCGTCCTCTTCGGTATCAACGCGCTCGGCGTGTACGTCTTCCAGAAGAGCTCGTGGACCCCCGAACTCGCCCTCGACCTGCAGGGCGGTACGCAGATCGTGCTGCAGGCGCAGACTGAGGACGGCGCCGCCCCCTCGCAGGAGCAGATGGATCAGGCCGCAGCGATCATCCGCCAGCGTGTCGACGCGTCGGGTGTGTCGGAGGCCGACATCACCACCGAGGGCGGCCAGAACATCGTCGTGCAGATCCCCGGTGTGGCCGACGAGCAGACGCGAGATCGGATCAAGTCCAGTGCGCAGCTCGAGTTCCGCGCTGTGCTCGCGACGACTGCGGCGAGCAACGAGTTCGTCGGCGACGACGGCAACTCGACTCCGTATCCGAGCCCCGATCCGTCGCTGAACGCCACGCCGACCGCGAAGCCCACGGACGCGAGCGACCCCTCCTGGGTCACCGACAAGCTGCAGGCGGAGTTCCTCGCCTACGACTGCGCGAACCCCGACAACGACCCCGCGCGCGCACCCAAGGATCAGCCGCTGATCGCGTGCGACGACATGGGGCAGGCGAAGTACCTCCTCGGTCCCGCAGAGCTCGACGGCACCGCGATCACGGATGCGGTAGCCGGACGCGACCCGAAGTCGGGCGCCTGGCTGGTGCAGCTCACGATGAACGACAAGGGCACCGAGGACTTCGGCACCGTGAGCACGCGACTGAACCAGTACCGACTCGACGGCCTCTCGCCGCGCGATCAGTTCGCGTTCGTGCTCGACGGGCGGGTGATCAGCGCGCCGCGCATGAACGGCCTCATCCTCGACGGACGCCCGAGCATCTCGGGCAGCTTCACTCAGGAGTCCGCGACGACGCTCGCCGACCAGCTCAAGTTCGGTGCGCTGCCGCTGAGCTTCACCGTGCAGAGCTCCGGCACCGTCTCGGCCACCCTTGGCACCCAGCAGCTGCAGATCGGCCTGATCGCAGGTCTCATCGGCCTGGCCCTCGTCGCGGTGTACTCGCTGATCGTCTACCGCGCCCTCGGTGCGATCATCGTGGCGTCGATCGCCGTGATGGGCGTGCTGACCTACATCATCATCTGCATCCTCGCCTGGCGCATGGGCTTCCGTCTGTCGCTCGCGGGCGTGGCGGGTCTCATCGTGTCCATCGGCTTCGTGGCCGACTCCTTCATCGTCTACTTCGAGCGCATCAGGGATGAGCTGCGTGACGGCAAGTCGATCACCGCGGCCGTCGAAGACGGATGGGGACGCGCGAAGCGCACGATCTACATCTCCAAGTCGATCAACATCCTCGCCGCGGTAGTGCTCTACATCCTCGCGGATGCCACCGTGAAGGGCTTCGCCTTCACGCTCGGGCTCACGACGCTCATCGATGTCTTCATCTTCGTGATCTTCACGCACCCGGTCATGCAGCTGCTCGTCCGCACGCGCTTCTTCGGCGGCGGCCACCCGCTCTCGGGCCTCGACCCGCAGGCTCTCGGCGCCGTGTACCGCAGCAGGTCGCAGTTCCGTGAGGTGGCGACGGCGTCGGCCGGACGCGGGGCCAGGGTCGCGCGCTCACGCGGAGAGGCCGACCGCAGGCAGACCATCGCCGAACGCAAGCGCGCGGAGGCTCTTGCGGCAGAGAGATCCAGCACGACGAGCGGGGAGGGGGAGAACTGATGGCTTCCATGAACGAGTTCGGGAACAACCTCTACTCCGGGAAGACGTCCTTCCCGTTCGTCGGCAAGCGCCGGTTGTGGTTCATCATCGCGATCGCGCTCGTGGTCGGGTCGATCCTCGTTCCGCTCATCCGTCCGATTCAGTTCTCCATCGAGTTCACGGGCGGGTCGCAGTTCACGGTCCAGGCACCCGACAGCATCGATCAGAAGACCGCATCGACCGCCGTCCACTCCGTGGTGCCCACGGCGACCACGAAGGTCGTCGTCGTCAGCGGCAAGGACATCCGTGTCCAGACCGACCAGATGAGCGACGAAGAGACCCAGAAGGTGTCCGCAGCGCTCGCGGACGCCTACGGCGTCGAGACTGACAGCGTGACCTCGTCGTACATCGGCCCGGCCTGGGGCGAGAACGTCACCCGGCAGTCGCTGTGGGGTCTTGCGATCTTCCTCGCACTGACATTCCTCATCCTCGCCCTGTACTTCCGGACGTGGAAGATGTCCGCCGCCGCGATCATCGGCCTCCTCGACGTGCTGGTGATCACGATCGGCGTCTACGCCCTCGCCGGATTCGAGATCTCGCCGGCCGCGGTCATCGGGTTCCTCACGATCCTCGCGTACTCCCTCTACGACACGACCGTCGTGTTCGACAAGATCCGCGAGAACACGACGGAAGACGGTGAGAAGTCCGGCCGCACCTTCGGCGAGTCCGTCAACCTCGCCGTCAACCAGACCCTCGTGCGATCGATCAACACGTCGATCGTGGCGGCGCTCCCTGTCGGTGCGATCCTCTTCATCGGAGCGTTCTGGTTGGGCGCCGAGACGCTCACGGACATCTCGCTGTCGATCTTCGTCGGCATCCTCGTCGCGACCTACTCGACGTTGTTCGTCGCTGCGCCGCTGTACTCGCTGTTCCGCGAGAACGAACCGCAGATCAAGTCGCGCGACGCGAAGGTGCGCGCCGCGCGCCTCAAGGCCACCGCCGACGTGTGACCGAGGCTCCGGGGGAGTCCCGGCCTCCCGTGCGCGCGTAAAATGTACTGATTCGGAGGTGAGCGGATGGCGGAGCCGCAGACGGCGTCACAGGGATCGAGCCTGCGACGGCTGGTGCCCCGCATCTTCTCCCGCGCACCCCGCATCAACGACCTCGACAATCTGATCCGGACCGTACGCGTCAACCACCCCAAAGGCGACTTCTCCGTCATCGAGCGTGCATACGCCGTCGCGAAGGAGAAGCACGACGGGCAGCTGCGTCAGAGCGGTGAGCCGTACATCACGCATCCCCTGGCCGTCGCGCAGATCCTGGCGGAGCTCGGACTGGGGCCGCGGGCGATCGCTGCTGCGCTCTTGCATGACACCGTGGAGGACACGGGCTACGCCCTGACGGATCTGACGGCGGAGTTCGGCGACGAGGTCGCGATGCTCGTCGACGGCGTCACCAAGCTCGACAAGGTCAAGTACGGTGAGAGCGCGCAGGCCGAGACCGTTCGCAAGATGATCGTCGCGATGTCGAAGGACATCCGCGTGCTGCTCATCAAGCTGGCCGATCGCCTGCACAACGCGCGCACATGGGGGTTCGTGCCGCCGGAGAAGGCCGCGAAGAAGGCCAAGGAGACCCTCGAGATCTATGCGCCCCTGGCGAACCGACTCGGCATCCAGGCCATCAAGTCGGAGCTCGAGGATCTCTCCTTCGCCGTGCTGCATCCGAAGATCTACAACGAGATCCACAGCCTCATCGCTCAGCGCACCCCGCAGCGAGAGAAGTACCTCAGCCAGGTCATCGAGGAGATCGATGAAGACCTGCGCGATCTGCGCATCCGCGGAAAGGTCGTCGGCCGTCCGAAGCAGCTCTACTCGGTGTACCAGAAGATGGTCGTGCGCGGTCGTGAGTTTGACGACATCTACGACCTCATCGGCATCAGGGTGATCGTCGGATCCGTACGTGACTGCTACGCGGTCCTCGGGGCCATCCACGCACGCTGGACGCCGCTGCCCGGGCGATTCAAGGACTACATCGCCACGCCCAAGTTCAACCTCTATCAGTCGCTGCACACCACCGTGATCGGGCCGGCCGGACGCACGGTCGAGATCCAGATCCGCACGCAGGAGATGCACCAGCAGGCGGAGTACGGCGTTGCCGCGCACTGGATGTACAAGGAGCGGATGAACGGCGGCAAGACCGAGCTGCGTGCGTCGGATGCGGACATGGCATGGCTCGCCCACATCTCCGACTGGCAGGCCGAGACGGCGGACCCCGGTGAGTTCCTGGATTCTCTGCGCTTCGAGATCGGCGCGAAGGAGGTCTACGTCTTCACTCCGAAGGGGCGCGTGATCGGACTCCCGGCCGGGGCGACGCCCGTCGACTTCGCGTACGCCGTGCACACCGAGATCGGCCATCGCACGATGGGCGCGAAGGTGAACGGTCGACTCGTGCCGCTCGAGTCCGAGCTCAAGAGCGGTGACGTCGTCGAGGTCTTCACATCGAAGAACCCGGATGCAGGTCCCAGCCAGGATTGGCTGGGCTTCGTCAAGAGCACGCGTGCCCGCAACAAGATCCGCGGCTGGTTCACGAAGGAGCGTCGCGAGGAGGCGATCGAGCAGGGCAAGGAGGCGATCGCCCGAGCGATGCGCAGGCAGAACCTCCCCTTGCAGCGGCTGATGAGCCAGGACTCGTTCGCCGAGGTCGCCCAGCAGCTGCACTACGAAGACGTTTCGGCCCTCTACGCCGCGGTCGGCGAGGGGCACGTGTCCACGCAATCGGTGCTCGGGAAGGTCACGGCCCTCGTCGCGGCCGACGACCCGACGACGGGCGCGATCGACCTCCCCGGGCGCATCCCGTCGCGTGAGCCTCGAGCGGGCGATTCCGGTGTGCTCGTGCGCGGTGCGGCCGACATCCTCGTGAAGCTCGCGAAGTGCTGCACGCCGGTGCCGGGTGACCCGATCGTGGGTTTCGTGACACGGGGGAGCGGGGTCTCGGTGCACCGAGCCGATTGCGTCAACGTCAAGGCGCTGGGCAACGAGGCCGACCAGGACCGGTTCGTCGAGGTGTCATGGGCTCCGACGACGAAGAGCGTGTTCCGGGTGCAGATCCAGGTGGAGGCCCTCGATCGCGCGGGCCTGCTCTCCGATGTCACGCGAGTGCTGAGCGAGCACCACGTCAACATCCTCTCGGCCACCGTGTCGACGACCGACGAGCGACTCGCCCTCAGCCGGTTCGTGTTCGAGATGGGCGACGCCGTGCACCTCGACCGCGTCCTCAACGCGGTCCGGCGCATCGACGCCGTCTACGACGTCTACCGTGTCACGTCGTCCTGACGCTCCCGCAGTCGGCACAGGGTGTCTATCGCCCGCTTCGTCCCCGGCACCCTGGTCAGGCCTTCGGCCTGCGTGATGGCATCATCGGCGGCGTGCGGCACCACCGTGGCGAGGAGGCGCAGCCACTCGAGGAGGGAGGGATCGCGGTGAAGTCCCAGCGCGAGGTCGAGCATCGTCCTCGTCGGTGAGGTGATGGCGACGCCCGAGATCAGCACGAGGTGCTCGGGAGGCACGTAGACATCGTGGAAGACCACGCGCGCCTGCGGCAGGACACGGATGCGGCGCTCCACCGTGCGCCGGACGTGGTGCCTCCCCGGGGGCCGGTCTCCGGCGCCGTGCACCCAGGCCGCGGAAGGGCCTGACGCGGCGGTGCGCGGCGGGATCAGCGGAGCAAGGGAGGCTGCTCGCACGCCGGCGCCCTCTGGCAGGTCGGCCGGGATGTATCCTTCGCCGACCTCGATCACATGGCCGTCCAGGCGTGCGGCGGAGAGTTCGGGAAGCGTCAGACGCCGCCCAGGGAGATACAGCAACGCGGGGTGCACTACGCCAGTGTGACGTACAGCACCCCGCGCCGGAGGGTCCGAAGCTCAGACTGTGGAGAACATCAGCCGCCGAGAGCGCTGAGCCAGGACCGCCGAGCCTCCAGCGCGTCGGCTGCGGCCTTCGCGGCCTTCTCGTCTCCGGCCGCCGTGGCAGCTGCGAGCTCGGCTTCGAGCTTCTCGATGGCCTCGACGAGCTGCGACGACATGTCGTTCGCGCGAGCCTTCGTCTCGGGGTTGTTGTTCTTCCAGTCGACGTCCTCACGGGCCTTGAGCGCCTGCTCGATCACACGGAGCCGATCGTCGAGGGCGCGTTCCTTCTCGCGAGGGAAGATGCGGCCGACCTCGTCCCACCGGCGCTGGATGCCGGTGAGGAGGGCGCGTGCCCGCTTGATGTTCGGCTCGTCGGCGACGGCCTTCGCCTCTTCGAGGAGCGCCTCACGTGCTTCGATCTTCGGCGCCGAATCCGCTTCCTCGGCTGCGGCCTGCTCGGCGCGCGCGGCGTACAGGGCGTCGCCGGCAGCCTTGAACCGGGCCCAGAGGGCGTCGTCGGCCTTGCGACCCGCACGACCGGCCGTCTTCCACTCGTCGAGCAGCGCACGGTACGCGGGGATGCCGTCGACGCCGCGGGGCGCGAGCGCCTCGGCGCGCTCGACGAGGCGTGCCTTGGCATCGCGAGCGGCCTTGTGGGCCTCATCGAGTTCTGCGTAGAAGGCCCTGCGATGCTTGTCGACCGTGGCACGCGCGTCGCGGAAGCGCTTCCAGAGCTGCTGTGAGACACCCTTGGAGAGGCGGGGTCCGTTCTGCTGGTGCGCCTGCCACTGCTCGAACAGCTCGTTGAGCTCGGCGGTCACCTGCTTCCACTGCACCTTCGACAGATCACGCGCGGCGATGGCCTCGGCGCGCTCGACCAGCTCGGTGCGCTCCGCGATCGCCTTCTCCTGGAGCTCCTTGGCCTGCTGCGCCTCCTGCGCCGTCGCCTCGGAGAGGGCCTCCGTGAGCGCGTTCAGCCGCTCACGGAGGCCGGCGAGGTCGCCGACGGCGGCGGCATCCGTCACCTCATCGAGCACGCGCGTGGCCTGCTTGACGAGATCGCTCGCCGACGCGCCGCCGGCCTGGTGCCGCTGCTCGAGCGTGCGAACTTTGAACGCGAGATCGTCGTACTTGCGGGCGTAGTACGCCAGCGCCTCATCGGGCGTCCCGTCGGGGTACTGCCCGACCGCCCGCCACGAGTCGCCCTCGCGCACCTCGACGGTGCCGTCCTCGGATACGCGACCCCACGTGCGGATCTCTTCGAGCGACGTGGTCGGCGCAGCCGCTGCGGGCGGTACAGGACCCGCAGGGGCGGGAGCCGCCAGCTTGCGCGGCATGGGGACCGCAGGGGGCGTGGGGACAGGGGGAGTCGGCTTCGAGGACTCGGTGGCAGACACGATGATTCTCCTTGCGCGGGACGCCCGCGGGAGGCGGAAAGGACGATGCTCAGCCTAGTACGACACCGGTCGGCGGAGGAGGCCGCGTGCCGGTTCGAGCCGGTCCTCACATTCGCCGTTACCGTTCCGTGAGCAGAACGTTCGCTGGGCGAAACATCCCCGCGCACCTCCGTGAAACACCCCGCTCCTATCGTCGCCAGCACGACATCAGCCCGCGTCGACAGGAGAGCACGTGAACGAGACCGAGCAGACCGCAGCGGAGATCGTCGTCGTCGGGGCGGGCATGGTGGCGCATCGCTTCGTCGAAAGCCTGCTGTCCCGCAGGGACGCCGCCGTGCGTGTGCGGATGTTCGGAGATGAGGCGCGCGTTCCGTACGATCGCGTCGGGCTGACCTCGTACTTCTCCGGGGCTACGCCCGAAGATCTCGAGCTGGACCGCTCCGTGTTCGCGGACGAACGTGTGACTCTCCACCCGGACGATCGCGTCCTCCGCATCGACCGCGCGGCCAGGACCGTCCTCACCCGGTCGCGCCGGGTCGTCGCGTACGACACGCTCGTGCTCGCCACCGGCTCGTACGCCGCCAGGGTCGCGGTGGACGGCGCCGACCTGCCGGGATGCTTCGTCTACCGCACGCTGGACGACGTCGGCGGCCTGCGAGCCTTCGTGGACAAGAGGAGCCGTGAGCTCGGACGGCCGCTGCGGGGAGCCGTGATCGGGGGAGGGCTTCTCGGCCTCGAAGCCGCGGGGGCGCTGCAGGGGATGGACGTCGAGACGACGGTCGTCCAGTATTCCGACAGGCTCATGTCGCAGCAGCTGGATTCACGTGGAGCCGCGGTGCTGCAGCGCCTCCTCGAAGATCGCGGCATCGCCGTGCGGACCCAGTCGCGTACCACGCGCCTCGACCCCGATGAATCCGGCTGCGTCACGGCACTGGAGTTCCAGGACGGCTCGTTCCAGCGCGCCGACGTCGTGGTGTTCACCGTGGGCGTGCGGCCGCGGGACGAGCTCGCGCGAAACGCCGGCCTCGTCGTCGAGCCGCGCGGAGGCGTGGTCATCGACGACCGCTGCCGCACGTCCGACCCGCGCATCGTCGCGATCGGCGAAGTGGCGAGCTTCGGCGGCCGGTGTGTCGGGCTCGTCGCACCCGGGTATGCCATGGCTGAAGTCGCTGCCACCCGGCTCGTGGGCGGCGACGCGGTGTTCCCCGGATATGACGACTCCTCCAAGCTGAAGCTGTCGGGCGTCGAGGTCGCAAGCTTCGGCGACGCGATGGCGGCGTCGCCGGGCGCGCTCGACGTCGTGTACGCGGATCCCGTCGCGGGCGTGTACAAGAAGCTCGTGATGTCCGACGACGCGCGCACTCTGCTCGGCGGCATCCTCGTCGGCGATGCGTCGGCTTACGGCGCACTGCGGCCCCTCGTCGGAGCGACCCTCGGAGCAGACCCGTCGGCGTACCTCCTCCCTGAAGGTTCGGGCGAGGTCCCGTCGACGACCCTTCCGGACGACGCCGTCGTCTGCTCGTGCGCGAACGTCACGGCAGGACGCATCCGGAAAGCAGTGCACGAGGACGGATGCGCGGACGCCGGCGCCGTGAAGGCCTGCACGCGGGCGGGGGCGACCTGCGGCTCGTGCGTGCTGATGGTGAAGAAGATCGTCGGAGCGGAGCTCACGGCCCTCGGCCGCACTCCCTCCTCCGCCCTGTGCGAGCACTTCGACATGTCGCGGCGGCAGCTCTTCGACGCGGTCCGCGTATCCGGCATGACCACGTTCAGCGCGATCGTCGAGAGGTTCGGACGTGGCCGCGGCTGCGACGTGTGCAAGCCGGCCATCGCCAGCATCCTGTCGGTCCTGGTCGGCTCCCACGTCCTCGAAGGGGAGAATGCCGCGCTGCAGGACACGAACGACCACGTCATGGCCAACATGCAGAAGGACGGCACCTACTCGGTCGTGCCGCGGATGCCGGGAGGAGAGGTGACGCCAGACGGTCTGCTCGCCATCGGCGGCATCGCGAAGGAGTTCGGCCTCTACACGAAGATCACCGGCGGCCAGCGCATCGACATGTTCGGCGCGCGACTCGAGCAGCTGCCGCAGATCTGGCAGCGGCTCGTCGACGCCGGTTTCGAATCCGGCCACGCGTACGGGAAGTCGCTGCGCACCGTGAAGTCGTGCGTCGGGTCGACCTGGTGCCGATTCGGCGTCCTGGATTCCGTGGGCATGGCCGTGCGCCTGGAGCTGCGCTACCGGGGCCTGCGCGCGCCGCACAAGCTCAAGCTCGGCGTCTCCGGCTGTGCGCGGGAGTGCGCCGAGGCGCGCAGCAAGGACGTCGGTGTCATCGCCACGGAGTCGGGATGGAACATGTACGTCGGCGGCAACGGCGGGTTCTCACCGCAGCACGCGCGTCTCCTCGCCACCGACCTCGACGACGACGGACTCATCCGCGCCATCGACCGGTTCTTCATGTACTACATCCGCACGGCTGATCGGCTGCAGCGCACCGCTCCGTGGCTGGATGACCTCGAGGGCGGGATCGAAGGGCTGCGGGCGGTGATCTTCGATGACGCGCTCGGAATCTGCGCCGACCTCGACGCCGCGATGGCGCAGCATGTCGATCGCTATGAGGACGAGTGGGCGGCGACGCTGCGTGATCCGGAGAAGCTCGCGCGGTTCCGTTCGTTCGTCAACGCGGCCGACACGCCGGACCCGTCGCTCGCCTATGTGACCGAGCGCGGCCAGCGGCGCCCGGCGACGCCGGAGGAGCGCAAGGACGGGGTGCTCATCGCGGGAGCGGTTCTGGAGGTACGACGATGACGATGACGACGGATGCCCTCGTGCGAGTCTGTGCGGTCGACGACCTCACGGTCGAACGAGGGAGCGCGGCGCTGCTCGGAGAGGAGCAGGTGGCGCTCTTCCTTCTCGCCGACGGGTCGGTGCGTGCCGTGGACAACCTCGACCCGTACAGCGGGGCGTGCGTGATGTCCCGCGGCATCGTGGGGACCCGAGGAGAGCGCCCGACGGTGGCATCGCCGCTGCACAAACAGGTGTTCGACCTGGAGACCGGTCAGTGCCTCGACACGCAGGGGAAGCCCGATGCGGCGTTGCGGGTGTGGCCGGTGACCGTCGTCGACGGAGACGTCTACATCGAGGTGAGCCGGTGAGCGCGCCACTGGGGCGGGTCGATCTGGTCGGCGGAGGACCCGGACCGGCGGATCTCATGACTCTTCGGGGCTACCGACTGCTCCAAGCGGCCGACGTCGTCATCGCCGACAGACTCGGGCCGCTGGAGGAGCTCCGCTCGGAGATCGCCCCAGACGTCGTGCTCATCGACGTCGGGAAGAGGCCTGGCCATCATCCCGTGCCCCAGAACGAGATCAATGCGCTGCTGATCGGCCACGCCAAGGCCGGGCGCCGCGTCGTGAGGCTCAAGGGCGGTGATCCGTTCGTCTTCGGACGCGGTGGCGAAGAGGTCCTCGCGTGCCGCGCCGCCGGTGTGCCCGTGAGCGTGACGCCGGGCGTCAGCAGTGCGGTCGCGGTCCCGCAGGCGGCGGGGATCCCCGTCACGCACCGCGGCGTGGCATCCGCCGTGCATGTCGTGAACGGGCATGACGACCTCGGCGAGACCGCACGCGCGGCACTGCGAGACCCCGCCGTGACCACGGTCGTGCTCATGGGAGTCGCAGGGCTGCCCCGGATCGTCGAGACCGCGCTGGCGAGTGGGGCGGCACCGGACACACCGGTCGCCGTGGTGGAGAACGGACTGAGCGACCGGCAGCGCGTGGTCCGCGGCACGCTGCGGACCACGGTGGCAGCCGCCGCGGAGGCGCGAGTGGCCAACCCCGCGGTGATCGTCATCGGGCAGGTGGCAGACCCGGCGCTCCTGCTGCCGCAGGCCGTCGGCGCCGAGTCCGCGGCGTGAGCGGCTCGGTCCCGCTCCCGCCCGCCCTCGCGGGGTGCACGCTGATCGTCGCCGCCGACCGCCGGTCGACGGAGCTCGCGGCAGCGCTGGAGCGCCGCGGTGCGATCGTGCACCGTGCGCCTGCGCTGACGATCGTGCCGAATGCAGACGACGCGGAGCTCCGCCGCCGCACGGAGGCGCTCCTCGTCGCGCCGCCGGACATCGTCGTCGCGACGACGGGAGTCGGGTTCCGCGGGTGGATGGACGCCGCGCAGGAGCACGGCCTCGACTCGCGGCTCGACGAGGCGCTGAGCGACGCGCAGTTCGTCGCGCGCGGTCCGAAAGCGCACGGGGCGATACAGCAGGCGGGTTTCATCGCGGACTGGGTGGCGGAGTCGGAGACGGCCGCGGAGGTGGCGGAGTACCTGCTCGCCTCAGGTGTCGCAGGCAAGAGAGTGGTCGTGCAGCATCACGGCGCCGGCGCGGACGGGCTCGACGAGGTGCTCAGCGAGGCCGGAGCCGAGGTGATCAGCATCACCGTGTATCGCTGGGGCCCGCCGCCTGATCCGGACGCTGTCCGGCGATCCGCCGTGCACGCGGGCGCGGGTGAGGCCGACGCGGTTCTGTTCACGTCCGCGCCAGGTGCGTCGTCGTGGCTCGCGTTCGCCGATGAGGCGGGCGCCCTCGACGACATCCGTCGTCGTGCGGAGAGCGGTCGGCTCCTCCTCGCCGCCGTCGGCCCGATCACGGCCGCTCCTCTCGTCGAGCGGCGGCTGGTGCACACGGTCGCGGAGCGCGGACGCCTCGGATCGCTCGCCCGTACGGTCGTCGCGCACTTCGGCGGTGGAAGAGCTCCGTCGACGCAGACGATCGTCGGCCGGCTGGAGGTGCGAAGCGGCGGCGCGCTGCTCGACGGAAGGTTCGTGCCCCTTTCCCGCACCGGTTCGGCCCTTCTGGAGGCGCTCGCTGACGCCGAGGGACGCGTGCTCTCGCGCGCGGAGCTGGGCACGAGGCTGCCCGGTGGTGAAGGGAATCCGCACGCCGTGGAGGTGGCGATCGCCCGCCTGCGCGAGGCTCTGGGTACCGCGGAACCCATCCAGACCATCGTCAAGCGCGGTTATCGCCTCGCCGTGGACTGATGGACGTCGCATCGCCCGGAACGGGGATGCCGAAAGAGCCGTCCGCGCCCGCCTCACATCGTGGCGGGCGCGGACGGCTCGGCTCACAGCGCCCCCACTGTCTCCGGTGCGAGGTCGGCGGAGGGGAGGGAGGCGGGTGCGGCGTTGCGCGCCCGCCGTCCGCGCGGACCGCGCACGCGACGCGCGGCCGTGCGTCCGTACGTCAGATACAGCGGAAGGCCGGCGAGCAGAAGGCCTCCGACGAGGTTCCCGACCACGGTCGGGATCTCGTTCCAGAGCAGATAGTCCATGAGCGTGAAGTCGGCCCCGAGCAGCAGACCGGACGGGAAGAGGAACATGTTGACGATCGAGTGCTCGAAGCCCATGTAGAAGAAGAGGCTGATCGGCAGCCACATGGCCACGATCTTGCCCAGCACGGAGCGGGAGACCATCGACATGATCACGCCGGTCGACACCATCCAGTTGCAGAGCACACCGCGCACGAACAGCGTGAGCATTCCGGCTGCCCCGTGCTCGGCATAGCCGACCGTGCGGCCGTGTCCGATCTCACCGATCGCGACGCCGACCGGGCTCGGGTCGCTCGAGAAGCCGTACGTGAAGTAGATGGCCATCAGCACAGCGACGAGCAGCGCGCCGGCGAAGTTGCCGACGAACACGAGGCCCCAGTTGCGCAGCAGAGCGGGAACCGTGGCACCGGGGCGGCGGTCGATCACGGCCAGCGGTCCGAGGGTAAACACACCCGTGAGCAGGTCGTAGCCGAGGAGGTAGAGCAGCACGAAGCCGATCGGGAAGAGCAGTGCGCCGAGCAGCGGCTGTCCCGTCTGGGTCGAGACGGTGACGGCGAACGCCGCTCCGAGCGTGAGCACGGCTGCGCCCATGACAGCGCGGATGAGCGTGTCGCGCGTCGAGAGCTGCAGCTTGTAGGCACCGGCATCGACCATGAGGGTCACGAGCTCGGCTGGTCTGGCGTAGGACATGAGGACCTCCGGGGGGACGGGGCGAGCGGGTGCTCGCTGCGCCCAGCCTGATCGGTCGACATTTCCGTTCAGCGCCGCCGCGGTTACGGCCGTGGTGCGATTCGCTCACACCCCCGCGGTGACGGGTGTGAGCGCGGCGGCTACGGCGCCGGAGTCTCCGAGGGCTGCGGCTCAGGGGTCGCGTCCGGCGTCGGCGCCTCGGTGGGCGTCGGAGTCGACGTGACAGTGGGGGAGGGAGTGGGCGCAGGGGCGGTGACCTGGGCGTGGACGACCTGGCTGGCGAGCGCCGCCACGACGACGATCCCACCCGCGATGCCGGCGATGGTGTTGTCGCGCACACGGCGCCGGATCTGCCCCTCGTGCCACGCCGTGCGGGCGGCGTGAAGCCGAGCTCGCTCGGCCTGCGCCCTCGCCTGCTGCGCGCTCTTGGAACCGCGTCCGGCCATGCCGTGTCCTCCTTCGATGCTGCGACCGTTATGCCGTGGATTGTCAGCCTATCGTCGCGTCCAGGAATCCCGACGCCACGGATCGGTGTCGGCGGTGCGGACTAGCCTGGATGCATGACCTCTCCCTCTGCGCTGCTCTCGGGGCAGACGCCCCTGGCCGTGCGCATGCGACCCGTGTCGCTCGACGAGGTCGCCGGGCAACGTCATCTCTTGCGTGCGGGGTCACCGGTCGTCGCCCTCGCCGATCCCTCTGCCGCGAGTCCCGGTGCGGTCTCCATCATCCTGTGGGGTCCGCCAGGGACGGGCAAGACGACCCTCGCCCAGGCCATCGCGCGATCCTCGGGCCGTCGCTTCGTCGAGCTGTCGGCGATCACCGCCGGTGTGAAAGACGTGCGCGAGGTGATGCAGGAGGCCATCACCCAGCGCGACCTCTACGGGCAGACCACCATCCTGTTCCTCGACGAGATCCACCGCTTCACCAAGGCCCAGCAGGATGCGCTCCTGCCCGGCGTCGAGAACGGCTGGGTCATCCTCATCGCCGCAACGACCGAGAACCCGTCGTTCTCGGTGATCTCGCCGCTGCTGTCGCGTTCGCTCCTCCTCACGCTCCAGCCCCTCACGGATGACGACATCGGGGTGCTGGTCGACCGGGCGGTCGTCGACGCGCGGGGCCTCGCCGGAGGAGTGACCCTGGCCGACGACGCGCGGTCCGCACTCATCCGGCTCGCGTCGGGCGATGCGCGGCGCGCGCTCACTGGGCTCGAGGCCGCCGCCGCTGTGGCGGTGTCGCGCAGTAGCGAGCAGACAGAGCCAGAAGGCGGCGAAGACGAGGTGCCGGCCGCGGACGATCCGGTCGAGATCCCGGTCGTCACCGCCGACGATGTGGCACAGGCCGTCGACAAGGCTCTGCTGCGCTACGACCGGCAGGGCGACGAGCACTACGACGTGATCAGCGCGTTCATCAAGTCGATCAGGGGATCCGACCCTGATGCCGCTCTCCACTACCTCGCGCGGATGATCGAGGCCGGGGAGGACCCGCGGTTCATCGCACGGCGCCTGGTCATCTCCGCAGCGGAGGACGTCGGCCTCGCGGATCCCCAGGCCCTGGGCATCGCCGTCGCGGCCGCTGACGCGGTCGCGTTCATCGGCATGCCCGAGGGGCGCATCCCGCTCGCAGAGGCGACGGTGTACCTCGCCACGACCGCCAAGTCGAACGCGGCGTACGTCGGGATCGACGCTGCCATCGCCGACATCCGTGCCGGCGGCTTCGGGCGCGTCCCCGTGCACCTTCGTGACGCGCACTACCCTGGCGCGAAGCGGCTGGGGCACGGCAAGGGTTACGTGTATCCGCACGACAGTGAGATGGGCATCCTCCCTCAGCAGTACCTGCCAGACGAGTTGCGCGGGCGCCGGTACTACTCGCCCAAGAACCTGGGCGCGGAGCGCGAGATCACCGCGCGTCTGGAGCGCATCCGCCGCATCCTCGACGGACGCTGATGACGTGGGAGGGCGCCGCGGCCGGCGTCCCTCGGGGGCGAGGCCCGATCTGTTAGACTTGATCGGCTCGAAACCGAGTTTTCGGGCATCTCCTCGTTCACACCCCACCTCGACGGCGCCCCGGCGTGCGTCCCGAGGCAGAACGCGGGGATACGTCCGTGCGTCGTGAAAGTCACGTCCACGTCATCGGAAGGAAGCTTCGTGGTCACGAAGTCCCAGGACCGCCGCAAGGTCCGTCTCAGCCGCGCCCTCGGCGTGGCGCTCACCCCCAAGGCAGCCCGCTACCTCGAGAAGCGTCCGTACGCTCCGGGCGAGCACGGCCGCACCAAGCGCAAGGCCGACAGCGACTACGCCGTCCGTCTGCGCGAGAAGCAGCGTCTGCGTGAGCAGTACGGCATCCGCGAGAAGCAGCTGCGCATCGCGTTCAACGAGGCCCGTCGCCAGGAGGGCCTGACCGGTGAGAACCTCGTCGAGCTCCTCGAGATGCGTCTCGACGCCCTCGTGCTGCGTTCGGGCTTCGCCCGCACGACCGCGCAGGCTCGCCAGCTCGTCGTGCACCGTCACATCCTCGTCGACGGTCAGCTCGTCGACCGCCCGTCGTTCCGCGTGAAGCCGGGTCAGCTCATCCACGTCAAGCCCAAGAGCGAGGGCCTCGAGCCCTTCCAGGTGGCAGCGGCCGGCGGCCACGCCGAGGTGCTTCCCCCGGTCCCGGGCTACCTCGAGGTCGAGCTCGACAAGCTGCAGGCCCGCCTGGTCCGTCGTCCGAAGCGCGCTGAGGTCCCCGTGACCTGTGAAGTGCAGCTCGTCGTCGAGTACTACGCGGCTCGCTGATTCAGCGTTTCAGGCAGGAGGCGTCGGGGCGACCCGACGCCTCCTGTCGTTTCCGCATACGATGGGAGGACCGCGCCTTCGCGGATCGAGATGGCAAGGATGACGACATGAAGAACGTGCTGTGGTTCCTGATCGGCGTGATCGGCGGCTTCGTCGCGGCGCACTTCATGAACAAGGACCCGCGCGGGCACGACATCCTCGCCGAGATCGACGCACGGATCAACGAGTTCACGGCGATCATCGGCGACGCATACCGAGAGCAGCAGGCGCGCCTCTCGGAGACCGCCGAAGACTGAACCCCGCGCGCCGCGCGCCCCTTTCACCCCTGTACGCAAGGACACCCAGGCACACCTATGAAAACTGCGGAGATCGCGCAGCGCTATCTCGACTACTTCGAGAAGAACGACCACCTCATCGTCCCCTCGGCGTCCCTGGTCAGCGACGATCCGTCGCTGCTCTTCACGGTCGCCGGCATGGTGCCGATGATCCCGTACCTGACCGGTGTCGTCCCCGCTCCGCACCCGCGCATCGCCGACCTCCAGAAGTGCATCCGCACGAACGACATCGAGGAGGTCGGTCGCACGGCGCGTCACGGCACGTTCTTCCAGATGCTCGGCAACTGGTCGTTCGGCGACTACTTCAAAGAGGGTGCCATCCGGTACGCCTGGGAACTGCTCACCACGTCGGAGGCCGACGGCGGCCTCGGCTTCGACGAGAAGGACCTGTGGGTCACGGTCTACGAGACGGATGACGAGGCAGAGGCGATCTGGCGCGACGTCATCGGCTTGAAGCCCGAGCGCATCCAGCGCCTCGGCCGTGCGGACAACTACTGGAACACGGGCCAGCCGGGTCCCGGCGGTCCCGACAGCGAGATCTTCTTCGACCGAGGCCCCGCCTACGGCAAGGACGGTGGTCCCGCCGCAGACGACACGCGGTTCCTCGAGATCTGGAACCTCGTGTTCATGCAGGACTTCATCGAGAACATCCGCGGCAAGACCGAGTTCGACATCGTGGGCGAGCTGCCGCAGAAGAACATCGACACCGGCATGGGTCTCGAGCGTGTGGCTTTCCTCAAGCAGGGCGTCGAGAACATGTACGAGACCGACCAGGTGCGTCCGGTGCTCGACCGCGCGGTCGAGCTCTCGGGGAGGACCTACGGCAAGGTCCACGAGGACGACGTGCGGTTCCGCGTCGTCGCCGATCACGTGCGCTCCTCGCTCATGCTGCTCTCCGACGGCGTGCGGCCGTCGAACGAGGGACGCGGCTACATCCTGCGCCGTCTCATGCGTCGAACGGTTCGCGCCATGCGCCTGCTGGGTGTCGACGCGCCGACCTTCCCCGAGTTGTTCGCCGCATCCCGTGACGCGATGAAGGCCGTCTACCCTGTGCTGGAGACGGAGTGGTCGGTGCTCTCATCCGCCGCATTCGCCGAGGAGGAGACCTTCCGGCGCACCCTCGTACAGGGATCGACGATCCTCGACCTCGCGCTCGACGAGACGAAGAAGAGCGGAGGATCGACCCTGAGCGGGTCCGAGGCGTTCCTGCTGCACGACACCTACGGCTTCCCGATCGATCTCACCCTCGAGGTCGCGGAGGAAGCCGGTCTCTCGGTCGACCGCGCCGCGTTCGACTCGCTCATGCAGGAGCAGCGCGCACGCGCCAAGGCCGACGCGCGTAACCGCAAGCGGCAGCTCGCCGACGTCTCGGTGTACCGCGACCTGCGGTCTCTGGGCGAGACCGGCTTCGACGGGTACACGGCGCTCGAGGTGGAGTCGCGCATCCTTGGCATCCTCGTCGACGGCCAGCCGGTGAAGAGCGCATCGGAGGGGCAGATCGCCGAGGTCGTGCTCGCCGAGACGACGCTGTACGCCGAGTCCGGTGGCCAGGTGGCCGACAAGGGCACCATCGTGGGCCCGGGCTTCGAGCTCGAAGTCCTCGACGTGCAGAAGCCGGTCCCCGGTCTGATCAGCCACACGATCGAGGTGAGCCGCGGAGTGGTCGCCGTCGATGATGTCGCCACGACGATCGTCGACGCCGCGAACCGCCGAGCCGCACGCCAGGCGCACTCCGCGACGCACCTCGTGCACGCGGCGCTCCGCGACACGCTGGGCAAGTCCGCCACGCAGGCCGGTTCGCTGAACCGTGCAGGCTACCTCAGGTTCGATTTCTCGTGGTCGCAGGCGCTGTCTGCCGAGACCCGCACCGAGATCGAGGAGATCACCAACCGCGCCGTGCAGGACGCGCTCGAGGTCACCACCCGCATCGTCACCCTCGACGAGGCCAAAGAGGCCGGGGCGATGGCGCTGTTCGGCGAGAAGTACGGCGATGTCGTGCGCATGGTGGACATCGGCGGCCCGTGGTCGCGCGAGCTCTGCGCGGGCACGCACGTCAGCTCCAGCGCGGAGATCGGGCTCGTCAGCATCGTCGGTGAGTCGTCGGTGGGCGCGTCGAACCGCCGCATCGAGGCGCTCGTCGGTCAGGACGCCTTCCGCGAGCTCGCCGCCGAACGGGCACTCGTGTCGCAGCTCACGTCGACGCTGAAGACCCCGCGGGAGCAGCTGCCCGAGCGCATCGCCGACCTCACGGCGAGCCTGAAGGCCGCGGAGAAGCGCATCGCACAGTTCGAGGCGAAGGAGCGGGCCGGTCGCGCGCCTGCCATCGCCGATGCTGCCGTGCGCGAGGGAGCCTTCCTCGTCGCCGCGCAGTCGCTCGGCGAGCTGGCGTCGGCGGACGACGTGCGCGAGCTGGTCCTGGCGGTGCGCGAGCGCCTGGTGGCGGAGGCCGCTGTCGTCGCTCTCGGTGCTGTCGTGAACGGACGTCCCGTGGTCGTCGTCGCGACCACGGAGGCGGCTCGATCCGCCGGCGCCAAGGCCGGCGCGCTCGCGAAGCGCGCAGCCGGTGTGCTCGGCGGTGGCGGTGGAGGACGCGACGACGTCGCTCAGGGCGGTGGAGCGGATGCCGCGGCCCTGCCGGCGGCCCTCGACGCCGTGTCGCAGGAGCTGCGCGCAGCGTGAGCGGGTTCCGCCGCGGTGTGCGGATCGGCGTCGACGTCGGTCGAGCGCGCATCGGCGTCGCACGATGCGACCCTGACGGCATGCTCGCCGTGCCCGTCGAGACCGTCCAGCGCAGCGAAACGTCGATCGATCGCATCGCCGAGATCGCGGCGGAGTACGACGTGCTCGAGTTCGTCGTCGGCCTTCCCGTGAACATGCAGGGAGCGGACACGGCGTCGACCACGGACGCGCGGGGATTCGCCGCAGACCTCGCCCGACGCACGGGCATCGCGGTGCGGCTGGTCGACGAGCGGCTGAGCACCGTGAGCGCACACGCCGCGCTTCGCTCATCGGGCAGAACCCAGAAGAACTCTCGTAGCATTGTGGATCAGGTCGCCGCTGTGGTGCTGCTGCAGCAGGCGGTCGACACGGAGAAGAGCACCGGGAACCCGCCTGGCGCCACGATTCCGCTCGATGAGGAGTCCGCCTGACAATGCCCGAACGTGAGAGTGCCTCCCCCCAGCACGATCCGGACGCCCGCCTGGGTGAGCTCTTCGAGAACCTCCCCGCGCCGAACCCGCAGCTTCCCGCGGTCGACGACACTCGGCCGGCACCTGGCTCTCGCCGCGCCGCGCGCGAGGCCGCGGCTGCCGCGCGCGCTGCGGATGGCGGTGCACCCGCGGCTCCGGATGGGCGGTCGGCCGATGCATCCGCGCATCCGCCGACCGGGCCCGCGACCCGGGTGGTGGATGCCCACCGCGCGTCGGCCGCCGAAGATCTGACGGCGGCCGCGTCGCCGGCACCTGATGGAGCCGCCTCCGTCGCGCCGTCGGGCATTCCGCTCGCCGCCGCTTCCGACGGCTCCGCCGGACCGGCTTCCTCGGAGGCCGTCTCCGCTGCCGGACGCCCCGCAGGCGGCGCGCTGGAGGATCTGTTCCGCGCGGAGCCGGAGCACGACTCACCGCGGCCACCGAAGAAGAAGCGTCGCACCGGCTGCCTCGTCGCGCTCATCGTCGTGCTCGCGCTGCTCGGCGGCGTCGCGGCTGCGGGCGTCTGGGTGATGAACACCTACGGAGACAAGATCTCCGAGATCATGGGCTGGGGAGAACCCAAGGACTGGGAGCCCGGCCTGGCGACCGGTGAGGCCATGGTCACCATCCGCGACGGCGACACAGGGAAACCCGTGTCGCAGGCCCTCTACGAGGCCGGCGTGACGAAGACCGAGGACGTGTTCTACGACTATCTCGTCGAGGAGAACATCGCCGTCACGTTCTACCCGGGCGTGTACCGGCTGCAGCGGAAGATGACCGCGGCCGCGGCGCTCGAGGCGCTCGAGAACCCGGACAACAAGCTGGAGAACACGGTCGCCGTGCCCGAAGGCGGCACCATCTCGTCGATCCTGCCGGTCATCTCCGAGAGCCTCGGGTTCACGGCCGAGGAGCTCGCCGCGGCCGTGCAGAATCCGGCGGCGTACGGCGTCGCAGCGCAGAGCCTCGAGGGGTGGCTCTTCCCCGCGGTGTACACGTTCGATCCCGGGGTCACGGCGCCGGACGTGGTCCGCCGCATGGTCGACCGCACGCGGGAGTCCCTGGCATCCGCCGGCGTTCCCGACGCGGATGCCGAACGCATCCTGACCATCGCGTCGATCATCCAGCGCGAGGGCCGCACGGCGGACTTCGACAAGGTGTCCCGCGTGATCCAGAACCGCCTCGACATCGACATGAAGCTGCAGATGGACTCGACGGCGCAGTACGGCTACGGCTCGCTGCACGAGGGCGTGGTGTCGAGCTCGGCCGAAGCGCTGGCCGACCCCAACCCGTGGAACACCTATGTGCACACGGGTCTGCCGGTGACGCCGATCGCCAGCCCCACCGACGCAGCCATCAAGGCTGCCATGCACCCCGCCGACGGGCCGTGGCTCTATTTCGTCACAGTGAACCTCGCGACGGGGGAGACGGTGTTCTCCACCACGTACGAGGAGCATCAGGCGGCGATCAAGCAGTGGGATGCGTGGTGCAAGGCGAACCCGGACGGCGGATGCAGCAAGTGACTGCGCACCGGCTGGCCGTATGGGGCGACCCCATCTCGCACTCGCGGTCGCCGCAGCTGCACGCCGCGGCGTATCGGATGCTCGGTCTCGACTGGGAGTACGGGCGCAGGCGCGTGTCGGCCGAGGACTTCACCGCGGACCTCGCTGGACTCGATCGGACGTGGCGTGGTCTCTCGCTCACGATGCCGCTCAAGGAGGCCGCGTACCGTGCGGCCGACTCCCGTGACCGGCACGCGCAGCTGACCGGCGCGGTGAACACGCTTCTGCTGGGCGCGTCGCTCCACGGATTCAACACCGACGTCGGCGGCATCGTCGACGCCCTCGCGGAGCAGGGCATCCGCGAACTCGGCCGCGTACGCATCATCGGTGCCGGCGCCACGGCCGCCTCGGCACTCGTCGCCGCCAGCGATCTGGGAGCGCAGGTCGTCGAGGTCCGCGCGCGGCGCCCAGAGCGCGCGACGGGCCTTGTCGACCTGGGCGAACGGCTCGGCGCGTTCGTGACGGTCCGGCTGATGGACGAACCGGCTGAGGGCGTGGACCTCACGGTCGCGACCCTGCCGAGCGGGACCGTCCTGCCCGACGAGCAGGCGGCGCGGCTGTCCGAAGATGGGGGAGTGCTGTTCGACGCGGCCTACGCGCCGTGGCCCTCCGCCCTCGCGCAGCGCTGGGGCTCGGCGCCGGCGATCTCGGGCTTCGGCATGCTGCTGCACCAGGCCGTGCGGCAGATCAGGATCTTCCTGCATGGCGACCCGGACACGCCCCTTCCGGACGAGCCCCGCGTCGTCGTCGCCATGCGCGACGCGATCGCCTGATCGGCGCCGTCGGCGATGCGATCGCATCGGTCGTCATGCGGGCGTCTGAGCTCTCGGCTCGTGGGAGACTAGAGCAATGCTCCGCGTGCTCACGGCCGGCGAATCACACGGCCCAGAACTCATTGCCGTCATGGAGGGACTGCCCTCCGGCGTCCCGGTGTCGTCCGAGGCCATCCAGGCCGACCTCGCCCGCCGCAAGCTCGGCTACGGCCGCGGGTCGCGCATGAAGTTCGAACAGGACGAGCTCACCATCTCCGGCGGCGTGCGCCACGGCAAGACCCTCGGGAGCCCGATCGCGCTGCGCATCGGCAACACGGAGTGGCCGAAGTGGACCGAGGTCATGAACCCCGAGCCCGTGGAGCTCACCGACAAGTCACGTGGCCGCGGTGCGCCGCTCACGCGTCCGCGTCCCGGTCATGCCGACCTCGTCGGCATGCAGAAGTACGACTTCGACGAGGCGCGTCCGATCCTCGAGCGTGCGAGCGCCAGGGAGACGGCAGCGCGCGTCGCGCTGGGAGCCGTCGCACGGGCGTTCCTCGGCGAGCTCGGCATCCGCCTGGTGAGCCACACGCTCTCGATCGGTCCGGTACGCGTGCCCGACGGCTCGCCGCTGCCGACTCCGGACGACGTCGACGCGCTCGACGCGGATCCGCTGCGCTGCTTCGACCCCGCGACCTCGGCGCTCATGGTCGCGGAGGTGGACGACGCCAAGAAGGACGGAGACACGCTCGGCGGGATCGTCGAGGTGCTCGCCTACGGGCTCCCGCCGGGGCTCGGGTCGCACGTGCACTGGGACCGTCGCCTCGACGCGCGACTCGCCCAGGCGCTCATGAGCATCCAGGCCATCAAGGGCGTCGAGGTCGGCGACGGGTTCGAGACGACCCGGCGCCGCGGATCGGCTGCGCACGACGAGCTGTTCGCGACCGCAGGCGGCATCACGAGAGGCACGGATCGCGCAGGCGGCACCGAGGGCGGGATGTCGACCGGGACGGTGCTGCGGGTTCGTGCCGGCATGAAGCCGATCGCCACGGTGCCGCACGCCCTGCGCACCATCGACGTCGCGACCGGTGAGGACGCGACGGCGCATCACCAGCGCTCCGACGTCTGCGCAGTCCCCGCCGCCGGAGTCGTCGCCGAGGCCATGGTCGCCATCGAGCTCGCCCGCGCGGTGCTGGAGAAGTTCGGCGGGGACAGCATCGGCGAGACCCGGCGCAATCTCGAGGGCTACCTGGCCGCCATCCCCGAGGCACTGCGCACGGCTCCGGCGTCCGAAGCCGCGCTCATCGCGCATGACGAGCGGGGCTGAACCGCTGACGCTGGTGCTGGTCGGGCCGATGGCTGCCGGCAAGACCAGCGTGGGTCGGCGCGTGGCACGTGCGCTCGGCGTGCCCTTCATCGACACCGACAAGCGGGTCTCCGCTGCTCACGGCCCCATCCCCGAGATCTTCGCGCAGAGTGGCGAGGCGCATTTCCGCGATCTCGAGCGGGCAGCAGTCGCTGAGGCACTGTCCGAGGGCGGCGTCGTCTCCCTGGGCGGCGGAGCCGTGACCGATTCGGGGACCCGGGCGCTGCTCGCGCGTCACCCCGTCGTGCTCCTGACCGTCTCGAAGGAGGCTGTCGCGCACCGGCTGGCAGGCGGCGGACGTCCACTGCTCGAGGGCGACGACCCCGTCGAACGGTGGGCCCGGATCTACGACGAGCGCCGGAGATGGTACCTGGAGGTGGCCGATGTGACGTTCGACACATCGCGTCGGCCGATGCAGAGGATCGCGGACGACATCGCGGCATGGAGGAGAGAGCAGTCATGAGCACGACCACCATCGGCGTCACGGGGAGCGACCCGTACGACGTCCTCATCGGGCGCGGCATCCTCGATCGGGTGTCGGGCGCACTCGACCCTGCCGTGCGCAAGGTGCTCGTGATCCACCCGCCCACGCTGGCCGACCGCGCGGCGGAGCTGCGAGACAGACTTCTCGCGGATGCGGCGAACGGACCGCGGGAGGTGCTGCTCGCCGAGGTGCCCGACGCCGAGCAGGGCAAGCGCATCGAGGTGGCCGCCTTCTGCTGGCAGGTCATGGGGCAGGCCGACTTCACCCGCACCGACGCGGTGATCGGATACGGCGGGGGAGCGGTCACCGACCTGGCCGGTTTCGTCGCCGCAACCTGGCTGCGCGGCGTGCAGGTGGTGCAGGTGCCGACGACGGTGCTCGGGCTCGTCGACGCGTCGGTGGGCGGGAAGACGGGGATCAACACCGCGGAGGGCAAGAACCTCGTCGGTGCGTTCTGGGCACCGCGTGCAGTGATCGGCGACCTGGACGAGCTCGGCAGCCTGAGCGGGAACGAGGCGACGGCCGGGTTCGCGGAGGTCGTGAAGGCCGGCTTCATCTGGGCGCCGGAGATCCTCGACATCGTCGAGGCGGACCCGTCTCGCGCGGTCGACACGAGCACGCCCGAGTTCCGCAGGGCTGTCGAGCTCGCGGTCGAGATGAAGGCCAGGGTCGTCTCCGACGATTTCCGCGAGGCTGGACAGCGCGAGATCCTCAACTACGGCCACACCCTGGGGCACGCGATCGAGCACGCCGAGCGCTACCGCTGGCGCCACGGCGCCGCCATCTCGGTCGGGATGCTGTACGCGGCGGAGTTGTCGCGTCTCGCCGGGCGGCTCTCGGATTCCGCCGCCGAACGGCACCGCAGCATCCTGGAGTCCCTCGGCCTCCCCACGTCGTATCGTGCGGGCGCCTGGCCGCAGCTCCTGGCGACCATGCAGCGCGACAAGAAGGCCCGGGGCGGCATGCTGCGTTTCATCGTGCTCGACGACATCGCGAAGCCCACCGTTCTGCAGGCGCCGGACGAGTCGCTGCTGTTCGCGGCGTATCAGGAGGTCGGCGCGTGAGCGGACGACTGCTTCTCCTGAACGGCCCCAACCTCAATCTGCTGGGTACGCGCGAGCCAGGGGTCTACGGGACGGCGACCCTCGCCGACGTCGAGCGCCTGGCCGCCGACGCCGCCTCGTCGCTCGGGTTCGAGTTGCGCGCGGTGCAGAGCAACCATGAGGGCGTGCTGATCGACGAGATCCATGCGGCGCGGCACGACTGCGACGGGATCGTGATCAACCCTGGCGGCCTGACGCACACCTCGGTCGCGCTGCGCGACGCTCTGACGGGTGTGGGGCTGCCGTTCGCCGAGGTGCACATCTCCGACGTGTACGCGCGCGAAGCGTTCCGCCATCATTCCTACCTCGACGACGTGGCAGCGGTACGCGTGGTCGGTCACGGCGTCGACGGATACGCCGAGGCGGTGCGCGAGCTCGCCGCCTTCCTCCGGCACCGCGAGAGCTGACCGCGAGACGACCGCCGTCTGCTCAGCCGCTGAGCGGAGACCACACGAGCATGACGCACACGGTCATGCCGATGAGCGCCACGAGGGCCATGGCGAGGAAGCACACCGCGAGCGGTCGCAGACGAGGAGGGCCCGGTCGCGCGCGCAGGCGCACCACCACCATCGCCACGAGCCCCGCGACCAGCAGCGCCGCCGTCACCCAGGCGACGGCCGACGCGGCTCCACCCGAGCCGGCGATCAGGACCAGCGGGATGAGGCATACGGCCGTGAAGACCGATGCCACGATGATCCAGACGGCGCCGGACGAGGTGCGCAGCGCCGGCTGCGACGAGACCCTCGTTGGGTCCGGAGGATCGGGCGGGACAGGACCGGTGTGCGTGGATGACATGCGGAACCTCCTGGTGGGCCTCCCAGGATGAGCGCGGTTCCCGCTCACGTCAATGGGGTGTCGCGCGCCACGCGACGGGTCGTAGCGTGGCCGTCGGCGCGTGCGGCTCGCGCGCCGGACCGACGAAGGGAGACGGCATGACCGTGCGACTGAACAAGAAGGCGGCCGAGCAGGCGCGATGGCTCGTGCGTGACGGCGACGTCGTGCGCGATGAACGCGACGACTGGAGCGAGCACGCGCCGAGCACCGAAGACGAGAACGCCTTCATCGACGACGAAGGCATGGCGGCGTATGCGTCCTGGCACCTCGGAGAGGACACCGATGCAGGCGAGGACACCAAGGGACGATGGAAGTTCCCCTACGGCGATTTCCGTCGCGTGCACCGGTGCGCCGTGATCTCCGGTGAGAGCCGCGCAGGGCAGTATGACCACGACGACATCGAACAGGCGCTGAAGGATATCCTCCGACTCATCGATGACGAGGGGAGCGGTCGCGACTGATGCGACATGCGGGCCGGGATCATGCGGCGTGCGGCAGCGCCGTCTGCATCCCGTAGAATCGACTGTCGGCTCCGCCGAGCCCCGCAGACTCACGAACGGAACTCCCAGCGCATGGCAACTACTGCAGACATCAAGAACGGCGTCGTCCTCAACCTCGAGGGTCAGCTCTGGAGCGTCGTCGAGTTCCAGCACGTCAAGCCCGGCAAGGGCGGCGCGTTCGTTCGGACCAAGCTGAAGAACGTGCTCACCGGCAAGGTGGTCGACAAGACGTTCAACGCCGGGTCCAAGGTCGAGCTCGAGAACGTCGATCGTCGTGACTTCACGTACCTGTACACCGACGGCGACGGCTTCGTCTTCATGGATCAGACCGACTACGACCAGATCACTGTGAGCGCGGCCACCGTCGGCGACGCGAAGAACTTCCTCCTGGAGAACCAGCAGGTCACCATCGCGCTGAACAACGGCAACCCGCTGTACATCGATCTTCCGGCATCCGTCATCCTCGAGGTGACCTACACCGAGCCGGGACTGCAGGGCGACCGCTCGTCCGCCGGCACGAAGCCCGCGACGCTGGAGACCGGATACGAGATCCAGGTTCCGCTCTTCCTCGAGACCGGCACCAAGGTCAAGGTCGACACCCGTACGGGCGAGTACCTCGGTCGCGAGAAGTAAGGCGTGAGCGCCCGGACCAAGGCGCGCAAGCGCGCTCTCGACATCCTCTTCTCCGCCGACGTGCGCGGTGACGATCTGGCGGTGACCCTGGCCGCCGAGGCGACGCGTGCCGCGAGTGAGCCGGCGCGCGAGGCCTCATGGCTGTACGCGAGAGAGATCGTCGACGGGATCATCGATCACCGCGACGAGATCGATGAGCACATCACGACGCACAGCCGCGACTGGAAGCTCGACCGCATGCCGGCCGTCGATCGGGCGCTGCTCCGCATCGGCGCCTGGGAGATCCTCTTCAACGACGAGGTGCCGACGGCCGTGGCGATCGATGAGGCCGTCGAGCTCGCCAAGGAGTTCTCCACCGACGACTCCGGCGCCTTCGTGCACGGCGTGCTCGCCAGGGTGGCACGCGCCGCGTGATCCGGTGCGCGTGCGCACCGTGATGTCGGATGCCGAGGGGAGGATGTCGGCATGCCCGCACCCCATGTCGATCTGCGTGACCTCATGCAGATCACGGATGCCGGGGGCTACGCCCGCGGGCTCGCGTACTTCCGCGAGGGCCACGTCGCCGAGCTGATCTGGCACGAGGACCGCCAGGAGCTCGAGGCGTACGTCGCGGGGAGCAACGGTGCGCAGTATGTCACCGAGGTGACGTTCGTGTCGTCGAGCGGCAAGGGACGCGTCCGGTCGACGCGGTGCTCGTGCCCCGTGCGCTCCGGATGCAAGCACGTCGTCGCGGCGTTGCTGGCCTCGAACGTGCACGAGTACTCGCAGCAGGCGGGTGCGCGTCGCGCTGAAACCGACGCAGCGGAGCCCGCGCCTGCGACCACCCCGGTGCCGCCGTCGTGGCGTGCTCTGCTGGGCGAGACGGACGTCCGCGGATCTCGGGCCACGCCCCTCGCGCTGGGCTGGGAGCTCCGGCATCGTGAAGCGCGCGGCGGCAACCCGTGGGCGGCACGGTCGGTGCGACCGGCGACTCCGCGCGATCTGGCGACGACGTCCGGAGAGCTGTTGCTGGCGATGCGTCCGCTGATGAGGAGCAGGCAGACGGGCGCCTGGGTGCACGGGAACGCGGGGTGGGACACGGTCCGTCGTGATTCGTCGCAGTTCGAGCGTGGCCAGAGCCGCTGGTTCGCCGATCTGCTGAGCATCTCGCGCGATTCGCTCCTGTCGGGGAACGCCGGAGACTGGCTGGTGATCGACCAGGTCGAGTCCCCCTTGCTGTGGTCGCATCTGCGCACGGCCGAGTCGCTCGGCATCCCGCTCGTCGCGAGCCGCACGCACACGAGCGTGCGCCTCGCAGACTCGGCCGCGGTCGAGACCGTGGTCCGGCGCGCCGAGCAGGGCGGGCTCGCCGTGTCGGCAGAAGTCCGGATCGACGGCGAGATCGTCGACCCGCGCGGCGTCCGCCCCGTCGGAAGGAGCGGTCTCTACGCCGCCGCCCTCCAGGGCAGCCGCATCCGGGTCGTCCTCGCCGAGGCTCCCCTCACCGCACAGACACGGGCGCTCCTCGCCGCGTCCGTGCCGGTTACCGTGCCGCCCGACGAGGAGAAGGACTTCGTGCGCGAGGCCTATCCGCTGCTCGCGCGCACCACGCGGTTGCGAGCGGACGGCGATGTGACGCTGCCGGAGGTGCCCGAGCCGGTCGCGGTGCTCACGGTGACGTTCGAGCGAGGCGACGTGGTGAGCTTCGCCTTCTCGTGGGCGTATGAGGGCTTCGGCACGGTTCCGTTCGAGTGGACGGCGACCGCGGTGCGCGACGCGGATGCGGAGGCGGCAGCGCGGGCGGTGATCGAGGAGGCATGGCGCACCCACGTCGGCTCCCGGTTCATGGCCGAGGGGGCGCTGCACGATGTCGAGGCGGCAGCCTTCGTGGCGACGGCGCTCCCCGCCCTGGAGAGCGCAGGAGTGCGTGTGCAGACAGCAGGGACGCGCAAGCAGTACCGCGAACTCACCGGGGACCCACAGGTGAAGGTGACCACGGTGGAGACGACCGACGCCGACTGGTTCGACCTCGGCATCATCGTGACGATAGACGGGAGGAACATCCCGTTCGGACCCCTCTTCAGCGCGTTGAGCCGAGGACGCAAGAAGCTCCTGCTCTCGGACGGCGGGTACTTCTCGCTGAGCCATCCCGCGCTCGACCGCCTGCGCGAGCTCATCGACGAAGCCGCGGAGCTCGACGAGTGGGAGTCCGGCCCGCGCATCAGCCGCTACCAGACCGATCTCTGGGAGGAGTTCGAGGACCTCGCCGCGGAGGCTGAGCCGGCCGTGTCATGGCGGGCGACGGCCGAGGGGCTGCGCGCCGCCACCGGCGTCCCGCCGACGCCGGTGCCCGCGGGCCTGCGCGCGGAGCTGCGGCCCTACCAGAAGACCGGGTTCGACTGGCTCGTCTTCTTGTGGCAGCACAGGCTCGGCGGGATCCTCGCCGACGACATGGGCCTGGGCAAGACGCTTCAGCTGCTGGCCTTCGTGCAGCACACCCGGGAGACGGGGGCGCGTCGTCCGTTCCTGGTCCTCGCCCCGACGTCGGTGCTGGGCACGTGGAGGACCGAGGCTGCGCGGTTCACCCCCGAACTGCGCGTCGTCACGGTCGACGGAACCCGCGCCAGTCGCGACGGACGGCTCGCGGATGCCGCAGCCGCACACGACCTCGTGATCAGCTCGTACACCGTCGCCCGGCTCGGCGCTGAGGAGTTCTCGACGATCGAGTGGGCCGGATTGATCCTCGACGAGGCCCAGTTCGTCAAGAACCCGAAGACGAAACTGCACCGGGCGATCTCCGGCTTCCACGCCGACGTCACGTACGCCGTCACAGGCACCCCGCTGGAGAACAGCCTGTCGGAGCTGTGGTCGCTGCTGAAGCTCGCCGCACCCGGCCTCTTCCCGTCGGCGCGCCGCTTCCGCGAGCGCTACATCCAGCCCATCGAGCAGGGCAAGGTCCCTGAGAACTCCGAAGGAGGCGAGTACCGGAGACGCCGTCTCGAGCAGCTGCGGCGTCGCATCCGCCCGCTCGTGCTGCGGCGGACGAAGGAGCTGGTCGCGCCTGAGCTCCCTCCCAAGCAGGAGCAGGTCCTCGACGTCGAGCTCAGCCCGGCGCACCGGGCGCTGTACGACGTCGTCCTCCAGAGGGAGCGGCAGAAGGTGCTCGGCCTGCTCGACGATCTCGACCGCAACCGCTTCATCGTGTTCCGCTCGCTGACGCTCCTGCGAATGCTGAGCCTTGCGCCGGGGCTCATCGACGAAGACGACGCGGCCATCGGCTCCGCCAAGCTCGACACCCTGCTGGAGCGGGTGACGGAGCTGCAGGCCGAGGGGCACAGGGCTCTGGTGTTCAGCCAGTTCACGTCGTTCCTCGACATGGCGGCAGAGCGTCTTCGGCTCCACGGCATCCCGTACGCGCATCTCGACGGATCGACGAGGCGCCGTGACGACGTCGTCGCAGGCTTCAAGGCCGGTGAGCAGCCGGTGTTCCTCATCAGCCTGAAGGCAGGCGGGTTCGGCCTCACGCTCACCGAGGCCGACTACGTCTTTCTGCTCGACCCGTGGTGGAATCCCGCGGCGGAAGCTCAGGCGGTCGACCGCACGCACCGCATCGGGCAGACGAGCCAGGTCTTCGTCTACCGCATGATCGCGACCGGCACGATCGAAGAGAAGGTGCGCGAACTGCAGCAGCGCAAGGCGCGGCTGTTCACGGCCGTGATGGATGACGACGAGCTCTTCGCTCGCAGCCTGACAGCAGACGACATCCGCGCGCTCTTCGACGACGAGCGCTGACCACGGTCGATTGTCACGGCTGTCCTCCCTGGCCGCTCAGGAGGCCGCGGGTAGACTCGTGCTGTCCACTTCGAGAGGAATGCAATGCGGATCACGGGCCTCGGCCACGCCGGAATGTTCATCGAGACGACCGGGGGGAACATCATCTGCGACCCCGTGCTCGGTCCCTCCTTCTTCGGCTCCTGGTTCCCGTTCCCCGACAACCGCGGACTCGACTGGGAGCGCTTCGGCCGCGACGCGGACTTCCTCTACATCTCGCACCGCCACCGCGACCACTTCGACCCGCGGCTGCTCGAGCGCTACATCCGCAAGGACATCGAGGTGCTGCTCCCGGAGTACCCGATCGACGATCTCGAGCAGGACATCCGAGCGCTCGGATACACCAACATCACGTATGCGCCGGCGGGTGAGATCATCCAGCGCGGCGATCTCAAGATCATGATCACCCCGCTGCGGGCCCCGAGCGACGGACCGATCGGCGACTCGTCCCTCAGCGTCGACGACGGCACGGGCTCTGTGCTCAACCAGAACGACTCCCACCCGCTCGACCTCGAGAAGCTGCTGCACTTCGGCAAGCCCGATGCGTACTTCACGCAGGTGTCCGGGGCCATCTGGTGGCCGATGGTGTACGACCTCCCGATGGACGCGAAGCAGAACTTCGCGCGTCTTAAGCGCGAAGCGCAGAACAAGCGTGCCATGTACTACATCGAGAAGGTCGACGCGCCCCACGTCTTCCCGATGGCGGGTCCGCCGATGTTCCTGCGCGACGACCTGTTCGACTTCAACGGCACCGGACGCAACGGCGAGTCGATCTTCACGGATCAGAAGGAGTTCCTCGCGCATCTGAAGGAGCTGGCGCCGCAGTATGACGGCCAGCTCTTCATCCCGGGCACGGTGGTCACCGTCGAGGGCGGCGAGGTCACCACCGAGCAGACCCTCTACACCGATGCCGAGATCGCGCACATCTTCGACGAGAAGTGGGACTACCTCGAGGAGCAGCGCGCCAGCCGTCAGCAGGAGATCGCCGACGAGATCGCGACGCGCGCGGAGGTCATCCCTCCGGCCGAGATGCTGCAGGCGATCAAGGAGTGGTGGGAACCGCTGCTGAAGAAGTCGCGCACCATCCGGCTCGGCGTGGGCGGCAATGTGCGGTTCCGGATCGGCGAACTCGACATGGTCGTCGACTTCCCGCGGGCCAAGGTGCGCGAGTACGCCGGCGAAGAGTGCATCTACTGGTACACGATCCCCGCCGATCTCGTCTCGACCAACATCCGCGACCACGAGATCGACTGGTCGAACTCCATCTTCCTGTCGATGCAGTTCTCGGTGGGCCGCAGCGGCAAGTTCAACGAGTTCCTCACCACCTTCCTCAAGTGCCTGTCGGTCGACCGCATCGAGTACGTCGAGAACTGGTACCAGGAGCAGACCGACCAGACCGAGGACGCGCAGATCGGGGAGTGGATCGTGCAGCGCCGGTGCCCGCACCTGCGTGCCGACCTCACGCGCACGGGATCGGTCGACGAGGACGGCGTGCTCACGTGCAGCATGCACGACTGGAAGTGGGACCTGAAGACCGGGCGATGCCTGTCGACGGCCGGCCACCCGATCCGCTCGGCCAAGGTCGACGAGGTCACCGAGGACGCGCTGCGCCCGGCGGTCTGACGCGGGAGCGACCCGCCGGGTCCGATAGACTGACAGCACCGAAGCAACCTTTAACACCGTCCTGTGAGGCGGAGAAGGGAGCAGCTGATGAGCACGCGCACCGTGCTTCAGCATGCCGACGTGTCGCGAGCGCTGACGCGCATCGCCCACGAGATCCTCGAATCCAACCGCGGCGCCGACGACCTCGTGCTGCTGGGCATCCCGACACGGGGGGTGACGCTGGCCCGCCGGCTGGGCGTCCTGATCAGCGAGATCGCGCAGACGTCGGTGCCCACCGGCGCCCTTGACGTCACGCTGTTCCGTGATGACCTCGCGCGGCATCCCGTACGCTCGCCCCGGCCTACCGAGATCCCCGCCGGCGGCATCGACGGGAAGACCGTCGTGCTCGTCGACGATGTGCTGTTCTCCGGTCGCAGCATCCGCGCCGCTCTCGACGCGATCCAGTCGATCGGACGGCCGTCGGTCGTCCGCCTCGCGATCCTCGTCGACCGCGGACACCGCGAGCTGCCCATCCGCCCCGACTTCGTCGGCAAGAACATCCCCTCGTCCCGCCAGGAGCGCGTCAACGTGCGCTTGACGGAGGACGACGGCGTCGAGGAGGTGACGATCGAGTCATGAGGCACCTCCTCGACACGAAGCACCTCGACAGGGCCACGGCCCTGCGCATCCTCGACGTCGCCGAGGACATGGCCGACACGCAGTCGCGCGAGGTGAAGAAGCTTCCGACCCTCCGAGGCAAGACGGTGGTGAACCTCTTCTTCGAGGACTCCACCCGCACCCGCATCTCGTTCGAGGCAGCGGCCAAGCGCCTGTCCGCCGACGTGATCAACTTCGCCGCGAAGGGATCGAGCGTCTCGAAGGGCGAGAGCCTCAAGGACACGGCTCAGACGCTCGAGGCGATCGGCGCGGATGCCGTCGTCGTGCGGCATCCGGCCTCCGGAGCCCCGCAGACGCTGGCCACCAGCGGCTGGATCTCCGCGGGCGTCGTGAACGCCGGAGACGGCACGCACGAGCATCCGACGCAGGCCCTGCTCGACGCCTTCACCATCCGCAAGCGCCGCTTCGGCGACGCGAGCCGCGGACGCGACCTCTCCGGGGTGCGGGTCGTGATCGTCGGGGACGTGCTGCACTCCCGCGTCGCCCGCTCGAACGTCTGGCTGCTCAGCACGCTCGGTGCAGACGTCACCCTCGTGTCGCCGCCGACCCTCGTGCCGCAGAACACGAGCCTCTGGCCGGCGCGCGTCGTGTACGACCTCGACCGCGCCCTCGCCGAGGAGCCGGATGCCGTGATGATGCTGAGGATCCAGCTGGAACGGATGAACGCTGCGTATTTCCCCACTGAGCGGGAGTATTCCCGCCTGTGGGGTCTCGACGCACTGCGCGTGGCGGGTCTTCCGGACGGTAGCATTGTGATGCACCCCGGACCCATGAACCGCGGTCTGGAGATCTCCTCCGAGGCAGCCGATTCCGAGCGCTCCACCGTGCTCGAGCAGGTGACGAACGGGGTGTCCGTGCGCATGGCGGTGCTGTACCTGCTGCTGGCAGGAGAACGAGACGACGAACGAGGGGGAGACCTGTGAGCGAGACCCTCGTCATCACCGGTGCACAGCTGCTCGGCGCCGAGAGCGTCGACATCGTGATCGAGGACGGAGTGATCTCCGAGCTCGGCGGCGGACTGAGCCGCGCGGGCGCCCGCGTGATCGACGCCGACGGTCTGGTGGCCCTTCCCGGGCTCGTCGACCTCCACACGCACCTGCGCGAGCCCGGTTACGAAGCCTCCGAGACGATCCTCACGGGAACGCGGGCGGCCGCGGCCGGAGGTTTCACCGCCGTCTTCGCGATGCCCAACACCTCTCCTGTCGCCGACACCGCCGGAGTCGTCGAGCAGGAGCTCGCGCTCGGCGAGGCGGCGGGTTACGCCACGGTCCAGCCGATCGGCGCCGTGACCGTCGGGCAGAAGGGCGAGCGTCTCGCCGAACTGGGCGCCATGGCGACGTCGCGCGCACAGGTGCGCGTGTTCAGCGACGACGGCTTCTGCGTGTCCGACCCGCTGATCATGCGGCGCGCCCTCGAGTACGTGAAGTCCTTCGACGGGGTCATCGCGCAGCACGCGCAGGACCCGCGCCTCACCGAGGGCGCCCAGATGAACGAGGGAACCGTGTCGGCGGAGCTCGGGCTCGCCGGATGGCCGGCGGTCGCGGAGGAGTCGATCATCGCCCGCGACGTGCTGCTCGCCGAGCATGTGGGCTCCCGGCTGCACGTGTGTCATCTGTCCACGGCCGGCTCGGTCGACATCATCCGCTGGGCCAAGAAGCGCGGCATCCGCGTCACCGCCGAGGTGACCCCTCACCACCTGCTGCTGACCGACGAGCTGGTGCGCGGCTATGACGCGCGGTACAAGGTGAACCCGCCCCTGCGACGCGAGGAGGACGTCCTCGCGGTGCGGGAGGGACTCGCCGACGGCACGATCGACATCGTGGCGACCGACCACGCACCGCACCCGAGCGAGCACAAGTCCTGCGAGTGGCAGGCGGCTGCGAACGGCATGGTCGGGCTCGAGAGCGCCCTGCGCGTCGTGCATCAGGCCGTGGTGCAGACAGGCCTGATCGGCTGGTCCGACGTGGCGCGCGTGATGAGCGCGGCACCCGCGCGCATCGGACGGCTCGCGGGCCACGGCACTCCGCTGGAGGCCGGACAGCCGGCGCACCTGGCGCTCTACGACCCCTCGGTCGAGGGCGTGTTCACGACGGAGGATCTGCACGGTCGCAGCGCGAACTCGCCGTACCTCGGCCGGTCGCTTCCCGGCCGCGTGCAGTACACGCTGCACGGCGGCGCGCTCACCGTCGACGGAGGAGCCGTCGTGGCGGAGCTCGGGGCATGAGCGCACGCGACATCGCCATCGCGATCACGATCGCCGTGGCACTCCTGGTGCTGCTGACGATGTTCCTCGCCTGGCGCCGACGACTCCGACGCGACGCGTCCCTCACGGCGCCGCTCGGAGTGCCGGAGCATGCCGAGGTCCTCGACCGGCACGAGGTGCTGTACGTGTCGACCACAAGGCACGACGAGCCCTTGGAGCGTCTGGCGCTGACACCGCTCGCATACCGAGCGCGGGGCGAGGCGGCGGTCACCGATCGCGGGCTCGCGCTGTGCCTCGACGGTTCACCCACCGTGTTCATCGCCGCGGGGCGCCTGGCGGGCGTCGACCGCGCGACCGTGACCATCGACCGGGTCGTCGAGCCCGGTGGTCTCGTGCGCGTCGCCTGGCGGGTCGACGACGAGACCGTCGTCGACTCGTACCTGCGCGTCGCCGACGGCGACCCCCACCACTTCATCTCTGAACTGCAGCGGCTCGTCCCCGCCGCCGACGATCGAGGAGCAACCTCATGACCTCCCTGCCCGCACCGGCCGTCCTCGTCCTGGAAGACGGCACCCGACACACCGGTCGTGCATACGGCGCCACCGGGACCACCCTCGGCGAGGTCGTCTTCGCCACCGGCATGTCCGGATATCAGGAGACGCTCACCGACCCGTCCTACGCGGGGCAGATCGTGCTGCAGACGGCACCCCACATCGGCAACACCGGTATGAACGACGAGGACCCCGAGTCGCGGCGCATCTGGGTCGCCGGGTACATCGTGCGCGACCCCTCGCGCGTGGTGTCGAACTGGCGAGCGAACGCCTCGCTCGACGACATCCTCGTGCAGGACGGCATCGTCGGCATCAGCGGCATCGACACGCGCGCCGTGACGCGCCACATCCGCTCCGCCGGCTCCATGCGCGGGGGCATCTTCTCGGGAGAAGCCGCCGCACTCGACGCCGACGAGCAGCTGCGCATCGTGCGCGAGGCACCGGAGATGACGGGCCAGAACCTGTCCGCCCAGGTCTCCGTGCAGACGGCGGCGGTCACGCCGGCCGTTGCGGAGAAGATCGGCAACCTCGCCGTCCTGGACCTCGGCGTGAAGCAGGCGACGATCGACAATCTCGCGGCACGGGGCTTCGAGGTCCACGTGCTGCCGCAGTCGTCCACGTTCGAGGAGATCATGGCGATCGATCCGGTCGCGGTCTTCTACTCGAACGGCCCCGGTGACCCCTCGGCCTCCGATGCCCAGGTGCAGGTGCTGCGCGAGGTCCTCGACGCGAAGCTGCCGTACTTCGGGATCTGCTTCGGCAATCAGCTGTTCGGCCGCGCCCTCGGCCTCGGCACCTACAAGCTCACCTTCGGGCACCGCGGCATCAACCAGCCCGTGCTCGACAAGGCGACGGGCCGGGTCGAGATCACGGCGCACAACCACGGCTTCGCCGTGGAGGCCCCCCTCGACGGCGCCTTCGACAGCCCGCAGGGCTACGGCAAGGTCGAGGTGAGCCACGTCGGTCTCAACGACCAGGTGGTCGAGGGCCTGCGCGCCCTGGACATCCCCGCCTTCTCCGTGCAATACCACCCCGAGGCCGCTGCCGGCCCGCACGACGCCAACTACCTCTTCGACCGGTTCCGTGACCTGGTCCTCGCCGACATCGCCTCGAAGGACGCCAAGTAATGCCCAAGCGCGACGACATCACCTCCGTCCTCGTCATCGGATCCGGCCCGATCGTCATCGGCCAGGCCTGCGAGTTCGACTACTCCGGCACCCAGGCGTGCCGCGTGCTCCGCGAGGAGGGCGTGCGCGTCATCCTCGTCAACTCCAACCCGGCGACGATCATGACCGACCCGGACTTCGCCGACGCGACCTACATCGAGCCGATCACCCCCGAGGTGATCGAGACGATCATCGCCAAGGAGAAGCCCGACGCCATCCTGCCGACGCTCGGCGGCCAGACCGCGCTCAACGCGGCGATGGCCCTGCATGAGCGCGGCATCCTCGAGAAGTACGACGTCGAGCTCATCGGGGCCAAGGTCGACGCCATCAAGAAGGGCGAGGATCGGCACATCTTCAAGGAGCTCGTGATCGAGGCGGGTGCCGACGTCGCGGCATCCGTCATCTGCCACTCGATGGACGAGCTGCTGGCAGGTGCCGAGAAGCTCGGCTACCCGCTCGTCGTTCGTCCGTCGTTCACGATGGGCGGGCTCGGCTCCGGTTTCGCATTCGACGAAGAGGACCTCCGCCGCATCGGCGGGGCCGGCCTGCACGACTCGCCCACCAACGAGGTGCTCCTCGAGGAGTCGATCCTCGGATGGAAGGAGTACGAGCTCGAGCTCATGCGCGACACGGCGGACAACACCGTCGTGGTGTGCTCCATCGAGAACGTCGACCCCGTCGGCGTGCACACCGGTGACTCGATCACCGTCGCGCCCGCCCTGACCCTCACCGACCGCGAGTACCAGAAGCTCCGCGACATCGGGATCGACATCATCCGCGCCGTGGGCGTCGACACCGGCGGCTGCAACATCCAGTTCGCGGTGAACCCGGAGAACGGCCGGATCATCGTCATCGAGATGAACCCGCGCGTGTCGCGCTCGTCGGCGCTCGCATCGAAGGCCACCGGCTTCCCGATCGCGAAGCTCGCCGCCAAGCTCGCGCTCGGCTACCGGCTCGACGAGATCCCCAACGACATCACGGGCGTGACGCCGGCGAGCTTCGAGCCGACCCTCGACTACGTCGTCGTGAAGGTGCCGCGGTTCGCCTTCGAGAAGTTCCCGGCCGCCGACGCGACCCTCACGACCACCATGAAGTCGGTCGGCGAGGCCATGGCGATCGGCCGCAACTACACCACGGCACTGCAGAAGGCCCTGCGGTCGCTGGAGAAGCGCGGATCGAGCTTCCACTGGGGGCCGGAGGAGCGCTCCGTCGAGGAGCTGCTCGAGGTCGCGAAGACGCCGACGGACGGCCGCATCGTCACGCTCCAGCAGGCGCTGCGCAAGGGCGCGACGATCGAGCAGGCCTTCGAGGCGACCGCGATCGACCCGTGGTTCCTCGACCAGATCGTGCTCATCAACGAGGTCGCCGAGGTCGTGCGGACCGCGGGAGAGCTCGACGCGGCCACGCTGCGCTATGCGAAGGAGCACGGCTTCTCCGATGCGCAGATCGCGCAGCTCCGCGGGATCTCGGAGCCGGAGGTCCGCGGGGTGCGTCACGGCCTCGGGATCCGTCCGGTGTACAAGACGGTCGACACGTGCGCGGGCGAGTTCCCGGCGCTGACCCCGTACCACTACTCGAGCTACGACGCCGAGACCGAGGTCGAGCCGTCGGACCGCACCAAGGTCGTCATCATCGGCTCCGGCCCGAACCGCATCGGCCAGGGCGTCGAGTTCGACTACTCGTGCGTGCACGCGTCGTTCGCGCTGTCGGATGCCGGGTTCGAGACGGTCATGATCAACTGCAACCCGGAGACCGTGTCTACCGACTACGACACGTCCGACCGCCTGTACTTCGAGCCGCTGACCCTCGAGGACGTGCTCGAGGTGCTCGACGCCGAGGCCGCGAGCGGCACGATCCTCGGCGTGGTGTGCCAGCTCGGCGGTCAGACGCCGCTCGGCCTGGCCAAGGGCATCGAGGCGGCGGGTTACACGGTGCTCGGAACCAGCCCCGCGGCGATCGACCTCGCCGAGGAGCGCGAGCTGTTCTCGCGTCTGCTCGACGACGCCGGGCTCGTGGCTCCGCGCAACGGCACGGCGATCGACGTCGAGGGTGCCGTTCGCATCGCCGAGGAGATCGGCTACCCCGTGCTCGTCCGGCCCAGCTTCGTGCTCGGCGGCCGCGGCATGGAGATCGTCTACAGCACCGAGTCGCTGCGCGACTACTTCGTGCGCACCGCCGGCGAGGTCGTCATCGAGGAGGGCAAGCCGCTGCTCGTCGACCGGTTCCTCGACGACGCGATCGAGCTCGACGTCGACGCGCTCTATGACGGCACCGACCTGTTCATCGGCGGCGTCATGGAGCACCTCGAGGAGGCCGGCATCCACTCCGGAGACTCCAGCTGCACCCTGCCGCCCGTGTCGCTCGGCCGCACCGACATCGACCGCGTGCGCGAGGCGACGCTCGCCATCGCCGAGGGCGTGGGCGTGCGCGGCCTGCTGAACGTGCAGTTCGCGATCAGCGCCGGCGTGCTCTACGTCATCGAGGCGAACCCCCGCGCGAGCCGCACGGTGCCGTTCGTCTCCAAGGCCCTCGGCATCCCCATGGCGAAGGCCGCGAGCCGCATCATGGCAGGCTCCACGATCGCCGAGCTGCGAGCGGAGGGCCTGCTGCCCGAGCAGGACGGCTCCCGTGTGCCGCTCGGCTCGCCCGTTTCGGTGAAGGAAGCGGTGCTTCCGTTCAAGCGGTTCCGCACGGCAGACGGCAAGACGGTCGACTCCGTGCTCGGCCCCGAGATGCGCTCGACCGGCGAGGTCATGGGCATCGACCGCGACTTCCCGACCGCGTTCGCGAAGAGCCAGGCCGCGGCCTACGGCGGCATGCCGACCTCGGGCACCGTGTTCATCTCGGTGGCGGACTCCGACAAGCGTGCGGTGATCCTTCCCGCGCACCGCCTGCAGCAGCTGGGCTTCACGATCGTGGCGACCGAGGGGACGGCCGAGATCCTCTCGCGCAACGGCATCGCCGTGACGGTCGTGGAGAAGTACAGCGAGACGCAGGAGACGGGCGCGAAGAACATCGTCGACCTCATCGACGAAGGCGCCATCGACATCGTCGTGAACACGCCGTCCGGGGGTGCCGCCCGCGCAGACGGCTACGAGATCCGCGCGGCGGCCGTCGCTGCCGACAAGGCGCTGTTCACCACCATGGCCGTGCTCGGCGCCGCCGTCAGCGGCATGGACGCTGCACACGAGGGCTTCCAGGTGCGCAGCCTCCAGGAGTACGCCGAGGACCGGAAGGCGGCGGTGTGAGCGAACGCTTCGGCGAAAGGGTCCGCGCGGCGCTGGTTGCGCGCGGACCGCTGTGCGTGGGGATCGACCCGCACGAGTCCCTGCTGCAGCAGTGGAGCCTCGCCCCCGATGCATCAGGCGTCCGCGAGTTCGGCCTGCGCGCGGTCGAAGCGGCCGAGGGGCGTGTGGGCTTCGTGAAGCCGCAGATGTCGTTCTTCGAACGCTTCGGCGCCGCCGGCATCGCAGCGCTCGAAGAGGTCATCGCCGCGGCCCGCACCGCGGGCCTCATCGTGATCGCCGACGCCAAGCGCGGCGACATCGGCTCGACGATGGATGCGTACGGGGCGGCGTGGCTGGCTCCCGGGTCGGCGCTCGAGGCCGACGCGGTCACCGTCAGCCCGTACCTCGGCGTCGGAGCCCTGGACGGGACGTTCCGCCTCGCCGAGGATCACGGGAAGGGCGTGTTCGTGCTCGCCGCGACGAGCAATCCCGAAGCGATCGGCCTGCAGCGCTCGACGGGGCGCGACGGGGGGACGGTGTCGGCACAGGTCGTCGCGGCGGTGTCCGCCCGCAACGCCGAAACCACGCCGACGGGGGAGTGGGGCAGCCTCGGCTTCGTCATCGGCGCGACGGTGGACTGGACGGATGCCGGCATCGCGCCGTTCACCCCGACCGCGCCGATCCTCGGCCCTGGTTTCGGTGCACAGGGCGCAGGCCCCCGGGATCTGCGTGCGCGATATGGCGCTCTGGCGCACGCCGTGATCGCAAGCGAGAGCCGCAGTCTCCTGACCGTCGGAGCCGACGGGCTGGCCGAGGCCATCGACGCGCGCGCCGACGAGTACCGGGAGGCCGCCCGTGACTGATGCCCGCCCCGTGCCCGAGGTGGATCGCGCCGCAGCGGCTCGACGCGCCGTGGAACGACGTCGCGCCAGGGCGTCCCTCAAGCGCGACCTGACGATGCGCGTGGTCACGCCCCAGGCGGTGCTCGAACAGGCGATCGCCGACCCTGACTCCGTGGCCGGTTCCATGCGCATCACCGACTTCCTCCTCGCGCTGCCCGCGATCGGAGCGGGAAAACGCGACCGCATCCTCACGGAGCTGCAGATCTCTCCGGTGAAGCGCCTCGGCGGACTGGGAGTGCGTCAGAGGGTCGCGCTGCGCGACTGGCTCGATCGGCGGTTCCCGCTGCCGCAGCCTCGTGGGGCGCGCAGCAGGCTTCTCGTGCTCGCGGGTCCTACCGCGGTGGGCAAGGGCACGGTGGCTGCGTATATCAGGGAGCACCATCCGGAGATCCACCTGTCGGTGTCCGCCACGACGAGGCCCCCGCGGCCCGGTGAGATCGACGGTGTGCACTACTACTTCGTGGACGACGCCGAGTTCGACCGTCTCATCGCGGACGGGGAGCTGCTGGAGTACGCCGTCGTCCACAACCGCTCGCGCTACGGCACGCCACGCGCTCCGATCGACGCAGCTCTCGCCGAGGGCAAGACCGTGCTGCTCGAGATCGACCTGCAGGGCGCGCGCCAGGTACGGCAGGCGGAGCCGAGCGCCACGCTGATCTTCCTGCTCCCGCCGAGCTGGGACGAGCTCGTGCACCGCCTGGTCGGTCGGGGCACCGAAGACGCGGAGGAGCGCGCGCGGCGCCTGCGCACCGCCAAGGTCGAGCTCGCGGCGCAGAACGAGTTCGATCACCTCATCGTGAACGAGGACGTCGCCGCCGCCGCCGCGGAGGTCGTAGACTTGTCTTCGAGCTCTGCGCGCTGACACGGATCCCACGCTCTCCAGCATCCGGGACCCCGGGCTCATCCAAGGGTCGCGCGCCCACTGCACCGTCTTCGCGACGACCACGTCGCCTGATCAGGAGGTCCACCATGGCCGGACACCACAACAAGGGCATCATCGACCCGCCGATCGACAACCTGCTCGACCGCGTGGACTCGAAGTACGAGCTCGTCATCTACGCCGCCAAGCGCGCGCGCCAGATCAACGACTACTACTCCGACCTTCACGAGGGCAACCTGTTCGACAACGTCGGGCCTCTCGTCGACTCCTCGGTCGAGGACAAGCCGCTGACCATCGCGCTCCACGAGATCAACGAGGACAAGCTCCGCCTGCGTCACGCAGAGTGATATTCGCCGCCGCGTCGCCGCGATGTCGGCGACGCGGCACAGAATGGGTTCACACCCGCACAGTTTCCGATCCCGTTCTGGAGCCCCGATGAGCGCGCTGCGTCTGTTCACATCCGAGTCCGTGACCGAAGGGCACCCGGACAAGATCTGCGACCAGATCTCCGACAGCATCCTCGACGGCCTGATCGCGAAGGATCCGGGTTCCCGCGTCGCCGTGGAGACCCTTGTCACGACCGGGCTCGTCCACGTCGCAGGAGAGATCCGCACCGAGGCCTACGTCGACATCCCGACCATCGTCCGTCAGGTCGTCAACGGCATCGGCTACACGTCGAGCGACACCGGCTTCGACGGCGATTCCTGCGGCGTCAGCGTGTCGGTGGGGGAGCAGTCCAGCGACATCGCCCACGGGGTCGACAACGCCCGCGAGCACCGCGACGGCACATCGACCGACCCTCTCGACGGGCTGGGAGCAGGAGACCAGGGGATCATGTTCGGCTTCGCCGCGCGCGAGACCCCTCAGCTCATGCCGATGGCGGCGTGGACGGCGCATCGCATCGCCGAGCGCCTCACGGAGGTGCGCCGCAGCGGACTGCTCCCCTTCCTGCGTCCTGACGGAAAGACGCAGGTCACGCTCGGCTATGACGGGTTCACGCCGAAGACCGTCGACGCCGTGGTGCTCTCCACGCAGCACAACCCCGATGTGTCTCAAGACGAGATCAAGGCGCAGGTGCGTCGCCACGTGATCGACCCCGTGCTCGAGACGACCGGGCTCGACCTCGAGGACGTCACGTACTACATCAACCCGGCAGGGCCCTTCGTCACCGGCGGTCCGAAGGGTGACGCCGGTCTCACCGGCCGCAAGATCATCATCGACACCTACGGCGGAGCGGCTCGTCACGGCGGCGGCGCGTTCAGCGGCAAGGATCCGTCGAAGGTCGACCGCTCCGGCGCATACGCGATGCGGTGGGTCGCGAAGAACGCGGTCGCGGCGGGTCTCGCCGATCGGCTCGAGGTGCAGGTGGCGTACGCCATCGGCGTCGCGCGCCCTGTCGGGCTCTACGTCGAGACGTTCGGCACGGGCCGCGTGTCCGACGAGGTGATCACGCGTGCGATCGACGAGGTGTTCGATCTGCGTCCGCAGGCGATCATCGAGCAGCTCGACCTTCTGCGTCCGATCTATGCGCAGACGGCGGCATACGGCCACTTCGGCCGGGAGCTCCCCGACTTCACCTGGGAGCGCACCGATCGCGCCGAGGAGCTGCGGCGCGCCGCCGGCATCTGATGTCGCAGGAGAGCCGGCGCATCGCGCGCGTGCTCCTCGACTCGCCGCTGCCGCAGCTCGACAGGCTCTTCGACTACGCCGTTCCCGAGGAGCTGGGCGAGGTCGAAGCCGGTGTTCGGGTGCGGGTCCCGCTGCGCACGGCGGGGCGCGTGGTGGACGGATATGTCGTCGAGCTCGCGACGGAGGGCGACGCGGATCGGCCGCTGTCGGAGGTCGAGAGCATCGTGTCCCCGGCGGTGGTGCTGCCGGAACGGCTGTACCGGCTCGCACGCAGAGTGGCCGACCGCGCGGCGGGGTCCGCGTCCGACGTGCTGCGGCTCGTCATCCCGAAGCGGCAGGTCCGCGTCGAGAAGACATGGTCTGCCCCGGAGGCGGCCGCGGTGCCGGATGCAGCGCAGCGCAGCGCCGCCGAGGACGTGATCGCCCGCTACGACGGCCTGGAGACGCTGCTGGCGGAACACGGTCGTGCAGCCGTCGAGGCGATCCCGCAGCTCGACGACGGCGTGCCGGGGGGTCTCGTGCTGATCGCCGCCGCAGCGGCGTCTGCGCTGTCCCGCGGCGAGTCGAGCGTCCTCGTGGTACCCGACCATCGCGACCTCGACCGCCTTCTGCATGCGCTCGAGCGTTTCGTCCCGGAGCAGTCGGTCGTGCGCTTCGACTCGCGACAGACCAACCCCGACCGGTACCGGGCGTTCCTGCGCTCGCTCGACGCGGCCCCGTGCATCGTCGTGGGGAACCGTTCGGCCGTCTACGCGCCCCTGCGCGCAGGACTGGTGGCAGTGTGGGATGACGGCGACCCCCTGCTGGGCGAGCCGCTTGCTCCGTACGTGCACGCGCGCGATGCCGCGCTGCTGAGGCAGGAGCAGGAGGACTCCGCGCTGCTGTTCGCCGCCCACACCCGCAGCACCGACGTCGAACGTCTCGTGCTGCGGGGATGGCTGAACGACATCCGCGCCGCCCGCCGCGTCCTTCCCCGCGTCGTGCTCAGCACCGCCCAGGAGCTGGAACAGCCGACCGCGCAGAGGATGCCGTCTTCGGCGTTCCTCAGCGCGCGCGCCGCGGCGGCAGAGGGCCCTGTGCTCGTGCAGGTCTCGCGTCCCGGTTTCGCTCCGTCCCTCGTATGCGCGGAGTGCCGCGCTCCTGCACGGTGCGCGCACTGCGGCGGTCCGCTCGGTGCGGCCCATCGCGGGGCGATCCCGGTGTGCGGATGGTGCGGTCGTGCGGCCCGCGCGTGGGCCTGCCCGCACTGCTCGTCGACCCAGCTCCGCCTGGCGTCGTCCGGGAGCGAGCGCACCGCCGACGAACTCGGACGTGCGTTCCCCGGCATCCGGGTGATCGTCGCCGACGCCGCCCATCCCGTCGAGACGGTGAGCGGTCGGCCGGCACTCGTCGTGGCGACGCGGGGCGCCGAGCCGATCGCGGATGGCGGCTATCGCGCCGTGGTGCTGCTCGACGGGGCGCGGATGCTGCAGGCACCCGACCTGCGCGTCGGGGAGTCGTGCCTGCGGTGGTGGTCGAATGCCGCCGCACTGGCCGCACCGGGCGCCCCTGTGCACTTGGTCGGCGTCGACGGGCCGGTGGCGAAGGCCTTGGCGACGTGGAGCCACGGCGGCTATGCGCGCACGGAGCTCGAGGAGCGAGCACCGTTGCACATGCCGCCCGCTGCGCGCGTCGCGCTCGTCGAGGGGACGACGGCTGCGGTGTCGCGCGCGATCGCAGCGCTGGAGCCGATCGGCCTTCCCACCGACGCGGTCCTCGGGCCGGTGCCTGTGGACTCCGACGATGTGCCGCCGCGGGTCCGCGCGCTGGTGCGGTTCGAGTACGGCGCAGGGGCCCGTGTCGCCACCGCCTTGCGGGCCGCGGTCGTCGCCGAAGCGGTGTCCAGCCGGCGCGGTCGCGCGAGGGCGGCGCGCATCCCCCTGGCTGTCCGCCTCGATATCCTCGATCCAGACCTCTAGTCCTTCCGGAGAACCTTCATGCGCCTCGTCTTCGCCGGCACGCCCGATGCCGCCGTCCCCACGCTCCGTCGCCTCGCGGCCGAGCATGAGATCGCGGCGGTCGTGACGCGCCCCGACGCCCCGCTCGGCCGTAAGCGGGTGCACACGCCGTCGCCGGTGGCCGCGGCAGCCGACGAGCTCGGCCTCGCCGTCATCAAAGCCGCACGCCTGGACGACGAGGTGACCGAGCGGATCGTCGCGCTCGGCGCCGACCTCGGCGTGATCGTCGCGTACGGAGGACTCGTGCGCGAGCCCCTGCTGTCGACACCGACGCACGGATGGATCAACCTGCACTTCTCCCTGCTGCCGCGATGGCGGGGGGCGGCGCCGGTGCAGCGCGCCCTCATCGCCGGCGACGACGTGATCGGGGCGAGCGTGTTCCAGCTCGTCCCGGCTCTCGACGCGGGAGACGTGTACGCGACCCGCACGGTCGTCCTGCCGGAGAACGCGACGGCGGACGTCGCTCTTGCGACCCTCGCGGCCGACGGCGCCGCACTCACGGCCGAGGTCGTCGCCGACATCTCAGCCGGGCGGGCGCGAGCGGTGCCCCAGGAGGGCGAGGTCACGTTCGCTCCGAAGCTCACCCTCGACGACGGGCTCGTCGACTGGCGGCAGCCGCTGGCAGACGTCTACGCCCGGTTCCGGGGCGTCACGCCCGAACCGGGTGCGCACACCACCGTCGCCGGTACCCGGGTGAAGATCCTCGCCGCGCACCCCGCGGACGCCGAGCGTCCTGCCGACGCCGGGCCAATGGGCCCCGGTGTCATCGCGGCCACGAAGCGCGAGGTGCTCATCGGGACGGCGGATGCCCCGCTCGCCGTGACGCGCGTGCAGCCCGCAGGCAAGGGGGCGATGAACGCGGTCGACTGGTGGCGCGGCATCCGTTCCTCCGACGGTCTGCGAGCCGGCTCGTGAGCGGCGAGGCACAGCACCGCCGCGCGCGGAGGCGGCCGCCGGCGGACCGCGACGGCGCACGGGAGCGACCCCAGCGGCGCGGACCCGCCCGCACCGTCCAGCCCGCGCGTCGCGTCGCCTATGACGTCATCCGTGCGGTGAGCGATGCCGACGCCTACGCGAACCTCCTCCTCCCGTCGGCCATCGCCGCGGCCGGACTGGGTGCGCAGGACTCAGCGCTTGCGACCGAACTCACCTACGGCACGCTGCGGCGGCGCGGCACCTATGACGCGATCATCGCCGAGGCGGCAGCGCGCCCGGTCTCCCAGATCGACCCCGCGATCCTCGACGCCCTCCGGCTCGCGACCCACCAGCTCCTCGCCACCCGCGTCGCGTCCCATGCGGCCGTGAACGAGTCGGTCAACATCGTCGCGGCGACGCAGGGCAGGGGAGCGGCCAGTTTCGCCAACGCCGTCCTCCGGCGGATCTCGCGGGAGACGCCGGGACAATGGCAGGAGCGCATCGAGCGCGCCGCACGGTCCGACGACGAGCGCCTCGCATTGCGCACCGCGCATCCGGTCTGGGTCATCAGAGCCCTTCGCCGTGCCCTGGCGGCGGAGGGGCGCGGCGACGAGCTCGACGCGCTGCTCGAGGCCGACAACGCCTCGCCGCATGTCACGCTCGTCGCCCTTCCCGGCCTCGCCGAGCCCGCGGAGCCGCGACGCCCCTACGCGCCGACGGCGTTCGGCTCGCCCGGCGGCGACCCGCACACGGTGGTCGCGGCATCCGGCGGTCTCGTCAGGGTGCAGGACGAGGGGTCTCAGCTGGTCGCGCTCGCCCTGGCTGCGGCCGCCCCGATCACCGGCGGAGAACGGTGGCTCGATCTCTGCGCCGGCCCCGGGGGCAAGACCGCACTCCTCGCAGCCATCGCCCATCAGCACGGGGTCGCGATGGAAGCCAACGAGGTGGTGCCCGCTCGAGCTGGGCTCGTGCGCAACGCGCTGCGTCCGGTGCCGGGTGACGTCCCCGTGCATGAGCGGGATGGCCGCGAGCTGGCCCGCAGCCGCCAGGGGGAGTTCACCCGGATCCTCGTCGATGCGCCGTGCACCGGTCTCGGAGCGCTGCGCCGTCGGCCCGAAGCGCGCTGGCGCAAATCGCCGGCCGACGTGGCCGAGCTGGTGCCGCTGCAGACCGAGCTGCTGACGGCCGCGATCGACGCGCTCGCCCCCGGGGGCATCGTCGCCTACGTGACCTGCTCGCCCCACCTCGCCGAGACGACCGGCGTGGTGGAGGACGTGCTGCGCACGCGCGACGACGTGGAGCAGCTCGACGCCGAGGCCGTCGTGCGCGGGGTCGCCCTGTCGCCGATCGACCTCGCCGGCGACGGCTCAGGGCGCGTGCAGCTCTGGCCGCATCGGCACGGCACGGACGCGATGTTCCTGGCCCTCCTCCGGAAGCGCCCGTGACGGAGCGCGCCGGGGATAATGGGCGCATGCACGATCTTCCCGCCGCCCCGCGCATCAATCCCAGCATCCTGGCCGCCGACTTCGTGAACATGCAGCGCGACCTGGCGCGGATCGCGACGGCGGACTTCGTGCACGTCGACGTCATGGACAACCACTTCGTGCCGAACCTCACCTTCGGCCCGCAGATGGTCGAGCGCATCCAGGCGACGAGTCCCGTGCCGTTGGACGTGCATCTGATGATCACCGACCCCGACCGGTGGGCCCCCGGCTACGCGGAACTCGGCGCCGCCAGCGTGACGTTCCATCTCGAAGCAGCCGCCGACCCCGTGGCCGTGGCTCGCGCGCTCCGCGAACGCGGGGCTCGGGCCGGGGTCGCCATCAAACCGGGCACTCCGGGTGAGAGCCTGTACAGCATCCTCGACGAGTTCGACCAGGTGCTCGTGATGACCGTGGAGCCCGGATTCGGCGGGCAGGGATTCATGCCCGAGACGATGCCCAAGCTCGAAGCACTGGTCGCCGAGGCCCGGCGAAGGGGGTCCGAGGTGTGGTTCCAGGTGGACGGCGGGATCTCGGACGCGACGATCGAGATCGCGGCCGCTGCCGGGGCTGACACGTTCGTCGCGGGGTCGGCGGTCTATGGGGCGGACGACGTGGAGGCCGCCGTCACCCGGCTCAGAGAGCTCGCCAGAGCCGCTAGCCTGGAATCGTGAAGACTTTCGACGAACTGTTCGCTGAGCTCAGCCGCAAGGCCGAGACCCGGCCCGCGGGCTCGGGGACGGTCGCCGAGCTCGACGCGGGCGTCCACACGATCGGGAAGAAGATCGTCGAGGAGGCCGCCGAGGTCTGGATGGCGTCCGAGTACGAGTCCGACGACGCCGCAGCCGAGGAGATCTCGCAGCTGCTCTACCACCTCCAGGTGATGATGATCGCGAAGGGCCTGTCCCTGCAGGACGTCTACCGACATCTGTGATGCGCCCCGCCCCCTCACCCTCGACCTGAAGGCTGTTCATGCTGCGCATCGCTGTTCCCAACAAGGGCTCGCTCTCCGAGACCGCCGCCGAGATGTTGGCGGAGGCAGGTTACGCCGGCCGTCGTGATCCCAAGACCCTGCACGTCGTCGACGCGGAGAACGACGTCGAGTTCTTCTTCCTCCGCCCGCGTGACATCGCCACGTATGTGGCGTCCGGTGCCCTCGACGTCGGCATCACGGGCCGGGACCTGCTGCTGGACGTCCAACAGCCTGCCCGCGAGATCGAGCAGCTCGGCTTCGGCGCATCGACGTTCCGGTTCGCCGGCCCTCCGGGTCGGTTCCGCACGGTCGAAGACCTCGACGGCGTCCGCGTCGCGTCTGCGTATCCGGGCCTCGTCGGAGCGTTCCTGCGCGATCACGGGGTCTCCGCCGAGCTGGTGCAGCTCGACGGCGCGGTCGAGTCCGCCGTGCGTCTGGGCGTGGCGGATGCCGTGGCCGACGTGGTGTCGACCGGCACCACGCTCCGCCAGGCGGGTCTGGAGATCTTCGGCCCCGTCATCCTCGAATCCGAGGCGGTGCTGATCAGCCGGCCCGGCGATGCCGAGGGCACGGAGACGCTATTGCGCCGGCTCCGCGGCGTCATGGTGGCGCGCCGATACGTCCTTCTGGACTACGACCTGCCGACCGAGCTCGTCGACCAGGCCGTGGCGATCGCGCCCGGCCGCGAATCGCCGACGATCTCGCCGCTGAGAGACCCCGCGTGGGTCGCCGTCCGCGTCATGATCCCGCGGCGCCGCGTGAACCAGGTCATGGACGATCTCTACGCGCTCGGCGCCCGCGCGATCCTGGTCACCGCCATCCACGCGGCGAGGCTGTGATGACGCTCGCAAGCCGTGTGATCCCGTGCCTCGACGTCGCAGGCGGACGGGTGGTCAAAGGCGTCAACTTCGAGAACCTGCGCGACATGGGCGACCCGGTCGAGCTCGCACGTCACTACGCGGCGCAAGGGGCTGATGAGATCACGTTCCTCGACGTGACCGCGACGGTCGATGAGCGCGCGACGACCTACGAGGTCGTCCAGCGCACGGCGGAGCAGGTGTTCGTGCCGCTCACCGTCGGCGGCGGAGTGCGCACCGTCGACGACGTCTCGCGCCTGCTCTCGGTCGGCGCCGACAAGGTCGGGGTGAACTCCGCAGCGATCGCCAGGCCTGACCTCATCGGCGAGATCGCCGATCGCTTCGGCGCCCAGGTGCTCGTGCTGTCGCTCGACGTCAAGCGCGCGTCGACCACGCCGTCCGGTTTCGTCGTCACCACGCACGGCGGCCGCACGGAGACGACCCTCGACGCACTGGAATGGGCGCGCGAGGCCGTTGAACGCGGCGCGGGCGAGCTGCTGGTGAACTCGATCGACGCCGACGGCACGCGAGACGGCTTCGATCTCGAGCTCGTCCGGCTGATGCGCGAGGTCGCGGCCGTGCCGGTGATCGCGTCCGGCGGAGCGGGTGCCGTGGAGCACTTCGCGCCAGCCATCGCGGCAGGTGCGGATGCCGTGCTCGCCGCCAGCGTGTTCCACACGGGCGCGCTCACCGTGGGCGACGTCAAGGACGCGCTGCGTGCGGAAGGGGTGCTGGTCAGATGAGCGACGTGGAGGATCGCATCTCCCTGGTCGCGTTCAACTCCGACGGGCTGGCACCGGTCATCGTGCAGCAGTGGGACACGCGCGAGGTGCTCATGCTGGCGTGGATGGATGCCGAGGCGCTGCGCCGCACCCTGACCACCGGCAGGGCCGTCTACTGGTCTCGCTCACGCCAGGAGTACTGGCGGAAGGGCGACACCTCGGGCCACATCCAGGTGGTGCGCGAGGCGCGGCTCGACTGCGACGGCGATGCGATCCTGCTGCGGGTGGATCAGACCGGTCCCGCCTGCCACACCGGCACGAGGACCTGCTTCGACACCACCGATCTCGGCGCCGTCGACGGAGGCGCATCCACATGAGCCTCGCCCAGCGCGGACGGTCGATCGCGGTGTCCGGGTTCCTCCTCGGGGGAGCCGCCGGCATCATCTCGTCGACGCAGACGTGGCTCACCGTGCAGCGCGCCGACGCCGGCGCGGAGATCCTCGTGCCTGGTGCATCGGCCCTGCCGCTGCTCGCGCCGCTGAGTCTCGCCGTGCTCGCGCTCGGCGCGGCCCTCGCCATCGTCGGACCGGTGCTCCGTCTCGTGTTCGGGGTCCTCGCCGCCGCGGCGGCGCTCTTCCTCGGATGGACGACGCTCCAGGTGCTGATCGCCGCGCCACTCGGAACCGTCGCGCCCACCGTGACCGAGACGACAGGGCTCGCCGGAGACACGGCTCTGCACGACGTCGTCGCCGCGATCGTGCCCTCGGCGTGGCCGGCGATCGCGCTGGCAGGGTGGGTCGTCCTGCTCGGAGCGTCCATCGTCACCGTTCTGACCTGGCGCGGCTGGAAGCGCGGCGGGCGCCGCTACCGCACCGACGCCGGGCCGGCGCCGCGGCGCTCCGGTCCCGTCGATCCCGTCGATTCCTGGGACGACCTGTCACGCGGAACCGATCCGACTCGCTGACCCCGATAGACTGGGGACGTCCATCACGCCGTCCCCGGAGGAGAACATGACCAACTCGATCGCTGACCCCGGCCACGGACACTCGCCTGCAGCCTGGACGGCCGTGATCATCATGCTCCTCGGCTTCACCCTCGGCACGGTGTTCTACTGCCTCGAGATGCCCGCGCTCGTGTGGGCCTCCGTCGTCCTGATCCCGGTCGGCGCTCTGGTGGGCTGGATCCTTGCGAAGGCCGGTTACGGCGTGAAGGGCCCCAAGTACCAGCCGAAGGGCCACTAGTGGTGCTCGCCGACCTGACGGCCGGCGCAGTCGCAGACGCTGAGCGCCGCGCGCTCTCCCGGCCGCTCGCGGTCGTGGAGCGCGACGCCCTGGCGCGTCCGGCCGCGAAAGATGCGCTGTCGTTCCTCGCACCGGCCGAGCGGGTCAAGATCATCGCCGAGGTCAAGCGCGCCAGCCCGTCACGCGGAGCTCTCGCCGAGATCCCCGATCCCGCGCTGCAGGCGTCGCTGTACGAGACCGGGGGTGCGTCCGCGATCAGCGTCCTCACCGAGGAGCGCCGGTTCGGGGGCAGCCTCGCCGATCTCGAAGCGGTCACCGCGCGCGTCTCACTGCCGGTGTTGCGCAAGGACTTCATCGCCACCCGCTATCAAGTCCTCGAGGCGCGGGCCGCAGGCGCGGACCTCGTGCTCCTCATCGTCGCCGGCCTCGAGCCCGACGTGCTGCGGGACCTGTACGCGTTCATCCTGGAGCTCGGCATGACCCCCCTGGTCGAGACGCACTCGGCGGAGGAGCTCGACGTCGCGATCGACCTCGGCGCCTCCCTCATCGGCGTCAACGCACGCGACCTCACCACGCTGGAACTCGACCGCGATCTGTTCGGCCGCCTCGTCGACCGCATTCCCAGCACTGCGGTGAAGATCGCGGAGTCGGCCGTGCTGACACCCGCCGACGTGGCGCGCTACCGGTCGGCCGGCGCCGACGTCGTGCTCATCGGCGAGGCGCTCGTGACGGGCGACCCCGTCGCGACGCTCACGAGTTTCCTGGAGGTCTGAGTGAGTCTGCGAGACCAGCACGGTCCGCTGTTCGGCGACTACGGCGGCCGCTACATGCCGGAGTCCCTCATCGCGGCCATCGACGAGCTCACGGTCGCGTACACCGAGGCGATCGCCGACCCCGCGTTCCGCCAGGAGCTCAGCCGCCTGCTGAGCTCCTACGCCGGTCGCCCGTCGCCCCTCACGGAGGTGCCGCGGTTCGCCGAGCACGCCGGTGGCGCACGCGTGTTCCTCAAGCGCGAGGACCTCAACCACACCGGATCACACAAGATCAACAATGTGCTCGGCCAGGCTCTGCTGACCAAGCGCCTGGGAAAGACGCGCGTCATCGCCGAGACGGGTGCGGGCCAGCACGGCGTTGCCACGGCCACCGCGGCAGCGCTGTTCGGGCTCGACTGCACCATCTACATGGGCGAGGTCGACACGGAGCGTCAGGCCCTCAACGTCGCTCGCATGCGCCTGCTCGGCGCGGAGGTCGTCGCCGTGACCTCCGGCTCGCGCACGCTCAAGGACGCGATCAACGACGCCTACCGCGACTGGGTCGCCTCGGTCGAGACGACGAACTACATCTTCGGCACGGCCGCGGGGCCGCACCCGTTCCCCGCCATGGTGCGCGACTTCCAGAAGATCATCGGCGAAGAGGCGCGTCAGCAGCTGCTCGACGAGGTGGGTCGCCTTCCCGATGCCGTGGTCGCCTGCGTCGGCGGCGGGTCGAACGCCATCGGCATGTTCGACGCCTTCCTCGACGACGAGGGCGTCAAGCTCTACGGCGTCGAGGCGGCCGGCGACGGCGTGGACACCGACAGGCATGCCGCGTCGATCGAACGGGGGCGTCCCGGCATCCTGCACGGAGCGAAGACGTACGTCCTGCAGGACGAGGACGGCCAGACGATCGAGTCGCACTCGATCTCCGCAGGCCTCGATTACCCCGGAGTGGGCCCGGAGCACTCGTGGCTCGCCGACATCGGCCGCGCCGAGTACATCCCCGCCACCGATGACGAGGCCATGCAGGCGCTGCGCCTGCTCAGCCGCACCGAGGGCATCATCCCGGCCGTCGAGTCGGCGCACGCCCTCGCCGGCGCGATCCGGATCGGTCGCGAGCTGGGGCCGGATGCCGTGCTCGCCGTGTGCCTGTCCGGACGCGGCGACAAGGACATGGACACCGCCGCGCGGTACTTCCACCTGTACGACGAGGAGGCGCGCGCATGAGCCGCGTCGAAGAGGCGATCGCCGCCGCCCACGCCGCCGGACGGACCGCTTTCGTGGGGTACCTGCCCGTCGGGTTCCCCGATCTGGAGACGAGCATCCAGGCCGCCATCACTCTCGCGAACAACGGCGTCGACATCATCGAGCTGGGTCCGCCGTACAGCGACCCGGTCATGGACGGCGCCGTCATCCAGGAGGCGACCACGGCAGCGCTCGCGCGCGGCTTCCGCATGAAGGACCTCTTCACCGCGGTGCGAGCCATCACACAGGCCGTGGACGTCCCCGTGCTCGTCATGACGTACTGGAACCCGGTCTTCCAGTACGGCGTCGACCGCTACGCCGACGATCTCCTCGCGGCGGGTGGCGCCGGCCTCATCACGCCGGACATCACGCCGGATGTCGCGGGGGAGTGGATCGCAGCCAGCGAACGCACCGGCCTCGACCGCATCTTCCTCGCAGCGCCCACGTCGACCGATGAGCGACTAGACCTCGTGGTTTCGGCATCCACCGGCTTCGTCTACACGGTCTCGACCATGGGCATCACGGGGGAGCGCGCGGAGCTCGACCGCGCCGCGCGCACGCTGGTCGGACGCCTGCGTGAGCACGGAGCGGCCCGCGCGTGCGTCGGCATCGGCATCTCCACCGCCGAGCAGATCGCCGGCGTGTCCGAGTACGCCGACGGCGCGATCGTCGGCACCGCCCTGGTGCGCGCCCTCCGCGACGGAGGGCTGGAGGCCCTCGCAGACGTCACCCGAACCCTGGCCGCCGGCACGTCGTCGGCGAGCCCCGTACACGAGAACTAGAATCGCACTCATGTCCCTCGCGCTTCACAGCACCGTCACCGGCGTGCTCGCCAGCATCCCGAGCCCTCCCGTCTCCTATATCGACCTCGGGGCGTTCCGGATCCACTTCTACGCGCTCTGCATCATCGCCGGCATCATCGTCGCCGTGCTCATGACGAACCACCGCCTGACGAAGCGCGGAGCGGAGCGCTGGGTCGTGATCGACATCGCGATCCTCGCGGTGCCGCTGGCCATCATCGGCGCACGCATCTTCCACGTGCTGACGCACCCGAACTTCTACTTCGGGCCGGACAAGAACACGTGGAACCCCTTCCAGCCCGGCTCCGTGTGGGCGATCTGGGAAGGCGGCATCGCGATCTTCGGCGCGCTCATCGGCGGCGCCGTCGGCGCCTACCTCGGATGCCGCTGGACCGGCATCCGCTTCTGGACGTTCGCCGACGCCCTGGCCCCCGGCCTCCTGCTCGCGCAGGCGATGGGGCGCTTCGGCAACTGGTTCAACCACGAGCTCTTCGGACTGCCGACCGATCTGCCGTGGGGGCTCGAGATCGAGTCCACCAACTCGGCGTTCCCGCCCGGCCTCCCTGAAGGGACGCTGTTCCACCCCACATTCCTCTATGAGGTGATCTGGAACGGGATCGGCGTTCTCGTGCTGCTGTGGCTCGGTCGCAAGGTGTACTTCCAGTGGGGCCGCCTCTTCGCGGTCTACCTGATCTGGTACAGCGCCGGCCGCATCGTGTGGGAGTCGATCCGCATCGATCCGAGTGAGATCATCCTCGGCCTCCGCAGCAACGTCTGGGCGGCGATCATCGGCGTCGTCGTCGGTGTCGTCATCCTCATCGTGCAGCATCGTCGTCACCTCGGGATCGAGCCGTCGCCGTATCGGCCCGGTCGCGGCCGGAACGTCGCAGACGCTGATGTAGAATCGCAGGACAATACCTCCGATTTCGTGGACGTGAGCGAGCCTCCGTCCGATGAGATCCCCGCAGGAGCCAGCGCCACAAGCACCGCTCCCACGGACGCGTGAGGCTCCCGATCGCCTCCGCCACCGTGAGGACCCCACTGCAATAGCCCGGCCAATGACGTCCCCGGGTCATCCGAAGATCTGAGGACGGTACAGGTGTATTTTCAGCCTCCGTACGGCGCGTCCGGCGCCTACCCCCCGAAGCAGGGAATGTACAACCCCGCGTTCGAGAAGGACGCATGCGGCCTCGCCATGGTCGCGACCCTGCGCGGTGAAGCCGGACACGACATCATCGCCCTCGCGCTCGAGGCGCTGAGAAATCTGGAGCACCGGGGAGCGATCGGCTCCGACGCCGGCACCGGAGACGGAGCGGGCATCCTCACGCAGATGCCGGACGCCTTCCTCCGCGCCGTCTGCGACTTCGACCTCCCGCCGCTGGGGGAGTACGCCGCCGGACTCGCCTTCCTCCCGCGCGACTCCGGAGAACGACGCCAGCAGAAGGCGGGCATCGAAAAGATCGCGCGCGAAGAGGGCCTGCGCGTCCTCGGATGGCGCGAGGTGCCGACCGCGAACGAGAACCTCGGCAAGCTCGCCGACGAGGCCCGTCCCGCTTTCGAGCAGCTGTTCGTGAGCGCCGGCGGAACCACGCACGCCGATGCACCCCTGACCGGCATCGCCCTCGATCGTGTCGCGTACCGCCTGCGCAAGCGCGCGGGACACGAGCTCGGCGCCTACTTCGTCACACTCTCCAGCCGCACGCTCGGCTACAAGGGCATGGTGACGACGCTGCAGCTCGAGCCGTTCTACCCCGACCTGCAGGACGAGCGGTTCGCCTCCGAGCTGGCCGTCGTGCACTCCCGTTACTCGACCAACACGTTCCCGTCGTGGCCGCTCGCGCAGCCGTTGCGCATGCTCGCCCACAACGGCGAGATCAACACGGTGGGCGGCAACCGCAACTGGATGCGCGCCCGCCAGTCGCAGCTCGAGTCGGAGCTGCTCGGCGACATGGCGCCGCTGCTGCCGATCTGCACGGAAGGCGCCAGCGACTCGGCATCCTTCGACGAGGTGCTCGAGCTCCTCACCCTCACCGGACGCAGCCTTCCGCACGCCATCATGATGATGGTCCCCGAAGCGTACGAGAAGCAGTCGGACATCTCACCCGAGCTGCGCGCGTTCTACGAGTACCACGCCAACCAGATGGAGCCGTGGGACGGTCCGGCCGCACTGATCTTCACCGACGGCACACTCGTCGGAGCCACGCTCGACCGCAACGGACTCCGCCCCGGCCGTTGGACCGAGACCACCGACGGGCTGATCGTGATCGGCTCGGAGACGGGTGTGCTCACCTTCGAGCCCGAGCGCATCAAGCGTCGCGGCCGACTCCAGCCCGGGAAGATGTTCCTCGTCGACACCGCACAGCGGCGCATCATCGAAGACGAGGAGATCAAGAACGAGCTTGCTCACCTGCACCCCTGGCAGGAGTGGCTCGACGCAGGATCGGTCCGGCTCGCAGACCTTCCGGAGCGCGAGCACATCGTGCATCCGCCCGCGTCGATCACCCGTCGTCAGCGGACCTTCGGGTACACCGAAGAAGAGGTGCGGCTCCTTCTCACGCCCATGGGTCAGAACGGCGTGGAGCCGCTCGGCGCCATGGGCTCGGACACCCCGATCGCCGTGCTGAGCAAGCGGCCGCGCCTGCTGTTCGACTACTTCACACAGCAGTTCGCGCAGGTGACGAATCCTCCACTGGATTCGATCCGCGAGGAGGTCGTGACGAGCCTCAAGCTGGGTCTCGGCCCCGAGCGGAACCTGCTGAGCTGGGGCCCGGAGCACACGCGCACGGTGTCGCTCGACTTCCCGGTCATCGACAACGATGAACTGGCGAAGATCCGGCACATCGACAAGGCGCTGCCCGGACGGTTCAGCGTCACGATCAAGGGCCTCTACCACTTCGACGCCGGCCCCCACACGCTCGCGGAGCGCCTGACCGAGATGTGCGCCGAGGTCGATGAGGCCATCGAGCGCGGCGCGGAGTTCATCATCCTGTCGGACCGCGACTCGAACAAGGACCTCACGCCGATCCCGTCGCTCCTCATGCTCTCGGCCGTGCATCACCATCTGATCCGCCGCGAGAACCGCATGAAGGTGGGTCTGATCGTCGAGGCCGGAGACGTCCGCGAAGTGCACCACGTCGCGACCCTCATCGGCTACGGCGCCTCCGCGATCAACCCGTATCTGGCGATGGAGACCGTCGAGCACCTGGTGCGCACCGGCTACATCACGGGCATCAGTCCCGAGAAGGCCGTGCGCAACCTGATCTACGCGCTCGGCAAGGGCGTGCTGAAGATCATGTCGAAGATGGGCATCTCCACGGTCTCGTCGTACGCCGGCGCGCAGGTCTTCGAGGCCGTCGGGCTGAGCCAGGAGTTCATCGACACGTACTTCACCCGCACCGAGTCGAAGCTCGGCGGGATCGGCATCGAGGAAATCTTCGCCGAGAATCAGGCGAGGCACGACTACGCGTACCCGGAGGACGCCGCCGCGCGTGCCCACGAACGGCTGTGGACCGGTGGCGAGTACCAGTGGCGCCGCGACGGCTCGCCGCACCTGTTCAATCCGGAGACGGTGTTCAAGCTCCAGCATTCGACCCGCGAGCGACGCTACGACATCTTCAGGCAGTACACGAAGCTCGTGGACGACCAGGCTGCCGAGCTGAAGACCCTGCGCGGGCTGTTCCGCCTGCGCACGGGCACGCGCAAGCCTGTTCCCCTCGACGAGGTCGAGCCGGTGTCGTCGATCGTGAAGCGGTTCTCCACGGGTGCCATGAGCTATGGCTCGATCTCGAAAGAGGCGCACGAGACCCTCGCGATCGCCATGAACCGGATCGGCGGCAAGTCGAACACCGGCGAGGGCGGCGAGGATCCCGACCGGCTCGTCGACCCCGAGCGGCGGAGCGCGATCAAGCAGGTCGCGTCGGGTCGCTTCGGCGTCACGAGCCTCTACCTCACCGAGGCCGACGACATCCAGATCAAGCTGGCGCAGGGTGCCAAGCCCGGCGAGGGCGGGCAGCTTCCGCCGCAGAAGGTGTATCCGTGGGTCGCGCGCACGCGCGGCGGCACCCCTGGAGTCGGTCTCATCTCGCCGCCTCCTCATCACGACATCTACTCGATCGAGGATCTCAAGCAGCTCATCTTCGATCTGAAGAGGGCGAACCCCGGTGCGCGCATCCACACCAAGCTCGTCAGCCAGTCGGGCATCGGCGCGGTCTCGGCCGGTGTCGCCAAGGCTCTCAGCGATGTGATCCTCGTGTCGGGCCACGATGGGGGCACCGGGGCGAGCCCGCTCAACTCCCTCAAGCACGCCGGCACACCGTGGGAGCTCGGCCTCGCCGAGACCCAGCAGACGCTCATGCTCAACGGCATGCGAGACCGCGTCGTCGTGCAGGTCGACGGTCAGCTCAAGACGGGCCGCGACGTCATCATCGGCGCGCTGCTCGGCGCGGAGGAGTTCGGTTTCGCGACCGCGCCCCTCGTCGTCAGCGGATGCATCATGATGCGCGTGTGCCATCTCGACACCTGCCCGGTCGGCGTCGCGACGCAGAATCCGGTGCTCCGGGAGCGCTTCACGGGCAAGCCGGAGTTCGTGGTGAACTTCATGGAGTTCATCGCGGAGGAAGTGCGCGAACTGCTCGCCGAGCTCGGATTCCGCTCCCTCGACGAGATCATCGGGCGCTCGGACCTCATCGAGGTCGACGCGGCTGTCGCGCACTGGAAGGCACAGGGACTCGACCTGTCGCCGATCCTCGAAGGCCCGGCGTCCCCGGCGGGGGAGCCGCGCCGGAGCCGGCGCGCCCAGGACCACGAGCTCGAGAAGCACTTCGACGTGCAGCTCATCGACGTGGCGAAGGATGCTCTGCTCAACGGCGACCCCGTCGTGGTCGAGCTGCCGATCGCCAACACCGAGCGAGCGGTGGGGACGATGCTCGGCCACCAGGTCACCGCGCGCTACGGTGCTGCCGGCCTGCCGCGTGAGACCATCGACGTCACGCTTCGGGGAACGGCCGGACAGTCGCTCGGAGCCTTCCTTCCTTCGGGGATCATCCTCCGGCTCGAGGGCGATGCGAACGACTACGTCGGCAAGGGCCTCTCCGGCGGAGACATCACGATCCGCCCGCCGCGCGGAGCGACGATCCGGCCGCACGAGAACGTGATCGCCGGCAACGTCATCGGCTACGGCGCCACGTCGGGGACGATGTTCATCTCCGGCATCGTCGGCGAGCGTTTCCTGGTGCGCAACTCCGGTGCGACCGCGGTCGTCGAGGGCGTGGGCGACCACGCGCTCGAGTACATGACCGGCGGTGTCGCGGTGATCCTCGGTCCGACGGGGCGCAACCTGGGTGCAGGCATGTCCGGGGGAGTGGCGTACGTCCGCGGCCTCGAGACGGCCAAGGTGAACGCCCAGTCGCTCGGCAGCGGCGAGCTGCTGCTCGAGCCGCTGGACCGCGCCGACCTCGAGGTGCTGCGGAGCCTCATCTCCGAGCACGTCGAGCGCACATCCTCGCCGCTGGGCGCGGAGATCCTCGAGCGGTTCGACGAGACCGCGTCCGAGTTCGTCAAGGTCCTCCCGCGCGACTACGCCGCCGTGCGCAGCATGCGCGAGGAGGCCGTGGCCGAGGGGATCGATCCCGACGGCGACATCGTGTGGAACCGCATCCTGGAGGTGACCGGTGGCTGATCCCAAAGGTTTTCTGAAGGTCACCGAGCGTGAGCTTCCCGCGCGCAGGCCGGTGCCGGTGCGCATCATGGACTGGAAAGAGGTGTACGAGCCCGGCGACCAGGCCGTGCTCCGCCGTCAGGCCAGCCGCTGCATGGACTGCGGTGTGCCGTTCTGCCACCAGGGGTGTCCACTGGGCAACCTCATCCCGGAGTGGAACGACCTCACGTGGCGCGGCGAGGGCCGCGCGGCGATCGAGCGCCTGCACGCGACGAACAACTTCCCCGAGTTCACCGGGAGGCTGTGTCCTGCTCCCTGCGAGAGCGCGTGCGTGCTCGGCATCAACCAGCCGGCCGTGACGATCAAGCAGATCGAGGTCTCGATCATCGACGAGGCGTTCGCGAAGGGCTGGGTCGAGCCGCAGCCGCCTGAGCGGCTCACCGGGAAGACGGTCGCCGTCGTCGGCTCCGGCCCGGCGGGACTCGCCGCAGCCCAGCAGCTCACCCGAGCGGGTCACACGGTCGCGGTGTTCGAGCGTGATGACCGCATCGGCGGTCTCCTGCGCTACGGCATCCCGGACTTCAAGATGGAGAAGACGCAGCTCGAGGCGCGCCTCCGCCAGATGCAGGAGGAGGGGACTCGCTTCCGCGCCGGTGTCGAGATCGGCAAGGACATCTCGTGGGCCGACCTGCGCGCGCGGTACGACGCCGTCGTGATCGCGACGGGTTCGACGGTTCCTCGCGATCTGCCGATCCCCGGCCGTGACCTCCACGGCGTGCATTTCGCCATGGAGTACCTCGTCGAGTCCAACCGTGCCGTCGCTGGCGACACGGTTCCCGACCAGATCACCGCCGCGGGGAAGCACGTCGTGGTGATCGGTGGTGGTGACACCGGTGCCGACTGCATCGGCACCGCGCACCGCCAGGGTGCGCTCAGCGTGACGAACCTCGCCATCGGCCGCCAGCCGAGCACGGAGCGGCCGCCCCACCAGCCGTGGCCGATGACGCCGACCGTCTTCGAGGTGTCGTCCGCTCACGAAGAGGGCGGTGAGCGCGTGTTCCTCGCCTCCACGGTCGAGTTCCTCGGGAACGAGGTCGGCGAGGTGCGTGCGCTGCGCGTCGCGGAGACCGAGTACGTCGATGGCCGCCGCGTCCCGAAGAGCGGGACCGAGCGGGAGATCCCGGCCGATCTCGTGCTGATCGCCATGGGCTTCACCGGCCCGGAGCAGCACGGATTCACCGATGATGTCCGTCCGCAGTTCACCGACCGGGGCAACTTCCAGCGCGACTCGTCCTACGAGTCGACGATCCCCGGCGTGTTCGTCGCCGGCGATGCCGGCCGCGGCCAGTCGCTCATCGTGTGGGCTATCGCCGAAGGGCGCGCGGCTGCGGCGAACGTGGATCGCTTCCTGATGGGGGAGACGGTGCTTCCCGAGCCGGTGCGTCCCACGGATGTCGCGATCGGGCTCCAGCCCGCGTAGGCTGAGCCAGGCACCGTCGCCTGATTTCTATCCCCCTCTACCCTGGAGAATCTGTTGAGACGCGCGAAAATCGTCGCCACCCTGGGACCAGCCACGTCCACGTACGAGACCGTGCGGGCCATCATCGAGGCCGGAGTGGATGTCGCCCGACTGAACCTCAGCCACGGTGACTACTCCGTGCACGACGCGAACTACGCCAACGTGCGTCGCGCCGCCGAGGACACGGGCCGTGCCGTTGCGGTTCTCGTCGACCTGCAGGGGCCGAAGATCCGTCTCGGGCGGTTCGAGGACGGCCCGTACGAACTCGCCGTCGGCGACACCTTCAAGATCACGACCGAGGACATCATCGGGAACCGGGAGATCTGCGGCACCACCTTCAAGGGCCTCCCGCAGGATGTGAAGCCGGGCGACTTCCTGCTCATCGACGACGGCAAGGTCCGCGTCGAGGTCGTCGAGACCGACGGCGTGACCGTCACGACGCGCGTCGTCGTCGCCGGCGCCGTCTCGAACAACAAGGGCATCAACCTGCCAGGAGTGGCCGTCAACGTGCCCGCCCTGAGCGAGAAGGACGAGGAAGACCTGCGCTGGGGCCTGCGGACCGGCGCCGACCTCATCGCGCTGTCGTTCGTGCGCAACGCCGCCGATGTCACGCGCGTGCACGAGATCATGTCGGAAGAGGGCGTGAAGATCCCCGTCATCGCCAAGATCGAGAAGCCGCAGGCGGTGGACGCGCTGGAGGAGATCGTCGACGCGTTCGACGGCATCATGGTCGCCCGTGGCGACCTCGGCGTCGAGCTCCCGCTGGAGGCCGTCCCGATCGTGCAGAAGCGCGCCGTCGAGCTCGCTCGCCGCAACGCCAAGCCCGTGATCGTCGCGACGCAGATGCTCGAGTCGATGATCTCGAGCCCGGTGCCGACTCGCGCGGAGACCTCGGACGTCGCCAACGCCGTGCTCGACGGCGCCGACGCCGTGATGCTGTCCGGCGAGACGAGCGTGGGGGAGTACCCCGTCGTCGTGGTCGAGACGATGGCCCGCATCATCGAATCGACCGAGGAGCACGGTCTGGAGCGCATCCCACCGCTCACCACCAAGCCACGGACCCAGGGCGGCGCGATCACGCTCGCCGCGCTCGAGGTCGCCGAGTTCGTCGAGGCGAAGTTCCTCTGCGTCTTCACGCAGTCCGGCGACTCGGCACGGCGCCTGTCGCGCCTGCGCTCGCGCATCCCCATGCTCGCCTTCACACCGGAGCCCGGCATCCGCCGCCGCATGGCGCTCACCTGGGGTCTCCGCTCGACGCTCGTCGAGATGGTGCAGCACACCGACCTGATGTATCACCAGGTCGACGAGTACCTTCTCGAGAACGGACTAGCGGCCGAGGGTGACAAGGTCGTCGTCATCTCCGGCTCGCCTCCTGGGATCATCGGCTCGACCAACGACCTGCGCGTGCACAAGGTCGGTGACGCCGTCCGCGGTGCTGCTCCGATCTACAAGACGGGGGTCTGAGGTCTCGTACGGTGCGCCGCGCTCTTCTGGGGTGCGGCGCACCGTCGTATCCGGACTCGGGAGGTCCGGGCATGCACCCCGGGTACGGTAGGGTCGTTCAGGGCCGGCGTGGCGGAATGGCAGACGCGGAGCACTCAAAATGCTTTGTCCGAGAGGGCGTGTGGGTTCGAGTCCCACCGCCGGCACCATACGAGAAGTCGCGGCGACGACGTCACGGGCGCGCCGCGCCCTCACCGCGTCGCCGAACTGCGTCCGATAGAATGAATCCGTGACCGAGCAAGAACAGGCTGAGCCCACGGCATCCGCACCCCGACGCGTCGTCGTCGCAGAAGACGAGTCGCTGATCCGTCTCGACATCGTCGAGATCCTCCGCGACAACGGCTTCGATGTGGTCGGCGAGGCAGGTGACGGCGAGACTGCCGTCGCGCTCGCGACCGAACTGCGTCCCGACCTCGTCATCATGGACGTGAAGATGCCTCAGCTCGACGGCATCAGCGCCGCTGAGAAACTGCACAAGGGCAACATCGCTCCGGTCGTCCTGCTCACCGCATTCAGCCAGAAGGAGCTGGTCGAGCGGGCGAGCGAGGCCGGCGCCCTCGCATACGTCGTCAAGCCCTTCACGCCCAACGACCTCCTCCCCGCGATCGAGATCGCGCTGGCGCGGCACGAGCAGATCATCACGCTCGAGGCCGAGGTCGCCGACATGGTCGAGCGCTTCGAGACCCGCAAGCTCGTCGACCGCGCGAAGGGTCTGCTGAACGAGAAGATGGGGCTCAGCGAGCCCGAGGCGTTCCGCTGGATCCAGAAGGCGTCGATGGACCGCCGCCTCACGATGCAGGACGTCGCCAAGGCGATCATCGAGCAGCTCGCGCCCAAGAAGTAGTCGTGCGTCCGCTCGGCGCGGAGCACCTTCTGCGCCCCGTGCAGGGCGGAGACGGTGCGGTTCCCGCGCGAGCGCACACGTCCAACCGTGAGCATCTCGCTCCCTGGGATCCGCTGCGGTCCCCAGCGGATCCTCGTCTCGTGGGCTCTCAGGCGTCCTGAGGGAGATCCTTGATCATGTTGGTGATGCGGATCGTCGAGCATCGCCGGCCCTGATCATCGGTCACCACGATCTCGTGCACCGTGATGCTGCGACCGAGATGCACAGGTGTGCAGACTCCGGTCACGAAGCCGGAGGTCGCCGACCGCGTGTGCGTCGCGTTGATGTCCACCCCGACCGCGAGCCGTCCAGGCCCGGCGTGGAGATTGGCTGCCATGGAGCCGAGCGACTCGCCAAGCACGACATAGGCGCCTCCGTGCATCAGGCCGACGGGCTGGGTGTTGCCTTCGACGGGCATGGTCGCCACGCAGCGCTCGAGGCTGAACTCGGTGAATCGCATGCCCATCTTCTCGGCGAGGGCACCCATTCCGCGGGCCGTCGCCCATTCGAGTCCTTCGCTCATCGCGACGTCGCTCATGCATCCTCCTCAGCGGGTGTCTGTCGTCCTCGTTAGGCTGACAGGGTGACGGACTCCGCAAAGCCTACCCTCATGGTCGTCGACGGCCACTCTCTCGCCTACCGGGCCTTCTTCGCCCTGCCGGTGGACAACTTCACCACCAAGGACAACCAGCACACGAACGCCATCTACGGCTTCCTCTCGATGCTGGTGAACCTCATCAAGGCCGAGAAGCCGACGCACATGGCGATCGCCTTCGACACGTCGCGGCACTCCTTCCGCACAGACGAGTACCCGGAGTACAAGGCGACGAGATCCGAGACGCCGCAGGAGTTCAAGGGGCAGATCCCGCTCCTGCAGGACTGCCTCGCGGCCATGTCGATCCCCGTGCTCACGAAGGAGGGCTTCGAGGCAGACGACATCCTCGCGACCCTCTCGACGCAGGGGGCCGCACAGGGGTACGACGTGCTCGTCGTATCGGGAGACCGCGACACGATCCAGCTCGTCACCGACGAGATCACCCTTCTCTACCCGTCGGTCCAGGGTGTGTCGCAGCTCAAGCGCTACGATCCGACGACCGTGATGGAGCGCTACGGCGTGCGCCCGGAGCAGTACCCCGACATCGCCGCGCTGGTGGGCGAGACGAGCGACAACCTCCCCGGCGTGCCCAAGGTGGGCGAGAAGACCGCGGTCAAGTGGCTGAGGCAGTTCGGCTCCCTCGACGAACTGCTGTCAAGGGCCGACGAGATCAAAGGCGTGGTGGGCGGCAATCTTCGCGAGCACATCGACGACGTCCGGCGCAATCGCAAGCTGAACCGTCTGCTCACCGACATCGAGCTGCCCGTCGGTCCGGGCGATCTCGGCGTGCAGCCGATCGACGCGCAGGCGGTCCGTGACATCTTCGCGCGACTCGAGTTCCGCACTCTGCTCCCGCGCGTTTTCGAGGCGGTCGGCGCCGGCGAGGTCGCCGACGACCCCGCGTCGGTCGTCGAGCTGCCGGTACCGGCTGAGGTCCCCGCGGCCGAGTTGGCGGAGTGGGCGGCGACGCGGTCCGGCGACGTCGCACTTCGGATCACGACCGTCGGCGGCCTGCCCGCGCGCATCGGCGCCGCCACCGAGTCCGAGCTCCGCGAGGTCGACTGGAACGACGAGACGGCCGCGGCTCTGCGGGAGTGGCTCGAGTCCGACCACCCCAAGGTGCTTCACGACGCCAAGCCGCAGGTGAAGGCCCTCCTTCGCGATGGCGTGCGCCTCGGTGGCCTCGCCTACGACACCAGCCTGGCCGGCTGGCTGCTGCGGCCGAGCTTCCCCGACAAGACGCTCAGCGACCTGGTGCAGCGGTACCTCGGCGAGAAGCTGCCCGAGGCCGATCCCTCGCAACTCGTCCCCGAGACGGAGGGGGCGACCCCGTCGCAGGAGGCGTGGTTCGCCCTCCGAGTCGCGACCGCTCTCCGCGACGACCTGCCCGCGGACGTCGCGAGAGTCCTGACCGACATCGAGCTGCCCACTCTCGTCACGCTCGCCGATATGGAGGTCGCCGGCGTCACCGTGTCGCACGATGTGCTGTCGACGTTCTCGGCGGAGCTGGGCGCGCGTGCGGACGGGCTCGCGCAGGAGGCCTTCGCCCTCGTGGGGAGGGAGTTCAACCTCGGCTCGCCCAAGCAGTTGCAGGAGGTGCTCTTCGACGACCTGCAGCTTCCCAAGACGCGGAAGACGAAGACCGGGTACTCCACGGATGCCGCGGTGCTGGCCGATCTTCAGGAGAGCCACCCGCATCCCTTCCTCGGCCTGCTTCTCCAGCACCGGGAGGCGACGAAGCTGCGTCAGATCATCGAGTCCCTCGACACGGCGATCGGCGCCGACCGCCGGATCCGGACGACCTACGTGCAGACCGGGAGCCAGACCGGGCGCCTGTCGAGCACCGATCCGAACCTGCAGAACATCCCGGTGCGCACGGAGGAGTCCCGCCGCATCCGCAGCGCGTTCCAGGTGGGAGAGGGGTACGAATCCCTGCTCACGGCGGATTATTCGCAGATCGAGATGCGCATCATGGCGCATCTCTCCGGCGACGAGGGCTTGATCGAAGCGTTCAACAGCGGTGAGGATCTGCATCGCTTCGTCGGTGCGCGGGTCTTCGGCGTCGCCCCGGCCGACGTGACGCCTGCCATGCGAACGAAGGTCAAGGCGATGTCGTACGGTCTCGTGTACGGGCTCTCGGCCTTCGGGCTCTCCAAGCAGCTTCGCATCGAGCAGGCCGAAGCCAAGCAGCTCATGGTCGAGTACTTCGCGCGATTCGGCGCCGTGCGCGACTATCTGCGAGCGTCGGTGATGAAGGCCAAGGAGGTCGGCTACACCGAGACGATCTTCGGACGACGCCGCCCGTTCCCCGACCTCTCTAGCCCCAACCGGGTTCTCCGCGAGAACGCGGAGCGCGCCGCCCTCAACGCTCCCATCCAGGGCAGCGCCGCCGACATCATGAAGATCGCGCTCTTCCACATCCACGACGACCTCCGCGCCGAGGGGCTGCGCTCACGCGTGCTGCTCCAGATCCACGACGAGCTCGTGGTGGAGGTCGCTCCGGGGGAGTGGGATGCCGCAGAGAGGATCGTGCGCACGCGCATGGGCGATGCCGCAGAGCTCTCGGTGCCGCTCGATGTGCAGGTCGGTCGCGGTCAGGACTGGAACGAGGCCGCCCACTGAGCGACGCGTGCTCGAACGTGCCGCAGCCCCAGAGCGGTGCACCAATATGATGCGACGGATGCCGCGGGCTAGGCTGGAGCGATGACTTCCGTACCTCGCACTCCGTCTGCCATCGACAAGGTCGCCGAGGCCTGGGTCGACAAGCTCACCGTCCTCGCACCGACCCTGGGCACGTACATCGGACGCACCGAGGTGAACGACCGCTTCGGCGACCTCAGCCCCGAAGGGCACGAGGAGATCGCCTCGGCGACACGCGCCACCGTCGCGGAGCTGACGGCCCTCGAGCCCGTCGACGCCATCGATGAGGTGACGAAGACCGACCTGCTGTCGGAGCTGACGCTCGACCTGGAGCTGCACGAGGCCGGCTGGCACCTGCGGGACCTGAACGTCATCGCCTCCGCCGCGCAAGACGTCCGCTCGGCGTTCGACCTCATGCCCACGGCGACCGCCGACGACTGGAGCGTCATCGCCACACGCCTGGCTGCGGTCCCTGATGCGCTCCGCGGGTACATCGAGACCCTGCGCGCAGGCATTGCAGCAGGCGTCACACCGGCCCGCAGGCAGGTGACGGAGGTGGCCACTCAGATCGACCGGTACACCGCCGACGACGGCTTCTTCGCCGCCTTCGTCGCGCACGCCGCCCCCGACGAGGGGAACCTCCCCGCCTCGCTCGCTCGCACGCTGGCCGACAACTCGGCCGCGGCACGGGTCGCCTACGACGGGTTGCGTCGTTTCCTCGCCGAGGAGCTCGCACCCGTCGCATCCGAAGACGATGCGGTCGGACGCGAGCTGTATGCCCTCAATTCCCGCCGTTTCCTGGGCGCCACCATCGATCTCGATGAGACGTACGAGTGGGGTCGTGACGAGCTGCAGCGCATGATCGCTGAGCAGACCGCGATCGCGAACGAGATCCTGCCAGGGGCGAGCGTCGAGGAGGCGGTGGCCCATCTGGAGGCGGATGCGTCCCGCAAGCTCGTGGGCACCGACGCTCTGCAGCGGTGGATGCAGGAGACCAGCGATCGGGCGGTGGCGGAGCTCGGAGCGACGCACTTCGACATCCCCGACGAGATCCGCACGCTGGAGTGCATGATCGCGCCGACTCAGGAAGGCGGGATCTACTACACCGCCCCGACGGATGACTTCTCCCGCCCTGGGCGCATGTGGTGGTCCGTCCCTGAGGGCGTGAACGAGTTCGACACGTGGCGCGAGCTCACGACCGTGTATCACGAGGGCGTGCCGGGGCATCACCTGCAGATCGCCCAGGCCGTGTACAACCGGGCCGAATTGAACTCCTGGCGTCGCCTTCTCGCCGGCACGTCCGGCCACGCGGAGGGCTGGGCTCTCTACGCCGAGCGCCTCATGGAGCAGCTGGGGTACCTCGACGATCCGGGCGACCGCCTCGGGATGCTCGATGGCCAGCGCATGCGTGCGGCCCGCGTGGTGCTCGACATCGGCGTGCACCTCGGCAAGCCGCGTCTCGAGGGTGACGGTGTGTGGGACGCTCCGTATGCGCTGGAGTTCATGCGCCGCAACGTGAACATGCCCGATCAGTTCGTGCAGTTCGAAGTGAACCGCTACCTCGGGTGGCCGGGCCAGGCGCCCTCGTACAAGGTCGGCCAGCGCATCTGGGAGCAGGTGCGCGACGCCTATCGCGCAGCGCGCGGCGACGCCTTCGACATCAAGGAGTTCCACAAGCGCGCCCTGGACATGGGTGGTGTCGGCCTCGACACGCTGCGCTCGGCGCTGCTGAACTGAGCCGGGAATGCGTCGGATCGACCCGATGTTCATTCACCTGAATAGGAAGGGCTGACATGGACATCGAGTTCGGTCTCGACACGTTCGGAGACATCACGCGCGGTCCCGACGGCGAGCTGCTCAGCGGTGCGCAGACGATCCGCAACATCGTGGCGCAGGCGGAGCTGGCGGATGCCGTCGGCGTGGAGTTCTTCGGGGTGGGGGAGCACCACCGCCCGGAGTTCGCGGTGTCGGCACCCGAGATGGTGCTCGCGGCCATCGCCTCGCGCACGCAACGGATCCGGCTCGGCACCGCGGTCACCGTGCTCTCGTCGGACGATCCCGTGCGGGTCTACGAGAGGTTCGCGACGCTCGACGCGGTCTCGAACGGTCGCGCGGAAGTCGTTCTCGGGCGAGGCTCGTTCATCGAGTCGTTCCCGCTCTTCGGCTACGACCTGCGCGATTACGATGCCCTGTTCGAGGAGAAGCTCGAGCTGTTCGTCGAACTCCTGAAGGAGAAGCCCGTCACCTGGTCCGGGACGATGCGGGCGCCACTGGAGAACGCCGACGTGTTCCCGAAGACGGAGCGCGGGCTGCGGACCTGGGTGGGCGTCGGCGGGAGCCCCGAGTCCGTCGTCCGCGTGGCCCGGCACGGTCTCGGACTCATGCTCGCGATCATCGGCGGGCCCGCCGGCAGGTTCCGGCCGTTCGTTGACCTCTACCACCGTTCGGTGGCGACGTTCGGCACGCGGTCCCACCCGGTGTCCGTGCATTCGCCGGGCCACGTCGCCGAATCGGATGCCGAGGCCTGGGACGCGGCGTACTCGGGGTTCGAGGCGATGAACGACACGATCGGTCGGGAACGCGGCTGGCCACCGTACAGTCGCGCTCGCTTCCAGAACGACGTGGGGCCGGAGGGCGCCCTGTACGTCGGCTCACCGGACCGGGTCGCCGCGAAGATCGCCGACACCGTCACCACGCTCGGGCTGGGGCGGTTCGACCTCAAGTACGCCACCGGCACCCTGTCTCATGAGGCGATGATGCGCAGCATCGAGCTCTACGGCACCGAGGTCATCCCTCGCGTCCGTCGTCTGCTCGCTGCTCACGACTGAGCTCGTAGGGGCGGTAACCGCCCCTACGATGAGTGTCATGGCCGACACCGTGCTGCCCAGCCGCGCCTCGCTCGCTGGCCGCCTCGACGATCTTCCGTTCACGCGCAGGCATCTGCGCCTGCTCACGGGCTCCGGCGTCGGCTGGGCGCTCGACGCGATGGACGTCGGGCTGATCTCGTTCGTGCTGGCTGCGCTCACGCAGCAGTGGGATCTCAGCAAGACCGAGGCGGGCTGGGTGGCGTCGGTCGGCTTCATCGGGATGGCCGTGGGCGCCGCACTGGGAGGTCTGATCGCCGATCGGCTCGGCCGACGGCAGGTCTTCGCGCTCACGCTGCTGATCTACGGCGTAGCGACCGGAGCGAGCGCGCTCGTCGGTTCGCTGGCCCTGCTCCTCATGCTGCGGTTCTTCGTCGGACTCGGGCTCGGCGCCGAACTGCCCGTGGCGTCGACGTATGTGAGCGAGTTCGCCCCTGCTCGCATCCGAGGTCGCCTCATCGTCGTCCTCGAAGCCTTCTGGGCCGTCGGGTGGACCGCATCCGCGGTCATCGGCTTCCTGGTGATCCCCGCGTCCGCCGAGGGCTGGCGGTGGGCGTTCGCGCTCGGTGCGCTGCCGGCAGCATACGCAGTGATCGTGCGATGGGTGATGCCGGAGTCGCCCCGCTGGCTGGCCTCGCGCGGACGCATCGCACAGGCCGACCGGATCGTCGCGGAGTTCGAAGCGGATGCCGGCATCGTCGCAGGTCCCGCCATCCGCAAAGAGCCCCCGTCACGGGCGATCGCCGTCACGGCTCGCGCGCGGCTCACCACACTGTGGAAGCCGGAGTTCCGCGTGCGCACAGCATCGCTGTGGCTCGTGTGGCTGTGCGTGAACTTCGCCTACTACGGCGCCTTCATCTGGATCCCGAGCATCCTCGTCGACGCGGGCTTCGGCCTCGTACGGTCGTTCGGCTTCACTCTCATCATCACTCTTGCGCAGATACCGGGGTACGCGGCTGCCGCCTGGCTGATCGAGGTGTGGGGGAGACGGGTGACGCTGTCGGTCTTCCTCGCAGGCTCGGCTGTGTCGGCCGTCGTCTTCGGCACCGCGTCGTCGGAGGTCGGCATCATCGCGGCAGGCATGGCGCTGTCGTTCTTCAACCTCGGCGCCTGGGGCGCTCTGTACGCCGTGTCGCCGGAGATCTATCCGACCTCGCTGCGCGCGACGGGAAGCGGCTGGGCTGCGGGCGTCGGACGCATCGCCTCGATCGTCGCACCGCTGACCGTGCCGGTGCTGCTCGCCGCAGGCGGAGCACCCACGCTGTTCGCCGTCTTCGCGATCTGCTTCGTGGTCGCGGCGATCGCCGCGTGGGGGCTCACCGACTCACGAGGCGCCGCACTCGACGACCGCTGAGCGATGCACGCGCCGGGGCGCCCCACGTGCGGCATAGGCTGGGGGCGTGACCGAAGTGCGTTTCGTGGCGATCGGAGACTCGTTCACCGAGGGGGTCGGGGACGTGCTCCCCGATGGGCGGGAGCGAGGCTGGGCCGACATCGCCGCCCAGGGATGGGCCGACGCGGCCGGGCACCCGATCAAGTACGCGAACCTCGCGATCCGCGGCAAGCTCGCCTGGCCGATCGTGGAACAGCAGCTGGAACCGGCCCTCGCGCTGCGGCCGACCCACCTGTCGTTCAACGGCGGCGGGAACGACATGCTTCGCCCGCGCACCGACATGGAGCACATCGCCGACGCGTTCAGCCGGGTGCTGCGCCGATGTGATGAGGAGGGCGTCACGTTGATCCTCCTGTCCGGCGCGAACCCCAGCGGCCAGCTGCCGATGGGACCGCTGATCCAACGCCGCGGCGACCAGCTCTCCGATGCGGTGCTCCGCCGGATCGAAGGCCGACCTGACGTCGTCCGTGCGCTGAACTGGGGCGACGCTGAGCTGTCGAAGCCGCAGTACTGGTCTGAGGATCGGCTGCACATGAACGCCGCGGGGCATCATCGCGTCGCGGCTCGTGTGCTGCACGCACTCGGCTTCGAGCCGCCGCAGTCGTGGTGGTCGCCCGCGGCCGCGGCGGCCGCGGGACCGAGCGGGCTGGCGTACTACCGGGAGTTCGTCGCACCATGGGTGCGACGACGCGTCACGCGGACCTCGTCGGGCGATGGGCGGACCGCGAAGTACCCGACGTGGGTCGACCGGACGCCGCAGGCATGAGAAACGCGCCGAACCGGCGGACGCCGTGAGCGACATCGAGCTGCAGCGCATCCCCGGGGGAACCGTGACGCTGCACGATGCCCGCCGCCGGGTGCAGCGGACGGTGGTGCTGGACGATTACGAGATCGGCGTGTTCCCGGTGACCGAAGAGCAGTTCGCCGAGGTGCTTCCGTTCCCGTCGCAGCATCCGCGGCGCCCCGCGTCGGGCGTCAGCTGGCAGCGCGCCGTTCGTTTCTGCAACGCCGCATCCGAGTGGGAGGGGTGGGATCCGGTCTACCGCTTCGACGGGGAAGAGGTCTTCTGGGACGTCACGGCCGACGGCTATCGGCTGCCCACCGAGGCCGAGTGGGAGTACGCCTGCCGCGCCGGTTCGACGGGGCCGCACTACGCGCCCCTCGCGGATGCCGCATGGACCGCCGCGGATGGCGTCTCGACGCCGCAGCCCGTCGGCGCGAAGCTGCCCAACCTGCACGGACTCTTCGACACCCTCGGGAACGTGTGGGAATGGTGCTGGGACCTGCTCGACCCTGCCCGATACGCGGACTACCGTGTGTTCCGCGGCGGCGGGTTCGCCGACGACGCATGGAGCGTCCGAGCATCGGTGCGACGCGGGTCGCTGCCTCGCGCGGAGCATGAGGACGTCGGTCTGCGCGTCGCCCGCGGCGCGTTCGAGACGCCGGGGGAGGCGCAGGGGTGGTCGGCCCGAGCGGACGACGAACGAGCGGTCGTCGACGGCGTGGTCCCCTTCGGCTGGACACCCCTCAGCCGCGGCCCGCGGTGACGATGCAGCCTCGGGTCTGCGGGGGAGAGGTGAGCGTCAGCGGCGGCGTTCCGGGTCGAGTCCCATCCGGATCCGCGTCCGCTTGCGTTCGACGAGGATGAAGATCGTCCCGATCACCCATAGGGGGAGCGGCATGAGGAAGGCCACCCGGAACGCGTCGAGAGAGTAGGTGTCCGGCGTGCCGGCGCCCTGCAGGTCGAGGACGAATCCGATGAGGAAGATCGCGATGAGCGCCGCGATGAAGCCTCCGGCGTTCGTGACTCCCGTCGCCGTGCTCAACCGGTGGGTCGGGTTGTGCGTGCGCGCATGGTCGAATGCGATCATCGATGCCGGGCCGCCCGTCGCCAGCGCGACAGCGAGGACGTAGAGCAGCCAGAGCGGCGCAGGACCGGGGAATGCGATCACCGCCACCCACGCGACGACCTGCACGCCGATGGCCGGGAGGACGAGAGCGAGGGAGCGGTGGTTCGGCAGCCGCCGTGAGAGATCACCGATGACAGGACCGAGCGCCATGCCTGCCACGACGTAGACCGAGATGATGCCGGCGGCGTGCCCGGTGTCGAGCCCCTGCGCCGCCGTGAGGAACGGCATCCCCCAGAGGAGCACGAACGCGGTCCCGGCGAACGGCGTCGTGAAATGCGACCAGAACGCCAGGCGCGTTCCGGGGTGCGCCCACGCGGCGCGGATGCCGACACCCGTGTCGATGGCGGACGTCACGACCCGGACGAGTCCCGTGTCTGTGTTGACGGTGACATCGGCACCGCGCTCCGGCGGGTGATTCCGGATGACGACGGCGACGAGGATCGTGAACAGCACGCCGAGACCGGCGATGCTCCCGAAGGTCACGCTCCACGTGGTGGCGTGCAGGAAGGCGGCAAGGGGCACGAGGGCGACGAGCTGCCCGGCCTGGCCGATGATGCCGGTGAACTGGACCATGAGAGGTCCGCGTTGAGCGGGGAACCACGTGGCGACCAGGCGCAGCACGGCCGGGAAGATGGCTGCGTCGCCGGCGCCGAGCAGCACCCGGGCGACGATCGCGATGCCGATGCTGGGGGAGAGGGCCATGGTCAGCTGCCCCGCTGCCATGAGCAGCATCCCGACCGTCATGACCGGGCGGGAGCCGTGGCGGTCCAGGAGCACGCCGATCGGGATCTGCATGCCTCCGTAGACCGCCAGTTGCACGACCGCGAAGAGCGCGAGCGTCGACGCATCCGCTTGGAATCTATCGGCCGCCTCGACGCCGACGGCCCCCAGGGACGTGCGGTTGGTGATCGCCAGCACGTACGCGGCCACGCCCACAGACCAGATCAGCCAGGCGCGCCACCCTGGTTCGGAGGAAAGAGAAGGGGAGTCGCGCTGCACCCTTCTACGCTACTCCTGCGCACGCCGCGCTCTGGACGAGCGCCGCCTGGCGCGTTTCAGTCCCATGACCTGAACATCAGGGGAGAGGAGCCCAAGCCCCCGCCATCCGCTCCGCTCGTAGAGCCGCACGGCGGCATCGGCGGCGTCGGTTGTCGTGCTCAACAGACACCGTCCCGTCACGCCATCGAGGAGCGCGTCATGGAGTGCTCGCCCGATTCCAGCACCGCGCTCGGACGACAGGACACCGAGTTCTACGAACTCGAAATGACCACCCACCCATTCGTCGGCGATGTGCGCGGGAAGGCTCAGGTTGACGAGGTCGGTCCAGTACTGCCCCGGTCGGCCTGTGTACCCCCAGCTGAATCCCAGCACCGTGTCGCCCTCGGCGGCGATCGCAAGTCTGAATCCGTCGCGCTGCGAGTGGCGCGTGAACATCTCGCGGTTCCAGGTGTCGTAGTCAGGGCTGTCGTCGAACACCGATGAATAGCACCGCCACACCGCAGCACTCATTGCAGCGGCCTCCGCGCCATTGAACAGGACGAGCTTCGAGGCGTCGAACGGAGCTTCAGACATCGCGGCAGACGTCGATCGTTCGCACTCCCATGCTTCTCTCCGCTCCGTGTCCTTTCTCAAAGCCCGAGCGTCTCACAGTTGCTCGCGCTCGGGCGCGGGGGAGGTCGCCATCGTGTTGCCGCTTCGGGCGGCGCTGGTCGCTATGATCCGGTTGTTCTGACATAATGTGCATTATCGGCTAATGCTCATCCGACGGGAATGCCGGATTCCCGCAGGCCGGTGGCGATCTGGCGCACCGTCGCCAGTACACGCACGGCGGCGTCTCGGCCTGTCGCGCTGACGGCGTCGTCGATCCGCGAGGCCACGTACGAGGTCTTGACCCGCGCCGCGTGCAGTGCTGCGCGCCCTTCGTCACTGAGCCGCACGCGACCACCCTCCCGCACCAGCAATCCCACGACGGACATCCGCTCGAGGGCCACGTCGACGTCGCGCGACCGCGCAACGACCGCATTCCGCAGATCCGCGATCGCCGATGGCCCAGCACTGAGGGTGTTCGCCACCACCCATTCCGCCATGGACGCGAACGGGCTGTCTGCGAGGACGCGCTCCGCAAGCAGTGCAGCGAGCGTCCGCTCCGTGTGACCGATCTCTTGTTGCAGTGGTGTGCGCATCTCAGCTCCTATATCGTTGGTACAGCCAACATAACATAATGTTGGTGACACCAATAGATGGATTGCTGATGCCTTTCACAGAGCTGCCCACATGGATGCTGAGCCAGGCGCACCAGCGCGCACACAGCATCCTCGCCGCGAAGCTCGGCGAGGTCGATGCCCGCGGGTACGACTTTCGAATCCTGGACGTCCTCGCCGACAGCCCCACTCCCCTCTCCCAGATCGCGATCGGCTCACGTGCTCGCCTGGACCGCCGCGATGTGGCCGTCACGCTTACCGCTCTGGAGGAGCGGGGGTTCGTCGCGCGCCACCCGGATCCCGATGACGCACGTCGCAACCTCGTCTCGCTGACGGACGCGGGCCTGGATCGCCGGCAGCTTCTCGAAGCGCTGGCCGCTGATGCGCAGGAGGAGCTGCTCTCCGCTCTCGACACCGAGGCCCGCGAGGCGTTCCTCGGTGCTCTCCGCCTCGTCGCAGGCAGCAGCGGGCGCGAGCGCGGCTCCACGGCGCCCACCTCGAATGCGTGAAGTTCCCTGATGGGAATGGGCCGTCGCTGAGTCAGCGCGGCCGACTCGACAGCGCTGACCGACGACAGGTCAGGCGCCGACGTACTCGGCGAGATGCTCGCCGGTGAGAGTCGAGCGCGCGGCCACCAGTTCCGCAGGCGTGCCTTCGAACACGACACGTCCGCCGTCATGCCCCGCGCCAGGCCCGACGTCGATGATCCAGTCCGCATGCGCCATGACGGCCTGGTGATGTTCGATGACGATCACCGTCTTGCCCGAATCCACCAGACGGTCGAGCAGCCCGAGGATGTTGTCGACATCGGCGAGATGAAGACCTGTGGTGGGCTCGTCGAGCACGTACACGTCGCCCTTCTCCCCCATTTGGATGGCCAGCTTGATGCGCTGGCGCTCACCACCCGACAGGGTCGACAACGGCTGTCCGAGCGACAGGTAGCCGAGCCCGACGTCTTCGAGCCGGCCCAGGATCGCCGCTGCCACGGGAAGCTTCGCCTCGCCCTCCGAGAAGAACGCACGTGCCTCCGACACCGGAAGGTCGAGGACCTCGGTGATGTCCTTGCCTGCGAGCTTGTACTCGAGAACCGCCGCCTGGAAGCGCTTGCCACCACAGTCCTCGCACGGAGTCTCGATCGTGTCCATGAACCCCAGCTCGGTGATGATCACCCCGGCGCCCTTGCAGGTGGGGCACGCGCCCTCGGAGTTCGCGCTGAAGAGCGCGGGCTTGACGCCGTTGGCTTTCGCGAAAGCCTTGCGGATCGGCTCCAGGAGGCCCGTGTACGTCGCGGGGTTGCTTCGACGCGAGCCCTTGATCGCGCTCTGGTCGATCGACACGACCCCGTCGCGCGGCGTGACCGATCCGTGGATCAGTGAGCTCTTGCCTGATCCCGCGACGCCGGTGACGACGGTGAGCACGCCCTTCGGGATGTCCACGTCGACGTTCTGCAGGTTGTTGGTCGACGCACCCCGGACCTCGATCGTCCCGTTCCCGCGCCGCACTTCAGGCTTGAGGCTCGCGCGATCGTCGAGGTGATCACCTGTCAGGGTGCCGCTGCGCTTCAGCCCGTCGACCGTGCCTTCGAAACAGATCTCACCGCCCCGGCTGCCTGCGCCCGGCCCGAGGTCGATCACATGATCGGCGATCGCGATCGTCTCGGGCTTGTGCTCGACGACGAGCACCGTGTTGCCCTTGTCCCGCAGTTGCAGAAGCAGGCCGTTCATCCGCTGGATGTCGTGCGGGTGCAGGCCGATGGTCGGTTCGTCGAACACGTAGGTCACGTCGGTGAGCGATGAGCCGAGGTGGCGCAGCATCTTGATGCGCTGCGCCTCTCCCCCGGACAGCGTGCCTGAGGGACGCTCCAAGCTGAGGTATCCGAGGCCGAGCGTCACGAAGGCGTCGAGATTGGCGCTCAGCGCGGCAAGGAGCGGCGCCGCACCGGGGAGGTCGAGTCCGCGCACCCAGTCCGCGAGGTCCGTCACCTGCATGCGGCAGGCATCCGCGATGCTGATGCCGTCGATCTTCGACGAGCGCGCACCCTCGGTCAGGCGGGTGCCGTCGCAGTCCGGACACGTCTTGAACGTCGCCACGCGTTCCACGAACGCACGGATGTGCGGCTGCAGCGCGTCGAGGTCCTTCGAGAGCATCGACTTCGTGATCTTGGGGATGAGCCCCTCGTACGTCATGTTGATGCCGGAGATCTTGACCTTGGTGACCTCGCCGTAGAGGAAGAGGTGCCGTTGCTTCTCGGAGAACTCCGCGATCGGCTTGTCCGCCGGATAGAAGCCGGACTCGGAGAATCCCTTCACCATCCAGCCGTCCGCCGTGTACCCCGGCACCATGATCGCGCCGTCGTTGAGCGACTTCGACTCGTCGACGATCTTACTGAGGTCGAGATCGGAGACCGCTCCCCTGCCCTCGCACCGAGGGCACATGCCTCCGAGATAGATCGCGTCCTTCACGATCTTCTTCTCGCCCCCGGGGCCCGTCATCACACCGCTGGCCTTCTGCGTCGGGATGTTGAACGAGAACGCCGTCGGCCCGCCGATGTAGGGCCGGCCGAGCTTGGAGAAGAGGATGCGCAGCATGGCGTTCGCGTCCGTCACCGTGCCGACGGTGGACCGACGGTTCGCCCCGAGGCGCTCCTGGTCGACGATGATCGCGGTCGTCAGTCCCTCGAGCACGTCGACGTCGGGACGCGGCACAGAGGGCATGAAGCCCTGCACGAACGCGCTGTACGTCTCGTCGATCATGCGGCGCGACTCCGCCGCGATCGTGTCGAAGACCAGCGAGCTCTTGCCCGAGCCCGAGACGCCTGTGAACACGGTCAGCCGGCGCTTCGGGATCTCGACGCTGACGTCCTTCAGGTTGTTCTCCCGCGCGCCCTGCACGCGGATGAGGTCGTGGGTGTCTGCGGGGTGCTGCGGCATGCTCGGGTGTTCCTCTCGATCAGGCGGTCTGCTGCAGACGCACCATGTTGCCGGCGGGGTCGCGGAAGGCACAGTCCCGGATGCCGTACGGCTGGTCGATCGGCTCCTGCACGACGTCGGCGCCCTTCGCCTCGATCTCAGCGTACGCGGCGTCGACGTCGGGGGTGGCGAGCACGATGCCGCCGTAGCTGCCCTTCGCCATAAGCTCGAGGATGGTCGCCCTCTCACTCTCACTGATGCCGGGGTCGACGGCAGGAGGAGTGAGAACGATGGCCGTGTCCGGCTGACCGACGGGGCCGACGGTGATCCAGCGCATCTGCTCGTAGCCGACGTCCTTGCGGACCTCGAAGCCGAGCACGTCGCGGTAGAAGGCGACGGATGCCTCGGCATCCGTCTGCGGGAGGAAACTGGCGTTGATCGTGATGTCCATGTCCTCGACGCTACCGATCAGAGCGCGACGAGACTTCTCGATTCCTGATCGGTCTCGTGGCCTGCTTCTCCACCCACGACGGGATGCCAGGGCCGGGCTCGGGATGACGTCGGTATTCGCGCGGCGAACGCCCGACGAGCTCGGAGAAACGCGTGCTGAACGTGCCGAGTGACTGGAAGCCCACTTCGAAGCACACCTCGGTCACACTCAGATCGCCTCGCCGGAGCAGAGCCATGGCGCGTTCGATGCGGCGCGTCATCAGATACGCATAGGGCGATTCGCCGTACGCCTCCTTGAAACGGCGGCTGAGGTGACCGGCGGACATGTGCACCCCCGCCGCGAGTGCCGCGACGTCCAGCGGCTTGGCGTACTCACGGTCGATGCGGTCTCGGACCCGGCGCATCGCGGAGAGCTCGCGCAGGCGCGCATCGTCCACAGGTGTCACGTCACGATCCTGCCATGACAGTCCGTCGCCCCGTGCGACCCACCATGGCGGCGTGTGTGCCACGAGAGCATTGCTCGCGCCGCTCCCCCGCTCCGCGGAACAGAGCGCTACCCTGTGAGCAACCCGCACAGGGTCTTCTCAGAAAGGGTCCTCGCCATGTCTGAAGCACTCTCTGCCGCCAAGTCGGCGTTCTCCGCGATCCGCATCTCCCTGGCAGTCTCCGGCGCGATCGCCCTCATCGCGGGCATCATGCTGCTCGTGTGGCCGGTCAAATCGGCAATCATCGTCACCGGCATCGTCGCCACATACCTCATCATCGCCGGCGTGGTGTACGCCGGACTCGGCGTCTTCTCCAGCTCCAAGGGCGGCTGGGCAAGGGCGGGCCACATCGTCCTCGGCCTTCTCTACATCGTCGCCGGCGTCATCGCGTTCACGAATCTCCAGGCGACGACGGCGCTGCTCGCCGTCTTCACCGTCGTGTTCATCGGCGTCAGCTGGGTCGTCGACGGCGTCGTGTCCCTCACCCTGCTCACCGGCGACGGATCGCGCGTGTGGACGATCCTCTACTCGGTGCTCAGCATCATCGCCGGCGTGTACGTGCTCTTCAACGTGCTGGCAGCCGGTGTCGTGCTGTGGATCTTCCTCGGCGCCTCGCTCGTCGTGCTCGGCGTCATCCAGATCGTCCGTGCCATCACGCTCGGTCGCGACGCGAAGGCCGCCGCGGGAGCGATCGGGGCCGACCGACTCTGAACCGCCGCGCATCACGATGGCCCCGGCGCGCTTGGCGTGCCGGGGCCATCGTCGTCAGCGGGAGCGTGGCGCGTCTGCGCGTCTCACTCGGCGGCGAAGTCGCTCACGTCGCCGACGAGCCGCGTGTTGTCCGCCGGGACAGGGTCGACGACCGCACGCGCCACCTCGGCAGCGAACTCCGACACGTTGTAGAGCTTGCCCGCGGACTCGCGTCGCTCGGCGATCGCACCCGGATTCGCCCGTTCGAGCAGGGTCGCGGTGATGGTCCCTTCGATCATGTCCCCGGATACGACGGTGAAACCGATGCCCCTCTCAGCGAGTTCTGGGATGCGCTCGCGCAGGGCGTCCTCGCCCGCACGCTTCGACAGCGCGACGGGCTCGTACTCGGGCATGGTCGGCGTCGTCCGGATGAAGTGAGCCTGGTGGCTGGTCACGAACACGACGCGTGAGCCATCGGAGAGGAGCGGGGTCGCGGCGTCCAGCACGTTCAGCTGTGCGTCACGGTTGAGAGTGAGCGCGTAGTCCTCGGCCATCCCTGACTCCATTCCACCCGACGCGTTGAGAACGAGCACGTCCAGACGGCCGAACTGCTCCTCCACCTGGGCGAACATCGAAGCAACCGATGCCGGGTCGGTGAGGTCGGCACCGACCACCAGCACGGTGCGCCCGAGCTCGCGCAACTGCGCGGCGAGCTTCTCCGCGCGAGGCGCCTTGTTGCGGTAGTTGATCACGACGTCGGCGCCCGCCTCAGCCAGGTAGCGGACGGTGTCGGCCCCGATCCCCCTGGACGATCCGGTGACAAGGGCGACCTTGCCTTCGAGGGAACCTGCGGGAAGAACGTCGGACACGGTGACTCCTCATGGTGCGTGATGCGCCGCGGTCACGCGGCTCACACACACTATCAAGCGGCCCCCGGAGCGCCCGCGCTCGGCACGGCACGCGTGATAGGTTGACCGCAAAGGAGGGCGCATGGACAACTTCACGTCTTTCGTCGCGTTCATCGACCAGTGGGCGTGGATCGGCTGGCTGATCCTCATCGCCGCGTTCCTCGTCATCGAGATGCTGTCGCTCGACTTCACCTTCCTCATGCTGAGCTTCGGCAGCGCCGTCGGACTGGTCACCGACCTCGTCGGGGTCCCGGTCTGGGTGCAGGTGATCGTGGCTGCTGCCGCCGCTGCGCTGTTCATCCTCTTCTTGCGCCCGCCGCTGCTGCGCAGATTGCATCGCGGCGAGGACCCGACCAAGTCGAACGTCGACGCCCTCATCGAGATGCGCGGCCTGGCACTGCAGGACGTCACCCAGGTGTCGGGGCAGGTCAAGCTCAGCAACGGAGACACCTGGACGGCGCGCGCCGCCTCGCCGGTTCCGATCCCCCAGGGCGCCAGGGTCGCGGTCACCGCGATCAACGGCGCCACCGCCATCGTCCGCCCCGCCAACGACTAGGAGACCACGTGGACGACTCCTCGTTCATCCCCACCGCCATCGGGTGGATCCTCGCGATCGCGATCATCATCTTCGTGGTGGTCACGCTCGCCCGGTCCATCCGCATCATCCCCCAGGCCACCGCCGGCATCGTCGAGCGCCTCGGCCGATACCACAAGACGCTCAGCCCCGGCCTCAACCTCCTGGTGCCCTTCATCGACAGGCTGCGCCCCCTCATCGACATGCGGGAACAGGTCGTGTCGTTCCCGCCGCAGCCGGTGATCACCGAAGACAACCTCGTCGTCTCGATCGACACGGTCGTCTACTTCCAGGTCACCGACGCGCGTGCCGCCACGTATGAGATCGCGAACTACCTCGGAGCGGTCGAGCAGCTCACGACCACAACGCTGCGCAACGTCGTCGGCGGGCTGAACCTCGAAGAGGCCCTCACCAGCCGGGACGAGATCAACGGTCAGCTCCGCGTCGTGCTCGACGAGGCCACCGGCAAGTGGGGCATCCGCGTGAGCCGTGTCGAGCTTAAGGCCATCGACCCGCCCATCTCGATCCAGGACTCGATGGAGAAGCAGATGCGCGCGGAGCGCGACCGGCGCGCGGCCATCCTCACCGCCGAGGGGTCCAAGCAGTCGCAGATCCTCGAGGCGGAAGGTCGGCGTCAGGCCGAGATCCTGCGCGCAGAGGGCGACAAGCAGGCCGCCGTGCTGCGCGCACAGGGTGAGGCAGAGGCCATTCAGAACGTCTTCAGCGCGATCCACCAGGGCCGTCCGGATGACAAGCTGCTCGCCTACCAGTACCTCCAGATGCTGCCGAAGATCAGCGAGAGCCAGTCGAGCAAGCTCTGGATCATCCCCAGCGAGCTCACCGAGGCGCTCAAGGGCATCGGGAGCGCGTTCACGCCGAAGCCGGGACAGCCGCCGTCGAGCACCCCGGGCGCGTGACGCACCCCTACTTCGCGAAGACCTCGCATCCCCGAGTCCTCGCCCACCGCGGTCTCCTGACCGCCGCGGGCGAGGACTCCGGTGTGTGGGAGAACACGGCTGCCGCCTTCGCCGCAGCGCACGCCGCCGGCGCCGAGTACATCGAGACCGACTGCCGGGTCACCAGGGACGGCGAGGTCGTGCTGTTCCACGACGAGACGCTTTCCCGCCTCACCGGCGATGACCGCGCGATCGCCGATGTGCCGTCCCGCGAGCTGCGCGCTCTCTTCGCGGATCACGGCGGCCTCCTTTCGGTCGCAGAAGCCCTCGACCTCTTCCCGGCCACCCGTTTCAACATCGATGTGAAGGTCGAGGCCGCAGCCGCACCGCTCGGCCCTGTCCTCGCCCCCTACACGGAACGCGTGCTCGTCACGAGCTTCTCCGATCGCCGACGACGCACCGCCGTCGGGGCCGTCCTGGCCGCAGGCGCGGTCATGCGCCCTGCGACATCGGCCGGCAGCTCCGGTATCGCAGCTCTGCGCGCACTGTCCTCCGCACGCCTCTCCCCCGCTCGATCGCTTCGCGGCATCGACGCCGTGCAGATACCCGAGCGGCGTCGCGGCATCCGCGTGCTCACCCCGGCGCTCATCCGTGCCGCGCACCGTCACGGCATCGAAGTCCACGTATGGACGGTCAACGACGCCGACGACATGCGACGCCTCGTCGCATCCGGCGTCGACGGCATCGTGACGGACCGCGCTGACACAGCCGTCGGCGTCTTCCGCTGAGGCGCCGGCGGCCTGAGATTCCGCTGTGAAAAGCGTCAGGAATCAGCCGACGTGGATGAACCGCACAGGCTCGAGCGTTATACCTGACAGCGACGAGAGGACCACACAATGGCAGATCGCAGCCTGCGCGGCATCCGACTCGGCGCCCAGAGCCTACAGAGCGAAGAGGGCGTCGTTTTCATGGAGCGCCGTGAGACCAAGTACACGTGTGACGCATGCGGCCATGTCACGAGCCTGATGTTCGCGGCCGACGCCGAGGCGCCGCAGACCTGGGAGTGCCGCTCGTGCGGCGCGGAGGCCCGGCTGAACGTCGACGGCCAGGCCGTCACGCTCGACTCCGGCGAGGAGAAGGCCGCCCGCACCCACTGGGACATGCTGATGGAGCGCCGGACGCGCGCAGAGCTCGAGGAGCTCCTCGAAGAGCGCCTCGCCTACATCCGCAGCCGTCGCGGTGCCGGCGAAGACCCGACCCGCCAGAAGATCGGGGCCTAGCGCCGACGGGCGCGCCACCACCCGATCACGAGCGCGCCCAGACCGCCCCAGAGGAGCACCAGCTGCACCCAGGGGCCCAGGATGATTCCCGCCGTGAGGCCGGAGCGCAGTTCGACGTCGTCGAGCATCGTTCCGGCCTCATCCGCGTCCAGGCTCGTCACCGTGGTGCCGTCGGCCCTGATGATCTGACTCGTGCCGACGGTCGACACGTTGACGACGCTGCGCCCCGACTCGATCGCGCGCATCCGCGCCATCGCCAGCTGCTGCAGATTCTCGTCCGTCCCTCGGAAGTCCGCGTTGTTCGTCTGGAACACCAGAACCTCCGCACCTCCGTAGATGCCCTGTGCGATCACGTCGTCATAGATCACGTCGAAGCAGATCGCCAGGCCGACCCGCACTCCGGCGACCTCGACGAGCGGCGGATTCGTCCCCGGCGTGTACTCGCGCTGCAGGAGGCCGATCAGGTCGGGCGCCAGCGCGTTGTAGAACGCGCGGTCGGGGACGTACTCGCCGAAGGGAACGGGATGCCGCTTGTCGTGGCTCTGCCCGGTCGCGCCGTCGCTCCCCCACACGAGCGACGTGTTGTAGTACCGACCATCCCGTCCGGTCGCGGTGTTCGCCAGGACAGGCGCACCGATCCTCGTCGCCACCAGGCTGAGGCGCCGCGCGAGAGCATCGCTCTGGAACGGATCGCCGTCGAGCGATCCCTCCGGCCACACCAAGAGGTCGACGTCTTCGCCGTAGAGGGGTTCCGTGGCCTGCGTCTGAGCCTGGATCACCGAGAACGGCTCACGCTCGTCGAAGTATCCCGTGGGGCCGTTGCCCTGCACCGCGGCGATCCGCATCGATCCGCTCGCCGTGGTCGGGAACAGGGGCGTGGCCACGAGCACCACCGCGAGCACCGCGGGCAGCGCGAGCGCGATCGGGCGACGCCGACGTCGCAGCCGGACGACTTCCGCGATCGCCGCCACGGTGACGACCATGAGGAATCCCAGTCCGCCGACCCCGAGCCACGAGGCCACCGGCGCGAGCGGACTCGACGCCTGGCTCATCCCGAGGCGTGCCCAGGGGAAGCCGCCGTACGGCCACGAGCCGACGAAGGCCTCGCGCCCGACCCAGAGCGCCCCCACCACCGCCGGCAGGACGACGAGGCGCGCGAGAGCCCGTGGGAACGCCACGGGGATCCATCGGTACGCGAGCGTGATGGGCACGAGCGCGACAGCCGTCAGCCCGCCCTCAACGACGCTGAGCGCCGCCCACGGGATCGGTCCAAGATATCGGGAGGTCCACGCCACGAGCAGGGCGAAGAACAGGATGCCGTAGACGGCACCCACCAGGAGTGACGACCAGGTCCGCCGTCCGACGAGCGCCACGAGCAGCAACGCCGTCGCAGGGAAGGCGAGGATCCAGACCGCGGGCGCAGGGAACGCCAGTCGCATGAGAACCGCGGCCACGGCTGCCGCGAGCAGTGCGCTCCACAGCGGCAGGATCGGGCGCGTGCGCACACGGGTCGGGGTCATGCGGTGCGTTCCCCTCACATCGACGAGTAGGCGACGATGCCGCGGCGCACGCCCTCGAGGGCGAGCCGGGCGGTACGGGCCAGTGCAGCGTCGTCAGCCACGAGCGAGAGCTGGTCGAGGAGGTCGATCGTCTGCTTCGCCCAGCGCACGAAGTCGCCGGCCGCCATGTCCGCGTCGATGAGCACACGGTCGAGGAGAGCTCCGCGCGCCCAGGCGTGCATGGCGCCGGCCAGCCCTGGCGCCAGAGGTTCCGATCCAGGGAGGTGGTGATCCTTCTCGAGCTCGTCGAGCTCCGCCCACAACGTCGTGGTCTTCTGGTAGGCCGCGCGGAACGGCCCGCGGGGCAGCCCGTGCTCCCCCATGCCGTTCTCGTCGCGACGGGGCTCGTAGACCAGACAACATGCCATGGCGGCGAGGGATGGAGCATCGAGCCCCTCCCAGAGCCCCTGGCGCAGCGACTCTGCGACGAGCAGGTCGCGCTCTCCGTAGATGCGGCGCATCGTGCGGCCGGCATCCGTCAGCGTCGTGTCCCCGTCGCGCTCGGTGACGTAGTCGAGCGTGTGCAGCACCTCGACCACGCGATCGAACACCCGAGCGACCGTGCCGGTTCGGTTCTCGATCTGCCGCCGGATGCGGTCGGTCTGGCGCTTCAGCTTCCAGTACCGTTCCGCCCAGCGCGCATGGCTCTCCCGGTCGGGGCAGCGGTGGCAGGGGTGGCGCTGCATCTGGGTGCGCAGAGACTGGATCCGCTTGAGGCGCCGGTCGCGGGCGGCTCGCGGCGCCTGAGCATCCTGTCGGTTCTTCTTCTCGAGGTCGCTGAGCTCGCGGCGGATCGCGCTGTACTCCGCGAAATCGCCATGCTCGCATTCCATCGACTTCTGGTACCCGGCGAGTGAGTGCTCGGCTTCGCGCACCTGCCGCGCCAGGCCGACGACAGCGCGGTCGGCCTGGAACTGCGCGAACGACGACTCGAGGATCTGACGTGCACGGTCGACGCCGAAGAGGTCGATGAGGTTGACCGCCATGTTGTACGTCGGACGGAAGCTGGAGTTGAGAGGGTACGTGCGGCGCGAGGCGAGAGCGGCGACGGCCTGCGGATCCATCCCCTCGCTCCACTGCACGACGGCGTGTCCCTCGACGTCGATGCCGCGCCGGCCCGCGCGCCCCGTGAGCTGCGTGTACTCCCCCGAGGTGATCGCGACGCGGGACTCTCCGTTGAACTTCTCCATCTTCTCCAGCACGACGGTGCGCGCCGGCATGTTGATCCCCAGCGCCAAGGTCTCGGTCGCGAACACGGCCTTCACGAGCTTGCGCTGGAACAGCTCCTCGACGACCTCCTTGAACGCGGGGAGCAGACCGGCGTGATGCGCCGCGCCCCCGCGCTCGAGGTTCTCCAGCCACTCCCAGTACCCGAGAACCGCGAGGTCCTCGTCCTGAAGCGACCGCGTGCGATCCTCGACGATTGCGCGTATCTCGCGACGCTCCTCCGGTGACGTGAGGCGCAGACCGGAGCGCCTGACCTGCTGGACGGCCGCGTCGCAACCGGCACGACTGAAGATGAAGAAGATCGCCGGAAGCAGGTTGGCCCTCTCAAGGAGCCGCACGACGTCGGGCCGATCGAGCCGTTCGATCCGGCGCGCGTTCGGCCGGTGCCCGCCGCGCTGCGGACGCTTGGCCTGGCGGCCTGCGTGACGCGCGCTGCGATACTCCTGGGCGCGCCGGTTGCTCTCGAACGTCGAACCGGTGAAGGAGCGGATGCGCATCAGCTCCTGGTTGACGGCCGAGGTGGCGACGCCCGCGCGATCGTCGAAGAGCGGCAGCAGGTCGTCGCGCACCAGCACGTGCTGCTCGAGCGGCACCGGACGGATCTCCGACACGATGACCTCGGTGTCCCCGCGCACGGTGTCGAGCCAGTCGCCGAACTCCTCGGCGTTCGACACGGTGGCACTCAACGACACGAGACGCACATGGGCCGGGAGGTGGATGATCACCTCTTCCCATACCGCGCCGCGGAACCGATCGGCCAGATAGTGGACCTCGTCCATCACGACGTAGCGGAGGTCGCGGAGCGCCGCCGAGTCGGCGTAGATCATGTTCCGCAGCACTTCGGTGGTCATCACCACGATGCGCGCACCACCGTTGATGTTGGTGTCGCCGGTGAGAAGACCCACCTGCTCAGCCCCGTAGACGTCGACGAGCTCCCGGAACTTCTGGTTCGAGAGCGCCTTCATCGGCGTGGTGTAGAACGCCTTATCGTTCGGCGATTGCATGGCGAGGTGGATGGCGAACTCGCCGACGATGGTCTTGCCTGCCCCGGTGGGAGCAGCGACGAGCACGCTGTGGCCTCGTTCGAGGGCGTGGCACCCAGCCACCTGGAAAGGATCGAGGTCGAAGCGCTGTCGCGCAGCGAAGGCTGTGGTCTGCGGATGTTCAGCGGCCTCGCGTGCAGCCGCGAAGCGCTCGGCCGGGGAGCTCATGCCTGCTCTGGCAGGAGACCCGCCGCGTCCGCGCGCTTGCGCTTGCGTCTGTCGAACATCATCGAGACGAGAGTCGCCGCGAAGTACAGGACGACCATCGAGGCCATGAGCAGCAGCATGGAGAACACGTCGGCCGGCGGCGTGGTGATGGCTGCGAAGACTGTGCAGACCAGGATCGCGACGCGCCATCCCTTGAGGATCTCCCGTCCCGTGATCACGCCGGCCAGGTTGAGCGCGACGAGGAAGACCGGGAGCACGAAAGCGATGCCCACGACGAGCAGGAACTTGAACACGAAGTCGTAATAGCTCGAGTAGTCGAAGAACTGCGCCATCCCCGTCGGCACGAAATCTGCCATGATCTCGATGACGTGGGGCATGACGAAGAAGGCGACCGTGCACCCTGCGAAGAACAGCGGGATCGCCGCACCGAGGAATCCCCAGGTGTATCGGATCTCCTTCTTCGTGAGGCCCGGCATGATGAACGCCCAGACCTGCCAGAGCCACACCGGAGCCGAGATGAGCAAGCCGATCGCAAAGGCGATGCGCATGCGCAGATCGAAACCGCTCGTGACGGTGGTGAAGTTGAGGCCCGTGTACTCACGGCCCTCCTTCTCGGCGATGATCCGGATGGGAACCGAGAGCAGCTCGATCACCGGCTCCGAGATGAAGAACGCGATGACCATGCCGACGACCAGCGCGGCGGCGGCGATCACCAACCTCTTGCGCAGCTCGAGGAGGTGCGCACCCAGCGACATCCGCCGATCGCGATCGGGCGTCTGCTGACCCGCGGAATCCAGCGCAGACACGGATTACGCGGAGCGAGGCGGCTGGCTCGAATCGCTGTCGCTGCGTACGACCGTGCCGTCCGTCGACGGCGCGGGAGCGCCGGTCGTGCCGGCAGCGTTCGCGTCGTTCGCGTCGTCGTTCTTCATCGCCTTCATCTCACCCTTGAACACGCGGGCGGACTGGCCGAGGCTCTTGGCCAGCGCCGGGAGCTTCGCCGCGCCGAAGAGCAGCAGGATGACGGCGAGGATGATGAGCAGGTGAGGCCAACCGAATGCGCCCATGATTCTCCTTCGAGTTTTCTCGAGTCTACCCGGCGGCGGCGCCGTCCGGGTGGTGATACAGCGCGAGTCCGGCAGCGGCCCACTCGCGGGCTGCTGTCCGGGCGACCTCCGGTTCGAGCACTTCGAGCACTCCGCCCAGTCTCGCGGCGATCCGCTTGATCCCCCGGGGATCTGCCATGTGCAGGCGTGCGGTGACCACGCCGTCCGACTCCTCCACGTCGTCCGCCGAGAGGAAGGAGCCGAGGAGCGGGGCGAAACGCGCCGGCACCCGCACCGAGACCTCTCCCTCGTGGGCCGCGGCCGAGAACGCCTCCGGCACGTGATCGCCCGCATGCGTGATCGGGATGTCGGTGAGCCTGGCGTCGCTGACACGGTCGAGGTGAAAGGTGCGCATCGCCTGACGGAGGTGGCACCAGCCCTGGAGGTACCACTGGCCATTCGTGATGAGGATCTGCACGGGGTCGACCGTGCGCGTCGTCGGCTCGGCGTCGGGCGCCTGGTAGGTGAACGACACCGCGACGCCCTCCTGGACGCCTCGCGCCACCACCTCCCGCACCTCGTCGACCGTGCCGGGTGCGACGACGACCTCGGCGGGCGCGTCTGCCGCGCCGCGGGACAGCTTGGAGATCAACCCGGCGACGAGCCCGGAGTCCGACACCGCCGGCACGGCGGCGACCATCTGCAGCCCGGCGAGAAGAGCCGCTGCCTCGCGGGCGGTGAACCGCGGCACGCGGCGCAGAGCGACGTCGTTCGTGATCTCGATGACGTCCTCGTCGTCGAGGAGATCCCAGTTGATGTCGAACAGCTCCTGGGGCTGCTGCCAGTACCCCGAGTCGCCGGGAAGACCGATCACGGTGAGTTTCTCGACCATGGCGCGCATCTCCTCGCGCCCGACGCCGAACTCCCGCGCCGCCTCGTCGAGCGAGACCGGACCGTGCTCGAGCAGATACGGCACCAGTGTGAGGTACACGCGCACGCGATCCGCTGCGAGGAGCGGCTTCTGTTGAGCGCTCATCCGGCGTCCTCCCCACGTTCGACGTTCGCCTCGACGACGGCGCGCAGACGCGCGATGACCGCATCGCGCAGGGGCGCCGGCTCGACGACCCGCACCTCGGGCCCGTACGAGGCGAGTTCGTCGGCGAGGATGTGGAGGTCGACGAAGGGCACGCGGATGCCCTGCGCCGCGGGTGTCGCCCGGCGACCGAGCCGCAGGGCCGCTTCGGTGCCCGGCGTCACCTCGAGCAGCGCGGAGTTGCTCGCTGCGACGGCCTCGAGACCTGCGAGCGCCCGCTCCCCCGCTCCTTCGCGCAGCGCAGGGTCGAACGTGGCCGCCGTGACCTTGACAGCGCCGACGATCCGGCTCAGCAGGAACATCCGATCCGCATCCGCGTCGACGTCCACACCGAAGACATGCCACCGCGCCTCGTAGTCCACGAGCGCGAGCGGCCGGACCCGACGGCGCCGCGGGGAATCCTCACCGGGCTTCAGGTAGTCGAAGACCACCACGCGGCTCTTCTCGATCGCGTCCTGGAGCGGCGCGAACGCGGCGTCCCTTGCGGTGATGCGGGGCGCGAAGCCGATGATCGGCTCGTCGCCGTCGATCCCCAGAGCACGGATCTTGCGTACGCCCGCCTGTGCGTCCGCGGATGCCGATTCGGCGCTCCACACGCTGCCTGCGAGCTGCAGCACGGCGAGCTCCGCCGGGCTGAACTCTATGTCGCCCGGAAGGTCGTATTCCGCTTGCGGAATACGATAACGCGCTTCGCGCAGGTCGTTCGGGTCCGCGGCGTCACCGATCGTCTCGATCGGGATGCCGAGGGCGCGGAGCTCGTCCTTGTCGCGCTCGAACATCTTCTCCAGCGCATCCGTGCGGGTGCCCGCATCCGCCCGTTGGCGGTACCCCGACACGCTGTCGAGGATCTGCTGCTTGGTGAGCCCGATCTCCGTGGCCATGAGCGCCACGACGAGGTTCGTGAGGCGCTCCTCCGCGGGAATCCGGGCGGCCATCACGGCGCCGGTGCCGATGTGATCCCGAGGACGTCGATCACCACGGCCGTCGCAGCCCCGCCATCGGCGCCGGGGATCACGACGAGGACCTGCGAGCCGACCGTCGCGCCGACGAGCTGTTCCGCCGCCGCTGCCACGCTGGGCTCCTTCCCCCACGTGGAGTTGGTGACCTTCTTCGTGTCCCAGTTGACGCCGGTGAAGTTCGTGACGACGGTGTCGCCCTTCTTCACGACGGGTCCGTCGCCCTTGATGAGCGTCTGCGTGACGTCCTTCTTGGGTGCGGCGCTGTCGGGGACGATGATGCCCGGCGTACCGTCAGCCGCGCGCACGACGGTGGGCATTCCGCTGGCGTCGTTGAACTGCAGCGCACCCTCGGCCTTCGGCAGGTACACGTCGACCATGTCGATGACGAACACGGCCGTGTCGTCCTTGGCGAAGCCGAACCCCTGAGAGTTCTGCTCGCCGAAGTCCTTCGCCGGGAGGGCGGCGACGATGCGCGATCCCTGGGTGGCGCACGGGAGCACCGTCGCGAGGCCCGGCGACAGGCTCGCCCAGTAGTCGATGGTGTGCACGGCGGAGCGCGACGGGTCGTAGGCCGACTGGAACACCTGCTCGCCGGTCGCCCCGTTGAAGATCGTGATCTCGGCGACGAAGCCCTGCGACGCCGACACCACCGCCGGGCCGTCGCCGGTGATGAGATCGGCATACGTGGTCTTGGATGCGCGCACGGGTGCGAACACGTCGGCGTCTGGCTTCTCGCCGATCGCACCGTCGGCGGTCACCGACGCCGCGACACCTGTCGACCCTGACGGGCGGTCGCACGACGCGCCGTCGTAGCTCGGCGCGGACGAGCACCCGGTCAGAGCGAGCACGGCGAGGCTGAGTGTGGCCAGAACGGCGGACGTTTTACGCACGCGCTCCAGTCTATTCCGTCGCGGCCTCCGATTCGCGCGACGCGGCGGCACGACGCGCACCCTCAGCGGCCTTGGCTGCTTCCCTCGCGCGCTTGCGGAGGTTCTTGTCGGTGATATCGCGGTCTCCGACAGCGCCAGGGGTCCACAGCTCCACGTCGTCATCTCCATAGCTCGACTTCGAAGCGCGCCGCTTCACCGTCGGAGCGACGGCTCCGGGGGCGAGCCGACGCGCGGTGAGGAGGAAACCCGTGTGCGCGACCATGCGGTGGTCCGGGCGCACGGCGAGGCCTTCGACATGCCAACCGCGGACCATGGTCTCCGACGCATCGGGGTCGGTGAAGAGGCCCGTATTCCTGATGTACTCGGCGACGCGTGAGAGCTGCGTGGCGGTCGCGACATAGCAGAGCACCACGCCTCCCGGTGCGAGCGCATCGGCGACCGCATCAATGCACTCCCATGGCGCCAGCATGTCCAGCACGACGCGGTCCACCGTGCCTGCTGCGAAACGCTCGGGAAGCTCCTCTGCGAGGTCTCCGACCGCGACCTCCCACGTGTCGGGGATCCGTCCGAAGAACGTCTCGACGTTGGCGGTGGCGACGTCCGCGAACTCCTGGCGCCTCTCGAACGACACCAGGCGGCCGTCGGCGCCGATGGCTCGCAGCAGGGCAAGCGACAGCGCCCCGGAGCCCACTCCCGCCTCGACGACCACGGCACCGGGGAAGATGTCGGCCTGCATGACGATCTGCGCGGCGTCCTTCGGGTAGACGATCGCGGCACCCCGCGGCATCGACATCGCGAAATCCCGCAGCAGCGGCCGGAGCGCCAGGTACTCGTGGCCGGAGCTGTTGGTGACGACCGATCCGTCGGGGAGACCCACGAGGTCGCGGTGGAAGAGCACACCGTGGTGCGTGTGCAGCTCGCCGTCGGCGGTGAGGGTGATGGTGTGCATGCGCCCCTTGGGGCCGGTGAGCTGCACGCGGTCGCCCTCTCGGAACGGTCCGCTCGGCCGCTTCGCGGTGGGTTCGGTCATCGGGCGGCTCCTGTCAGCGTGCTCAGGCGGTCGAAGAGGTCGGACAGATCTGCGGCTGTGCGCGAAGCGAGCGTCGGCCACAGTTCGTGCGCGCCGAGTCCCGCCAGCGGGACGATGTGCGGGACGCCGAGCGTGACCGCGCCGGACGACAGGCCGGCCCGCAGGCCCGTCGGCGAGTCTTCGATGACGACGGCATCCGTGATGTCGACGCCCAGCAGCTCCGCCGCGCGCAGGTAGGGCTCGGGGTGCGGTTTCGGCTGGGCGACGTCGTCTCCCGCGACGACATGGTCGAACGCGTCGAAGTCGATGAGGTCGACGACGCCGAGCGCCATGCGTCGCAAGGACATCGTCACGAGAGCGGTGGGGATGCCGGCGCGACGCAGATCCTGCAGGAGCTCCCGTGCACCGGGCCGGAAGGGGACGCCCTGCGTCCGCAACGCCTCCTGCACCGCATCGGTCAACTGCGAGACGATCGCGTCGGCTTCCATGTCCACCCCGGCGCGCTGCAGGATGAGGGCGCTGTCGATGAGCCCGTTGCCCACCAGCTGAAGCGCGTCCTCGTGCGTCCACGTCCCGCCGTAGGACTCCACGAGCGCCGTCTCCGCCGCCATCCAGTGCGGCTCGGTGTCGACGAGTGTTCCATCCATGTCCCAGAGGACCGCGCGGGGCTGTCTGCTCACCGGACCATGTTAGCCGTGGCGCCGCCCCTCCCCGGCCGACGCGGACTAGCCTGGAGGGATAGCGTCTCGATACCGCCGCGGAAGGAGCCCCCGATGGATGTTCTCGGATCTCGGATCATCATCGCAGCCTTCGACGGCTGGAACGACGCCGGAGAGGCTGCCAGCGGAGCCATCGCCGCACTGCGCGCGATGACCGACTACGACCTCGTGCACTCGGTCGACCCTGAGCTGTACTTCGACTATCAGTACACGCGACCCGCGACCACGATGGACGCCGAAGGGCACCGGCAGCTGACCTGGCCGGAAGCCGGGCTCTGGCGGCCGCGCGATCCCGGGTCCGGCCCGGAGCTCTGGTTGCTCACCGGGGTCGAGCCGGCTCGCACCTGGCAGGCATTCGCGGCCGAGTTCGTCGACGTGATGCTCAGAGACGATGTCTCGGGCCTGGTCACCCTCGGTGCCATGCTGTCCGACGTCCCGCATACGCGTCCGATCTCGGTCTTCGCATCGAGCCAGAACGAGGACGTCCGCGAGGCGCACGGGCTCGAGCGGTCGCTCTACGAAGGTCCTGTCGGCATACTCAGCGTCTTCGAGCACTTCGCCGAGAACGCCGGGATCCCGACGGCGAGTCTGTGGGCGAGCGTGCCGCACTACGTCGCGTCCGCCACCCCTTCACCGAAGGTGACCCTCGCGCTTCTCGATCGGCTCGAGGAGCTCACCGGCGTCGATGTGCCGCGGGAACGTCTGCGTACGGACGCGGCGGCCTGGGAGGCGTCGATCGACGCCGCTGCGGCCGACGATGAAGACATGACCGAGTACATCCGGCAGCTGGAGCGGACCCGAGACACGTGGGACTCCCCCGAAGCCTCGGGAGACGCCATCGCCCAGGCGTTCGAGCGCTATCTCCGCCGGCGCGGAGACGACCCGGGCGACCGCAAGCGCTGAACCGAGGGCCAGCGCACCGCGTTCGCCGCGTTCGTGTGCGCGCCGCTCAGGCCGGGATCACTCCGGCGGCGAGCAGGACAAGCAGCGCGGTTCCGAGCAGGATGCGGTAGATGACGAAGGGCATGAAGCTGCGCTTCGAGATCCAGTTCATGAAGAACGCGATGACACCCAGTGCGACGACGAACGCGATTCCGGTGGCGGCGAGGGTCTCACCGAACGTGAAGAACTGCCCCGGTTCGTCCCAGCTCTTGAACACCTGGTAGAAGCCGCTGCCGAACACCGCGGGGATCGCCAGCAGGAAGGCGTAGCGCGCGGCGGCCGCGCGCTCATAGCCGAGGAACAGACCCATCGTGATCGTCCCGCCCGAGCGCGAGACGCCGGGGATGAGCGCGAGCGCCTGTGCGAACCCGTACGCCACGCCGTGGGGATACGTGAGGTCGTTCAGCGAACGACGCTTGGCGCCGACTCGGTCCGCGACGCCGAGCAGGATGCCGAAGACGATGAGCATGACGGCGACGATCCACAGCGAACGGAGCACGCTCTCGATCTGGTCCTGGAAGAGCAGGCCGAGCACGACGATCGGGATGCTGCCGATGATGATCATCCACCCCATCCGAGCGTCCGGATCCGTCCGCGGAGCCTTGCCGACGAGCGACCGGAACCACTGACCGATGATGCGCACGATGTCGCGCCAGAAGAAGACGACGACCGCCGCTTCTGTTCCGATCTGCGTGATCGCGGTGAACGCCGCTCCCGGGTCCTCCCCCGACGGCAGGAAAGTGCCGAGGATGCGCAGGTGCGCGCTGGACGAGATGGGCAGGAACTCGGTGAGTCCCTGCACGATGCCGAGGATGAGCGCTTCGAGCAGGTGCATGGAGGGCCTTCTGGTAGTGGACCGCGCGGAGGACGAGCCGCGGCTCAGTACGTGCGCAGGAGATCGGCCAGAACCTGCTGACCGAAGACAAGAGAGTCTACGGGTACCCGCTCGTCGACACCGTGGAACATGCCCGTGAAGTCGAGATCGGCAGGGAGTCGCAGCGGGGCGAAGCCGTACCCGGTGATCCCGAGCGTCGCCAACGCCTTGTTGTCGGTGCCTGCGCCGAGGAGGTACGGGATGACAGGCACGCCCGGGTCGAACCGGCCGATGCTCGCGACCATGGCGTCGACGAGGTCTCCGGAGAACGACGTCTCCATTCCGATGTCGCGCACCACGGTCTCGATCACGATCTCGTCGCCGACGATCTGCTGCAGCTCAGCGAGCACATCGTCCTCCGTGCCCGGGAGGACACGGACGTCGACAAGGGCCTCGGCGCGTTCAGGGATCACGTTGTGCTTGTACCCGGCCGTGAGCGCCGTGGGATTGGCTGTGGTGCGGAACGTCGAACGCAGGAACGCCTCGGCGGGACCCGCCGCGGCTGCAAGCGCATCTGGGTCGTCCGTTGGCCGGCCGGTGAGGTCTCCCAGCCCTGCGAGGAGCGCTTCGGTGGTGGGCGTGAGGCGCACGGGCCAGCGCGTGCGCCCGATGGCTGCGACGGCCTCGGCCAGCTTCGTCACGGCGTTGTCGTCATGGAGGCGGCTCCCGTGCCCTGCCTGCCCCTTCGCCACGAGCCGGAGCCAGATGAGAGCCTTCTCCCCCACCTGCAGCAGATAGGCACGACGGTCGTCGACGGTGATCGAGTAGCCGCCGACCTCGCTGATCGCCTCCGCGGCACCCGCGAACCACTCGGGACGGTCGCGGACGACGAGCGCGGACCCTTCGACGCCGCCGTTCTCCTCGTCCGCGAAGAACGTCAGGATCAGGTCGCGCTCCGGCTGCTCCCCCGACCGGAGGATGTCGCCGACCGCCGTGAGGATCATGGCGTCCATGTTCTTCATGTCCACGGCACCGCGTCCCCACAGCAGGCCGTCCCGCACGATGCCTGCGAACGGGTCGACGCTCCATTCCTCCGCCATGGCCGGCACGACGTCGAGGTGACCGTGCACGACCAACGCCGGTTTCGCCCTGTCGCGTCCGGGTACACGCGCCATGACGTTGGTCCGGCGCGGGGCCGGCTCGTAGTACTCGACGGGGAGGCTGAGGTCCTGCAGATACGCCCCCACGTACTCCGCCGCCTCGCGTTCGCCGTTGGCGCGCCCCCCGCCGTAGTTGGAGGTGTCGAAGCGGATGAGGTCACGCGCGACACGCACGACCTCGGGAAGCGAGGGATCAGACATGGACCCAGGCTATCGAATCGTCATGGCGCGCCCGGGCGACGGCGTCGGTTTCAGGCGGAGGTCCGGCTCGTGCTAATGTAAATCCTCGTTCGGCACACGAACGTCCATCACCTGCGCGGGTGGCGGAATGGTAGACGCGCTAGCTTGAGGTGCTAGTGCCCGATAGGGCGTGGGGGTTCAAGTCCCCCTCCGCGCACAGGAAGAAGAGAGTCCCGCTCCGTCTGGAGCGGGACTCTTTTCGTGTCGGCCCCCGTTCCGTGTCGGCCCGTTTCGTGTCGGCCCCGCGGTGTGCATTGCGGGGCCGCTCCGCCCTCTACAAGGCGCTCACTCCGAACACGAGCCCGAGCGCGTAGGTCACGGCGGCCGCACCGAACCCGATGGCCAGCTGACGCAGCGCGCGCTTCAGCGGAGGACCGCCGGAGAGGATGCCGACCATCGCGCCCGTGGACAGAAGCGCCACGCCGACCAGGATCAGCGCCACCACGATCGCGGTGGTGCCGGCGAGTCCGAAGAGCCACGGCAGCACCGGGACGATCGCACCGGATGCGAACAGGAGGAAGCTCGACAGTGCGGCGGTCCAGTCGCTGCCGACGATCTCGTGGTCGTCCCCGCCGTGGACGTGGATCGGTCCTGTCACCGAGCGCTGGACGCCCGCGCGCGCTGCTGCCACGATGCGCCGTGCACGCTCGAGAGCCTCGTCCGGGTCCATGCCGCGCGCCCGGTACACGAGCGCGAGCTCATTCTCGTCGATGTCGAGGTCTGCCGCGGACGCAGCGGCATCCTCGTTCGCCTCCGTCGCCGCCAGCAGCTCGCGCTGTGAGCGCACCGAGACGAACTCACCGGCCCCCATCGACAGCGCCCCTGCCAGCAGACCTGCGATGCCGCTGAAGAGCACGAAACCCGAGCTGACTCCGGTAGCGCCGATGCCGAGCACCAGGGCGAGGTTGCTCACGAGACCGTCGTTCGCGCCGAAGACCGCGGCGCGGAACGAGCCGGACAGGCGACGACGTCCCCGCGCTGCCAAACCGCGGACGACCTCGTAGTGCACCCTCTCATCGGCCCGCATGGCGGGCGTCGCCCACCTCTCCTCGTCATACGGCGAACGCGCTTCCGCGCTCTGCGCCAGTGCGAGGACGAAGATCGACCCGAATCGCCCGGCCATCCATCCGAGCAGCCGGGAACGCACGCCCGCCTTCGGCAGCTTCACCGGCTCGTCGCCGAGCAGGTCGAGCCAGTGCTGTTCGTGCCGACGCTCGGCATCGGCGAGGCTGAGCAGGATGTCACGCTCCTCCCCCGTGCGGCGCTGCGCGAGCCGTTGGTACACGGCTCCCTCCGCGCGCTCCTCGACAAGGTAGCGCGCCCAGCGGCGGCGATCGGCCGGGGTCGGTTCGGCGGGAGCGGGGGCTGTCATGCGTCCTCCAGATCGTGCGTGCCCCGGGGTGCGGGCAACCGTTCCACGCTATCCGCGCCCTGCACCAGCCAGCGCGCTGAACCGAGGATTGCCAGGATTTCGGGGATCCGAAGCGCGGCGTCCCGTGCAGCCCACGCTCGGACGCTCCCCAGTGCGGCAGGCGGGCGCACCCTGCCGTTCACAGGCGGGCCCTACGAACGGACGCGCTTGCGCAACACGTCGATGCGCGCCTGCAACTGGGCCACGGTCGCTTGCGCGACAGCAGGACCTCCGCACATGCGCCGGAGCTCGGCGTGCACCGCGCCGTGCGGCTCACCCGACTGCCGCGCGTACAGACCGACCAGGCTGTTGAGGAGCTGGCGTTGTTCGCGCAGCGTGCGGTGCAGCGGTGGCGGAAGCGTCGTGGCCTCGGCTGCGCCCGCCTTCGCTTCGCGCGCCTCACGCAGCCGCGACTGCCTCGCCTGACGCTGCATGAGCAGTTCGTGCACGTGCTCGGGTTCGAGAAGGCCGGGGATGCCGATGAACTCCTCCTCCTCCGGTGTGCCCGGCTCGGCGAGCTGGCCGAACTCCTTGCCCTCGAAGACGACTCTGTCGAAATGCGCCACGGACGAGATCGCCTGGTAGCTGAACTCCTGCGTGAGGGCGTCGGAGGCCTCCTCCTCACGGTTGGCGCTCTCGAGCAGGGAGTCGTCGAGGCCGTCGTCATCCTTGTCGTGACGATCGAGGGCGTGATCGCGCTGCTTCTCCAGCTCGTTTGCGAGGGTCATCAGCACCGGCACGTTCGGAAGGAACACGCTCGCGGCCTCGCCGCGGCGTCGGGCGCGCACGAAGCGCCCGATCGCCTGCGCGAAGAACAGCGGTGTCGACGACGACGTCGCGTACACGCCCACTGCCAGCCTGGGCACGTCGACGCCCTCGGACACCATGCGCACGGCCACCATCCAGCGCTCATCGCTCGCGCTGAACTTCTCGATGCGCTCCGAGGCCGACGCATCATCGGAGAGCACGATCGTCGGCTGCCTTCCGGTGATGCCGTGCAGGATCTTGGCGTATGCGCGGGCGACGGTCTGGTCGGACGCGAGTACGAGCCCCCCGGCATCCGGAACATGATGACGGATCTCGGTGAGGCGCCGGTCGGCCGCCGAGAGCACGGCGGGCATCCAGGACCCTTCCGGATCGAGCGCGGTGCGCCACGCCTGCGCATTCACGTCTTTCGTGTTGTCCTGCCCGAGATAGGCTTCGAGCTCGTCTCCGGCGCTCGTGCGCCACCGCATCTTGCCCGCGTACATGTGGAACAGGACGGGACGCACGACACCGTCGGCGAGGGCCCGCCCGTATCCATACGCGTAGTCGGTGCTCGAGACCCTGGCGCCGCTCTCGTCAGGGATGTACTGCACGAACGGGATCGGAGCGGTGTCGCTGCGGAATGGCGTACCGGAGAGGAGAAGGCGTCGAGTGGCCGGACCGTAGGCGTCGCGGATGGCGTCGCCCCAGCTGAGCGCATCGCCGCCGTGATGCACCTCGTCGAGGATCACCAGCGTCTTCGCGCCTTCGGTGAGATGACGGTGGACGGAGGATTTCGCCGCCACCTGTGCGTAGGTGACCACGACGCCGTGGTAGTGCCGCGCCGGCGCCCAGTGGCTGTTCTTGAAGCGCGGATCGAGGCGGATGTGCACCCGTGCCGCGGCGTCTGCCCACTGCGTCTTGAGGTGCTCGGTGGGCGCGACGACGATGACCCGATTGACCTCGCCCATGCGCAGGAGCTCGACGGCCAGGGTGAGCGCGAACGTGGTCTTACCTGCGCCGGGGGTGGCCGCCACGAGGAAATCGCGCTGATCGGCCTGGAAGTACTTCTCGAGCGCCTCCTGCTGCCATGCCCGGAGTTTGCTCGCCGTGCCCCACGGGGCACGCTGAGGAAAGGACGGAGAAAGCATCACTCACAACGATAGGCGAGGCGTCCGACACTTCAGCGCGCCCTCCTCCGGCTGATGCGCCGGCGGGTAGGCTCTGTCTCTGTGCTGCTGCGACCAGCGGTCGGCGCGTTTGCGAAGGAGAGCTGGATGACCGACCAGGATTCGACACGCACCCCGTACGTCCCGAACGACACCCCGCACCCCTGGCGGCGGTTCGTCGCCGTGGGCGACTCCTTCACCGAAGGGATCGGCGACCCGGATCCGAACGTGCCGGGCGGGCATCGAGGGTGGGCGGATCGCGTCGCCGAGGTGCTGTCGCAGCAGGTCGACGACTTCGCGTACGCCAACCTCGCGGTCAGGGGGAAGCTGATCGCCCAGATCGTGCAGGATCAGATCGAGCCGGCTGTCGCGCTGCGCCCCGATCTGGTCTCCATCTGCGCAGGCGGCAACGACGTCATCCGTCCTGGTACCGATCCCGATGCGATCGCCGCCCAGCTGGAGGATGCCGTCGCGCGGCTCGCATCGACCGGCGCAGCCGTGGTGCTGTTCACCGGCATCGACACCGCCTTCACGCCGGTGTTCCGGCCGTTCCGCGGCAAGGTCGCGATCTACAACGAGAACGTTCGGGCCATCGCCGAACGCCACGACTGCATCGTCGCCGATCAATGGGCGCTCAAGGTCGTGCAGGACCCCCGCTTCTTCGACGACGACCGGCTGCACTACAACGCGCTCGGACACCACGAAGTCGCGCGCATGGTGCTGCGCGCCCTCAACGTGCCGAACGACCTCGAGGCCATGCAGCCGGAACCGCTGCCCGTGCGGACCTGGCGCGAGGCGCGCAGCGAGGACCTCGGCTGGGCCCGTGAGCACCTCGTCCCGTGGGTGCTGCGGCGGCTGCGCCACCAGTCGTCTGGTGACAACGTCGCGGCGAAGCGCCCAGAGCCGGCTCCTGTCGTCCGTCGGTCCGAGCCGCAGGACTGACCGTCAGTGGCGCAGCGCCCACATCGCCACGGCTGCCGCTGACGCCACGTTGAGCGAGTCGACGCCGCCCGACATCGGGATGGTCACGGCGACATCCGCCGAGGCGATCGTCTCCTCGGAGAGCCCCTCCCCCTCCGACCCGAGGACGAGGGCGACCTTCGGCGGGCGCTGCCGGACGAAGCGGTCGAGCGGAACCGCGTCGTCTCGGAGAGCCAGCGCCGCGATCGTCACGCCGGCTGCGTGCAGTTCCGCGATGCCGGACTCCCACGTCTCCATGCGCGTCCACGGGACGTGGAACACCGTGCCCATGCTCACCCGCACGCTGCGTCGATACAGCGGATCCGCGCAGCGGGGCGAGACCAGCACGGCATCCGCCCCGAGCCCGGCGGCGGCGCGGAAGGCCGCGCCGACGTTGGTGTGGTCGCCGAGACCGTCGAGCACGAGCACCAGGGTGGCGTGCTGCACGAGCCCGGCGACGGGCGGCAGGTCAGGACGATGCATCGAGGCGAGCGCGCCACGGTGCACGGCGAAGCCGGTCACGCCCTCTGCGACCTCGTCCGGCACGACGTACACCGGGACGTCGTGACCATGCAGCAATGCGCGGATGCCGTCGAGCCACCGCCGCTGCACCATGAGCGATCGCGGCCGATGCCCCGCCGCGACGGCGCGCTGGATGACCTTCTCCGACTCTGCGATGTACAGGCCGCCCGCGGGCTCGGTCCGCTGCCGCAGCGCGGTGTCGGTGAGCGAGCGGAAGTCGTCAAGACGCGGGTCGTCGGCGCGGCCGATCTCGATGATCTCCATAGACCTCCACTGTGGCATGCGCGCGGCCGTGCCGTGCGAGGGCACCGTAGACTCGCGGAGGGAGGTACTGTGATCGCGATGCCAGACGACGAGTTCCGTGCTCGGATCTCGCAGGCGGCCGACCTCCTCCGCGGGCGCCGGATCGCCCTCCTCACCGGGGCGGGCATCTCCACCGATTCGGGCATCCCCGCGTATCGCGGAGAGGGTGCGCGCACACGCTCCGACCCGATGACCATCGACCGCTACCTCGGAGACGAGGCGGCCCGTCGGCGCTACTGGGTCGGCGGCCACCTGGGATGGCGGGCCTTCGCCGCCGCCGAGCCGAACCCTGGCCACCTCGCTCTCGCCGCGATGGAGGCGGAGGGCGTGGTCTCAGGTGTGATCACCCAGAACGTGGACGGCCTGCATCTGCGGGCAGGCAGCTCACACGTGATCGAAGTCCACGGCACCATGCGCCGTGTGCTGTGCCTGCACTGCGGCCAGGTCTTCGACCGGCGCGACGTCGCAGCGCAGATCGAAGACCTCAACCCCTGGATCTCCGTGCCCGAGAACGTGGCGCTCGCGCCCGACGGCGACGTGCTGCCGGAGAGCACCGATGGCTTCATCGTCCCGACCTGCACCGTGTGCGGCGGGACGCTGAAGCCCGATGTCGTGTTCTTCGGCGAGTTCGTTCCGCGCGGGCGGTTTGCTGCGGCGGAGTCGCTCCTGCGCGCGAGCAGCGCCTTGATCGTCGCGGGGTCGTCCCTGGTCGTGAACTCGGGCGTCCGGCTCGTCGAGCGCGCCCGCCGGCGCAGCATCCCGCTCGTGATCGTGAACCGCGAGCCCACGCGGGCCGACGCCTGGGCCGACCTCACCATCCCTGCAGGCACGAGCGAGGTGCTCCCGGCGCTGCACGACCTGATGTCTCCGACGAGCGACCGGACGCCGACGACGGAAAGGAGCGGCACGCCGTGACACTTCTCACCCTCGTCCGCCACGGACAGACCGACTGGAACCTGGAGCGACGCATCCAAGGGACGACCGACATCCCGCTGAACGACACGGGTCGCGCCGACGCTCGCGTGGCGGCCGATCGGCTGTCGGGCACCGCGCATCACCGCATCTACTCCAGCCCGCTCTCCCGGGCACGGGAGACCGCGGAGATCATCGCCGAGCAGCTCGGGCTGGAGCCTCCGACGATCGTGCACGATGTGCGGGAACGCGAGTTCGGCGAGGGCGAAGGCATGCTCGTCGCGGACTACATCGAGAAGTACGGCGACTGGCACGCCGAGGTCCCCGGAGCCGAGTCGCTCCACGAGGTGGGACTCCGCGCCATGTCGGCGCTGCACCGCATCGCCCGTGAGGCGCGCCGGCGTTCTGCGCCCATCGCCGAGTCCGTGATCGTCGTCGCGCACGGCGGCGTCATCCGCGCGCTCATCGACCACGTCTCCGGCGGCACGCTCCCCCGGCATGGCGAGGTGCTCGCGAACGGCTCGGTGCATCGGTTCGAAGCGTCGCCCGACTCGCTCCGCCTTCTCGAGGAGTCCGTGCTCCTCTGAGTCGGCTGTCCTGACGCGCTCGGCGGCAGCAGCCGCGCGCGTCAGGCCCCTTCTGCTCGCGCCAGCACCGAGCGCGCGTGCCGCAGCACGGGCTCGTCGACCATCCGGCCGTCGAAGCGGAAGACTCCCCTCTCGTGCTCGGCGGCAGCCAGCACGGCACGTGCCCAGCCGAGCGTCGCGTCGTCCGGGCGGTATGCGGCACGGATCACCGGCACCTGGCGGGGGTGGATGCAGGCCGTCGCGCGGAAACCGGACGCGGCCGCGTCCTCGGCTTCCGCGGCGAGGCCATCGAGGTCGTCGATGTCGATGTGCACCGCGTCGATCGCCGCCTTCCCGTACGCACCGGCCTCCAGGAGCACGCGTGAACGCGCGTATCGTGCGATGTCGCGGTACGCGCCAGCCGACGAACGGCTCGACGTCCCGCCCAGGGAGGCGACGAGGTCTTCCGCACCCCACATCATCCCGACGACGAGAGGATGCGCTGCGATCGCGTCGGCCGCGTGCACGCCGCGCGCGGTCTCGCACAGGGCGAGCAGGGCGAAGCCGTCGTCGAACGCGTCCAGGCTCTCGGCGCTCTCCGTCTTGGCGACCATGACCGTTCGGAAGCGCGTCTTCGAGAGAACGGCGAGGTCTGCGTCGAAAGCCTCCGTGCCTGGCGCGTTCACCCGGACGATCACCCGGTCGGGGTCGAGGTCGGCCTCGAGGAGATTGCTCCTGGCGGTCGCCTTCGCATCGGGGAGCACGGCGTCCTCGAGATCGATGATCACGGCGTCGGCCTTCTCGAGCGCTCCGTGGAAGCGCTCAGGCCGGTCGGCCGGGCAGAAGAGCAGCGCGGGACCGAGCTCGAACGTCACGATTCCTCCTCGATGGGTCGCCGGTGCACGAGCACGGTCCGCGTGGCGGTGGCCACCACCGTGCCGTGCTGATTGCGCCCGGTGTGCTGGATGGTCACGATGCCCTGGGCCGGTCGTGATGAGGAGGGCCGGACGGCGGTGACGACGCTCTCGGTGTACAGCGTGTCGCCCGCGAACAGCGGATGCGGGAACGAGATGTCGCCGAGTCCGAGCTGCGCGACCAGGGTTCCCTGGGTCAGCTGCGCGACCGACGATCCGACCATCGTGGACAGCGTCCACATCGAGTTCATGAGCCGTGCGCCGAACTCCTGTGTCTCGGCGAACGCCGCATCGAGGTGGAGGGCCTGCGTGTTCATGGTGAGTGTCGTGAACAGCACGTTGTCGGCTTCGGTCGCGGTGCGACCAGGCCGATGCAGGTAGCGGGCGTCGACCTCGAACTCCTCGAAGTAGAGCCCGCGCTGGACGATCTCGCGCGCGGTCATGCTGCCACGCTACCCGGCAAGGCCCAGCGCCCGTGCGATGACGAGCAGCTGCACCTCGGTCGTGCCTTCGCCGATCTCGAGGATCTTCGAGTCGCGGTAGTGGCGGGCGACGGGGAACTCGTTCATAAAGCCGTTGCCGCCGAAGATCTGCGTCGCGTCGCGTGCGTTGTCCATTGCGGCTTCACCCGACACCAGCTTGGCGATCGCGGCCTGCTCGGCGAACGGACGACCCGCGTCGCGCAGGCGCGCCGCGTGGTGCCACGCCAGACGCGCGGTGTGCACACGAGCCCTCATGCGGGCGAGCGTGAACTGCGCGTTCTGCCGTGTGCTGAGCGCACTGCCGAAGATGGTGCGGCTCTTCGCGTATTCCACCGCGGCCTCCAGGCATCCCTCGGCGGCGCCCGTGGCGAGGGCGGCGATCGCGATGCGGCCCTCATCGAGGATGCTGAGGAAGTTGCGGAACCCGCTTCCCCGCTCACCGAGCAGGTTGCCCGCCGGCACGCGCGCTCCGGTGAAGGTGAGGGGGTGGGTGTCGGACGCGTTCCACCCGACCTTGTCGTAGGCGGGCTCGACGGTGAACCCGGGCGTGCCGTTGGGGACGATGATCGTCGATATCTCCTTGCGCCCGTCGCGAGAGCCGGTCACGGCCGTGACGGTGACGAACCGAGTGATCGGGGTACCGGAGTTGGTGATGAACTGCTTGGACCCGTCGATCACCCATTCCTCTCCGTCGAGCCGCGCGGTCGTGCGCGTGGCTCCGGCGTCGCTGCCGGCCTCCGGTTCGGTCAGGCCGAAGCCCGCAAGCGCCCGCCCGGCCAGGAGATCCGGCAGGAGCTCCTTCTTCTGCTCCTCCGTGCCGAACCGGAACACGGGCATGGCACCGAGGCTGACCCCGGCCTCCAGGGTGATCGCGATCGACTGGTCGACGCGGCCAAGCGCTTCGATCGCGATGCCGAGCGCCATGTAATCGCCGCCCTGTCCCCCGTACTCCTCGGGGAAGGGGAGACCGAACAGCCCGAGCTCTCCCATCTGGCGGACCACGTCCATCGACAGGGTGTGCGTGCGATCGGCCTCGTACGCCTGCGGCGCCACGACGCTCTCGGCGAAATCTCGCGTCATGGCCGCGAGATCGCGTTCCTCCTCGGACAGATCGTCCATCATCGCTCCTCCTGGGTCGTAACACGGGCGACCGGTTGGTCGCGCCGCACCTGGTCGCCCACCGCGACCAGCAGCTGCACCGTGCCGTCGTGCGGCGCGAGCACCTGGTGCTCCATCTTCATCGCCTCGATCGAGACGAGTGCGGTGCCAGCCGGCACCGAGGCCCCATCGTCGACGTGCACGGCGACGACGCTCCCCGGCATCGGCGCACGCGCCTCCGGGTCGGTCGCCGCGGCCGCCTGCACCTTCTCGGCGAGCCGAACACGCATCCGCCCTCGTCTGTCCAGCGGACGCAGCCGGAACGCCCCGCTCTCATCGGCCACCCACAGCGCTCCGTCGACGTCCTCGGCGACGCGCGCGCCGCCGCCGTCTGCGTCTCCCGCGTCGTGCACCTCACCGTCGTCCGTGAGGAACGACACCGTGCGTGCGGAGTCGTCCGTGAGGCGTGCCCACACGGCGCCAGCGCGGCGAGCGATCTCGGCTGACCTGCGGCGCTGCGCGGACTCGTCGAGATGACGACGTGCCGCAGCGAGCACCCGGGGTCCGGGCCGCGCGGCCGGCACGGGCAGCAGGGTCTCGATGAGCCCGGTGTCGAGGTCGCCCGCGACCACGCGCTCGTCGCGGCACAGCGTGCGCAGGAAGGCGATGTTCGTCTCGACGCCGAGGACGACCGTGCGAGCGAGCGCCTCGTCGAGGCTGCGCAGCGCAGTGGCGCGGTCGTCCGCGGAGGCGACGACCTTCGCGATCATCGGATCGTAGAAGCCCGTGACCTCGCTCCCGGTCTCGATCGCCGCGTCGACGCGCACGCCCGACGGCGGGTCGAACAGGAGGATGCGACCGGTGGACGGCAGGAAGCCGCGCTCGGGCGACTCCGCATACACCCGCGCCTCGACGGCGTGCCCGCGAAGGGCCGGCGGTTCCCCCAGCCGCTCGCCTGCGGCGACGCGGAGCTGCAGCTCCACGAGGTCGAGACCGGTCACCGCCTCCGTGACCGGATGCTCGACCTGGAGTCGCGTGTTCATCTCGATGAAGAACACGGCGTCGGGGGCGTCGGCGTCGACGAGGAACTCCACGGTTCCCGCTCCGACGTACGCGACGCTCTCCGCCGCGAGAACGGCGGCATCCAGCAGCCGCTCGCGGGTGGCCGACGGTATGCCGGCAGAAGGCGCCTCTTCGACGACCTTCTGATGACGGCGCTGCAGCGTGCACTCGCGCTCGCCGAGAGCGATGACGCGTCCGTGCCGGTCGCCGAAGACCTGCACTTCGATGTGACGAGGGCGCCGGATGAGCCGCTCGAGGATCAGCGAGTCGTCGCCGAAGGCCGCAGCCGCCACCCGCCGCGCAGCGGAGAGCGCGGAGGCGAGATCGCTCCGGCTGCTGACCACCTCCATCCCCTTCCCGCCACCGCCCGCGCTGGGCTTGACGAGAAGCGGGTAGCCGACGGCATCCGCCTCTTCCTCGATCTCGGCGTCCGACAGCCGCGCGGCGTCGAAGCCGGGGACGACGGGGACGCCGTGCCGGGAGACGTGATCGCGTGCCCTGGCCTTGTCGCCCATGATCTGCAGGGCATCGACCGACGGGCCGATGAAGACGATCCCGCTCTCGATGCACGCTTCGGCGAGTCCGACGCTCTCGGAGAGGAAGCCGTACCCCGGATGGACGGCGGCGGCGCCGGTGGCCCGTGCGGCCGCGATCACGGCGTCGATGTCCAGATACGACTCGGAGGCCGGCGCGGGTCCGATGCGAACAGCGTCGTCGGCCTCTCGCACGTGGGGCGAATGAGCATCGGCCTCGCTGTAGATCGCGATGCTGCGGATGCCGAGTCGTCGGAGCGTGCGGATGATGCGTCGCGCGATCTCGCCGCGGTTCGCGATGAGCACGCTGTCGAAGAGGTGTGGGGAGTTCATTTCGCTCACATCCGGAAGACGCCGAAGCGCGGTTCGGGGAGGGGGCTGCGGGCAACGACGTCGAGTGCCAAGCCGAGCACGTCGCGCGTCTCCGCCGGGTCGATGATGCCGTCATCCCAGAGCCGGGCCGTCGCGTAATACGGCTCCCCCTGGGTCTCGTACTGTGCGCGGATCGGTGCCTCGAACTCCTCGCGCTCCTCCGCCGTCCACGACTCGCCGCGCGCGGCGAGCTGGTCCTCTTTGACGGTCGCGAGCACGGAGGCCGCCTGCGTTCCCCCCATCACGGAGATGCGGCTCGCCGGCCAGGTCCAGAGGAAGCGCGGAGAGTAGGCGCGGCCGCACATCGAGTAGTTCCCCGCGCCGAACGAACCGCCGATGATGACCGTGAGCTTCGGCACCCTGGTCGTGGCCACGGCCGTGACCATCTTCGCGCCGTCCTTGGCGATGCCGCCAGCCTCGGCATCCGATCCCACCATGAACCCTGTGATGTTCTGCAAGAAGAGCAGCGGGATGCCGCGCTGGTCGCAGAGCTCGATGAAGTGCGCTCCCTTGAGCGCCGACTCGCTGAACAGCACGCCGTTGTTGGCGACGATGCCGATGGGGTGACCGTGCAGACGCGCGAACCCGGTCACGAGCGTCGTACCGTACCCGGCCTTGAACTCGCGGAACGAATCGCCGTCGACGAGGCGGGCGATCACCTCGTGCACGTCGTAGCCGGCGTTGACGTCGACGGGGACGACGTCGTACAGCGAGGAGAGCTCGTCGGGGTCACGGCCGGGCAGCACCTCCCATGCCGGTTCGTCGGGTGCCGGGAGGGTCGCGACGATGTCCCGCAGGATCTCCAGTGCGTGCTCGTCGTCGTCGGCGAGGTGGTCGACGACGCCGCTGCGACGCGCGTGCAGCTCACCACCTCCGAGCTCTTCGGCGGTCACGACCTCGCCGATGGCTGCTTTCACGAGCGGCGGACCGCCGAGGAAGATGGTGCCCTGGTCGCGGACGATGACGGTCTCATCGCTCATCGCCGGGACGTACGCGCCACCCGCCGTGCAGGAGCCGAGAACGGCGGCGAGCTGCGGGATGCCGGCGGCGGACATGCGCGCCTGATTGAAGAAGATCCTCCCGAAGTGGTCGCGGTCGGGGAACACCTCATCCTGCTTGGGGAGGAAGGCACCCCCGGAGTCGACCAGATACAGGCAGGGCAGGCGGTTCTCGAGCGCGATCTCCTGCGCGCGCAGGTGCTTCTTCACTGTCAGCGGGAAGTATGTGCCGCCCTTGACCGTCGCGTCGTTGCAGACCACCATGACGTGGCGGCCGTGGACGAGCCCGATGCCGGCGATGACACCGGCGCCTGGGGCCTCTCCTCCGTACATGCCGTGGGCGGCGAGCGGCGACACCTCGAGGAAGGGGCTGCCTTCGTCGAGCACTCGTGCCACGCGGTCGCGGGGAAGCAGCTTTCCACGGGCGACGTGCCTCTCCCGCGAGGCTTCTGGCCCTCCCCTGGCCGCCGACCGCCGTCGCTCGCGCAATTCGGCGGCAAGTGATTCCTGGGTAGCCGGCATCGTGACGTCCTCCTCGACCCACGTGATGCGCAGACGCTCTGGCGCCGCGCCCGCCTTCTCGGTTAGTGTTCACTAACCCGTTGATTCAGGTTAGCGAGGATTAACTGAGATGACAAGCCCGGTCACCGCCCGAGACCGCGCGAAGGCGGAGCGCTCCGACGCCATCCTGCGCGAGGCCGCGCACCTCTTCGCCGAGCGCGGCTACAACGGCGTGAGCCTCGAGGACATCGGTGCGGCCGTCGGCGTGTCCGGCCCCGCCGTGTACCGTCACTTCGCAGGCAAGCAGGCGCTGCTGGGAGCCGTGCTCGTGAAGGTGAGCGAAGACCTCGTGTCCGGCGGATCCGCGGTCGCTTCGGCCCAGTCGGACGCGGCGGAGCGCGTGCGCGCCCTCATCGCCTTCCACGTCGAGTTCGCGCTCGGCAACGCCGACGTGATCCGCGTGCAGGACCGCGACGTCGCCCACCTCGCCGAGTCGGACAGGGCGGAGGTCCGGCGGCTGCAGCGCACCTACATCGACTTGTGGATCGACGCGCTCGCGCCACTGCTCGACGCCTCCTCTGACGAACTGCGGCTTCGCGTGCAGGCATGCTTCGGACTCATCAACTCGACGCCGCACTCGACCAGGGCGGCATCACGACGCCACGCGGCCACCGCCGCCGTGCTGGCCGCGATGGCGGAGGCCGCGCTGCGCGCCTCTATCTGAAGAGCATGGCGCGACCCGGCTCCTCCAGCAGGTCCGCGACATCCTTGAGGAAGCTGGCGCCCTCAGCACCATCGACGATCCGATGGTCGAACGACAGGCTCAGCGTCATGGTCTGCCGCAGCGCGATCTCGCCACGGTGCTCCCACGGCTGACGTCGCACGGCACCGATCGCGAGGATGCCCGACTGACCAGGCGGCAGGATCGGCGTGCCCGCATCGACCCCGAACACGCCGATGTTCGAGAGCGAGAACGTGCCACCCGCGAGATCCGCCGGGGTCGTCTTTCCTGCGCGGGCCGTGTCCGCCAGGGCGCGGATGGCGCCGGCGAGCTCGGCGAGCGACAGCGTGTCGGCGTCGCGGATGATCGGGACGATCAGGCCGCGGTCGGTCGCCGCGGCGATGCCGAGATCCACGTAGCGGTGCTGCACGATCTCACCCGCCTCCTCGTCCCATCGCGAGTTCAGCCCTGGCGCCCTGCTCAGCGCGAGGCACACCGCTTTCGCCACGACCGCGAGCGGGCCGATGCGCTGCTCGGCGAGGGAGCGATCGTTCTTGAGCGTCGCGATCAGGTCCATCGTCGCGGTGACGTCGACCGTGTGGAACACCGTCACATGCGGCGCCGTGAAAGCGCTCTGCACCATGGCGGCCGCCGTGTGCTTGCGCACGCCGCGGATGGGGATGCGCACCTCGCGTTCACCGCCATGGCGCGCCTCGTCCCACGCGCGCGCATCATCGACGGTTCCCGCCGGTGCCGACGACGTACCGAGTACACGCCCGGTTCCTCGGCCCTGGGCGAAGGCGTCCACGTCGTCCCTGGTGATCAGACGGTCTCCCACCGTGGCGGCCACCAACGCGAGGTCGATGCCGAGTCTCTTGGCATAGGCGCGCACAGGCGGGGTGGAACGCGGCCGTTCGACGACAGCCTCGGCCGGCGCTGCAGGCACGGCATCGTGCGGAGCCGCCTCGAGAACGGCGGTGTCCGTGGTCGAGGCCTTGGCGCCGACGCGCCGTGCACGCCGCGCCGGTCTTGCACCTGTGGCGGGAGCTGCACCGTAGCCGACGAGGTTCGGCTGCGCACGCTCCTCTGCCGCGGCATCCGGGCCTTCCGGTGCGCCGCCGCCGTCCACCTCGAAGGCGATGAGCGGAGCACCGACGGCGACGGTCTCCCCCGCGTCGGCGTGGAGCGCTGACACCGTGCCCTCGTACGGTGAGGGGAGTTCGACGACGGCCTTCGCCGTCTCGACCTCTGCAAGGGTCTGGTTCAGCGCGACGGCGTCTCCTGGCGCCACGAGCCACTGCACGACCTCGGCCTCGGTGAGCCCTTCCCCCAGGTCGGGGAGACGGAATTCTGCGATCATGCGTCGGCTCCTGACACGCTGTGCGGACGATCGAGGACCCGGTCGACCGCGTCCAGGATGCGATCGAGATCGGGCAGGTGGTACTTCTCCAGCTTCGCCGGAGGATACGGAACATCGTGGCCCGTCACCCGCACGGGTGCGGACTCGAGGTACTCGAAGCAGAGTTCGGTGACACTCGCGATGACCTCGGCGGCCACCCCGGCCTCGCGGGACGCCTCATGTGCCACGACGACCCGGCCCGTCTTGCGGACGGATGCCGCAACGGTGCCGTAGTCGACAGGGGACAGCGATCGCAGGTCGATGACCTCGAGCGAGATGTCCTCGTCCTCGGCGGCTTCCGCAGCCTGGAGCGCCGTCGTCACCATCGCCCCATAGGTGAGGACCGTTGCGTCGCTGCCCTCGCGCACGACACGGGCGAGCCCCATGGGCGGAGCATCCGCCAGCGGCGCCCCCAGGTCCACCTCGCCCTTGTGGTGATACAGCCGCTTCGGCTCGAAGAAGATCACCGGATCATCACACGCGATCGCCTGCCGCAGGCTGCGGTACGCGTCTTCGGGGCTCGACACTGCGATGACGCGCAGCCCGGCCGTATGCACGAAGTACGCCTCGGGCGACTCCGAGTGGTGCTCCGCCGCGCCGATTCCGCCGGCCCACGGGATGCGGATGGTGATCGGCATCTTCACCCGCCCCTGCGTGCGGTAGTGGAGTTTGGCGACCTGCGACACGATCTGGTCGAACGCCGGGTAGACGAAGCCGTCGAACTGGATCTCGACCCCCGGCCGGTAGCCGCGGAAGGCGAGCCCCACGGCCGTCCCGACGATCCCGGACTCTGCCAGCGGGGTGTCGATGACCCGCGTCGGTCCGAACTCGTCGAGGAGACCGTCGGTGATGCGGAAGACACCGCCGAGTCGGCCGATGTCCTCGCCGAGGAGCACGACCTTGTCGTCGTCGCGCAGCGCCCGCCGCAGTCCGGCGCCGAGCGCTTTGCCCAAGGTGAGCTCGGTCATGGTCACGCCTCTCCCTCGAACGTCGCCAGGTACGCCGCGTACTCGTCGCGCTGCCGCTGCAATCCGGTGTGCGGCTCGGCGTAGACCCCGTCGAACACCGCGAGCGGCGGGCGGGTGACCATGCCGAGGCACGCCGCGCGCATCTGCGCCGCGAGGGCGTCGGCCGCCTGACGGTGCTCCGCCGCCTGCTCGTCGGTGAGCTCGCCTGCGGCCCGCAGATGGGCTTCGAGGCGCGCGATCGGGTCGCGCGAGCGCCAGGCCTCCAGCTCCGCCTCCGTGCGATACCGCGTCGGGTCGTCCGCCGTGGTGTGCGGCCCCATGCGATAGGTCACCGCTTCGATGTATGCCGGTCCTCTGCCCGCGCGCGCGTGCTCGAGCGCCCACCGCATGGCGGCCATGCACGCGAGCACATCGTTGCCGTCGACGCGGAGACTCGGGATGCCGAAGCCGGGGGCCCTGCCGGCGATGGGGAACTGCGACTGCACCGCGACAGGTTCGGAGATCGCCCAGTGGTTGTTCTGGCACACGAACACCACGGGCGCCTGGTACGACGAGGCGAAGATCATCGCCTCGTTCACGTCGCCCTGGCTCGTCGCGCCGTCGCCGAAATACGTGACCGCGACCTCGTCGGCGCCGTCATGCTTGATCCCGATGGCGTAGCCGACGGCGTGCAGTGTCTGCGCGCCGATGATGATCTGCAGGGGCGCGACCCGCAACGCGGCCGGGTCGTACGCCGCGCCCTCCTCGCCCCGCCACATGCGCACGTAGTCCGCGGGTTGCGCGCCGCGCGCGTAGATGACGCCGGTCTCGCGGTAGCTCGGGAAGATGTAGTCCTGCGGCGCGAGGGCTCTGGCCGTGCCGATCTGCGTCGCCTCCTGGCCCTGGCACGGCGCCCAGAGGCCGAGCTGGCCCTGCCGCTGCAGAGCGACACCCTCGGCGTCGATCCGGCGCAGGATCACCATGTCCCGCAGGAGCGAGCGCAACACGGACGCGTCGACATCGGCCACATACCCGTCGAGCCGAGGATTGCTCAAGCGCGTGCCGTCGGGAGCGAGGATGCGCTCGGAGAGTTCGAGGTCCTGCGCCGTATCTGCAATGGGAGTGATCTGCGGTGACATCATCGTCCTCCTCGTTCGCGGCCGCCCTCGTGGGGCAGTGCACGTCGTGACCCGGCGTCGTCGCCGAGTGCATTGAGCGTACGTCCGCTGCACACCTCGCTCAAGCATTCCGCGACGTCTTGAGCATGTTGCTAAGACAGCGCGAGGAGAGCACTGCTACTCTTTGGCACTATGCCCGGACTGGACCGCATCGATCTCGAACTCCTCGCCGCGCTTGCCGAAGACCCGCGCATCACGATCGTCGCCTTGGCGGAGAACCTCGGTCTGTCGCGCAACACGATCCAGGCGAGGATGGCCCGCCTCGAGCAGAGCGGGATCTTCCTGTCCTACGAGCGCTCCTTCTCCCCCGATGTCCTCGGCTTCCCGCTGCACGCATTCGTCAGCATCGGGGTGCGCCAGACCGAGCTGCCGCGAATCATCAACGAGCTCTCACGCATTCCTGAGATCGTTCAGGCTCATGGCCTGAGCGGCTCGATCGATCTCCTCGCCCGTGTCGCATGCCGTGACGCACGTCACCTCTTCGACACCGACGCGCGGATCCTCTCGATCGACGGCGTCGAGCGAACCGAGACATCGCTCGCGATGGGTGAGGTCATCCCCTTCCGCGTCGCAGGGCTCATCGGGTTGGCGCGACGGGAATCCTGAGGAACCGACGCACGGCGGCCGCTGCTTCGGCCGGCGCCTCGTAGTGGATGAGGTGACCGACCTGGGCGATCTCCACGAGTTCGCCATCGGGGAAGAGCGTCACGAGCCGCCGCTCGGCCGCGATCCGGGTGATGTCATCGCGCTGCGCCGCGACCAGGAGTGTCGGAGCCGAGATCGATCGAGCGAACTCGCTGACATCGTGGGAGACGCTCGTGACGAAGGCATCACGAAGGGCGTCGCGATCGCTGAACAGCGAGAAGTAGCGGTCGTGCTGATCGTGGATGAACCGGCGCAGGCGGGGGTCGCGGGTCTTCGCCATGGCGATGCTCATGATCCGGACGATCACGCGGTTGCGCAGGAGGGCCGTGCCGAGCCGCTCTGGGAGGCGCGCGCCCAACGCGTAGTAGAGCACCGCGAGCCGGGTCATGACGCCCTTCGGCCCCTCGAGGGCCGGGGCCCCGATCGGATTCACGAGGATCAGCCGTGGAGTGGTCAATCCTCCGGCGACGGCGGCAGCGGCGACGATCGACCCGAAGGAGTGTCCGAGGACGACGGCGCCCGGCGCCACCCCGTCGGCGAACTCGTGGAGCCACGCGGCGTACTCTGCGACGTCGTAAGTGCGACCGCGCGCGGGGGCGGTCTCGCCGAAGCCGGGAAGATCGGGAGAGATCACCCGCACGTCGGGAAGGAAGGCGACGACGGGTTCGAGGCCGTGGTGATCACCGCGGAACCCATGCACCGCGACGATGGTCAGCTCCGCTTCCGGGACGCCGTATTCCCAGTACGTCGTCTCGGTGCCGCGCACCTCGGCGACGCGGCGGGCGACGGGGATACGGCTCAGCCGCTCGGCGTAGGGAGAGGGCACTGTCACCCTCCGAGTCTACGGAGGCAACCCGTGAGAGCGCCGTGTCGGAGGCGGCATCTAGCGTGATCGGCATGACGCCGGCATCCGCATCCTCGACCGGGCTCACCCGCGTCGCCGTGTTCGACCTCGAGACGACGGGCATCGACGTCACACGTGATCGCATCGTCACGGCCCACGTCGGCGTGCTCGACGCGACAGGCCGCGAGATCGCGGCGAAGGACTGGCTCTGCGATCCGGGCATCGAAATCCCGGAGGCAGCGGCAGCCGTGCACGGCATAACGACAGAACGGGCTCGCGCCCTGGGCCGACCATCTGCCGACGTCGTACGCGAGGTAACCGCGGCGCTGCGCTCGCTTCTCTCCCAGGGGGTGCCCGTCGTCGCATACAACGCCTCCTACGACTTCTCATTGCTGGCGCATGAGGGAAGGCGGCACGGCATCCCTCCGCTCGTCGATCCCTTCCCCGTCATCGACCCGTTCGTCATCGACAAGGCTTTCGATCGGTACCGCCCCGGCAAGCGAACGCTCTCGGTCGTCGCCGAGCACTATGCGGTTCACCTCGACGGAGCGCACGATGCTTCAGCGGACGCCGTCGCAGCGGGGCGCGTCGCACAGGAGCTCGCACGGCGGTTCCCGCTTCCGCCTCCGGCGGAACTGCATTCCCGGCAGGTAGCATGGGCTCGCTCGCAGGCCGCGAGCCTCACCGAGTACTTCATCAGCATCGGACGCCTCGACCCGGAGCGGCGCATCGATGGGACCTGGCCGGTGCGCGGTACCGGTGACCCGACCAGCGGGTGAGAGGGGGCCGGTGCGATTCGAATCCTCCGACGTCGACAGCGTGCAGAGCACCTGGCGACAGTTCGTGCCGTCCGCACAGCTTCAAAGCGTCGATCCTCTCCGCTTCCACTTCGATTGGCATTCATCGGACCTCGACGGCGTGGCCTTCGTGCGATACGACCTCGATGCGCAGGTGCGTTCTCTCGCCGCACCGGACGGTCAGCTGCTCGTCTGCAGAGTGGATGCCCCTCACGCGCGCTCCTGGACGGACAGTCGCGATCTCGACGCGACCCGCCCCTGGATCACGGACGGACGCCCCGTGCGAGCGTCATGGGACCGCGAGGCACAGGTCCGTGCCCTCGTGTTCGACCATCGCGCGGCCGAGACGACGCTGCGGCGCATCACCGGCGACGACAGCCTCGTGTTGAGGTCGACGAGCCTCTCACCCCGATCTGCTGCGCATGCGAGGCGATGGGAGCTCGCCTTCGCCCGGCTCGAGGAGCAGCTGGCCGCAGAGCTCACCCCGGCTCTGAGGGCGGCGCGGGGTCGCGACGCACTGATCGCCACCGTGGCCGCGTTCGATTCGACGTTCGACGAAGCCCTGCTGCGTGTGGCGCAACGGCGGGCGGCACCGTCGACCGTGCGCAGAGCTCTCGCGTACATCGACGAGAACGCGCACCTTCCGATAACCGTGGACGACGTCGCCGCCGCGTGCTTCATCTCCACACGCGGTCTGCACTACGCGTTCCGACGAGCTCTGGACACCACCCCGGCGGCCGCGCTCCGCCGCGCGCGCCTCGCCGGCGCACACGCCGAACTCAGCAGGGGAACGACGACGCCGATCGCAGATATCGCACGGCGCTGGGGCTTCTCGCACCCGTCACGATTCGCCGCGGCCTACCGCCGTGCCTACGGGAGCGCCCCGTCAGACGCCCGACGTGTCGCTGCATGATGACGAAAAGTGAACAGTCCGTGCGCTGTCCTCGGCGCGTCGCGGCGTGATCTGCATGCAGAACGCGCGCGTCACGTAGAGTCGGTGCAGTCCCCTGCGCCGGACCCCCGTACGGCGCACAGCAGTCGAAGGAACCACGCACATGCTCCCCCGCCACCCGTCCCCCTCGTCGGTCGCCTGATGGGCAGTCTCTACTACGGCGACGCCCACGAGCCGATCCAGATCGAAGACCGCGCCCTCGCTCACCTGAAGGTCGTGATCGCCACGAAGCTACGCCGGAACGAGAGTTTCACCCTTTCCTGGCGGCACCCGGCCGGGGTGGCGCCCGGGCGCTCCACCATCTGGCTGCACCCGTCGATCCCGCTGCGCTTCGTGTTCGACGAACCGGAGACGCCGGAGCTCAGCCGACGCTGGATCGAGGACCTCGCGCACTCCGCGAACTCCAGCGGCGGGATCACGCTGGTCGAGGAGCACCTCGAGCAGACGCAGGACGAACTCGAGCAGGCGCGGGACTGACCGCCCCCGCGCACAGCTGACGGCATCCGCCCCTCGCCGAGCGGATGCCGTCAGGATCAGTGATGGTCAGATCGCGTCGTCGTTGCTCGCGCTGACCGATCGGCGTGTGGTCGGCTCCCCTGTTGCCGGATCGACATACGTACGGGAGACCGACTCCGTGCGCCGGCGACGGGCGAGGAGCACGATGCCGACGAGGAAGACGATGACGCCTGCGCCCATCAGGATGTACCCGACCATGTCGAGGTCGACCCACTGCACGTCGACGTTCACCGCGAAGACGAGGATCGCTCCGATGACGAACAGTACGACTCCGGTGCCGATGCTCATGGTTCCTCCTGTTCCGCGACGGGTGCCGCATGAGGTCCACCTTGACGCGGGCCGGCGATCGACGGGAGGGGCTTGACATCGTCGCCGGGTGCTGCCGACGCAGGCGCGTCCGGACACGTCACGGTAGGGCGGGCGGGACTTGAACCCGCGATCGTTGGGTTATGAGCCCACTGCCTTAACCAGCTTGGCCACCGCCCCGTACCGTTCCAGCCTAGCGGTCGGTGCGCATCACACCGGGGTGGCGTCGCTGTGCACCTGAAGGTGTCGCAGATAGATGTCGGCGTTGGCGATGAGCCCCGCGCGCTCCTCGTCGGTGAGGCTCCGACGGACCTTCGCGGGGACGCCCGCGACGAGAGACCCTTCGGGAACCTCCGTACCGGCGAGGACCACGGCGCCTCCCGCGACGAGGCACCCCGCACCGATCACGGCACCGCTCAGCACGACCGCCCCCATGCCGATCAGCGATCCGTCTCCGACAGTGCATCCGTGGACGACGGCGTTGTGACCGATGGACACCTTCGCTCCGATGACCACCGGGTGGCCGGCGTCGACGTGCACCGACACGTTGTCCTGCACGTTGCTCCCGGGTCCGATGACGATCGCAGCGGAGTCGGCGCGCAGTACCGCGTTGTACCAGACGCTCGACCCCGCGGCGAGCGAGACGTCGCCGACGACGCGCGCTCCGTCGGCCACGAAGCAACCGTCGGCGAGCGACGGGACGCGGTCGGGCAGTGCGAGAACGGATGCTCCAGGCGCGATGCTCATGAGGGAAGACTACCCTTGGTTCCGCGTATTTCCGCGGCTTTCCGACATCGGTAAGCTCAGCCTTCGCTTGCTTGCGGAATGCTCCCGCGTGAGTAGCGTTGAGTCCATCAGCACGCAACGACCATCTCCGGAGGAGCACGAATGAGCAAGGCACAGACCGTTTCCACCACCGCAAGCGACCCCACCGTCGCCGCTGCGGCCGCGCAGTTCCTCTCCCCCGTCGTCCTCGGCCTCGAGGCCCTCACCGTCAACGGCAAGCAGGCGCACTGGCACGTGCGCGGCGCGAACTTCGTCGGCGTGCACGAGCTTCTCGACACGATCGTCGCGCACGCGGGGGACTTCGCCGACACCGCCGCTGAGCGCATCGTCGCCTTGGGACTCCCGATCGACGCCCGCATCAGCGCGGTCGCAGAGAAGGCAGGCGCCACCTCGGTTCCCGCGGGCTTCGCGCAGTCGGACGACCTCATCCGCGCCGTGATCGCTGACATCGACGCGATCCTCGCCGACGTCAAGGCCGCGGTCGAGGGCCTCGACGAAGTCGACCTCACCAGCCAGGACGTGGCGATCGAGATCCAGCGTGGCCTCGAGAAGGACCGCTGGTTCCTCGTGTCGCACATCGCGGCCTGATCACCTTGAGCGGCGATGCCGCTCACGACGAGGGCGCGGGAGACCATCCCGCGCCCTCGTCTCGTGTCAGGTGCTGTGGGTGATCCGCCCGCCCAGCACGGTCGCGATCACCAGCATGGCACGCAACGCTTCTGGGGCTTGCGTCCTCGGGTCGAGCCCGCACAGGACGATGTCTGCTGGATCTCCCGGACGGATCGCGCTGCGCACGCTCGCAGCGATGGCCTGGTCGATCGCCAACCGCTCCTCGGGATGCCACGGCTCTCGGCCGCCATCCGTGCGGGCGATGGCCGCGGCGATGGCGACCCACGGGTCGAGCGGCGCGACCGGGGCGTCCGAACCGAAGCGCAGCTCCGCCCCGGCGTTCCAGAGCGAGGCCAGAGGGTACCCAAGTGAAGTCTGACCGTTCCAGAGGATGCCCACGAGGTCTCTGTCGTCGAGGGCGTGCTGGGGCTGCACGCTCGCGACGACTCCGAGACGGGCGAAGCGGCTCAGATCCGCGTGCCGCACGAGTTGCGCGTGCTCGATGCTGCCCGAAGCTCCCGTGACAGTGAACGCATCCAGCGCAGCCGTCACGGCACGGTCGCCGATCGCGTGCACGGCGACGCTCAGCCCCGCCGCCGTCGCCGTGGTGAGCAGCGCCTCCAGCTCTGCCGGCGGCACGGTGAGCACTCCGTAGTTCTCGGGGTCGCCGGGATAGTGATGCGAGCACGCTGCGGTCCGCGTCCCGAGCGATCCATCGGAGATGATCTTCAATGATCCGACGCGGATGAGGTCGTCCTCCCAGCGGGCGCCCGACCGCATCCCGAGGGCGACCGCACGATCCAGATCGGCGGGATACACCGCGAACTCCACGCGGTGCGCGCTGAACCCGTGTGCGATGCGACGCGGCCATGCGTCGGCGTTCCAGCCCATGTCGAAGTCGACGAGGCCGGTGATCCCGCGCGCGGCAGCACGGTCGCCGGCGCGTGTGACGGCGGCGTCGCAGTGAGCGGGATCCACGGCGTTCAGGCGACGCGAGATCTCGAAGGCGCCGTCTTCGCGAAGCACCCCGTCTCGACTCGTGAACCCTTCACGGCGAAGGGCAGCGCTGTTGAGCCACACGCTGTGCACATCCGCGTTGATGAGGTACGCGGGCGTGGAGCCCGTGCGGGCGTCCAGCAGCTCGAGCGACGGGCGGTCAGGCCACAGGGCGTCGCGGAACCCGCTGCCGACGAGGCGGCCGTCGGGCAGCGGGTCCGCAGCTGCGATGAGCTCGGCCGCCTCGGCCGCCGAGCCGGCGCTGCCCAACGGAGTGCGCTCGGCCTCGAGCGCCCATTGCACCGTGTGCACGTGATTGTCCCAGAGGCCGGGCACCGCCCAGGCGCCATCGGCGTCGAGCACCTCGCCGCGCGAGCGGAGCACCCCGGTCGGTGCGATGTCCTCGATGAGTCCATCACGCAGCACGATATCCACAGGTTCGTCATCGACGAGGAACTCACGACCGGGCCCCGCGACCCTGGCCGCCCGGATCATGCCGAGCCCACGTCCGCGGGTCACCGCACCGCCTCGCCCGTCTGCAGCCGCGCGCGGCGCATCTCCGCTGCGAGCGGGGCGTTCGCATACGGCCCGTCGCCGTCGAGGTTGGCGATCACGGATTCGACCGTCTCCGCAGGCTTGTTCTGACTCAGCTTCCGCTTGGCGATCACGCGCGTCGGCGTCAGCCTGAACCCCATCGTGCCGGCGGCGAGACGCGTGACGAACGCTTCATCGTTGGGACGCTGCCACATGAGGCGCGGGTCGGGCATGCGACTCTCGAACTGTTCCACCATGAGGTCCAGGACGCGGAGGTTCTCGTCGTGATCGAGGATCTCCGGCACTCCCGACAGGTGGATCGCCGTGTAGTTCCATGTGGGCACCGCTGCGACGTCGCCGTACCAGCCCGGGGATATGTAGCCGTGCGGCCCCTGGAACACCACGAGGAGCTCCCGCTCTCCGAGACCATGGATGAGATCGTCGGGCCGACCGACATGTCCGACGACGGTGAGATCGTCGCGCGTATCGTCGAGCAGTACGACGTAATGAGACGCGACGAGACCGTCAGCGGTGTCGCTGACGATCGTCGCCCAGGGGTTCGCCTGCACGACACGTCGCATCTCCGCGATGTCCGCCAGTGTGAAGCTCGGGTTCTGTCGCACGCGGATCTCCTTCGTCTCGGCTCACGCCTGGCAGCGCGGGCACCAGTACAGCTTGCGCGCACCGATCTCCTCGAGCGCGATCTCCGTACCGCACACACGGCACGGCAGGCCGGCGCGGTGATACACCCAGTGCCGGTCGTCGCGGCTCGCCATCGCCGCGCGGTACTGTTCGGGCGTGAGGTCGTCCATCGTCATCATCTGACCCGTCTCCACGCCGATCGCGAGGAGGCGCACCCAGTCGTGCCAGAGGGCGCGCACGACCTCCTCGGGCACATCCTTCCCCGGAGTGTGCGGATCGAGTCGCTGACGATAGAGCATCTCCGCCCGATAGACGTTGCCGATCCCGCTCACGACCGACTGGTCCATGAGGAGGAGCGCGATCGGCGTCGACTTCTTGCGTACGGCGCGCACGAACCGCTCCTCGTTCTCCAGCGGGTCGCCCACGAGCGGATCCGGCCCGAGCTTCGCCACGGTCGCCAGCATCTCCTCTGGGGTCTGCAACACGCACGCCGTCGGTCCACGCAGGTCGGCCGCGGTGATGTCGGTCATCAGGCGCAGACGCACCTGTCCGACGACGGGCGGCGGCCATTCGGCTCCTTCATCGTCGAGCCCCTTCGTCTGCTCAGACATACGCAGATGCACGCGCGTCCTTCGCGGCGCCCCGATCGAGGACAGCGAGTTCTCGCCCGCATCGTCGAGGATCGGCTCGTCGAGAACGGTGCCGCGCTGGTTGGTCTGCCCCATGCGCCCGTTCGCCGATGCGATGGTGGGGTCGACGAGGATCTCGCCCGCGAAGTCCCAAGCCCCGTACAGGCCTAGGTGCACGCGGAGCCAGACATCGCCCTCGACTTCGAGGAACATCTGCTTGCCGACCGCCTGCACGCTCAGAGCCTCCCGGCCGTCGAGCACGGCAGCGCCCTCGGCGAAGCGACCCTGCGGACTCGACGCGTGCAGGGTCTTGCCGATGAAGTTCCGATCGAACTGCCGCGCGATGCGGTGGACGGAGTGCCCCTCTGGCATGTCAGGCCCGAGGATCGGGAAGGAGGGAGCCGTCGCGCTCGAAGTCCGCGATCTGTCCGATCCGTCGCGCGTGCCGCTCCTCACCGGAGAACGGAGTCGCGATGAAGGTGTCGATGAACGTCGTCACCTCGTCGAACGTGTGCTGGCGCGCGCCGATCGAGATCACATTGGCGTCGTTGTGCTCGCGTGCCAGCTCGGCGGTCGACACGTTCCACACGAGTGCCGCGCGGATGCCGTGCACCTTGTTGGCCGCGATCTGCTCGCCGTTGCCGGAGCCGCCGAAGACGACGCCCAGCGCTTCTACCCCTGCGGATTGATCCGCCACGACCGCCTGCGCGGCTCGGATGCAGAACGCGGGGTAGTCGTCCAGGGCGTCGTACTCGACAGGGCCATGGTCGATGACCTCGTGCCCCGCCGCACGCAGATGCTCCTGGAGCTGCGTCGAGAAGTCGAGGCCGGCATGATCGGTGGCGATGTGGATGCGCATGGCTTCCATCCTATTGAGCCGTCGGGACAGCAGACCCGCTCAGGGCGCGACGCCGGCGGCTGCGGGCTTGAAGCCGGCGCGCACGTTCTCGCAGCACCCCGGCCTGCAGATGTCGAAACTGCCGCCGGGGCTGGTGATGCGGCTGCGCTCCGCCGGCGAGCGGCCTTCGAGGCGTTCCTGGATGAGGTCGATGATGCCGTCGACGAAGGCCGGCGACACGCCAGGGGTGGGCGTCCGCACGAACCCGAGACCCGCCTCCGCCGCCGCCTCAGCCGCCTCGGTGTCGAGATCCCAGAGCACCTCCATGTGGTCGCTCATGAAGCCGACAGGGACCACTGCCACGGCCTTGCGCCCCCGTGCGGGCAGCTCCGCGATGACGTCGCACACGTCGGGCTCGAGCCACGGCTGCGACGCAGGACCCGAACGCGACTGGTAGACGAGCTCCCACGCGACGTCAGCGGCTGCGGGGACGACGGTGGCGACCCTGTCCATCACCCACGCCGCGACCGCCTCGTGCTGTGCGGCGTAGGCGCCACCGGGGCCCCAGTCGACGTCGCGTGCACCGGAGCGCTCGGCATCCGCCGTCGGGATGCTGTGCGTGGAGAACAGGATCTGGATCTCCGACGGGGCGTGCCCCTCGCCGAGGAAGCGCTCGACGGCGTCGCGCACACCGGTCTCGAAGGCTTCGACGAATCCGGGATGGTCGTAGAACGGGCGAATCTTGTCGATCGATACCGTGCCGCCGAGCGCGGTCTCGTGGAGAACCCTGGCGAAGTCCTCGCGGTACTGGCGGCAGCTGGAGAACGAGCTGTAGGCACTGGTCGCGAACGCGAGGAGCGTCGTGTGTCCGTTGGCCGCGGCCTCGGATACGGCATCCTCGAGGTACGGTGTCCAGTTGCGGTTGCCCCAGTACACCGGGAGGTCGATGCCGCGCTCGGCGAGTGCGGCTTCGAGCGCCGCCTTCAACGCACGGTTCTGCGCGTTGATCGGACTCACGCCGCCGAAGTGGCGGTAATGGTGTGCGACCTCTTCGAGCCTCTCGTCGGGGATGCCGCGTCCCCTGGTGACGTTGCGGAGGAACGGGATCACGTCATCCTGCCCCTCGGGCCCGCCGAATCCGGCCAGGAGGATGGCGTCGTAGGCGACCGGAGTCGCCACGAACGGAACGCCGCTCGCCGCGGCGGGAGAGGCAAAGGGAACGACATCGGGATCGATCGCAGTCACCCCTCCATCCTTTCACCCCCTGGAGCGCGTCCCTTTGCGTAGGCTGGACGTGCGCGCGTCCTGGCGTAGGCTGTCATGGTTGCCGTGGGCGCCAACTGCGCCCGACCGCGGTCACATCCCCTCACCCCTGGGAGTACAGCTGTGCCTGGAGAGAACCTCACCCGCATCGAAGCGCAGGAGCGCCGCGACGTCATCGACACCCAGTCGTACGAGGTCGCACTCGATCTGACCAAGGGCGCCGAGGTGTTCGGCTCTCGCAGCGTGGTGCGCTTCACCGCGACGCCGGAGAGCTTCACGTTCATCGACCTCATCGCTCGCGAGGTGCGCGAGATCTCGCTCAACGGCGAGCAGCTCGACCCCGAAGAGGTGTTCGCGGACTCGCGCATCACCCTCACGAACCTGCAGGCCGAGAACGTGCTCGTCGTCGACGCCGACTGCATGTACACCAACACCGGCGAGGGCCTCCACCGATTCGTCGACCCGGTCGACGGGGAGGTGTACCTCTACACCCAGTTCGAGGTGCCCGATTCTCGCCGCGTCTTCGCGGTGTTCGAGCAGCCCGATCTGAAGGCCACCTTCCAGTTCACGGTGACGGCGCCGTCCGCGTGGAAGGTGGTGTCGAACTCCCCCACCCCCGAGCCCATCCTCCACGACGACAAGTCCGTCGCGACCTGGGGCTTCGAGCCGACCCCGCGCATCTCCTCATACATCACCGCCCTCATCGCCGGGCCATACGAGGCGACGTTCTCCGAGCTCACGAGCGCCTCCGGGCGCGTGATCCCCCTCGGCGTGTACGGCCGCAAGAGCCTGTGGCAGCACCTCGACGCCGACTACATCTTCGACAAGACCCGCGAGGGCTTCGCGTACTTCGAGTCGAAGTTCGGCGTGCCGTACCCGTTCGCCAAGTACGACCAGCTGTTCGTCCCCGAATTCAACGCCGGCGCCATGGAGAACGCGGGAGCTGTGACGTTCACCGAGACGTACGTGTTCCGCAGCAAGGTGACGGATGCCGTCAAGGAGCGTCGCGTGGTGACGATCCTGCACGAGCTCGCGCACATGTGGTTCGGCGACCTCGTGACCATGAAGTGGTGGAACGACCTCTGGCTGAACGAGTCGTTCGCCGAATGGGCCTCGACGATCGCGACGGCAGAGGCCACCGAGTGGACCGAGGCGTGGACGACCTTCAACGCCATGGAGAAGACCTGGGCCTACCGCCAGGACCAGCTGCCGTCGACACACCCGATCGTCGCCGAGATCAACGACCTGGAGGACGTGCAGGTCAACTTCGACGGCATCACGTACGCCAAGGGCGGCTCCGTGCTCAAGCAGCTCGCCGCCTGGGTCGGGATCGAGCAGTTCTTCGCCGGCGTGTCGCAGTACTTCCAGAAGCACTCGTGGGGCAACACCGAGCTGAGCGATCTGCTCACGGAGCTCGAGGCGACGAGCGGACGGGACCTCAGCTCGTGGTCGAAGAAGTGGCTGGAGACCGCGGGGGTCAACACTCTCGAACCGGTCATCGCCGAGGACTCCGATGGCACGATCTCCCGCTTCGCCGTGACGCAGACGGCGCCGGCCGACTACCCGACCATCCGGCCGCACCGTCTGGGCATCGGGTTCTACACACTGCACGAGGGCGCTCTCGTCCGCACGCACTACGCGGAGATCGACGTCGACGGCGACCGTACCGAGGTGCCGGAGCTGCAGGGGCTGAAGCGCCCCGATCTCGTGCTCCTCAACGACAACGACCTCGCGTACGCGAAGATCCGCCTCGACGAGAAGTCCCTGGCCACGGCGATCGCCCACCTGGCCGACATCCACGACCCGCTGGCGCGCTCACTGGTCTGGGGCGCCGCGTGGGATCAGACGCGCGACGCCGAGAGCTCGGCGTCCGACTACATCGATCTCGTACTAGGCAACATCGGGCGCGAGACCGAGTCGACCACGGTCCGCACCACGCTCGCGCAGCTGCGCACGGCGGCGACGCTCTACGTCGCACCGGAGGCGCGTCAGGCAGCACGCCAGAAGGTCGCCGACGGCCTGTGGGCGCTGGCAGAGGCGGCGGAACCGGGCAGCGACAGCCAGCTGCAGTTCGTCACTGCTTTCGCGAACGCGCTGGTGACCCCCGAACACGCCGGGATCGTCGGCCGCCTGCGCTCCGGAGAGGACACGCTGCCCGGCCTGGAGATCGACGCCGACCTGAACTGGCAGCTCCTCGTCGGCCTCGCGACGATCGGGGCGACCGACGCAGCGACGATCGATGCCGCCCTCGCCGCCGACAACACGGCGAAGGGTGCGGAGTTCGCCGCCCAGGCGCGCGCGGCTCTGCCCGCCCTCGCCTCGAAGCGTGCGGCATGGACCTCGCTCGTCGAGCGGGACGACGCTCCCAACACGATCGTGCGCTCGGCGGCACTCGGGTTCGTGCACCCGGCCGGTGTGGACGTGCTCGGCGAGTTCGTGCAGCCCTACTTCGACATGCTGCTCCCGATCTGGGAGTCGCGGACATACCAGATCGCCCAGTACCTCGTCGTGGGGCTCTTCCCCACCGCTCTGGGGAACGTCGAGCTGCGCGATGCGACGAGGAACTGGCTTTCGGCTCACAACGACGCGCCGCCCGCTCTGCGTCGCCTCGTGCTCGAGAACCTCGCCGACGTCGAGCGTGCTCTCGCCGCTCAGTCGCGCGACAGCGAGGACTGACCGCCCGGCTTCACGATCAGGCCTCTGCCGCGGTGCGTCCAGCCCGCGCAGAGGCCTGATCGTTAGTATCGGAGACGATGATCCTCCCCTTCCAGACGACTCCCTCGGCCGAGGACGTTCCGCTTCCCGAATGGATCCAGCAACTGCTGGCGGTGCTCGGTGCGGTCGGCCTCAGAGCCCTGCACGTGGCGCTCATCATCGTGGGCTGCGTGCTCCTCGCCCTGGTCCTGAGACTCGTCATCCGCCGCGTCGTCCATCGCATCGTCGACAGCGCGAAGAGCAAGGCGGCGGTCGACGACACCCAGGCGCTGGAGCGGTCGCCGCTCGCGGACATGAGGCTCGTCCAGCGCACGAGGACGCTCGGGACGATCCTGCAGAACATCGTCAACGTCATGCTCGTCGTGATCGCGGTGGTGCTCATCGTGAACGTCCTCGACAGCTCGCTCCTCGGCTCTCTCACCCTGCTGACCGCCGCGGTGGGCGCCGGTCTCGGTTTCGGCGCCCAGAACATCGTCAAGGACGTGCTGAACGGGATGTTCATCGTCGCCGAGGATCAGATCGGCATCGGCGACGTCGTCGATCTCGGCCTCGCGACGGGCGTCGTGGAGTACGTGAGCGTGCGCATCACCCAGGTGCGTGACGTCAACGGAACGCTCTGGTACGTGCGCAACGGCGAGGTCACGCGCATCGGGAACATGTCGCAGGGATGGGCGCGCGCGATCATCGACATCGGCGTCCCGGCCGATTCCGACCTCGACGACGTCGAGCACATCATGCTGGAGACCGCACAGGGGCTCGCGAAAGACCCGAAGTGGCGCACCCGCATCGTCGAGAAGCCCGAGCTCTGGGGCCTGGAATCGATCGACGGCGACGCCCTCGTCGTGCGGATCGTCATCAAGTCCCGGGCCAACGCGAAGGACGATGTGGCGCAGGAGCTCCGTCGACGCCTCCGTTCGGCGCTCCTCGAGAAGGAGATCGCCATCCCGAGCATGGTCGACGTCGTCCCGACAGGTCTCGACGGCGCCCGCCGGGTGCGCGGGGCGAATCCCCCCAAGACCCGTCCCAACGCCGTCACGGGGGTTCCCGTGCCCGAGCGCGGCATCTGGCGCCGCAAGAAGTCGACGGACGAAGGAGCCGGTCAGCGATGAGCTTCTATGACGAGGTCGGCGGGTACGAGACGTTCGAGCGCATCGTCGGCGTCTTCTACCGCGAGGTCGCCCTGGACCCGGTGCTCAAACCGATGTACCCCGAGGAGGACCTGGGCCCGGCAGCGGAGCGGCTGACGCTGTTCCTCGTCCAGTACTGGGGAGGCCCGACGACGTATGGCGAGACGCGGGGGCATCCCCGCCTGCGCATGCGCCACATGCCGTTCCACATCGACCCGGATGCGCGGGACCGGTGGCTCCGTCATATGCGGACCGCCGTGGACGAGGCGCAGTTGTCACCGCTGCACGAATCCACCCTCTGGGACTACCTGGAACGCGCGGCGTATGCCATGGTGAACACGTTCGAACCCTCGGGCATCGGGCCCGCGGCGGCCGGCCGGACCACACTCGAGGCACGCAGCCGTCAGGAACCAACGGAGAACTCATGACGACGACGCCCCTGTCCACTGATGTCCTGGTGATCGGATGGGGGCTGTCCGGCCTCGTCGCGGCAACGGAGGCGCTGGAGGCGGGCAAGCGTGTCGTCGTGCTCGACCAGGAACCGCGGACGAACCTGGGCGGCCAGGCCTGGTGGTCGTTCGGCGGACTGTTCCTCGTCGACTCCCCCGAGCAGCGCCGGATGGGCATCAAGGACTCGCTCGAGCTCGCCACGCAGGACTGGTTCGGCACCGCCTCGTTCGACCGCGCGGAGGACGAATGGCCGCGCCGGTGGGCGGAGGCGTACCTGGCGTTCGCCGCAGGAGAGAAGCGCGCGTGGCTGCGGCAGCGCGGCGTCGGCTTCTTCCCCGTCGTCGGCTGGGCAGAGCGAGGCGGCTACGGAGCCCTCGGCCCCGGCAACTCTGTGCCGCGCTTCCACATCACCTGGGGCACCGGGCCGGGGATCGTCTCGCCCTTCGTCGACGCCGTGGAGCAGGGCGAACGCGAAGGCCACGTGACCGTCCTCCCCCGGCACCGCGTCACGGAACTGATCACGACCGACGGCGCGGTCACCGGCGCACGCGGCACCATCCTGGCCAGCAGCCCTGCTGCGCGGGGCGAGGTGTCGAGCCGCGACGTCGTCGGCGACTTCGAGATCGTGGCCGCTGCCACGATCGTCGCCTCCGGCGGCATCGGCGGCAACCACGATCTGGTGCGCGCGTTCTGGCCGGAGCGGCTCGGGGCAGCCCCGGAGCACATGCTGACCGGGGTGCCCGCATACGTCGACGGATCCATGCACGCCGTGAGTGCGGCGGCCGGCGCCCGGCTGATCAACGAAGACCGCATGTGGCACTACGTCGAGGGCATCACGAACTGGGATCCGGTGTGGCCGGGCCACGGCATCCGGATCCTGCCGGGACCCTCGTCGCTGTGGCTGGATGCAACGGGCGCGAGGCTCCCGGTGCCCCTCTATCCCGGCTTCGACACGCTCGGCACGCTGTCGTACCTCCGAAACACCGGCTATGACCACTCGTGGTTCGTGACGTCGAGACAGATCGTCGAGAAGGAGTTCGCGCTGTCCGGCAGCGAGCAGAACCCCGATCTCACCGGCAAGGACATCGCGCTGCTGCTGCGGTCGCGGCTCGCGAAGGGGCCGACGGGACCGGTGCAGTCATTCCTCGACGAGGGCGCGGACTTCATCGTCGAGAACGACCTCGAGTCGTTGCTGGAGCAGATGGCGCGTCATCCCGGCGGCGATGTGCTCGATCTCGACAGGGTGCGCCGCGAGGTCGTCGCCAGGGACCGCGAGATCGACAACGACTTCACGAAGGATGCGCAGATCGGGATGCTCCGCTCCATGCGCACCTACCGGGGCGACCGGCTGATCCGCACCGCTGCCCCTCACCGCCTTCAGGATCCGGATGCCGGGCCGATGATCGCCGTGAAGCTCCACGTGCTCACCCGGAAGTCCCTCGGCGGCATCAACACGGATCTCGACGGGCGTGCGCTGGACGCGGCCGGGCGCGCCATTCCCGGTCTCTTCGCCGCAGGAGAGGCGAGCGGTTTCGGAGGAGGCGGAGTGCACGGCTACCGTGCCTTGGAGGGCACCTTCCTCGGCGGATGCCTGTTCTCAGGCAGGCAGGCAGGGCGGGCCGCGTCCCGCTGAGGTCTCAGGCCCCGGTGTCGCGCACCGGCGTCAGTCCGCTGGCCACCGGACCTCGCACGAGGACGTGGCCGCGCCGGAAGGCGAGCCTCGTCCACCTGCCGGAGGTCATCACAGCGACCTCCTCCTCTCCGGAGATGAAACCGAACGCGTCGGCGGCGAAGGCGGCCCCGCGCGCAACGCCCGCGAGGTCGTCATCAGGCTCCCCCCAGATCGATGCGCGCAGGGAGCGGACGGCGTCCTCCCCGGCGCCGGGCGGAGTCCCGTGCGCGACCGCGCTGATGCCCCACTGCGCACGCTGAGCGATCACGGATGCCGCCAAGGTCGACACGCGCTGCCACTCGCTCCGGGGCGGAGCGATGCCTGCCCAGGCGGGAGACAGCGCCGTCTCCGGGAGCAGCAGGGCGCGTGGGTCGTCGTCGGAGGGCGCGAGCGACGCCACGACGAGGTCGCAGCGCAGCTCAGGATCGGCGTGGACGATCCGCATGGCGAGGATGGCCGGGGTCCTGTCGAACAGACCGTGCGGGGCGAGTGCGGCCGCCGTCAGCGCGAGGACGCCGTCGGAAGCCTGCAACCGCACACCCTCATCCGAGATGCGACCGGCCCTTCCGGCGAAAGTCAGCACATCTCTTGCGGTCTCGGCGTCGGCGAGAAGGAGGGGAAGCGGCACGCCCTCTAAACTAGCAACGCACGTGGAAGGCTCCGCGCGGAAGGGAAGACATGACCGCCGAGGCACACGCGATCCGCACCGTCGAGCAGTTGCTAGCCGTTCTGGATCTCGATTCGACGCAGGCACGCACCACCGAAGACATCTTCACCGGTTCTTCGCATCCGATGCCGACCGGACGGATCTACGGCGGGCAGGTGCTCGCGCAGACTCTGCTCGCGGCGGAGCGGACGCTCCCCGAAGACCGTGCCGTCCACTCGATGCACGGCTACTTCCTCCGTCCAGGAGACGCCACCCAGGGGCTCACGATCGCCGTGGACCGCATCCACGACGGCCGTTCGTTCTCGACGCGCCGATCACAGGCCTATCAGAACGGCGTGCCGATCTTCTCGATGATCGCCTCATTCCAGGATCATGACCCCGGCGTCGAGCACGCGGTGCCGATGCCTGAGGGCATCCCGTCACCGGAGTCGTTGCGTCCGGACGAGGACCGCGTCGACGGTCTCCCTGAAGGCACCAGGCGGATGCTGAGCGACCGGGCCGCCGACGTACGCCATGTGGACTCACCGCTCTTCCTGCCCAGCTCCGATGAGAAGGTCCCTGCGCAGGCGGTCTGGATGCGGCTTCGGGCGCCGTTGCCCGACGACCCGCGGCTGCACCGGGCCGCTCTCGCCTACCTGAGCGACATGACGATCCAGGAGTCGATTCTCCGTGCGCACGGCGTTTATTGGGCGCTGCCGGGGCTCAAGGTCGCGAGCCTTGACCACGCCATGTGGTGGCACCGGCCGGCCCGCGTGGACGACTGGCTGCTGTACGTGCAGGAGTCGCCGAACGCCCGTGGCGGTCGCGGTCTCGCACAGGGGCGCATCTACACACGCGACGGCGTGCTGGCGGCGTCGGTCGCGCAGGAGATCATGATCCGCGTCCCGTCCCAGGACTGACGCGAGCAGTCCGCCGCGCGACACCGGGGAGGGTCGCGCGTGATGCTCAGCGGTGTGCGTACTCGATCGAGGGACCGGTGTAGGGCTCCCACGCGTCGCGCATCTCCTGCGTGAGCCTGGTCGGGCGTCCGGTGCGGGCGTCGACGAGCACGATCACGGCTGTGGAGCGGGCGTAGATCTGCCGTGGCTCGGCCGAGGGGTCGTTGTGGACCTCGTAGCAGACCTCCACGCTCGACCCGCCCAGCTTGCCGAACCACATCTGCACCTCCAGCGGCCGGCGCTGGTAGGGCACGGGAGCGAGGTACTCGATCTCCTGACGCGCGATGAGGGTGAGGATGCCCTCCTCGATCCCGGAGTCGAGCACAGCCGTCGACGGAGCCTCCTCCCCCGGGCCGGCGCGCCAGAACGCTCGCACACGCGCCTCCTCGAGCAGTTTGAGCATCGAGGTGTTGTTGACGTGGTTGAACGCGTCCAGATCGCCCCAGCGGAGCTGGATCGGAATGTGCAGTCGCGGCCCGGGAGACGTGTCGGTCATGTCAGTCGCGGGTGAGCTTACGATGCGTCGAACGGTGCGGCTTCGCCGCATCCGGTCCGAGGCGGTCGATCTTGTTCTGCTCGTACGCTTCGAAGTTGCCCTCGAACCAGTACCACTGGTCGGGCTTCTCGTCGGTGCCCTCGTACGCGAGGATGTGCGTCGCGATGCGGTCGAGGAACCACCGGTCATGGGTGATCACGACGGCGCACCCGGGGAACTCGAGCAGGGCGTTCTCCAACGAGCTCAGGGTCTCGACGTCGAGGTCGTTCGTCGGCTCGTCGAGCAGCAGGAGGTTGCCGCCCTCCTTGAGGGTGAGCGCGAGGTTGAGGCGGTTGCGCTCGCCGCCGGAGAGCACGCCCGCCTTCTTCTGCTGGTCGGGACCCTTGAAGCCGAACTTCGACACGTAGGCCCGCGAGGGGATCTCCGTCTTTCCGACCGTGATGAAGTCGAGTCCGTCGGACACGACCTCCCACAGGGTCTTCTCCGGGTCGATGTTGGCGCGCGACTGGTCGACGTAGCTGATCTTGACGGTCTCACCGATCTTCAGCTCGCCGCCGTCGAGAGGTTCGAGGCCGACGATCGTCTTGAACAGCGTGGTCTTGCCGACGCCATTGGGACCGATCACACCGACGATGCCGTTCGGCGGAAGGCTGAAGCTGAGACCGTCGATGAGCGATCGCCCGTCGAAGCCCTTCTTGAGGTTCTTCGCCTCGATGACGACGTTGCCGAGCCGGGGGCCCGCGGGGATCTGGATCTCCTCGAAGTCGAGCTTCCGCGTCCGCTCGGCTTCGGCCGCCATCTCTTCGTAGCGCGCCAGACGTGCCTTCGACTTGGTCTGGCGTCCCTTGGCGCTGGAGCGAACCCACTCCAGCTCATCCTTGAGGCGCTTGGCCAGCTTGGCGTCCTTCTTGCCCTGGATGTCGAGGCGTTCCGCCTTCTTCTCCAAGTAGGTCGAGTAGTTGCCCTCGTAGCCGATCAAGCGTCCGCGGTCGACCTCGGCGATCCACTCTGCGACGTGGTCGAGGAAGTACCGGTCGTGCGTGATCGCGATGACCGCGCCCTTGTAGGCCTGCAGGTGCTGCTCCAGCCAGAGGACGCTCTCGGCGTCGAGGTGGTTGGTCGGCTCGTCCAGGAGCAGCAGGTCGGGCTTCTGCAACAGCAGCTTCGCGAGGGCGACACGGCGCTTCTCTCCACCGGAGAGCGGGGCGATCGCGGCGTCGGCCGGCGGCGTGCGGAGCGCGTCCATCGCCTGCTCGAGCTGGGAGTCGAGGTCCCAGCCGTCGGCCGCGTCGATCTCCTCCTGCAGTGTGCCCATCTCTGCGAGGAGGGAGTCGAAGTCCGCATCCGGATCGGCCATCAGAGCCGAGATCTCGTTGAACCGGTCGACCTTCGCCTTGATCGCGATGCCGTCCTGGATGTTCTCCAGCACGGTCTTCGACTCGTCGAGCTCGGGCTCCTGCATGAGGATGCCGACGCTGTAGCCGGGAGACAGCTTCGCCTCGCCGTTCGAGGGAGTGTCGAGCCCCGCCATGATCTTGAGGATCGTGGACTTACCGGCGCCGTTCGGGCCGACCATGCCGATCTTCGCGCCGGGGAGGAACGCCATCGTGACGTCATCGAGGATGAGCTTCTCGCCCACCGCCTTGCGCGCACGAACCATCGAGTAGATGTACTCAGCCACTGAGAACCGCTCCTTATGTTGGCATCGAAGATCGACACTCCAGCCTACCGGCCCAGCGCCCGTGCGCCGGCCGGAGGCTGATCACCAGTCGATCGGTCGGGTGTTCCCGATGAGACAGCGCCCCTCCGCGAGCTGCGGCATGACCGCCGTGACCGGTTCGCCCGTCGAGGGGCCGACCTGTCCGATCAGGCACTCGGACTCTCCCCAGCGCACGGAGAACTGGATGCTCTCCGCCGGATTGCCGACCGTGGACTGATCTTGCGTGACCTGCATCGCCGCCTTGTCGAAGCCCGCGGCGACGAGGGCGTCGATGTACGCGCGGCCGGAGGCGCGCTGCTCTCCAGCCCACACCTGCGCCGTCACCGCGGCGAACAGCGGAAGATTGTCCTCTGCGCTCCCGTCGGGGTGCAAGGCCGGACCCTCCGGGGTCGCAGGCGCGGTCTCGGCGACAGTAGGCGTCGGCGCGCTTGTGGGGCTGGGCGATGGACTGCAGGAGACCAGGGCGAGCAGGAGCACGGCTGTGACGGCCGCAATGGTCGGCCGCGCGGAGGAGGAGTCCGATCGTCTGAGCACGCCCCGAGTCTACGGGCCACTCCTCTGCACGCTCCGACCGCTGCACGTCGACGCCGCTAGCCCATCACCGACACGGCGTCCCCCGAGTCGGCCCACGACACGTCGAGAGGCTCTTCCTCCTCCGCGTCGGGCTGCGCCGCCTCCGCCGTCGAAGGACTGGGGCGCTCGACTGTCGCCCGCGCCCTCTCGGCTGCCGTCGCGCGCGACGCGGACAGGAACGCACTGGTCCCCCAGCGGAGGTCGTGCCCCACCGCGTCGGCGTCGATGTCGACGCTCGTCCCATGCTTCCCGCCGGCCTCCCACGTGCGGATCTTGAGCCGTCCCGTGACGATCACGCTGTCGCCCGTGCGCAACGAAGCCTTGACGTGCTCCCCCAGCTGGCGGAAGGCTGCGACCGAGTACCAGTTGGTACCCGCGTCGACCCACGTCTGGCTCGCGGCGTCGAATCTCCTGTGCGTGCTGGCGAGACGGAAGTTCGTCACCGGGACGCCGCTGGCCGTCTGCCCCTGAACGGGGTCGGTGGCCACGCGGCCGAGGATGGTGAGGTTCTCGGACATGTGCTGCTCCTTCGTCGATGCCGGATCCGGTCCGGGTCGTTACAGCGTGTCCGATACGGCAAGCCTCGAATCGCCGCCCACACGCGAACGGTGGAGAACTGCCGGTTGTCACGGCGCTGTGCAGAAGAGCCGACCACGCGTGGCCGCGCGTCCGTCCTCCCTCCCGGGCACGGAATGTCCGTGGTCGCTCATATGTTCGAATCAGGAAGGAGAAGAAGCGATGTCCGACACCCTCATCACATCCATTCCCGGAGTGCCCTTCGCCACGCCGACGCTGTCCTCCCCGCGCGAGCGGCTGGTGCGCGCGTCCGATCACCTCTGGCGGGTGCAAGACCGCACCGGCCGCATCCTCGGCCACCTGCGCATCGTGCCAGACCAGCTAGGGCTGCGATACCGCGCAGAGCGGCTGCACCTCGCTACCGGCACGTTCCGCCTCGTCGGCGACTTCTGGCGCGCGGACGACGCGGTCTCCGCGTTGCGCAACGGATGACGGCGTCCGGCTTTCCTCGGCGCCCCCGGCAGGATTCGAACCTGCGACCAAGAGATTAGAAGGCTCCTGCTCTATCCCCTGAGCTACGGAGGCGGGCGTCTCTACCGTACCGCGCCCGGGGAGGATGTCCAGGCCGTCGATAGGATGACTCCATGGTATCTGCGTCCGAGAACGACCGACTCGTCTGGATCGACTGCGAGATGACGGGACTCGATCTCTCGGTCGATGAACTCGTCGAGATCGCCGTCGTGGTGACCGACTTCGAGCTCCAGCCGCTCGACCCCGGCTTCCAGGTCGTGATCCGCCCCAGCGATGCGGCTCTCGCGCACATGAACGAGTTCGTCACGAAGATGCACGAGACGTCGGGACTGATCGACGAGATCCCACATGGCGTGACGCTGGCCGAGGCCCAGGCGCAGACCCTGGCGTACATCAAGCGGTTCGCTCCCGTCGAGCGGCGCGCCCCCCTTGCCGGGAACACCATCGGCACAGACCGGATGTTCCTCGCCAAATACATGCCCGCCGTCGATCACTGGTTGCACTACCGGAACGTCGACGTTTCCAGCATCAAAGAACTCGCGCGCCGTTGGTACCCCCGCGTGTTCTTCCAGGCTCCCGCCAAGGACGGCGGCCATCGCGCTCTGGCAGACATCCTCGAGTCGATCCGCGAGCTCCGGTACTACCGCAAAGCGGTGTTCGTGACCGAGCCAGGACCGTCCAGTGACGAGGCTCGCGACATCTCGGAGCGCACGGTGTCAGAGTTCGCCCCGAACGTGTAATAGAATCGTGGGGTTGCCTGTTCCGGCAGGCACATGGTGGGTATAGCTCAGTTGGTAGAGCGCCTGGTTGTGGTCCAGGAGGTCGCGGGTTCAAGCCCCGTTACTCACCCGGAGACGAAAAGGTCCGAGCCTCGATGCTCGGACCTTTTCGCATTCCGGAGGCCCCGTCCAGGCCCGCGCAGGCTCCTCCGGGCACCGGCCGGGAGGAGGAACCCCCGCGAGCACGCCGTAGACTTGCCGGGTGACGCCTGCCGTGTGGTTCTCTCTCCTCACCGCGTGCGTCGTCATCAGTTTCACTCCTGGCGCCGGTGCCATCAACACCATGTCCAACTCCCTGATCCAGGGCTGGCGTCGTGCGATCTGGGGCATCGTCGGTCAGCAGCTCGCGCTCATCGTGCACGTCGTCATCGTCGCGGCGGGAGTGGGACTCCTGGTCTCGCGCTCGGAGCTCCTGTTCAACGTCATCCGTTATGCGGGGGCCGCGTACCTCGTGTTCCTCGGCATCCGACTCATCGTCGCGAAGCCGTCAGCCGACGACGGCGACACGGTCGTGAGCGGCGGCGCGCGAGAAGGCCGCTGGTCGATGGTCCGGCGAGGTTTCTGGGTCAACCTGCTCAACCCGAAGGCGATCGTCTTCTTCCTCGCCTTCATCCCGCAGTTCATCCGACTCGATGAACCGCAGCTTCCGCAGTACCTCACGCTCATCGCCACCGTGATCGTGGTCGACGTGCTCGTGATGTGGTTCTTCTTCGCCGCGGCCGCGCGTCCTTTCCGCGCTCTCACCCGTTCGCCACGAGGGCAGCGCACGCTGAACGCCGTCTTCGGCGCGCTCTTCATCGCGGTGGCCGCTCTGCTCCTCCTGCTGCACTGAACCCGCACCGCCTCTGCGCCCACAGTTCGCGCTGAGGCCTGTGACCTAGACTCACGCTGTGTCTGCACGAGTACTCGTGGTCGACGACGAGCCGCACCTCGCCGAGCTGATCGCACGGCACCTCGCGCGCGAGGGATACGTCACCGAGACGGCCACCGACGGTGTCGCCGCGCTTTCCCTCGCCGCGGCGTCCAGGTTCGACCTCGCCGTCATCGACGTGAACATGCCAGGGATGACGGGCTTCGAACTGTGCCGCCGCCTGAAGCTCCCGGGAGAGCACATCGGCATCCTGCTGCTCACCGCCCGGCACGCCGTCGAGGACCGCGTCCACGGGCTCGACTCGGGTGCCGACGACTACCTGGTCAAGCCGTTCGACTTCGCGGAGCTCTTCGCGCGCCTTCGTGCGCTTTCTCGCAGAGAGGGTCACGCGCTCCTCCGCATCGATGCGGGCGACATGGAGCTCCTCATCGACCGCGGCATCCTGAAGGTCGGAGCGGACGAGCTCACGCTGAGCCGGCGGGAGTTCGACCTCGTTCGTGCCCTCGCACAGCGCGCGGGTCAGACCGTTCCCCGGTCCGAGCTCCTCACGGAGGTCTGGGGATCGCCGCACTTCCAATCGAACATCGTGGACCAGTACGTGCGGTACCTGCGGCGCAAGCTGGCCGATGCGGGATCCGGCGCGCGGATCGTCACCGAGCGCGGGGTGGGGTTCCGCCTCGTGACCAGCGATACGGAGGAGGCCGGATCGTGCTCGCCCGGATGACGCTGCGCGGTCGGATCACGCTGGGCTCGACCATCGTCGCCATCCTGCTGCTCGGCATGGCATCGGCTGTCGTGTTCGCCCAGCTCAGCGTGGTGGTCGCCGAGAAGGAGCGCGCCGTGCTCCATGGCATCACCGAGGTCTATCGCGGCGTCATCCAATCCGACCCCACGCCCCGTTTCGACGCACCGGGGCCGAAACAGCACGTCGCGATCGTCGCGCCCGCCGGCGACGAGCGCATGAACACGCTCCCCGCCCCGCTCGAGGACCGCGTCGAGCGCATCATCGATCTCGGGCCCCGGCTGCACCACTTTCCCACCAAGACAGCGACCTTCACCGTGTACGTCGACCCGGTCGAGACCCCGCAGGGCACCTGGTACGTCATCGCGACCAGGGACACGGATCTCGCGGAAGAGGTGCTCGATGACGTGGCGCACCTGCTCATCGCGGTGCTGGTATCCGCTGCTGTCGTGTTCGCTGTGGGATCCTGGGTGGTCGCCGGCGCCGCCCTTCGTCCTGTCGAGCTCATGCGACGCAGCGCGCAGTCGCTCGTGGTGGCACGCAAGGGCGAACTGCTTCCCACGGGACCTGCCAAGGACGAGCTCGGCGCGCTCGCGCGCACGCTGAACGATCTGCTGGAGCGGATGAGGGCGGCCGCGGAACGCGAACGGCAGATGGTGTCGGATGCGAGCCATGAGCTGCGGAACCCCCTGGCCGTGCTGCAAGCGCAGCTGGAGCTCGTCGAGGGCGTCGACCCGGCCGCCGACGCTGCCGTCGTCGATGATGCGCGCCGGACACTCGCGAGACTGACCCGCATCGCCGACTCGCTGCTGCAGCTCTCGCGCATCGACGCCGCGGGCGAACCGCAGACGATGACCCTCGACGACGCGGCCGGTGTGCTGGCCGAATCGGTCGATGCCGCACGTCTGCGTGCATCCGAGCTGCGTGAGGACCGGGGCGTCGACATCGACTTCCAGATCGACATCGCCGAGCGAGCTCACTCGATCCGGTTGGGCGCCGACGACCTCGGTCGCATCGTCGACAACCTCCTCGACAATGCCCTCGCCGCTGCGACCGGCGATGTCGAGATCGGAGTCGCGCTGCGTCAGCAGGGGCCGACCGCTGTGCTCACCGTCTCCGACGACGCGGGCGGATTCGACCCGGCGACCGCCGAGCGTGCGTTCGAGCGATTCGTGCGCGGATCGGGACGTGCGTCGTCCGGCGGCGGTCTGGGCCTCGCGATCGTCTCCCGGCTCGCCTCACACGCCGGCGGATCGGCACAGATCGAGAATCACCCCGGCATCGGAGCGTCGATCGTCGTGACCCTGCCCGTCTCGGAGGCGGATACCGCCCGTGACGCGGGCGCACGTCCGTCGCCGAACACCCACCATCGATAGGCGGCGAAGCGGACCGCGGATCCGAGAGCGAGACCGATGACATTGGCAGCGATGTTGTCCGCCAGGCGCGAGGTGAACCCCAGGACGTAGTGGGAGAGCCCCAGGCACATGAGCGGGACGATGGCGCCGACGATGCTGGCGACGGCGAATTCCATCCCCTCCTGCAGGACGTCGGCGCGTCGCCGGTCACGGAACGTCCACAGTCGGTTGCCGATCCAGTTCACGACGATCGCCACTGCGGTCGATGCCGCCTTTGCCACGAGCGCCCATCCGGCGACGCCGACCGGCACCGTGAGGAGCGCGTTGAACACGACGACATCGACGACCACCCCGCCGCCGCCGACCGCGGCGAACCGCGCCATCTGCGCCATGAGACCGGAGCGCTCTGCAGCATGAGGGTCAGACACCGACGACCTCCTCAGCATGCCGCCGACTGTCGTCGCCCGCCTGGAGCCGCCGCTCGATCCCCCACCGGGTCACCTGGCGGAGCGCTTCGACGACGATTCGCGCCGACATCTTGGACTCTCCGTGCAACCGGTCGTCGAAGGTGATGGGCGCCTCCACGATCCTGGCACCGCTGCGCGCAGCCCTGTCGAGCATCTCGATCTGGAAGCAGTACCCGTGACTGTGCACGAGGTCGAGCTCGATACGCCGCAGAGCGTTCGCCCGGAACACCCGGTAGCCGCCGGTGATGTCGGTCTGCGGAAGCCGCAGCGCCCTGCCCGCGTACCAACTCCCTGCGCGCGACAACAGCAAGCGTCCGCGCGTCCACCCGGAGACCACTCCCCCAGACACCCACCGGGAGCCGATGACGACATCGGCGTCCGCAAGCATCTGCAGCATCCGCGGAAGGTCCTCGGGGCGGTGCGAGCCGTCGGCGTCGCACTGCACGACGATCTCGTAGCCGAGTTCGAGCGCGTGCGTGAAGCCGGCCACGTAAGCGCGCCCGAGGCCTTGCTTGCCGGGGCGATGGAGCACGTGCACATGCGCCATGCGGGCCGAGAGAAGGTCGGCGAGCTCGCCCGTCCCATCCGGCGAGGCGTCATCGACGACGAGGATGTCGACGCCCTGCGCGCTCCTCGTGATGCGGGCCACCATCTCGGGGAGCGATTCCAGCTCGTTATAGGTCGGCAGGACGACCACGGTGGGTGCGCTCATGGCTGGCTCTCCTTCTGGAACTCATAGATGACGGTCCGGTGCACCACCGTGCGTGAGACCTGGGTGAAGCCCGCGGCGTGCAGCGCCGAGAGGTCGTCGATGGCCGAACCGGTGTCACCCGTCTCGATGAGCCACACGGTGCCGTCGGCGAGCGCCGGCGCGATGTCGTCGACGGGCGCCAGCACGTCCCAGAGCCCGTCGGTGTCCTCGGCCGGGCGCACCAGCTGCGGATCGCCGAGCCCGACGAATGCCGCCGGATAGAGGCGGGCGACGAGGCGCGGCGCCCTCGACGGGCGCGTGCCGGTTCCGTACAGCACGGTGTCGCCGGCACTCGCGAGCTCGTCGATCACAGCGGCGGCGGGACGCCCGTCTGCTCCGCCGTCCTTGGCGTACGGCGTCCGAGCACGGACGAACTCCGGTGCCACGGTCGTGGCGACGACGACGCTCACCAGCACGATGACCAGCAGACCTGCCAGGCGGCCTTGCATCCGCGCAGCGGCACGGAACGTTCCCACGACCCCCACGGCCACGGAGAGGGCGACGGCGCCGAGGGAGATCGAGAGGTAACGCGGGTTGTAGGCCGGAGAGATGAGCCCGTCGACGGCAACCGTGACAAGCGCGGGGAAGAACAGCCACGTCAGCACGGGCGCGAGAGCGGCGCGCCCTGACCGTGCGCCACGCGAGCGCTGAGCCATCACGACGACACCGACGAGCAGGAGGAGCCACAGCGTGACGGCCGCCGGAAGGTGCCCGAACCACGGCGTGACGAACCAGCCCTTGGGCGACATGTACCCGCGGTGCGCGAGGAACGCGATCTGTCCGCGCTGCCCCGCCGCGACGAGAAGGATGGGGGAAGCGAGCACCCCCGCGACCACGACACCCCGGATCCACCCGCGGATGGCCGCGTGCCGCCGCGCGCGTCGCGCGGTGAGGGCGATCGCCAGGTGCACGGCCGGCATGAGCAGCAGATACAGGAAGAACGTGCCGGATGCTGCGACGGCCGCGCCGTACAGCCACCAGTGCCATCGTGACGAGCTGCGTTCGACGAGAACCACCACGAGCACCGTGATCCACGCCGCGGCCGCTGCGGCAAGAGCATATCCGCGTGCTTCGATGGCGAGCACTCCCGCCCGTGGGATCAGCGGAAGGAACGCACCGGCCAGAACAGCCGTCGGCATGTCGAACCACCGCCGTCCGAGAACGACGACGGCTCCTGCGAGAAGGCCGATCCCGATGGCGCTCAGAGCCCTCGTCGCAGCCTCCCCCGCGCCGAACACATCGATCCACAGATGGAGCAGTGCGTAGTACGCGCCATGCACGGCGTCCACGGTCGAAAGCTCGTCGGCGAGGCTGGGCCACGGCCGTTGTGCCGAAAGGACGCTCGCCGCTTCGTCGCCCCAGTACGAGGGGACGCCCGCGCCGATGAACGAGACGAGCGCCGCGGCGGTGCCCACGACAGAACCGGGGTGTGATCGCAGCGCGTGCAGGATACGACCGCGACGCGGTGCCGCCGCGGGGCCCACGTCGTCGATCCGCCTCTCGATCACGACCATGTTCCGAGCCTGACCAACGATCTTGTCCCTCGGCTCCGAGAACGCGCGCCCGTTCATGAGAGTTCTCTCAGGCGGTCCGGATCGCGCGGTGCGCAATAGGCTGGAAGGGATGATGCAGATGGACGCCGCACGCTTCGAAAGCCTCGTGATCGAAGAGCTCGACAGTCTGCCCGACGACATGGTCGACGGGCTGGACAACGTCGTCTTCGTCGTGGAGGACCGCCCGGAGGACGGAAGCCTCGATCTGCTCGGGCTGTACGACGGTCTGGCGCTGACGGAGCGGGGCCAGTACGGCATGGGCGAGTTGCCTGATCGCATCATCGTGTACCGCGAACCGCATCTCGCAGAGTGCGCGGACGAAGACGAGCTGCGTGACGAGATCCACACCACGCTCGTGCACGAGATCGCCCACTTCTACGGCATCGACGACGAGCAGCTGCACGAACTGGGGTGGGCGTGAGCGCGCCGCTGGCATCGCCGGAGACCGACGAAACCGTCGATCTCTCCGCCGCCCCGATCGAGCCATGGCAGGTGGTGGTCTGGAACGACCCCGTCAACCTCATGTCGTACGTCGTCCGCGTGTTCCGCACCTACTTCGGCTATTCCCAGGAGCACGCGACCCGGCTGATGCTCGCCGTCCACCACGAGGGACATGCGGTGGTGGCCACCGGCCCCCGCGAGACCATGGAGGTGCACGCCCAGGCGATGCACGACTACGGACTCTGGGCGACGGTCCGAAGGGCGCCGGCATGACCGGGCAGACCATCGTCACGAGAATATCGCCCGTTGAAGCCGTGCATCTCAGCGGGCTCGTCGCCGACCTCCGGGAACTCCTCGCCGAGAACCAGGACGGTGAGGACGCAGCGGTCGAGCGGCTCGCACCGCCCGCGTACACGGACGACGCGCCTGCTGCCGCCGAGTTCCGAGCCGGGACCCGCCAAGACCTGCTCGACCGCCGCAGTCACGATGCGCTCATCGTGGAAACGGCGCTCTCCTCGCTCCGTGACGAGTACGCGCTGCTCACGGAGCATGACACGTTCGCCGAGCGCGAGCTCCTCATCCCCGAGGCAGAGATCGACGCGTGGTTGCGCACGCTGACTGCGCTGCGCCTCGTGATCGCCGAACGCCTCGGCATCGCGGATGACGAACGCATCGGCGACGACGAACGCCTTCCCGTGTTCGACTGGCTCGGCTACCGCCTCGAGCTGCTGGTGACTGCGGCCGACGAGCTGACGGGAGCCTAAGGGATCCGGACGATCCTGGAGGCGAGGCGCTCGGGTGCATCGCGTTCGATGTGGCGTCGTTCCTGAAGAGCCCACCGGTCCCAGTGCGGCCGGTACGCGTCGCCATCGCGCGCGAGGGCCCGCGCCTTCCGCGACGACTCCGCCGCGTCGACCCACACGCGTATGTCGGAGATCGCCGCCGTCGCCGGCGTGAGGATGCCGCTTCCCTCGATGATCACGCCGAGCGCGGGATCCACGGCGTGGCTTTCTGCCTCCGTGGAACGCTCCCAATCCCAGCGGCGCCAGGTTCCGATCAGTCCTCTGCCATGGGGGCGGAGTATCCATTCCAGGGCCCGTTCGACCCCCGCATCCAGCCCGTCCCATCCGGGATAGATCGAGTCGAGCGCGACCACCTGCGGTCGTCCCGCAACCGGCCAGGCATGTGCGACGCGTCGCGCAAGGGACGTCTTGCCTGCTCCACTGCAGCCATCGATCAGCACGACCGGGTTGGCTGCGGCGAGAGCACGCACATCGGAGACGATCGCCTCCGCCGCACGTTCAAGCGCCGCAGCGACCGGATCGTCACTTCTTGAGTGCACGGATGATGCGAGTGAGAGCGCGCCCGGTCACCCACACGAACGGAACGGCGACGACGAGGAGGGTGATGATGTTCGGTTCGAACCGCAGGCCCTCTTCGCGGCGGACGTAGACACCCAGGGGAACGGCGAGCCCGCCGCCTGCGCCTCCGTCTCGCGTGTCGGCGTCGCCGCCCGCGAATCCGGTCATGCTCAGGGCGACCGGCGTCACGCTGACCCCGTCGACGTCCTGCGGCTCCCCGTATGCGCTCTTCACCCCGAAAGAGGCGGCTTGCTTCCCGAGTTCCAGTGCGATGTTCGGCATGCCCCTACGCTAGCCCACGGCGCGTGGGCGGTCGACGCAGATCACTCGATCCCGTGTGCACGCGGATGTCGAGGTGCTCCGCGGCCTTCACCACGGCCTAGATGCCTGGCTCGGGTGATCGACGCGGAGCCGAACCGTGCCGCAGCCGTGTCGACGGCGCCCTCGACGCGCCGCCAGTCGGCATCGTCGTCCCACAGCGCGATCATGCCGCCGCCCGCAGGACGCAGCTTCTCGGCTCGCACGCCGACGAGACGCACGGGATCGCGCCGGTCGAGCTGATCGAAGAGCGACTGCGCCGCCTCGCCGATGCGCTGCCCGACGTCGGTGGACTCGGGCAGCGTGACCGAGCGCGTCACGGTGCTGAAGTCATGGAAGCGGATCTTGATCGACACGGTGGCCGTCTCCCACTCGGCGCGCCGCAGCCTCGCGGCCACGCGATCGGCCAGCCTCAGCAGCTCAGCGCGCAGGAACACACGATCGGTGATGTCCTCATCGAAGGTCTCCTCATGGCCGACGCTCTTCTCGACGCGAGTCGTCTCGACCTCTCTGGCGTCTTCCCCACGAGCGAGCTGTCGGATCCGCGCGCCGAGCGCGGCCCCCACGGCGCGGTCGAGCGCGTCGGAGGACGCCTCGCGGATGTCGCCGATCGTGCGGATGCCACGCGACTCGAGGGCCTCTGCCGCCTTCGGCCCCACGCCCCACATCGCCCGGACAGGGCGCGGCGCGAGGAAGTCGAGCGTGTCCGCCGCCGGAACGATCAGCATCCCGTCGGGTTTCGCGAGCGTCGAGGCCATCTTCGCCACGTGTTTGGTCGCGGCGACGCCGACGCTGCATGTGATGCCCACCTCCTCCCGCACGCGTTCACGCACGAGGTGGGCGATCCTCCCCGGACTCCCCCACAGCCGACGGACACCCTGGACGTCGAGGAACGCCTCGTCGACGGAGAGCGGCTCGACGAGCGGGGTGAACGACTCGAAGATCACCATCACCCTCCGCGAGACCTCCTGGTAGCGAGGGAAATGCGGAGGGACGATACGCGCAGACGGGCACAGCCGCAGCGCCTGCGACACCGGCATCGCCGCGCGCACACCGTATCGGCGGGCCTCGTACGAGGCGCTCGAGACCACCGAACGCCCGTCGGGAGCACCGATGATGAGCGGCAGCCCGCGCAGACTCGGATCGTCGAGGATCTCCACCGCCGCATAGAAGGCGTCCATATCCACGTGGAGGATGCGCGTGCCCGAATCGTCGGCACCGGGCGACGAGGTGATGCGCCCCCGTCCGTCACCGTGTCCCATACGTCCATTGTCTCCCGGGCCTCCGACAGAGGCCCGGGAGACGGGAACTACTGTGCGGCACGCTCCAGGATCAGCTCGCGCACACGCGCGGCATCCGCCTGGCCCTTCATCGCCTTCATCACCGCGCCGATCACAGCGCCGGCTGCCTGCACCTTGCCGTCCTTGATCTTCGCGAGCACGTCGGGCTGTGCGGCGAACGCCTCGTCGATCGCAGCGATGAGCGCGCCGTCATCAGAGACCACGGCGAGACCGCGGGCGTCGACGACCTCCTGCGGAGTGCCCTCACCGGCGATGACGCCTTCCAGCACCTGGCGTGCCAGCTTGTCGGTGAGCGTCCCCGCGTCCACGAGCTGCTGCAGCGCGGCGACGTTCTCCGGGCTGACCAGATCTGCCGCTTCCTTCTCCTGCGCGTTCGCGATGCGGGTGATCTCGCCCGTCCACCACTTGCGTGCCGCGGCAGGCGATGCGCCTGCAGCGATCGTCGCCTCGACCTCGTCGAGGAGGCCGCCGTTGCGGACGTCCTGGAACTCCAGGTCCGTGAAACCCCACTCCGCCTTGAGGCGTCGGCGACGAGCGACGGGCTGCTCGGGCAGGGCGGCTCGGAGCTCCTCGATCAGCTCGGGCGCCGGCTGCACGGGAAGCAGGTCGGGCTCTGGGAAGTAGCGGTAGTCGTCGGCATCCGACTTCGGGCGGCCGGGCGACGTCGTGCCGGTGTCCTCGTGCCAGTGCCTCGTCTCCTGCACGATGGTGCCGCCGTCGGCGAGGATCTGCGCCTGCCGCTGGATCTCATAGCGCACGGCACGCTCCACCGAGCGCATCGAGTTCACGTTCTTCGTCTCGGTGCGGGTTCCGAGCTTCTCCTCGCCCCGCCGGCGCAGCGAAACGTTGGCGTCGCAGCGCAGGTTGCCACGCTCGAGACGAGCCTCGGAGATGCCGAGGCCGCGGACGATGTCGCGGATCGCGGCGACATAGGCTTTCGCCACTTCGGGCGCACGGTGCTCCGTGCCGAAGATCGTCTTCGTCACGATCTCGACGAGCGGCACACCGGCACGGTTGTAGTCGACGAGCGAATACTCGGCGCCCTGGATGCGCCCCGTCGCGCCGCCCATGTGGGTCAGCTTGCCCGCGTCCTCCTCCATGTGCGCGCGCTCGATGGGGATCTGCACGAGCGTGCCATCCTCGAGCTCGACCTCGACGGAACCCTCGAACGCGATCGGCTCGTCGTACTGCGAGATCTGGTAGTTCTTGCCGAGATCGGGGTAGAAGTAGTTCTTCCGCGCGAACCGGCTGGACTCGGCGATCGAGCAGCCCAGCGCGAGACCGAGACTGATCGACGAGCGCACCGCCGTCTCGTTCACCACGGGGAGCGAACCCGGAAGTCCGAGATCGACCGGAGCGATCAGCGTGTTGGGCGCTGCGTCGTGGTAGGCCTCGTTGGCCGGGTTCGGGGCGTCCGAGAACATCTTCGTGTTCGTGTTGAGCTCGACGTGCACCTCGAACCCCAGCACGGGCTCGAAGAGCTCGAGCGCCTTGTCGAAGTCCATGAGCTTTGCGGCGGCCATCAGCGGGTCCCTCCTGCGTGCTTCGTCTCGCTTCGCTCGCTCAGCAACCGCGGCGCTCTCGAGAGCAGCGGCGCACCCCACGAGTCGATGAGCACGGCCTCGAGAGCCGCGCCGACCCTGTACAGACGGGCGTCCTGTCGCGCCGGAGCGATGAACTGGATGCCGACGGGAAGCCCGTCCTCGTCGGCGAGTCCGCTCGGAATCGAGATGCCGGGGACGCCGGCGAGGTTCACCGGGATCGTCGTGATGTCGTTGAGGTACATCTGCAGCGGATCGTCGAGCTTCTCGCCGAGCTTGAACGCGGTCGTGGGCGCGGACGGCGTCGCGATCACGTCGACCTCGGCGAAGGCGTTCGCGAAGTCCTGCTGGATCAGCGTGCGGACCTTCTGCGCGCTGCCGTAGTACGCGTCGTAGTAGCCCGCCGAGAGAGCGTACGTGCCGAGGATGATGCGGCGCTTCACCTCGTCGCCGAAGCCCGCATCGCGCGTCGCCGACATGACGTCCTCGACCGTGGGGTTGCCGTCGGGCGTGACGCGCAGGCCGAAGCGCACGGAATCGAACTTCGCGAGGTTGCTCGACGCCTCTGCGGGGAGGATCAGGTAGTACGCGGCCACGCCGTACTCGAAGTGCGGAGCGCCGATCTCGACGATCTCCGCGCCCTGCGCCTCCATCAGCGCGAGCGCGCTGCGGAACGACGCGGCGACACCGGGCTGGAAGCCGCTGTCGGGGAGCTCTCGGATCACGCCGACCTTGAGCCCCTTGAGCACGTCGCCGCGGGCGCCCTCACGGGCTGCCTCGGCGAACGACGGCCACGCGTCGGTCAGCGAGGTGGAGTCCTTCGGATCGTGTCCGCCGATGACATCGTGCAGCAGACCTGCATCGAGCACGGTACGGGTCACCGGACCGACCTGGTCGAGGCTCGAGGCGAGAGCGATCGCCCCGTACCGGCTCACGCCTCCGTAGGTCGGCTTGACGCCCACCGTTCCCGTGACGTGCGCCGGCTGGCGGATCGAGCCACCCGTATCGGACCCGAGCGCGAGCGGGGCCTCGAAGGCCGCCACGGCAGCGGCCGACCCACCGCCGGAGCCGCCGGGGATGCGGTCGAGGTCCCATGGGTTACGGGTCGGGCCGTACGCGGAGTGCTCGGTCGACGAACCCATCGCGAACTCGTCCATGTTGGTCTTGCCGAGAGGCACCAGACCGGCCTCACGGGATCGGGCGACAACAGTCGCGTCGTAGGGCGAACGGTAGCCCTCGAGGATGCGTGAGCCGCTGGTGGTCGGCTGATCGGTGGTGACCAGTACGTCTTTGATGGCCAGCGGCACGCCGGCGATCGGGCCGAGCTGCTCCCCCGCCGCACGGCGCGCGTCGATGTCGGCGGCAGCCGCCAGGGCGCCCTCGTTCACGTGCAGGAAGGCGTGGACGTCACCGTCGACCTCTGCGATGCGGTCGAGGTGCGCCTGAGTGGCCTCGACGCTCGAGATCTCGCGCGACGTGAGCTTGTCGGCGAGCTCCGCCGCGGTCAGCCTGATGATGTCACTCACTGCTCTTCTCCCAGGATCGCGGTGACGCGGAACCGGCCGTCCGCCTGGTCCGGGGCGTTCTGCAGCACCTGCTCGTGCGTGAGCGTCTGCCCGACCACGTCGGGGCGGAAGACGTTGCTCAGCGGGATCGGGTGGCTCGTCGCGACGACATCGGCGGTCGCCACCTCCGACACCTTCGCGATGTTGTCGACGATGGCGTCGAGCTGGCCGGTGAGCCGCGACACCTCGTCATCGTTCAGCTGGATGCGCGCGAGCACGCCGAGATGGCGCACAAGATCAGGGGTGATTTCAGACACGGCTCAAGTCTACGGTGGGCGCGGAATAGGCTGTGCTCATGACGACCTACGACCCTCCTCGTCCCTGGATCTCGAGCTACGCCGAGGGCGTCCCCGAGGATCTGGCTCCCGTGGAGGGCTCACTGATCGACATCGTCGCGGCGTCGGCGAAGGACTACCCGGATGCTCCCGCGCTGCAGTTCTTCGGGCGCGAGACGTCGTACGCGCAGCTCCAGGAGTCGATCGACCGCGCGGCGGCCGGGCTCCGGGACCTCGGCGTGCGGGCGGGAGATCCTGTCGCGATCGTCCTGCCGAACTGCCCTCAGCACATCATCGCGTTCTACGCGGTGCTCCGCCTCGGCGCCGTGGTGGTCGAGCACAACCCGCTGTACACGCCGCGCGAGCTGCGCAAACAGTTCGAGGACCACGGAGCGACGCACGCGATCGTGTGGAACAAGGTCGTCGCCACGGTGCAGGACTTCCCCTCCGACCTCGCCGTCACGAACCTGATCTCGGTCGATGTGACGAGGGCGATGCCTTTCCTCACGCGTGTCGCGCTCCGCCTCCCTGTGGCCAAGGCCAGGGAGTCGCGCGCCGCGCTCACCGAGAGTGTGCGCGGAACGGTGACATGGGAGTCCCTCGTCGGCTCCGCGCCGATCCCGGCATCCCACCCGAGGCCCAGCACCGACGACCTTGCGATCATCCAGTACACGTCGGGCACGACGGGCACTCCGAAGGGAGCGTCACTGACGCACCGGAACCTGCTCGCCAACGCCGCGCAGGCGCGCGCGTGGGTGCCCTCGATCCAGCGAGGCAAGGGCTGCGTCGTGTACGCCGTCCTGCCGATGTTCCACGCATACGGTCTGACGCTCTGCCTGACATTCGCGATGTCGATGGGAGCGCGCCTCGTGCTCTTCCCGAAGTTCGACCCGGACCTCGTGCTCGACGTCGTGAAGAAGCACCCGGCGACGTTCCTCCCGCTCGTGCCGCCCATCGCCGAGCGACTGCTCTCGGCCGCCACGCGCACCGGCGTCTCCCTCGACGGCATCGAGGTGGCCATCTCCGGCGCCATGGCGCTTCCGCACGAGCTCGTCGTTCCGTTCGAGAAGGCGACCCGCGGCTACCTCGTGGAGGGTTACGGCCTCAGCGAGTGCTCCCCCGTGCTGATGGCGAACCCCGTTGCGGACAACCGCGTCCCCGGCACCGTCGGCCTGCCGTTGCCCGGGACCGAGTGCCGCGTCGTTGATCCAGAGAACCCTGCCGAGGACGTCCCTGCCGGGTCGGCGGGCGAGCTCCTCGTGCGCGGCCCGCAGGTCTTCTCCGGCTACTACGGCAAACCGGAGGAGACGGAGGCGGTGTTCGTCGACGGATGGTTCCGCACCGGCGACATCGTCACGATCGACGACGGCGGGTTCGTGCGCATCGTCGACCGCATCAAGGAGCTCATCATCACGGGCGGCTTCAACGTCGCGCCGACCGAGGTCGAGAACGCGCTGCGCCAGCATCCGGACGTCTCGGACGCGGCCGTCGTCGGGCTTCCGAGCGACCACTCGGGCGAGGAGGTCGTCGCTGCGATCGTCGTCGACGGCTCTCGCGACGTGGACGTCGAGTCGATCCGAGAGTTCGCGCGCGGCATCCTCACGCCATACAAGGTGCCGCGACGAGTCTTCGTCGTCGACGAGCTGCCGAAATCGCTCATCGGCAAGGTTCTCCGACGTCAGGTCAAGGAGAAGCTGCTCGCTCTGACAAGTGGTTCCTGACAACACCCCCAGGCGCGGCGTCCACCGAGACGCTACCCTTGGTCAGTGACTGAAGAAGACGCTGCACCCACCGACTCCCCCTCGACACCCGGATTCGAGGAGCTCGGAATCACCGGAGCCGTCCTCAAGGCCATCAAGGATCTGGGCTACGAGTCCCCCTCGCCGATTCAGGCCGCCACGATCCCCACTCTCCTCTCGGGGCGCGACGTGGTCGGCATGGCCCAGACGGGAACCGGCAAGACGGCGGCCTTCGCGCTGCCGGTGCTGGAGCGGCTCGATCTGTCGCAGAAGACGCCTCAGGCGCTCGTGCTGGCACCCACCCGCGAGCTCGCCCTGCAGGTGTGCGAGGCCTTCGAGGCGTACGCAGCCCGTATGAAGGGCGTCCACGTCCTGCCGGTGTACGGCGGGCAAGGGTACGGTGTGCAGCTGTCGGCCCTGCGTCGCGGCGTGCACGTGATCGTCGGCACCCCCGGTCGCATCATGGACCACCTCGCCAAGGGCACGCTCGACCTCTCCGAGCTGCAGTACCTCGTGCTCGACGAGGCAGACGAGATGCTGAAGATGGGCTTCGCTGAAGACGTCGAGCAGATCCTCGCGCAGACGCCGACCGAGAAGCAGGTCGCCCTGTTCTCCGCGACCATGCCGCCGCAGATCCGGCGCCTCGCGCAGCAGTACCTGCGCGATCCCGAAGAGATCACCATCAAGTCCAAGACCGCCACGAACACGAACATCACCCAGCGCTACCTCGTCGTGTCGTACGCGCAGAAGGTCGATGCGCTCACCCGGATCCTCGAGGTGGAGAACTTCGACGGGATGATCGTGTTCGTCCGCACCAAGAACGAGACGGAGACGCTCGCCGAGAAGCTGCGCGCCCGCGGCTACTCGGCCGCCGCGATCAACGGCGACGTGCCGCAGGTGCAGCGCGAGCGCAGCGTGAACCAGCTCAAGGACGGCAAGCTCGACATCCTCGTCGCCACCGACGTGGCGGCCCGTGGCCTCGACGTCGAGCGCATCAGCCACGTCGTGAACTTCGACATCCCCACCGACACCGAGTCGTACGTGCACCGCATCGGCCGCACAGGCCGCGCCGGCCGCACGGGTGACGCGATCAGCTTCATCACGCCGCGCGAGCGCTACCTGCTCAAGCACATCGAGAAGGCCACGCGTCAGCAGCCCACGCAGATGCAGCTGCCGAGCACGGAGGACGTCAACATGACGCGGCTCGCGCGCTTCGATGACGCCATCACGACGGCGCTGGCGGAGACCGAGCGCATCGAGAAGTTCCGCGACATCATCGCGCATTACGTGCGCCATCACGACGTGCCGGAGGCCGACGTCGCCGCAGCGCTCGCGGTCGTCGCCCAGGGCGATACGCCGCTGCTTCTCGACCCCGCCGACGACCCGCTGTCCAAGGCGGTCGCGTACGACAACCGTCCCCAGCAGGAGCGTGCGGCGCGCGAGCCCCGCGAGCCGAGGTCCGAGCGACGCGGGCGCGGTGACTACGCGGCGTATCGCATCGAGGTCGGGCGGCGCCACCGCGTCGAGCCGCGGCAGATCGTCGGCGCACTCGCGAACGAAGGCGGTCTCGGCCGCGACGACTTCGGTGCCATCACCATCCGACCCGACTTCTCCATCGTCGAGCTGCCGGCCAATCTCGACCCCGCGGTGCTGCACAAGCTCCGCGACACGCGGATCTCCGGTCGTCTCATCGAGATCGCCCCCGACCGCGGCGCACGTGGCGGCGCACGCCGAGACGGAGAGCGTCACGATCGACGGGGTCGGCCATCGCACGGAGACCGTGCGCCGCGCACCGACGGCGATCGATTCCGGCGGGACGAACCTCCCCGACGCGACGATCGTGCGGGGAAGCCGTTCCGCAAGCCCCGGCACAAGGGCTGACTGCGCCGGAGCTGAGGGAACGGGAGCCTGCAGCACAGGCTGACTGTGCAGAGACCGCGCACACGCCGACGAGGAGGAACGGATGCCCGCACAGCTGATCAGCATCACCGGTGTCGTTCAGGGTGTGGGCTTCCGATGGTTCACGCGCGACGCCGCCGAGGCACACGGCGTCACGGGATGGGTGCGGAACCGGCGTGACGGAAGCGTCGAAGCCGAGCTCCACGGCACAGCCGAAGACCTCGCCGCCGTGGTGCGGATGCTGCGGACGGGACCCCCGCATGCCGACGTGGCATCGCTCACCGTCGTCGACATGGCCGTTCCCTCGTCGCCACCGGACAGGTTCGAAGTGCGCTCGACCGTATGACCGCCGTCGGCTGACGTGGGGTCACCCGTCGAGCGCGGCTGGTCCCTCCGTGACCAGAAGATGGAACTGCGCCGCATCGAGGATGCGGATGCCGAGCTCTTCGGCCTTGGCGAGCTTGGAGCCCGCGCCGGGTCCGGCGGCAACGAAGTCGGTCTTCTTCGACACGCTCGATGCGGCCTTGCCGCCGGCCTTGATGATCGCCTCTTGAGCCCCTTCCCGCGTGTACCCCTCGAGGGAACCGGTGGCCACGACGGTGAGACCCTCGAGGACGCCTCCTTGGGCGACGGCCGCACCCGGTCCCGGGTGTCCCGGCGTCGCCCACTGCACGCCGGCCTCGGCCCACTGCCGCACGATCTCCTGGTGCCAATCGACCCCGAACCAGTCGATGAGCGAGTCGGCGATGATGCCACCAACGCCCTCGACGGCTGCGAGCTCTTCACGGGACGCCGCCCTGATCGCGTCCAGTGAGCCGAACCACTGGGCGAGCGCTCGCGCAGCCACCGGACCGACGTGGCGGATGTTCAGCGCGACGAGCAGTCGCCACAGCTCCTTGGTCTTCGCCTTCTCGAGCTCGGCGAGCAGCGTGAGCGCCTGCGCCGAAGGCTGCGGCCCTGTGACACCGGCCTTCTTCTCGGCAGCGCTGGGGTTGCGCCGGAACGGCGACCTGGTCTTCACGATCCCGTCGTCGTCTTCCTTCGGAAGGCCTGTCTCGGCGTCACGGACGACGACCTCGATCGGCACGAGCTGGTCGATCGTGAGAGCGAAAAGGCCCGCCTCCGTTTGGAGAGGAGGCACAGCGGGCGTCGTGGGCTGCGTGAGCGCCGCGGCAGTGACCTCACCCAGGGCCTCGATGTCGAGGGCTCCGCGCGAGCCGATGTGCTCGACGCGACCCCGGACCTGTGCCGGGCACGAACGCGCGTTGGGGCACCGCAGGTCGATGTCGCCTTCCTTCATGGGGCGCAGCGGGGTGCCGCACTCCGGGCAATCCGCGGGCATGACGAACTCGCGCTCCGTGCCGTCGCGCTTCTCGGCGACGGGCCCGAGCACCTCAGGGATCACATCCCCCGCCTTGCGGAGCACGACGGTGTCGCCGATGAGGACCCCCTTGGCCTTCACGACGTCTTTGTTGTGCAGTGTGGCCTGTCGCACGACCGAACCGGCGACGTGCGCAGGCTCCATCACGGCGAACGGGGTGGCGCGCCCCGTGCGTCCGACCGACACCACGATGTCGAGGAGCCGTGTCTGGACTTCCTCAGGCGGGTACTTGTATGCGATCGCCCATCGCGGGGCGCGACTGGTCGCGCCGAGCTCGTCATGGAGCTCCAGCTCGTCGACCTTCACCACGATCCCGTCGAGCTCGTGCTCGATGTCGTGACGGTGTTCGCCGTAGTACTCGACGAAGGAGACCACCTCGTCGATCGACGAACAGACCTTCGTGTGCGGGCTCGTAGGGAGCCCCCATTCGGCGAGAAGCCCGTACACCTCGCTCTGCGCGGCCACAGGCGGGTTCGACCAGGCGCCGATCCCGTGCACGTACAGGGCGAGCGAGTCGATGCGCAGCAGCCCGGCCTCGAGTTCGAGACCGTCCTTCTTGTCGATCTGCTGACGCAGCCCACCGCTGGCGGCGTTGCGCGGGTTGGCGAAGGCCGGGAATCGCCGAGCCGCGGCGGCCTTGGCCTTCTCCTCGTCGAACGGTTTCTTCGCGCCGGGGCGCGACTCCCACCGTGCGAGCGCATCGGCATACGCGCGCTCGCGGAATTGGGCCTGCGCAGCGTTGAGCCGTTCGAACGCGGCTACCGGGATGAACACCTCACCCCGCACCTCGACGACGTCGGGATGCCCTGTTCCGCTCAGCCGCTCGGGGATCATCGGCAGACGCAGGGCGTTCTCGGTCACGATCTCGCCGACACGCCCGTCTCCGCGGGTCGCCGCGGAGGTCAGCACGCCCTTCTCGTAGCGGAGGTTGATCGCGAGACCGTCGATCTTCAGCTCGGTGAGCCACGCGACGTCACGTCCGGCCGCGGCTCTGGTCTTGGCCGCCCACTCGCGCAGTTCTTCCACGGAGAAGACGTTGTCGAGGCTGAGCATCCGCTCGGCATGCTCGATCGTGGCGAGCCCTGTGACCTCGGCCGCGCCGACCATCTGCGTCGGCGAGTCCTGTCCTTGGAGCTCGGGATGAAGCCGCTCGAGCTCCTCGAGACGGCGCATCCACCCGTCGTACGTCGCGTCGTCGACGAGCGACGTGTCGCGGCCGTAGTAGGCCTCCTTGGCGTCGAGGATGCGGGCGGTCAGCTCCTCGGCCTCGGTACGGGCGTCTTCCAGCGAGATGTTCTCCGGCACCCCGCCAGTCTACGAGCGGGGTACGACATCCCTGCGGTCACGCGCTGACGGGAAGCGCCGAGACGGTGCGGTCGATCGTGAACTGACCGAGCACGCGCGTACCGACATACAGCACGGCGGTCTGCCCTGGCGCGACGCCGTCGAGCGGCACGTCCGGGATCACCCGGACGCCGTCGTCCTGCACGAAGGCGCGAGCGGCTACGGGTTCGGCGTGCGCACGGATCTGGACGTCGCATGCGAACTCGGCTTCGACCGGCGCAGCGCCGGCCCAGCTGAACCTCGCCCCGGAGATCTCGCCGATCGCAAGCGCCTCCTTCGGCCCCACGACCACCGTGTTCGACACCGGGCGCACCTCCAGGACGAAGCGCGGCTTGCCGTCGGGTGCGGGTACGCCCAGCTTCAGCCCCCTGCGCTGTCCCACGGTGTAGCCGTGGGCACCGTCGTGACGACCGACGACGGCACCGTCACGGTCGACGATGTCGCCCTCCGCCATGCCGACCTTCTCGGCGAGCCACCCACGTGTGTCGCCGTCCGGGATGAAGCAGATGTCATGGCTGTCCGGCTTCTGGGCGACGGTGAGACCCCGCTCGGCGGCCTCCGCACGCACCAGGGCCTTCGACGGCGTGGTGCCGAGGGGGAAATAAGTGTGCGCGAGCTGCTCCGCCGTCAGCACGCCCAGCACATACGACTGATCCTTCGCGTCGTCCGCCGCGCGATGCAGCTCGAGCCCGGACGGTCCGTCCACGAGCGTGGCGTAGTGCCCGGTGCAGACCGCGTCGAACCCGAGCTCGAGCGCGCGCTCGAGCAGCGCCGCGAACTTGATCTTCTCGTTGCACCGCATGCACGGGTTCGGCGTGCGTCCTGCCTGATACTCCGACACGAAGTCCGCGATCACATCGTCGCGGAACCGCTCGGAGAAGTCCCACACGTAGAACGGTATTCCCAGCAGGTCGGCCGCCCTGCGCGCATCCAGCGCGTCCTCGATCGTGCAGCACCCGCGACTGCCCGTGCGCAGCGTTCCGCCTGCGCGAGACAGAGCGAGGTGCACGCCGACGACATCGTGCCCGGCGTCGACCGCGCGCGCCGCCGCGACGGCCGAGTCGACGCCGCCGCTCATGGCCGCAAGAATCCGCATGAGTCCAGTCTACGAGCGGCCGCCTGTGCGGGCTCCGGACGTCCGGTTCCCAGAGGCCCTCGCATACGCATCGCCGATGGTCGCGATGACCGCGTCGACGTCGGCGTCGGTGCTGGTGCGCCCGAGCGAGAACCTCAGCACGCTCCTGGCGTCCTGTTCGCTGCGTCCCATCGCCATCACGACGTGCGACGGCTCAGCCACCCCTGCCTGGCACGCCGACCCCGTCGATGCGGCGATGCCTGCCATGTCGAGGAGGAACAGCAGGCTCTCCCCCACCGCGCCGGGGAAGAGGACGTGCGCGGTTCCGGGCAGTCTGTGCTCCGGATGTCCGAGGACCTCCGCGTTCGGCACGACCGAGCGGATGCCGGCGACGAGCCTGTCGCGCAACGCACCGAGGCGCGTCGCTTCACCCTCCCGTTCTCCGATCGCGAGGTCGAGAGCGGCCGCGAAGGCTGCGGCACCGGCGACGTCCTGGCTCCCTGCGCGCAGTCCGCGCTGCTGGGCACCGCCGTGCAGCAGAGCGGCGATGCGGGCGCTGCGCGCGACGACCAGCACCCCCACCCCCACTGGTGCGCCGATCTTGTGACCAGCGGCGCTCAGCGCGACGAGGCCGGCGCCGGACGGTGCGTCGCCTCTCAGCGACCGGAACGAGAGCGGAACGTGCCCGAGCGCCGCCACGGCATCCAGATGCAGCGGAACGGCCTGAGCGGCGGCGGCCGCGGCCAGTGCGGGCGCGTCGTTCACGGTGCCCGATTCGTTGTTGGCGATGAGGGCCGTCGACAGGGCGGCTCCGGGGAGCGCCCGCGCGAAGTCCGGGACGGGGATACGGGCGGTCGGGTCGACGGGCACCGGCCGGAGAACGGCGCCGGCCTTCACCAGGGCGGAGACCGTCTCCATGGTGGCGTGGTGCTCGGCATCCGGCATCACGATCGCGTCTGCTCCGTCGTCACGTGAGCTCCACAGGCCCTGCAGGGCGAGGTTGATCGACTCGGTGCCGCCCGACGTGAACACGACCTCGATGGGATCGCAGTCGAGGGCGGCGGCGACGCGCTCACGCGATCCCTCGAGCAGACGCCGGGCGTCCTGCCCCGCACCGTGCGTCGACGACGCGTTCCCGACCACCTCGGTGGCCGCCAGCCAGGCGTCACGCGCCTCGGGGCGCAACGGAGTCGTCGCCGCGTGGTCGAGATAATGCCGCATCCCTCTACTCTCCCCCACTTTCCGCGAACCGGCGCCCGCCGCGCAGACATCTGGAACCGAGTGCGCGCTGTCGTGCGACTCGATCACATCCCTTTAGTGTGTACTCATGCCCGTGTCCAGAGACTTCAGCGTGCCCGGGGGCTCCGCCCTCGACAATCTCGGCGTGCGCCTGCACGACGGTGTCGGCACACTCCGCGTCTGGTCCCAGAACGCGTCGTCGGTCGAACTCGTGGTCTTCGACTCGACCGACCTCGACTGGGTCACCGACCAGACCGGGCTCGAGCGCCTTCCCGGCGGGGTGTGGGAGGTGACCACTCCCCTTCTGCAACCGGGGGTCCGCTATGCGCTGCGCGTCGGCGGGCCGCACGGCCCCGGCAACACCTTCAATCCCGAGACCCTGCTCATCGACCCGTATGCGCGCGGCCTGGCACAGGGCGACGGCTACGAGGAGTGGCGCTCCGTCGTGATCGTCGACGGCTTCGACTGGGGCGAGTCGCGCAAGCCGCGGGTGCCGCTCGACCGCACGGTGCTCTACGAGGGCCATCTCAAGGGGATGACCAAGCGGCATCCGGACGTCCCGCCGGCGCTTCACGGAACGTATGCGGGACTCGCGCATCCTGCAATGATCGAGTACTTCCACAGCCTCGGCATCACCTCGATCGAGCTGCTTCCCGTACAGGCGTTCGTGTCCGAGCCCCGGCTTCTCGAGCGCGGGCTGTCGAACTACTGGGGCTACAACACCCTCAACTTCTTCACGCCGCATGCGGCGTACGCGACCGAGGAGGCGCGCAAGGGCGGTCCCGAGGCCGTGCTCGCCGAGTTCAAGGGCATGGTGCGGCTGCTCCACGAGGCCGGTCTCGAGGTGATCCTCGACGTCGTGTACAACCACACCGCCGAAGAGGGGCTGGGCGGACCGCGATGGAGTCTGCGCGGCATCGACAACGCCGGGTACTACCGGCAGGAGCCCAACGGTGCGTACATCGACACGACGGGCTGTGGCAACACGCTGAACACCGCCACGGATGCCGCAGCGCGTCTCGTTCTCGACTCCCTGCGGTACTGGGCGGAGGACATGCAGATCGACGGTTTCCGGTTCGATCTCGCCACAGCCATCGCGCGCGACGCCGGCCACTCGTACGACCGCGAGCACCCGCTCCTGCGCGCGATCGCGAACGACCCCGTGCTCGCCGACACGAAGCTGATCGCGGAGCCGTGGGATGTGGGCCTCGGCGGTTGGCAGACCGGCAACTTCCCGGCGGGGTGGCATGAGTGGAACGACCGCTACCGCGACCGGGTGCGGAACTTCTGGCTCAGCGACATCGACTATGCCCGACGCGCATCCGCTCCCGTCGGCATCGGCGGCTTCGCGACGCGACTCGCCGGATCGTCGAACACCTTCTCGGAAGACCGCGGCCCCCTTGCGAGCATCAACTACGTCACGGCGCACGATGGCTTCACGCTGCACGACCTGGTGTCGTACGACGTCAAGCACAACGAGGCCAACGGCGAGCACAACCGCGACGGCGCCGACATGAACCGTTCCTTCAACCATGGCGTCGAAGGGCCCACCGACGACCCTGCGGTGCTCGCCGCACGACGCAAGGCCATGCGCAACCTGCTCGGCACCCTCCTGCTGTCCGCGGGCATCCCCATGCTCACCGCCGGCGACGAGGTGGGACGCACCCAGCGCGGCAACAACAACGCGTATGCGCAGGACTCCGCGCTCACGTGGCTGTCGTGGGATTTCGAGCCGTGGCAGGACGATCTGCGTTCGCACGTCGCGCGGCTGATCCGGCTGCGCGGGGAGAACCCTGCCCTGCGTCCGAGCCGCTATGCGCGGCTCGGGGAACACATCCCCAACGCGTCCGTCATGGACTGGTACGACCAGAACGGCGAGACGATGGAGAGCGATCAGTGGAACGACCCGGGTAACCGCACGCTGCAGTATGTCGCCGCGTCGACGCCCGATCGCGAGCCCGCCAACCGCATCCTCCTGATCGTGCACGGCACGGAGTCTCCGATCGACGTGCGTCTTCCGGAGGACCTCGACGGCGCTACGCGGTTCGTGTCGCTGTGGTCGAGCGCCGAGGAACGCCCGTCCGATGACGAGGAGGTCTTCGCCCCGGGCGACGTGCTGCCGATCCCGGGTACGTCGATGCGTCTGTTCCGCGTCGAATAGCACGCGCCGACGCCCCGCCACGCCGCTACCCGCGCCGACCGGGGAGCGGTACATTCGGGATGTGGCTGCACGTGCGAGTACCCGACCCCCGGCTTTCCGGAGCCCTTCCGAGATCCCGCTGCGTCCGCTCGGCGATGGCGCAGACGACAGGGGCCTGCGTACGACCCGCATCCCCCTGCTCGACGGGACCCCGCGCGTGCCTGGGGACTATACGCCGAAGGCGTTCGTCGGCGAAGTCGTGCCGTTCAGCGTCGTCGCATTCCGCGAGGGCCACGACCTCATCGGCGTACAGCTCCGGCTCACCGCCCCTGACGGCAGCGAGAGCCTCCACCGGATGGACGCACGCGCCGACGGCACCGATCGCTGGCACACCCGGGTCGCGCTCGACGCGCAGGGCGCCTGGACGTTCCGCTTCGAGGCGTTCTCCGATGACTTCGCCACCTGGGCGCACGCCGCCGAGCTCAAGGTCGCGGCGGGCGTGGATGTGGAGGTCATGGCAGCCCTCGGAGCGGCTCTCCTCGCTCGGGCTGCCGGTGAGCGAGACCGGCCCGCCGCACAGCGCAAGATGCTGTCGCGCCGCGCAGAAACCCTGCGGAGCGGCGATGCCGCAGCGGCACTCTCCGCTTCGACGGATGCCGAGCTCGCGGCCGTCTTCCGGGAGCGCCCCGTCACCACGCTCCGCTCATCCTCGTCATCCCGCCCGCTACTGGTCGAAAGAACCACGGCCGGCGTCGGTGCCTGGTACGAACTCTTCCCGCGGTCAGAGGGGGCCAGGCGGCTGAAGGACGGCTCGGTCAAGAGCGGCACGTTCCGGACCGCAGCCAAACGCCTGCCCGGAGTCGCCGCCATGGGCTTCGACGTCGTGTACCTCGTGCCCATCCACCCGATCGGCACGACCAACCGCAAAGGACGCAACAACACACTCACCGCGGAGCCGGGCGACCCCGGATCCCCGTACGCCATCGGCGCGCCCGAGGGCGGTCACGACGCGGTCCACCCCGACCTCGGCACCGCGGCGGATTTCCGTGCGTTCGTGCGCGCTGCGCGCAAGGAAGGACTCGAGGTCGCCCTCGACCTCGCACTGCAGGCCTCACCCGATCATCCCTGGGTGGCCGAGCATCCGGAATGGTTCACCACGCTGCCCGACGGGACGATCGCGTACGCCGAGAACCCCCCGAAGAAGTACCAGGACATCTACCCCCTGAATTTCGACAACGATCCGGAGGGCATCTACCGCGAGATGCTCCGCATCGTCCGGTACTGGGTCTCCCAGGGCGTGAAGATCTTCCGCGTCGACAACCCGCACACGAAGCCGCTGCAGTTCTGGGAGTGGCTGATCGCGGAGGTCAACGCGGAGGATCCGGACGTGATCTTCCTCGCGGAGGCCTTCACCCGACCAGCCGTGATGCGCGCGCTGGCGGCGGTCGGATTCCAACAGAGCTACAGCTACTTCACGTGGCGCAACACCAAAGCCGAACTCGAGGAGTTCCTCGGCTCCATCTCGCACGAGACGTGCGACTACATGCGACCTAACCTCTTCGTGAACACGCACGACATCCTCACCGAGTACCTGCAGTTCGGAGGAAGGGCGGCGTACCGCATCCGCGCCTGCATCGCGGCCACCGCAGCCCCGGTGTACGGCGTCTACGCCGGGTACGAGCTGTTCGAGAACGTCGCGCGGCCCGGTTCCGAGGAGAACATCGACAACGAGAAGTACGAGTACAAGTTCCGCGACTGGGATGCAGCCGAGGACGCGGGCGACTCGCTGGCCCCGCTGCTGCGACGCCTGAACCAGATCCGCCGAGAGCACCCCGCGCTGTCGCAGCTGCGCAATCTCTCGCTGCACTGGAGTGATGACGACGCGATCCTGGTGTACAGCAAGCACCTCGACGCGGCCTTCACGGGAACCGGATCGAACGACACGATCATCGTCGTCGCGAACGTGGATCCGCACTCCGTGCGCGAGACGACGGTGCATCTCGACACATCGGTGTGGGGTGTGCCGCCCGGTGAGCCCTTCGAGGTCGAAGACCTCCTCACCGGATCGGTCTGGACCTGGACCGATCACAACTACGTGCGCCTCGACGCGTTCGCCGAGCCGGTGCACATCCTCAAGGTTAGGGAGCGATCATGAGCTACGTGGAAGACGTCACGTCATCCTCCGAATGGTCGGCCGTCGCGGCGGCCTCCCACCACGACCCGCACTCGGTGCTGGGGGCGCATCCCTTCGTCGACGCGGCCGACCGCACGATGACGCTGATCCGAGTGCGACGACCGTTGGCCGCCTCGGTGGCGGCCGTGTTCCGCGACGGCACTCGGCTCGACCTGCAGCACGTGGCGCACGGCATCTGGGAGGCTCAGCACGACGGTCCCCCCGTCGCCTATCGGATCGCCACGTCCTACGAGGGCGGCGAAGAGCACGTCACCGGCGATCCGTATCGCCACCTGCCGACGCTCGGCGAGCTCGATCTCCACCTCATCGCCGAGGGCCGTCACGAACGCCTGTGGGAGGTGCTGGGCGCGCATCCGCGGACCATCGACGGCGACAGCGGTGTGGCATTCGCCGTGTGGGCGCCGAACGCCACCGCGGTACGCGTCGTCGGCGACCACAACGGGTGGAACGGCGAGACGCACGCGATGCGCTCCATGGGGGTCAGCGGGATCTGGGAGCTCTTCATCCCCGACCTGGGGCCTGGCGCCGTCTACAAATACGAGATCCGCACGCGCTCCGGTGCGTGGATCCTGAAAGCCGACCCCATGGCGCAGCTCGCCCAGGTTCCGCCCGAGACCGCGTCCGTGGTCACGAACTCGTCGTACTCGTGGTCGGATGCCGCGTGGATGACGCGCAGGGCGGCGACTCACGCCGTCGCGCAGCCGCTGTCGGTGTACGAGGTTCACCTCGGCTCGTGGCGTCAAGGACTCGGGTACCGCGACATCGCGGATCCGCTGATCGCGCACGTAAAGGAAGCCGGGTTCACCCACGTCGAGTTCATGCCCTTGGCGGAGCATCCGTTCGGCGGGTCATGGGGATACCAGGTGTCGGGGTACTACGCGCCCACGAGCCGCTTCGGCTCCCCCGACGACCTGCGCTACCTCATCGACCGGCTGCACCAGGCCGGCATCGGCGTGATCATGGACTGGGTTCCCGGTCACTTCCCGAAGGACGGATTCGCGCTCGCCCGATTCGACGGTCAGGCGCTCTACGAGCATCCTGACCCGCGGCGCGGCGAACACCAGGACTGGGGGACGCTCATCTTCGACTACGGACGCCCCGAGGTCAGGGGCTTCCTCGTGGCGAACGCTCTCTACTGGCTGAGCGAGTTCCACGTGGATGGGCTGCGCGTCGACGCCGTGGCCTCGATGCTGTACCTCGACTACTCCCGCAAACCGGGCGAATGGGAGCCCAACATCCACGGCGGGCGCGAGAACCTGGAGGCGATCCGGTTCCTGCAGGAGGTGAACGCCACGGCGTACCGCTTGCACCCGGGCATCCTCATGATCGCCGAGGAGTCGACCTCGTTCCCCGGCGTCACCGCGCCGACCGACCATGCAGGACTCGGGTTCGGGTTCAAGTGGAACATGGGGTGGATGAACGACTCGCTCCAGTACATCGAGCGCGATCCGATGTATCGCGCGCACCATGAAGGAGAGATGACGTTCTCGTTCGTCTATGCGTTCGGCGAGAACTATCTGCTCCCCATCAGCCACGACGAGGTGGTCCACGGCAAAGGCAGCCTCCTGTCGAAGATGCCGGGTGACCACTGGCACAAGCTGGCCAACGTGCGCGCATACCTCGCCTACATGTGGGGTCACCCCGGCAAGAAGCTGCTCTTCATGGGGCAGGAGTTCGGTCAGCTCGCCGAATGGTCGGAGTCACGGGAGCTGGACTGGTGGCTCCTCGACCAGCCGTCGCACGCACAGCTGCAGAGCTTCGTCGGCGCGCTGAACCGGACGTACCGGGCGCAGGCGCCGCTCTGGGAGCGGGACAACGACGGGTCGTCCTTCAGCCGGATCGGCGGGCCCTCCTGGGACCCGACCGTGATCGCGTTCGAACGCCGTGACGCGCACGGCGGGCGGCTCGTGGTCGTCAGCAACTTCGCCGGGGTGGAGCGCGGCGGATACCGGCTCGAGCTCCCCCGTGAAGGGGTGTGGAACGAGATCCTCAACTCGGATGCCGCAGAGTTCGGCGGTCGCGGATCGGGCAACCTCGGGATGGTGGTCGCGGTCGCCGCCGACGGCGGCGCTCCGACGGCGACGCTCACCCTTCCCGCTCTCTCGACCATCTGGTTGCGGTACCAGGGAGAGCCGCACGTCCCCACCGTCAACCACGGGTGAGTGATCGATGCGCCCGGAGACCCGGGCGCATCGACCGCTCAGAACAGGAGCGACGTGAGCCGAGTGCGCGCGGCCGCGACGCGAGGGTCGGCGGCGCCGATCAGACCGAAGAGCTCGACGAGGCGCTCACGTACCGGGGTGCGCTCGGCGGCGGGAAGCTTCTCGAACAGATCGAGCAGGCGTGCGAACGCATCGTCGACATGACCGCCCGCGATGTCGAGATCCGCGACGTCGAACTGCGCCTGCACGTCGAGAGGGGCCGCAGCCGCCGCCGCACGTGCCTCCTGCAGGTCGAGGCGCTGCACCCGGGAGAGGAGCTTCACCTGACCGAGTCCGGCGATCGCATCCTCGTCGCGCGGGTTCTCAGCAAGCGCCTTCTCATATGCGGTGATCGCCGCCGCATAGTCACCCGCCTCGATGGCGGCGAACGCCTCAGCGTGCAGAGGCGGAAGGGGCGGCTCTTCAGGTGTCCCACTCTGTCCCCCGCCGTCGCCGACCGGAAGGGTGCCGGAGACGCCGTTCTGCGCCGCCACCTGCAGCAGCTGGGCGAAGACGTCGCGCACCTGCTGCTCGGGGACGGCACCGGTGAACATCGGCACCGGCTGCCCTGCGATCAGCGCGACCACCATGGGGATCGACTGCGCGCGGAAGCTCTGCGCCAGCTGCGGGTTGGCGTCGACATCGACCTTCGCGAGCAGCACCCTGCCCGCCAGCTCCCTCGTCACCTTCTCGATGATCGGGCTGAGCTGCTTGCAGGGCCCGCACCATTCGGCCCAGAGGTCGACCACGACCGGAACCGATCGGGAGATCTCCAGGATCTCGCCGAAGGTCTGATCGGTCGCATCGACGACCACGTCGGTGATGCCCGGCGAAGGTGCCGCCTGCGCGGCCGGTGCAATGGGGCGCCCCCTGAGGGACGAGAGATCGACGGCGCCGCGAAGGGCTGCGGGTGAGATGTCGCTCACTTGATGACCTGCTCTCCAAGAACGTCCTGGTGATAGCCGAGAAGCCGGATCTGCTCCGTGGAACCCTGTGCGGGGACCGCGAAGAAGAGCTGGATGATGTACGTCGACTCGATGCCCGACTTCGATTCCGTCACACCGGTGAGCGCCTTCGCTTGGGCGTTGTCGTTGAACCGGATGACGGCGTCGGGGTTCGTCGGCGTCACGCGCTGCGTGTCGACGACGGAGACTCCGACGATCGCGCCGCTGTCGAGCGTCGTCAGCGCCACCGGAGGTGCCGCGTCGTACGGCGTCATGTCGAAGGTCGCCTGCGACGTCTCGGATGCTCCGCTGTCGGCGAGCTTCTGCACGATGCCCTGTCTGCTGTCCCGGATCGACTGGGCGAGCGCCAGCGTCTGCTCATCGAACGAAGACGCCGATGCGCTCTTGTCGGCCTCATCGACGACGTCCGAGAACGCCGCGGCGAGCTTGCCGGGGGCGATGCTGAGGAACGCGGAATCCGCCGGGACGAGTGCGGTGCCCAGCCAGGCCGCCGCCACGTTGAGCTCGAGCTTGTCGGAGGACACGTCTGCGATGTTGGTGACCTTGTAGTTCGACCACGGGTCGGCCTGGGTCATCGTGAGAAGCACCTGCGGCGAGTCGTCGGAGCCCTTGTTCTTCGAGACCGTGAGGACGGTTCGCGGCCAGCGGTCGGTGGCCTCTGGGAGGATCACCTGCACGTCGTCGGTCGGGATGGCCGTCGGGGCCGGCGTCTCGGGGATCGCCGCGCGAAGGCGGTATTCGGTGGTCCTCGCCGCCAGCGCCGAGCCGTCGAGGCGCGTCTTGGCCAGTTCGATGTCCAGAGCGGCGTCCGCTTGCGAGAGCGTCGACGAGATCTCTCCGAGGATCCGCGTCGCCTGCGCTTCCGTGACCGCCGGTGGCTTCTGGTTCTCCGGCGCGATCACCGTCGGGGTCGGCGTGGGTTCCGCACTCGGCGTCCCCAGCTGCGGCCACGAGTCGGCGGAACAGCCGGCGGCGAGAAGGGCGGTGAGACCAAGAGCGGGCACCGCCAGCATCCGCCGACGAGACCGACGCGCGGGCCGAGAGCGCATCTCGGACGTCCCCTCGCGAGAGGGCGCTCCATCCTCATTCTTCGCCCCCGGGGTCTCCGGGTTCGTTGCGCCGTCGGGAGCAGCGTCGTCACGGGATCCCGGGCCCGAGATGGCTGCCCGATCGGCTGCCGGGATCGCCTCCAGGTCGATCGGCTCGGTCACGGGCAGCGGGCCCGGCCCCTTGCGGCGCGGACCACGCCCGCGCCGCTGATGACGGATGCCGAGGATGTACAGCACCAGCCCGATCAGCAGCACCACGACGCCGGAGGCGACGAGGGGGCCCGCGGCGGGGGTCGAGGTGTCGAGCGGCCACGAGACGGTGATGTCGTCCGGCGCCGCCTTCGAGCCGTCGTATGCGACGAGCATGCTCACACCTTCGGGGAGCATCAGGTCATCGGCGATCAGCGCGTCCTTGTCGGTGTACGAGTCGAGCCACAGGTCCGATCCGGAGGGATTGCGCCCCGCGGCCGCGGCGTCCGCAGGAGGAGCATCCGCTCCCTCGGCGCCCTCGTCGGGCGCTGGGGTCTCCGACGGCGTCGTCGACGAGTCGCCCTGCGATGCTGCGGGCACCAGCTCGACGTCGATGGCGCCCTTCTTGTTCATGGTCACGTGGTTGTAATCCGTGTCGGCGAGCCACGCCTTCATGTCGGCGGTGCGGCCGTACGCGGCGAAGATGTCCCCCTCACCGCGGATGAGGAGCGTCTGCGTGCCGGGGTGCTCGCGGAGCACGGCGCCGTCGATCATGATGAACGGAGCCGGGTCGCCGACCTCCACACTCACCTGCTGCGAGGACGGTCCAAGGAAGATCGTCCGCTGAGCGATGCCGGCGCCGATCAGCCCGAGGGCCACCACGAAGGCCACGACGGCCCATACGAAACGCACGAATAGTCTCCTCACGCGACCAGCGGGTGAGTCCACGGTCGCAACACTCGACATTTCAGACTAGCGAAAGCACCTGTGTGTTGCCCACGAGGTGCCGTCGCCGGCGCCCGGAGGGTCTGACAGCGGAGCGTGCTCGACGTCGGTAGCCTGTGAACGTCCGCCACTCCGAGGAGCACCCGATGAAAATCCACAACCCGTTCCGCACCGCGCTGGTCGCGACGCTCGGAGTGGGCCTGGGCATCGTCCTCATCGGCAGCCTGCAGAGCCTGTCGACCATCCTCCTCTACGTGGGCACGGCGTTGTTCTTGAGCCTCGGCCTCGACCCGCTCGTGTCCTTCCTGGAACGACGGCGGCTCCCGCGATGGCTCGCAGTGCTCGTCACGATCCTCGGCGTTCTGGCGGTGTTCGTGGGAATCGTTCTGATCGTGCTGCCCGTGCTCGTCGATCAGATCTCCCAGCTCGTCGCGCAGATCACGGCGATCGTGCAACGGGGCACCGCGATCGACGACCTCAAGGACTGGATGAAGGACACGTTCCCGAACCTGCTCGTCGACGACATCTTCACCAACGTCGAGTCCTGGCTCACGACGAACCTCACCGAGATCGGCGGTTCGATCGGACAGGGCGTGCTCGTCGCGAGCGGCGCCGTGCTGAGCGGCCTCTTCGGCGCGTTCATCGTGCTCATCCTCACGATCTATCTCACGGCGTCGACTCCATCGCTGAAGCGGGCTGTGTACCAGCTCGCCCCGGCCTCGAAGCGCGAGCGCTTCGTCGACCTGGCGGAGCAGATCACCGACTCCGTCGGCTTCTACGTCATGGGGCAGGTGTCGCAGGGGGTCATCAACGGCGTTCTGAGCATGATCTTCCTGTCGATCATCCGGGCGCCGTTCCCCGCGGTGCTCGCGGTCGTGGCCTTCTTCTTCTCCCTCATCCCGCTCGTCGGGACCCTCACCGGGTCGACCATCATCGTGCTCGTCTGCCTCATCCCGGGGCTCGGCTCTCCGGCGACCGCGATCGCGGCGGCGATCTACTACCTCATCTACATGCAGATCGAGGCTTACGTGATCTCGCCGCGCATCATGAGCCGAGCCGTCGCCGTGCCCGGAGCGGTCGTGGTCGTGGCGGCGCTTGCCGGCGGAAGCCTCCTCGGGCTTCTCGGGGCGCTCATCGCGATCCCCGTCGCGGCGAGCATCCTGATCATCTATCGCCAGGTGCTCATTCCACGCATGAACGAGCTGTGACGCTCACTCGGCAGGCCAGTGGGTCGGCAACGGGAGCGCCGCCGGGTTGACCGCTGCGACGATCTCGGTGAGCACCCGTCGGGTCTGGTTCTCCCCCACCCAGAGATGCTTGGCGCCCTCCACGGCGATGAGGCGGGCATGCGGAATCGATGCGAACCGCTCCGCCGCTTCTGCAGGACGCAGGTAGTCGTCGAACTCCGGGACCAGGATCACGACGTCGCGAGAGGATCGGCCCCACGCGGCGACCTCGTCGGGCGTCGCTCGGTGCAACGGCGGAGAGAGCAGGATGATCCCCTCGACGTCGTGCTCGCGGCCGTACTTCAGAGCGAGCTCGGTGCCGAACGACCACCCCACCAGCCACGGCCGCGGGAGTCCCCGCTCGCGGACGAAGTCCATGGCGGCGGCCACGTCGAACTGCTCTGCCGAACCGCCGTCGAACGCGCCCTCACTCGTACCCCGCGGAGAGCTCGTACCCCGAGTGTTGAAGCGGAGCACGGCAAGATCGGCCAGCGCGGGCAGTCGCGCTGCCGCCTTGCGCAGGATGTGTGAATCCATGAACCCGCCCGCGGTGGGCAGCGGATGCAGGGTCACGAGGGTCGCCACGGGTGACCCGCTCTCGGGGAGCGCGAGCTCGCCGACGAGCGTGAGGTCATCCACGGTCTCGAGAGTGATGTCTTCGCGGCGCGCCGGGAGTTCCAGCGGTCCCCTGATCTCGATGGTCATGCGATCCTCCAGCAGTGCGAGTGCCAATGTCTACGGGCCGCCAGATCCGCGGCGTCCCCCAGCACGCCGTCAGCGCGCCAGGCGACCACGTGCGCCGTGCCCGGCTCGATGACGCGGCCGCACCCCGGGCAGACGTACTCCTTCTGCGCCTGGAGCGCGGAGACCGGCTGCACCGTCCATGACGCGCCGCGGCGCACCTCGGTGCGCTTCCACGAGGCGAGGAGTCTGTCGAAGGAGTCTTCGGTGTCAGGGCGCGCCGGACGGCGCCGGTGCGAGCGCGGCACGGCTGCGGTTCACCACCAGTGGTTCTTCGACCAGAACGCGTAGGCGCCCGCCCAGCCGCCATACCGACTGGAGGCGTAGCCCGAGCCCCAGCGCAGGTTGTCGACAGGGTTGTAGCCGTTCCCCGGCACCTTGCTGCAGGGCAGCGCCTGCACGAGACCGCACGCACCGGACGAACGGTTCGTCGCGTTCGGATTCCAGCCGCTCTCGTGCGAGACGATGTAGTCGACGTAACCCCAGTCCGATTCGGGGATGCCCGCGGCCGCCATCCACTCGGCCGGAGCGCCGCCACCCGTATAGAACAGCGGGCCACCCCCGCCCCCGCCGCCGCTGCGACGCGACGAGGCGACCTCTGGGGTCGGCGTCGGCGTGGGCTTGGGCGTCACGTACACCGAGAACGTGCCGCGCTCCACCGGTGCGATCGCAGCACCCTCAACGGTGACCGTGAGATTCTGCGTGTCGGCGAGAGCTGCGGAGTATGCGGATTCCGTCGCCGGCTCAGCGGGGGGATCGGCGAGCGCCATTCCCGTCGGTGCCACCATCGCCGCAGCGAAACCGACCACGGCAAGGCCCGCGATGACGCCTGCGGCGCCACGCTTGCGCGCGCTCGTCCGGGGCGCAGCCGTCGTGCTCGCAGGCGCCGGCGAGACGAGTTCACCGTCGGGAGTCATGTCGTTTCGGGAGTTCACGATGGGTGACAGCCTACCGCGACGTCTCTGAGATGACCATGGGAACGCTCAGCGGACCGCGAGGATGACGTCGACCGTGGCGTCGAGCAGCGCGTCGACCTGCTCCTCGCGGTACCCTCCGCGCTGCATCCGGAACGCCGCTGCACGCACCTGATCAGCCGTGAGGGGCTCGCCGTCGCGCAGATAGCGCACGATGCGCGTTGCGACGTGGTCGACCTCGTCGATCCGGTACCCGAACGTCAGGAAGCCGGTGCGCGCGAATCGGTGTCGGCGCGGCCTTGCAAGGTGATCGAGGATCTCCTGGGCCTCATCGCGGGCCCGCTCCACCCACACGCCCGCGCCCTGCGCGCGGACCGCCCGCTCACGTTCACGAGCTGCCAAGGCGTCCTCGACGCGTCCGAGCGCGGCGTCGACCTCGCTGACCACGTACCCGTTCTTCACGAGCGGGAACGAGGCCATGCGGACGTCGGCGGCGGTGAGTTCGCCGCCGCCGTTCTCGAACGCGGTCCGCGCCGCGGCGAGGAACGTGTCGACGGCGGAACGATGGTAACCCCGCGCACGCCCCGCGGCGAGCGAGAGGGCGGGCGGCCGCTGCTGCTCGCGCGCGTCGGTGCCGAGGACGTCGTCAGATGCCATCACAGAACCACCCATGGTGAGAGAAGGAAGTAGAGACAGAGCGCGGGGATCGTGGAAGGAAGGATGCTGTCGAGCCGGTCGAGCAGCCCGCCGTGTCCGGGGAGCCAGGAGCTCATGTCCTTGATGCCGATGTCGCGCTTGAGCATCGATTCGCCGAGGTCTCCGAGGGTCGCGGAGAGGAGGATCGCGGCACCGAAGATCACTCCAGCCCACCACGGCAGCTCCAGCAGGAACATCGCCAGCAACACGCCGGCTGCGACAGATGCCACGACGGCCCCGGCGAAACCCTCCCAGGTCTTCTTCGGGCTGATGCGCGGCGCCATCGGATGCTTGCCGAAGGCGAGGCCTGTGGCGTAAGCGCCGGTGTCCGCCGCGACGGCGATCGTGATGAAGCTCAGCACCCACCATTGCCCGCCCTCCTGACGGAGCAGGATCAGCGCGACAGCGGCGAGGAAGGGCACGTAGATCTGGACGAACCCACCGATGACGGCATCCGCGAGCACATCGCCGTAGGTGCGTCCGTCCTTCGCCACCATCTGAGCGAGCAGACGCCACACGATCACGAAGGCAACGGCGACGAACAGCATGACCCATACGAGCCAGATCTGCACGAAGTAGGCCGGCAGCACGACCACCGCCGCAGCCACCAGCTGCGGGACGACGTCGATGCGCCGTCCAGCGCCGCGCAGAGCGAGAGCCAGCTCGTACACGCCGAGCAGGGCAGCCGCCAGCGCGAACGGGATGAAGAAGACCTTGGTGAAGAGCAGCGATGCGAGGAGCGCCGCGCCGAAGGCGAGACCGATCGCGATCGCGACGACGAGGTCGCGCCCTGTCCGCTGCTTGATCCGCTCGTTGGCCTGGTCGAGCTGGTCGCGCGCATGCGACACATGGGTGCCGAGCTCATCGCGCGCGGCGCGCCACTGCTCGCGGATCGCCCCGAGGTCGCCCGTCTCCGTGCGGCCTCCGCTGCGAGTCGGCGTCGGAAGCGGCGGACGCGGCGGGATGCTCGTCGCGTCGAAGCCCGGAAAGGCCTCATCCGCCAAGGGCGCCCCCGTCGCTGAGCCGTCGCCGGCCTGCCGCCGCTTCGGCGGCAGTGGCTCGCCGCGGTCGCTGATGTCGTCGGACATGCCGCCTACACCTCGAGGAGCTCGGCCTCTTTGCGCTTGAGTGCGTCGTCGATGAGGTCGACATGCTGGCGCGTGAGGGCGTCGAGCTCCTTCTCCCCCCGTGCGATCTCGTCCTCGCCGAGCTCGCTCTTGAGGGCATCGAGCTCGTCCTTCGCCTTGCGGCGGATCCCGCGGACGTGCACCTTGGCGTCTTCGGCCTTCGATTTGACCAGCTTGACGTACTCCTTGCGACGGTCCGCCGTCAGCTCCGGCATCGTGACGCGGACGATGTTGCCGTCGTTCGAGGGGTTGGCGCCGAGGTTCGGCATGTCGCGCACGGCCTGCTCGATCGCCTTGAGCGCCGACTTGTCGTAGGGCGTGATGATGAGCGTGCGAGCCTCGGGGTTCGCCAGCGACGCCAGCTGCGCGAGCGGCGTCGGGGAGCCGTAGTAATCCACCATCAGCTTCTGGAACAGCTGCGGGTTGGCACGGCCGGTGCGGACCGTGGCGAAGTCCTCCTTGGCAGCTTCGACCGCCCGGGCCATGCGAGAGGTGGTTTCAGCGAGGACGTCCGCGATCACGGGTGACTCCTATCGTCGGGGTGTTCAGCTCAATTCTATCGGGCAGCCGGTCACCGCCCAGGGAAGCGGCGCTCAGGCGGTGACGAGCGTGCCGATCGGCTCGCCGAGAAGCGCCCTGGTGACGTTGCCCGCCGGCTCCATGCCGAAGACGCGCATGTCCATGTTGTTGTCCATGCACAGGCTGAATGCGGTGGAGTCCACGACCTTGAGACCGCGCTGCAGCGCGTCGCGATAGGTCACGCGATCGATGCGCTCGGCGTCCGCATGCTTGTTCGGATCGGCCGTGTAGATCGCGTCGACGCCGTTCTTCGCCACGAGGACCTCCGTCGCGCCGATCTCAAGCGCGCGCTGAGCCGCCACGGTGTCGGTGGAGAAGTACGGGAGTCCGGCGCCTGCGCCGAAGATCACGACGCGGCCCTTCTCCATATGACGCTCGGCACGGCGCGGGATGTACGGCTCGGCGACCTGCGTCATCGAGATCGCCGACTGCACGCGCGTGGCTGCGCCGGCCTGCTCGAGGAAGTCCTGCAGGGCGAGAGCGTTCATGACAGTGCCGAGCATGCCCATGTAGTCGGCTCGTCCGCGATCCATGCCGCGCTGGCTCAGCTCGGCGCCGCGGAAGAAGTTGCCTCCCCCGACGACGACGGCGACCTCGACGCGATCGACCGCTGCGGCGATGTCACGCGCGATCTGGCTGACGACATCGGGGTTGACGCCGAGCTGCCCGGCTCCGAATGCCTCGCCCGACAGCTTGAGGAGGACGCGGCGGCGTCCGGTGCGTTCGGTCATGGATGTGGTCCTCTCGTCCCGATTCAAGATAGTGCCTCGTAGGCATGAAGAAGGGGTTCGGATCGACTCGATCCGAACCCCTTCGCGGCTGTTACGCGCCGACCTTGAAGCGCGCGAAGTCGGTGACGGTGATACCGGCATCCTTCGCGACCTGGCCGACCGACAGCTTGTTGTCCTTCGCGTAGTCCTGCTCCAGCAAGGCGACCTGCTTGATGAACGCGGCGACGCGACCCTCGACGATCTTCGGCAGGGCAGCCTCGGGCTTGCCCTCGTTGCGCGAGATCTCGGTGACGATCTCGCGCTCCTTCTCGACGGCGTCCGCGGGGACGTCCTCGCGCGAGAGGTACGACGGGTTCGCGAAGGAGATGTGCTGCGCGATGCTGCGAGCCGTCTCGGCGTCGTCACCCGTGTAGGCGACCACGACGCCGATCTGCGGCGGGAGGTCCTTGCTCGTACGGTGCAGGTAGACCTCGACCTTGTCGCCGGAGATCGTGCGCACGCGACGGAGCTCGACCTTCTCGCCGATGATCGCCGCCTCCTCCGAGATGAGCTGCTCGACGGACTTGTCGCCCGCCTGCGCGGCCAGAGCCGCCTCGACGGAGTCGGCCTTGACGGCGGCGACCGCGTCGGCGACCTTGTCGGCGAGAGCGATGAAGCGCTCGTTCTTCGCGACGAAGTCGGTCTCGCAGGCGAGCTCGACGAGCGTCACGGCGCCGTCCTGCTCGCGAGCGACGACGAGGCCCTCGCTGGTCGAGCGGTCAGCGCGCTTCGCGTTGCCCTTGGCACCCTTCAGGCGCAGGATCTCGGTGGCCTTCTCGACGTCTCCGTCAGCCTCCTCGAGCGCCTTCTTGGTGTCGACCATGCCCGTGCCGAGCTGCTCACGCAGCGCCTTGAGGTCGGCGATGGTGAAGTTGGCCATGTGTGGTGGCTCCTTGCTTCGTAGGTGTGAGTGCGTGGTGTTCGCGTGGATTACTGGGCGTCGGCGGCAGGAGCCTCGACAGCCTCAGCCGTCTCGGTCTCCGCTGCCTCGGCGGCGGGAGCCGGTGCGGAGCCGGACTCGAGGAGCTCCTGCTCCCACTCAGCCAGCGGCTCGGCGTCGCCCGCGTCGGGGTTGTGCTTCTGCTGCAGACCCTCGGCCGCGGCGTCCGCGATGATGCGCGTGAGCAGCGACACCGAACGGATGGCGTCGTCGTTGCCCGGGATCGGGTACTGGAAGTCGTCGGGGTCGGCGTTGGTGTCGAGGATGCCGATCACCGGGATGCCGAGCTTCTTGGCCTCGTCGATGGCGAGGTGCTCACGCTTGGCGTCGACGACCCAGAGAGCGGACGGCGTCTTGGTGAGGTTGCGGATGCCGCCGAGCGACTTGTGCAGCTTGTCGAGCTCGCGCTTCTTGAGCAGGAGCTCCTTCTTGGTGAAGCCGGAGGTCGCCGGGTTCTCGTAGTCGAGTTCCTCGAGCTCCTTCATGCGGGCGAGACGCTTCGCGATGGTCGAGAAGTTCGTGAGGAGGCCACCGAGCCAGCGCTGGTTGACGTAGGGCTGGCCGACACGGGTCGCCTGCTCGGCCAGGATCTCCTGGGCCTGCTTCTTCGTGCCGACGAAGAGGATGGTTCCGCCGTGCGCGACCGTCTCCTTGACGAAGTCGTACGCCTTGTCGATGTACCCGAGCGACTGCTGCAGGTCGATGATGTGGATGCCGCTGCGCTCCGTGAGGATGAAGCGCTTCACCTTCGGGTTCCACCGGCGGGTCTGGTGTCCGAAGTGCACGCCGCTGTCGAGCAGCTGGCGGATGGTGACCACTGCCATGGTCGTCTCCTTGTTCTGGCGTCGGGCGCCGTTGAGGTTGTCGCCGACCGGTCGGTCGGACTTCCTGGTGCCCGGCGCACTCCCGCCACCTCGGTGAAGTGGACCTGTGGGAATGGATGCCGCGACCGCAGTCGCTGTGGGCACGCGTAGTCACCCCGATTCGGGGGTGCCCGTCAAGCATACAGGATCGCGCCCACGGACTCGTCCTGCACCGTGCGCCCACCTGGCGGGTTATCCCCGATCACTGCGGTTCCTCGCACGGGAGGTGCCCGCTCCACACGCCGGTCCGCGACCATGACCGCATGACCTCCAGACACCCTCTCGCGCTTCTCCTCATCGTGGCGTCGTGCGCATCGCCGGCGTCCGCGACAGCGTCGCCGTCATCGTCCGCCGTGCACTCCGTACCCGTCGCGCAGGCCTCACCCGGCTCACCCGCACCCGCTGCCATGCGCGACGCTCCCGGCATCCATGTCGCGCCCGGCATCGCGGCGGCCGACGCGGCAGGTGTCGCAGCATGGCTGTGGCCTGTCGACGGACCGCGGCGGGTCGCCGCGCCGTATCGCGCGCCGGCGCACCGATTCGGGGCCGGCCACCGCGGGGTCGACATCGAGACACCTCAGGGCGGGACGGTGCGCGCACCCGCCGACGGCGTGGTCGCGTTCCGCGGAGTCGTGGTCGACCGGGCGCTGCTGACGATCGAACACCCAGGGGGCTACGTCACGACCTTCGAGCCGATGGAGTCCCCGCTGTCCGCGGGCGACCCCGTCGCCGCCGGAGACCTCATCGGTACGGTATCCGCGGGAGGACACACGGCTCCAGGGCGGCTGCACCTCGGCGTGCGGCTGGACGGGGAGTACATCAACCCGATGCTGCTCTGGGGCGACATCCCCCGCGCGGTGCTGCTGCCGTGCTGTGACGCCGGCTGAAAGCGACCAGGCCGTGCCGCCGGGCCGCTCGGACGGCGCACCGACGTGTCGTTCGTCCCCTCCCCCGCACCCCGGCCTGTGGGCGCCGTCACGCCCGCGGGTGCGCGAGTCGGTAGGTGGCGGTCAGGCGCTCTGCCGAGACATGCGTGTAGATCTGTGTGGTGCCGAGGCTGGCGTGGCCGAGCAGTTCTTGCACGGCGCGCAGATCAGCGCCCCCGTCGAGCAGGTGTGTGGCCGCGGTGTGCCGCAGCGCATGCGGGCCCACCGTCTCTGTGCCGACGAGCGGGGCGAGCACGTCTGCGACGAGGGCGTACACCGCACGTGGCCCCAATCGACCCCCGCGGCTGCCGAGGAACATCGCTGCCCCGTCGCGTGTCGCTCTCGCCGCCAGTACGGGGCGCCCCCGGGTGAGGTACGCGCCGATCGCGTCCCCGGCAGGAGCCCCGAACGGGACGACGCGCTCCTTCGATCCCTTGCCGAGGACCCGCGCCGTACCCCGTTGCAGATCGACGTCGTCGACGTCGAGTCCGCACAGCTCCGACACGCGGATGCCCGCCCCGTATAGGAGCTCGAGGACGGCATGGTCTCGAAGATTCACCGGATCGCCGCCGGCGGCGAGCTCCCGCCTGCCGTCGAGCAGCTGGGCCATGGCCTCTTTTGAAGCGACGGTGGGGAGGCTGTGTCCCCGTTTGGGCGCGATGAGCCGGAGGCTCGGGTCGTGTGCGATGAGCTGCTGCTCCGTCGCCCAGCCGAAGAATGATCGCGCGGCCGCGGCCCGTCGCGCGAGGGTGGATCGTGCGTCTCCTCGCTGCGTCGCCCGCCAGAGCCAGTCGCGCAGCGCTTCCAGGTCCACCGATTCCAGACCGACGGACCCCGCCGCATCGCGGAGATCACGGAGGTCGGTGCGGTATGCGCGTACGGTCGCCGGCGACAGCCTGCGCACGGTGCGCAGGTGCTCCGCGAACGCGTCGATCGCCGCTTCGAGGTCCATGGGTCCCAGCTTGCCGCACCTCGACACGGGTTCCGGATGCCCCGCCGGAGAGGATGAGGGCCGTCATCGCTTCGCCGACGCCAGGCGCCATCCGCCGTCGACCTGCCGTACCCGCCCGTCGAGCTCGAGGAACCCGAGGCGTGCACTGACCTGCTCAGGCGCGAGGCCGCTCCGCCGCGCGATCTCGCTGGTCGTGATGCCGGTGCGCGTGCTCAGGGCGTCGAGCAGTCGCTGCTCCACCCGGTCCTCCCCCTGCCCCAGGGCGGCGGGCCCCGCGGGCTCACCCCAGAGTTCGCGGATCTCCCCCACGGTTGTCACGCAGGTGGCGTCATACTCGCGCAACAGTCGATGGCATCCCGACGACGCCGCGCTGGTCACCGGACCCGGTACGGCACCGAGCGGCCGTCCGAGGCTGGCGGCATGTCCGGCCGTGTTGAGAGAACCGCTGCGCCAGCCGGCCTCCACCACGACGGTCGCGTCGCTGACAGCAGCGATGAGCCGATTCCGGGCGAGGAATCGCCATTTCGTGGGAGCCGTGCCGCACGGAACTTCGCTCACGACGGCTCCGACCTCCGAGATCCTGCGCAGGAGCTCACGATGGCCCTGCGGATAAGGACGGTCGATCCCCCCTGCGAGGAAAGCGATGGTCTTGCCCTGTACCTGGAGCGCCGCACGGTGGGCGGCTCCATCGATGCCGTACGCACCTCCGGACACGATCACCGCCCCCGAGGCGGCCAGATCGCCGGCGAACTCCCCCGCGAGCATCTCACCATAGGATGTCGCCGCACGGGCGCCCACGAGAGCGACCTTGGGCGCCGCCTCGAGGAGACCCGGGTCTCCTCGCACCCAGAGAGCGGCCGGAGCGTTGTCGCCGAGGTCGTCGACGGACACGGGCCATGCGGCATCCCCTGGCAGCACCAGACGAGCACCGACATCGGTCGCGCTCATCACGGCAGCCTTGACGGCCGACGCTTTCGCGCGGGGAAGCCACCGGGCGATCGCCTCACGGAGCCGTCGCCTGTCGACCCCGGGCGAGACGAGCGGAGTCGCCTCTCCCCCGAGCAGCAGGAGCGCGTCGGTCGCTCCCATGTGGGCGATCACCGCGCCTGCGTCGCCGTCTCCCGGCTCGGCGATGACGCTCCATGCCGCCCGGGCGATCGCGTCGTCGATGCACGATCCGTCTCGCAACGCCTCGACGGCACGCCGCACCCTGGCATCCGCCCGCAACTCCGCGATCACGACGCCACTCCTCTCTTCAGGAAGAGGGCATGGCCGATCTCCTCCTGACCAGGGCGATCGCGGTCGGCGAGATCGGCCATCGTCCAGGCCAGTCGCAGCACCCTGTCGTATCCGCGCAGCGTCAGCGCTCCGCGTTCCAGCGCACGATCGAGAGGTGCGCGTGCCGCGGCGTCGACGCGCTGCGACGGCTGCCGCAACCACGATCCCGGAACCTCGGCGTTGCGCGCCCACGGCGTTCCCTTCAGCCGCTCGGCTGCGCGGCGGCGTGCCCGACCGACCCGTTCCCTCGCCTCTGCCGTGGTCATCTCCGCGCGCTCTCCCGCGGTCGCCCGCGAGGCCGCGACGCGGGACACGTGCAGCTCGATGTCGATCCGATCACGCAGCGGACCCGACAGCCGGCTCGCATACCTGCGGATCGCGATCGAGGGGCACACGCATTCGGCGCCGCGCACGCCGTAGTTGCCGCAGGGGCACGGGTTCATCGCCATCACCAGCTGGAAGCGGGCGGGGAATCGGGCGTGGAACCCCGCCCGGTGAATCTCGATGATCCCCGATTCGAGGGGCTGCCTGAGCGCATCCAACGCTCCACGGGAGAACTCCCCCGCCTCATCCAGAAAGAGCACCCCTCGGTGGGCGCGCACGATCGAGCCGGGTCTTGCCATCCGCGATCCTCCGCCGACCAGGGCCGTCGACGACGCGCTGTGATGCGGCGCCTCGATCGGAGGCACAGGGTCCAGCCGGTGAACCGGCTGCCCGGAAAGCGACCGGATCGACGCGACCTCCAGTGCCTCTTCGTCGGTCAGGTGAGGGAGGATCCCGGGGAGTCGCCGCGCGAGCATCGTCTTCCCCGCGCCGGGCGGACCGCTCAGCAGGATGTGATGGCCTCCTGCGGCAGCGGCGATCAAGGCATGCACCGCCTCCTCCTGACCGACCACATCAGCCAGATCGAGACTCTGGACGGGCTCGGGGATCTCGGTGCGGACGCCCACCGGATCGACCTCGGGCACCTCGACGTCCGCACCGTGCCAGACCGCCACCTCTGCAAGAGTGGTGGCCGCACGCACGTCGATACCGGCCACCAGCCGTGCCTCCTCCTCGTTCGCACTGGGCACGACCACCCGGTCGAACCCAGCGCGTGCCGCGGCGAAGACAGCGGGGAGCACCCCTGGGACGGGGCGGAGACGCCCGTCGAGACCGAGTTCTCCGATGTAGACCGTGTGTGCGATCGAGCGGAGTGTCAGAGCCCCGCCCGCGGCGAGGGCCACCACGGCGATGGCGAGATCGAATCCTGACCCGTGCTTCGGCAGGCTCGCCGGTGAGAGATTCACCGTGAGGCGACGACGCGGCAGGTCCATTCCGGAGTTCTTGCACGCGTTGTGCACTCGTTGCACGGCCTCGCCGAGGGACTTGTCCGGCAAGCCGATGATCTTGAACTCCGGCGTCTGATTCGACAGGTCGGCCTCCACCTCCACGAGGTGGCCGTCGACGCCGGTGAGAGCGACCGCCCAGGCGCGCGCCGTGCTCATACGACGTCCACCAGATGCTCGAGAGTCGCGCTGAACGGGTCCGCGCCGGTGATCCCGATGACATCTACGCGCAGGGACCGGCCGTGCGCCATGTCGGGGTGCTGAGCCATCCACGCATGGGCCAGCTTCCACAGACGCCGCCTCTTCCGCACGTCGACGGCTTCAAGCGGATGGCCGTATGCCATGGAGCGACGGGTCTTCACCTCCACGAACACGAGCACTCTGCCGCCGAGGGCGACGATGTCGAGTTCCCCCTGAGGGCACCGCCAGTTCCGATCGAGGATGTCGTACCCGGCGGCGGTCAGATACCGTGCCGCCCGTTCTTCGCCCGCTCTTCCGAGGTCGTCTTTCGCTGCCATGCCGACAGCGTGCCCGGAAGGCGACGCTCCGCGATCGGCTCAGCCTCGGATTCCTCAGCGACTGTGGAGAAGCCGCCGCGTTCCGCGTTTGTGGAGGATCACTCGCCGTCGAGGGAGAGCTCCTGCGGCAGCTCGAACTCGCGGCGCTGGAGCTCCTCGACGTTCACATCCTTGAACGTGAGCACCCGCACCGCCTTGACGAAGCGGTCGGCTCGGTAGATGTCCCACACCCACACGTCGCTCATCGAGATTTCGAAGTAGAAATCGTGCTCCGTGTCGCGGCGGACGACGTTCACCTCGTTGGCCAGATAGAACCGACGCTCGGTCTCGACGACGTACTGGAACTGCCCGACGACGTCGCGATATTCGCGGAACAGGGCCAGCTCGAGTTCGCGGTCGTAGTCGTCGAAGGCTTCCTCATCCATGATGAGACCATCCTAGGCGCTGACTCTGATCACCGTCGCACGGGCGGAGGCCATCAGAACAGCGTGGGAGCATCAGCGATCGCCCAGGATGCGCGATGGTGCGGCGAAAGGCCGAGGGCGCGGATCGCGTCGCGGTGCTCGACGCTGGCGTAACCCTTGTTGCGGTTCCACTGATAGTCGGGGTGCTCTGCGTGGAGGTCGATCATCAGTGCATCACGCGCGACCTTCGCGATCACCGACGCCGCAGACACCGACGCGCAGTCGCGGTCCGCCTTCACCTTCGAGCGAACGCGCAGCGGCGCCGGATGCACGGCCGAGACGTAGTCGTGGTTCCCGTCGAGAAGCACCAGGGCGTTGTCCATCGTCACCCCCTGCTCGACGACGCACAGGATGGCCCGCGACGCGGCGAGGCCCAATGCCCGCATGATCCCGACGCGGTCGATCTCGGCTGCGCTCGCCCACCCCACCCCGGAGGCCTGAACCCATGCAGCGGCTCTGGCCGCGACCTCCGGCCGGCGCCGCTCCGGCACGAGCTTGGAATCCCGCAGACCCTCGGGCACCCTCCTCCGAGCGCCTTTGGCGTCGATCACAGCGACCCCCACCGCCACAGGACCGGCCAGGGCACCCCTGCCCACCTCGTCCAGCGCGACGAGGAGCTCGCTCTCTGCCAGGAGTTTGCGTTCGAGCGTGAGCTTCGGTGCGACGACGGTCATTTTGGATCGGGGACCCCGGTGAAGCTGTCGTGGTGGCCGTCGATCAGCCCGAAACGGTCGAGGGGCCATGTCGTAAGGAACGCCTTGCCGACGACGTTCTCCAGCGGCACGAATCCCCCACTGGGGAGGTCCTGGTGCTCACGGGAATCGCGCGAGCGATCGCGATTGTCACCGAGCAACCACAGCGACCCCTTCGGCACCACGACGTCGAACGGGCTGTTCGAGGCCGCCGTGTCACCGGCGGGCAGGTTGAGGTACCCCAGTTCATCGACCGGAGTCCCGTTGATCGTGATCTGGCCGAGTGCGTTGCAGCAGATGACGTGATCGCCGGGGAGGCCGATCACCCTCTTCACCAGGTGGTCCTGCGAATCCGTGGCGGAGATGCCGACGAGGTTGAGAGCCCAGTCGACCGCTTGCACGAGCGGCGGACCCGGAGGAGTCTGCGGCTGCGCGTCCAGCCATCCGCCCGGATCCTTGAACACGACGACGTCGCCGCGCTCGTACCCCGTCCACCGCGGGGTGAGTTCATCCACGAGGATGCGGTCGTTGACCATGAGGGTCCGCTCCATCGACGCCGACGGGATGTAGAACGAGCGGACGATGAACGTCTTCACCAGAAACGAGACGAGCGCAGCGATCACGACGATCACCAGCACATCGCGAAGGAACATGAGGAACCCGCGGCGCCGCCTTCCGGCGGGGTTCGACGCGGGAACGGAGTCGATCGTCATAGGGTTCCTTCACTGTCTCGCACCGCTCGAAGACGGCATCTACTAGGGTCGCACACCCCGGATAGAACACAGCACCCCGGGACATCGTGTCCCGGGGTGCCGTGGAGAGCAGCGCGCGTCAGTTCTCGCGCTTCTCCTTGATCTTCGCCTTCTTGCCGCGCAGTTCGCGCAGGTAGTAGAGCTTCGCACGGCGCACGTCACCGCGCGTGACGACCTCGATGTGGTCGATCACCGGGGAGTGCACGGGGAAGGTGCGCTCGACGCCCACCTGGAAGCTGATCTTGCGGACGGTGAACGTCTCGCGCACGCCGTCGCCCTGGCGGCCGATGACGACGCCCTTGAAGATCTGGATGCGGGAGCGGTTGCCCTCGGTGATGTTGACGTGCACGTTGACCGTGTCACCGGGGCCGAAGTCGGGGATGTCCGAACGGAGGGAAGCCGCGTCGACGGCGTCGAGGATCTGCATGATCGTCTCTCTCTGCATTCGCCACAGGTCGCATGCATGCTGGAAGGAACAAGAATGGGGTGTGCACCGTACGGCGCCGAGGCGTCCGCGGGCTCCCCTGTGGCAGAGCCGGTCACGGCACAAGGACCCATTCTGCCATGGAAGGGTGCGCGCACCAAAACCCGGCGCGCTCGACGGGACGGTCACTCCGTCGAGTCGGTCTCCCTCACGACGATCACGCGATGCGGTGTCGTCCGCTCATCGCCTGCGCGCTCCTCAGCCGGCGTCACGGTGCGCCAGGTGATGGTCTCACGGATCCTCGTCCCGCTGCCCTTCGCCTCGTTCCACAGCTGCCACAGCTGCAACCAGATGAGGGCGATGCCCACGACGATCGCACCGGTGAGCAACCAGCCGAAGGCTCCGTCGATGAAGCACCCGACCGCGATGGTGAGCCCGTGCCACAGGGAGAACCCTGCGACATCCCACCACGACACGGCTCGTTCGACCCGCACGGACGGGCGCGAGCGCGTCAGGAGGGTGAGCAGCAGCTGGCCGAGGAAGACCGACGGGATGGCGATGAAGAGCACCCAGAGGATGGCCCATCCGCCCTGGAAGACACCCCAGCCGATCAGAAGCCAGGCGGGGAGCACGAAGGCCGCCGGCAGCAGCCATCGGAAGAACGCCCTTCGCACCCACATGCTCCGATCGTACGACCCGAGCGTCTGGCGCGCTCGCGTGTTCGCTGTGAGCACGCGAGACGATGACGCCGCCTGCATCGGGGAGAATGGAGGGGACGAGAGGACACCCCCATGATCGAACTGCGCACGCCCGCCGAGATCGACGAGATGCGCGCCGCCGGACGCTTCGTCGCCGAGACCCTCGCCACGCTGCGCGACGAGACCAAGGTCGGGACGAATCTCCTGACGATCGACCGGCGCGCGCACGACCTGATCCGACGTGCCGGGGCGGAGTCCTGCTACATCGACTACCACCCGTCCTTCGGGGCCAGCCCGTTCGGCAAGGTCATCTGCACCTCTGTCAACGACGCGGTGCTGCACGGACTCCCCCACGACTACACGTTGCGCGACGGTGATCTGGTCTCGCTCGACTTCGCCGTGTCCGTCGACGGGTGGGTGGCCGACTCCGCCGTCTCGTTCGTCGTGGGAACCCCGCGCGACGAAGACCTGCGGCTGATCGAGACGACGGAACGCGCGCTCGACGCGGCGATCGCGGCCGCGGTCGTCGGCAACCGCATCGGCGACATCTCGGCCTCCATCGCCGAGGTCTCCCGCGGCGCCGGCTACTCGATCAACACCGAGTTCGGCGGGCACGGAGTCGGCCGCATCATGCACGGCGACCCGCACGTCCCGAACGACGGCCGGGCCGGCCGCGGGTTCCCTCTCAGGGCCGGCCTCGTGTTCGCGCTCGAGCCGTGGCTCCTCGCCACAACGGACGAGCTCGTCACCGACCCCGACGGGTGGACGCTCCGCAGCGCCGACGGCTCCCGCGGCGCGCACTCCGAGCACACCGTCGCCGTGACCGAGGACGGGCCTATCGTCCTCACCGACCGGTCGTTCCTCGGCGTCGACTGAGCGCGGTTCACGCGCCGGCGCGCTCCCAGGAGGCGGCCGGACCCGCCTCCACACGGAACAGCGGGTGCGGCTCGGGATCGCGGACCCCGTCCCACAGCGCGAGCCGATCCGGATCGCGCACGGCGAGCTTGCCGCGCAGATGCAGCCACTCGATGCGCAGCTGCCCGGTCGTGACGGTCAGGTGCTCGCCGAGCCGTACATCCGCCGTATCGACGCGCGAGCGATCGAACCGATAGCCACGCCCGGCCGCTTCATCGGCAACAGCCGTGAGATAGGCGCCGATCGCCGCGACCGGGTCGGCCGCGGAGCGGAATCGTTCGAGCTGGGGATGCCGCGTGTAGCCGACCGTTCGTCCCGCCAGCACCGCCTGTGCGAGCAGCGACTCCCTCCAACAGGCCACGAGCCCTTGACGATCGAGGTACCGCGGATGCAGCGACCAGATCCTCATGCGCGGCGATAAACGAAGACGTCGGTGACGTGCGGGAGGTCGAACTCCGAGCGCCCGGCCGTGTCAGGATCGGTGTCGATCACCAGCGATATCGCCTCGATCAGCCTGGAGCGTCGTTCCGGAGGTGCGACGAGGTAGCTGCTCACCGTGGTCCACCGCCCCACGTAGTCGTCTCGGGAGATCCGTTCGGTCCATGCGATCTCCCTGTGCTGCTCGAACGCGAACCCCGGCAGCACAGCGGCGGCCGAACTCGTCGTGTCGTCCTGAGACCCGACCGCGGGATGAAGAAGTCGATGGCAGGCCCTGTCCCATGCGCACCCGACGTCGGATCTGTTCCAGATGAGGCCGAGCACACCGTCGGCACGGAGGACACGCGCGATCTCGGCACACGCCGCGTCGCGATCGAACCAGTGGAACGCCTGCGCCACGGTGACCGCATCGACGGACGCATCAGCCAGGGGGATGTTCTCCGCGCCCCCCTGATACGTGACGACACCGGCCACCTTGTCACGCAGCACGCCGAGCATCGCGTGGGACGGCTCGACCGCGACGACCTCATCGGCCCACGGCACGAGGAGCCGCGTGAACTTGCCCGTCCCCGCCCCGAGATCCAAGACCCGTCCGACGCGCTCCGGCAGCACCGCGTGCAACGCCCCGTCCGGGAAGCCAGGCCGGAAGCGGTCGTACTCGGCTCCGATGCCCTCGAAGGAGCGGGCCAGCGTCTCGTGCGCCATGATCCGACGTTAGCAGCGGCTGTCATGCAAGACGCCAACGGCGGACCATGGCGGTGTGCCATATTGAGTGGATGATCCCGGAGGACCGTCATGTGCCGGAACGCCTCTTCCTCGCGAGGCACGGCCAGACCGAGTGGAACCTCCAGCACCGGCTGCAGGGACAGCTCGACTCGGCCCTCACACACGACGGCATCCGCCAGGCCGAGACGACCGCTCTCCTGCTGACCGGCAGAGGCATCGTCACGGTGTGCTCGAGCCCGCTCGGCCGTGCCCTGCACACGGCGACCATCATCGCCGATCGGCTCGGGGCCGAACTCGTCGAGGTGCCGGAGCTCGCCCAGGTGCACCACGGCGATATGGCGGGCATGACCTGGGACGAGATCGACCAGATCTATCCGACGGCCAGGGCAGACCGTGCGGCGAACCGGTATGGCTGGGCATTCCCCGGCGGCGAGAGCTATGCCCAGGCGCGTGCACGCGCGCGACGCGCGCTCTCCGCATGCGGGTGGGCTTCGTCCGGCACTCCCCTCCTCATCGCACACGAGATGATCGGGCGGATGCTGCGCGCCGAACTCCGCGGGCTGGATCCCGCTGGTGCGCTCGCCCTCAGGCATCCGCACAGCATCGTCTTCGAGATCGACCGCGGGACGGAGCGGATGCTCTAGCTGAGAAGATCCGGCCGACGACGACGCGTGCGCTCGATCTGCTGCTCACGGCGCCAGGAGGCGATCGCGCCGTGATTCCCGCTCAGCAGCACCTCGGGAACGGCGCGCTCGCGCCACACCGAGGGCTTCGTGTACGAGGGGTACTCGAGCAGGCCGTCTTCGTGCGACTCCTCGACCAGGCTCTCCGGATTTCCCACCACGCCGGGGAGGAGGCGTCCGATGGCCTCGATCATCGCCATCGTCGCGACCTCGCCCCCGTTGAGGACGTAGTCGCCGAGGCTGATGAGGCGCACCTCGCCCAGCTCCGAGGCGTACTCGAACACCCGCTCGTCGATGCCCTCGTACCGACCGCATCCGAAGACCAGGTGGTCTCTCGTCGCGAGCTCCCTGGCGGTCGCCTGCGCGAACACCTCCCCCGCCGGAGACGGGAAGATGATCGTCGGGCGCTCCGACGCGCCCGCCAGCTCATCGAGAGCGAGTCCCCACGGCTCCGGTTTCATGACCATGCCTGCGCCGCCGCCGTAGGGTGTGTCGTCGACGGTGCGGTGCCGATCGTGCGTCCAGTCGCGCAGGTCGCGAACGGAGAGGTCGAGGATGCCTGCGTCCTGCGCCTTACCGAGAAGGGAGAGCGTCAGGCCGTCGAAGTACGACGGGAAGATGGAGACGACGTCGATGCGCACGGGGGAACCGTATCAGCGGTCACTCGGGCGCGTCCGCGGTGGCAGCGTCGTCGTCCGCCGCCGGGACGTCATCGGCATCCGGCAGTTCCTCGAAGAGCCCCGCCGGCGGCGTGACGACCAAGCGGCCGGCTGCGATGTCGACGGTGGGGACGATGGCCTCCACGAAGGGGACCATGATCTCCTGGTCACCGGTCTTCACGATCAGCAGATCCTGTGCGGGGAGGTGGTCCACCCGGACCACCCGTCCGACGACCACCTCGTCGCGGACCACGTCGAGTCCCACCAGCTGGTGGTCGAACCACGCGTTGTCCTCGACGTCGATCTCAGCGGCGTCCTGATCGATCCACAGGATCGCACGGACGAGGCTCTCGGCGGCGGTGCGGTCGTCGACACCCTGGAAGAACACGACCGAGTTGCCGTTCATCACCCGGTAGTCCCGCACGGTGACGGTCTTGCCGTGCCACGGAGATGCCTCTGGCACCTGCAACGTGAACTCGGCGCCCGGGACGAAGCGCCGCTCCGGGTTGTCGGTGTACAGCTCCAGCTTGAGCGCGCCCTTGAGGCCGTGGGCCTTGACGAGGCGCCCGACGCGCAGCTGGTTCTTGCCCTGGTTTCGTTCTCTGGACACCACGTCAGTCATCCGCGACATCGACGCGGACACGCCGCCCATCCGCCAGGGCGGAGATGAGCGTGCGCAGGGCCTTCGCGGTGCGGCCGCCGCGCCCGATCACGCGTCCACGGTCGTCGGGGTGCACGCGCACCTCGAGCAGTTCGCCTCGCGGCGACGTGGATTCGGTGATGCGCACCTCGTCGGGGTGATCGACGATCCCCTTGACGATGTGTTCGAGCGCGGCGGCGAGCACGACGGATTACTCGGCGTCGGCGGCGGGAGCCTCAGCGGCCTCCGCGTCGGCCTCGGCGGCGGGAGCCTCCTCAGCGGGAGCCTCCTCCTTCTTCTCCGCCTTGGGCTTGATGACCGACTTCTTGGAGGCGTCGGCCTCGAACGCAGCCTTCTCCTCGGCGACCTTGAGGGTGGACTTCGCGTCCTTGTCGCCCTTGAACTTGCCCCAGTCGCCGGTGATCTTCAGCAGCGCGGTGACCTGCTCGGTCGGCTGTGCACCGACGGACAGCCAGTACTGGGCGCGCTCGGAGTCGATCTCGATGAACGAGGGCTCCTCGGTCGGGTGGTACTTGCCGATCTCCTCGATCACGCGACCGTCGCGCTTGGCGCGCGAGTCGGCGACGACGATGCGGTAGTAAGGCGCGCGGATCTTGCCCAGGCGCTTGAGACGAATCTTGACAGCCACGATTCTCCTGAATGGTGTGGAAGGAAACGAACCGGTCGCCTGGAGCGTGGGGTGCACACCCGGCGGAAGCTCTGAAAGGGAGGATGAGTGCTGGATAGAGGGTCGAGCACGTCGTCCGACCCTCTATTCTGCCAGATGCCGGGCACGGGCGCGAAACCTGGCGACACGACGGCTGCCGTGTCGCGGCTGCCGCGTGCGAGACTGTGCTCGTGACGCTCGAATTCGCGCCCTCCGCCCGCTCCACCGTCGGCCTGGAGTGGGAGATCATGCTCGCGGATCCGGCGAGCGGCGACCTCGTCGGCCGCGCCCCCGAACTGCTCGATGCCTTGGAGGCGGAGAGCGAGGACGAGCGGCACACGGTCACCGGCGAGCTGCTCACCAACACCATCGAGGTGACGAGCGGGGTCGGAGCGTCTGTCTCGGATGCCGTGGACGACATCGGCAGGGCGATCGCCGCAGTGCGTGCGGCGACGGATCCGGCGGGCATCGAGCTCCTCTCCGCCGGCAGCCACCCGTTCGCGCAGTGGTACGACCAGCAGGTCACCGACAAGACCCGCTACCACAAGCTCATCGAGCGCACGCAGTGGTGGGGCCGCAACATGATGATCTGGGGCATCCACGTGCACATCGGCGTCGAGGACCAGCGCAAGGTCTTCCCCATCATCAACGCCCTCGCCGCCTATCTCCCGCACCTCCAGGCGCTGGCCGCGTCGAGTCCCTTCTGGGCTGGTGAGCGCACGGGATACGCGTCGAACAGGGCGCTCGTCTTCCAACAGCTCCCCACGGCGGGGCTGCCCTGGCCGTTGCACGAATGGTCGGAGTTCGAGACCTACCTCGACGACATGGTCCGCACAGGCGTGATGGCTGATGCGTCCGAGGTCCGCTGGGACATCCGCCCGGCCCCGCGCTGGGGCACGATCGAAGTGCGCGCCTGCGATGGGCTCTCCACACTGCCGGAGCTGGCCGCGGTGGCGGCCCTCGTCCAGGTTCTCGTCGAGCACTTCTCCCGTGCGCTCGACGAGGGACGCAGCCTCGATGAGCTCCCGGCCTGGTTCCACCGGGAGAACAAGTGGAGGGCCGCGCGCTACGGCGTCGACGCGAGGGTGATCGTCGACAGAGCGGGCACGCAGCGCCCGGTGCGCGAGCACCTCACCGAGACCTTGGAAGAACTCGCCCCCGTCGCGACCGACCTCGGGTGTGCGGCGGAGTTCCGCAGCATCGGCCGCATCCTGGAGGACGGTGCGAGCTACGCCCGGCAGCTCGCGGTGGCCGATGCCGCCGGCGGCGACCTCACCGCGGTCGTGCATCACCTCATCCGCGAGTTCCGCTCCGGCCCCGAGGCGTCCCTCCCGGACGAATGAGTCACTCCTCCGCGAGCTGCCTGGCCAACCCCTCATCGAGCACGACGTCGGTGATGAGATCGGCCGCGATGGCGGCGCGCAGGCTCACGAGCTTCGGGATGCCGGACACGACGCAGACGCGCCGCGGCACCCGGCGCAGCCTGTCGAGGCCGGGTCCCGTGGCCCGAGCGTTGAGCCGGATGTCGCGCCACGAGCCGTCGGCGCGGAAGAACACGGTCGCGACGTCGCCGATCGCGTGGTCCTCCCGAAGACTGCGATAGTCGTCGCGCCCGAGGTAGCCGCCGACGTACACGCGGCTCGGCACTTCGGCAGCCGGCGATCCGAGGCTGAACACGGCGATGTCCATCTTGGACTGGAGGTCGAGCACGCGCAACGTGCTGCGCTCCCGCCACATCGCCTCACGCGTCGACGGATCGTCGAAGAAGGCCGGCACGGGGAACTGCTGCACCTGGGCGCCGAATGCGCTGCCGAAGCGCTGCAGGATGTCGCTGGAGTACTCGACCCCGCTGGTCTGGGTGTTGCCCGCGCCGTTGAGCTGGACGATCGTGGTGTTGTGCGTCTCCTTCTGTGTGAGGGCGCGGCTCACGGCACTGATCGTGGAGCCCCAGGCGACGCCGATGATCATGTTGGAGTCCACGAACTGGGACAGCAGGCGCCCTGCCGTGAGGGCGACGCGCTCGAGCCGCTCCATCTCGCTGACGATCTCCGGCATCGGCACCACGTGCGCGACCACCCTGTGCCGATCGCGGATGCGCTGCTCCAGCATCCCGAGCCGCTCAAGGGGTGAATTGATACGGATGTCCACGAGCCCCGTCTCGCGCGCGAAGCTCAGCAGCCGCGAGACGGACGAGCGCGAGGTCCCGAGCTCCTGCGCGATGACCTCCATCGTCTTGTCCTGCATGTAGTACAGCTGCGCCGCGGTGAGCGCCGCGACCACCTTCGAATCCCGCGAACGTGCGTCTGAGTGAGCCATGAGTCGTCCTCCGGAATCGATACTTGCACATATGTGCAGCGGGCTTGCGCGTAACGGCTCGTCGGGTCGATGCTGGGGGCAAGCAGAGAAGAGAGGTCGAAGATGATCGAGTCGACACACTCATCGCCGGAGCGCGCAGAGGTCCGCGCCGTTCGCGAGGCCGGGCGCACCAGCGTCCTCATCATCGGTGCCGGGATCAACGGCATCTCCACGTTCCGCGACCTCGCTCTTCAGGGAGTCGATGTCGTGCTCGTCGAACGAGGCGACTTCGCGTCGGGCGCGTCGTCGGCGTCGAGCCACATGATCCACGGCGGCATCCGCTATCTCGAGAACGGCGAGTTCCGCCTGGTGCGCGAGTCGGTCGAAGAGCGCAACGGGCTCCTCAAGATCGCGCCGCACTACGTCAAGCCGCTGCAGACGACCATCCCGATCTACTCGACCTTCTCGGGGATCCTCTCAGCGCCTCTGCGGTTCCTCACCCACAAGAGCGGCAAGCCGAAGGAGCGCGGCGCGTTCCTCATCAAGGTCGGGCTCACGATCTACGACACGTTCTCCCGTGACGGCGGGACCGTCCCCCGTCACCGGTTCCTCGGCCGCAAGAAGTCGCTCGCCGAGCTTCCGGCGCTCGACCCGAAGATCAAGTACACCGCCACCTACTACGACGCGTCGATGCATGACCCCGAGCGTCTGGCCCTGGACGTGCTGCAGGACGGACGAGCCGCCCACCCGGGTGCGATCGCCCTCAACTACGTCGAGGCGATCGGCCGTGACGGAGACAAGGTTCTGCTGCGCGACCGCGAAAGCGGCACGGAGTTCGCCGTCGCCTCGGACGTGGTCGTCAACACGTCGGGTCCGTGGACCGATCTCACGAACGACGCCCTCGGCGAGCTCACCCGATTCATGGGCGGCACCAAGGGTTCCCACATCGTCCTCGACCACCCCGAGCTGCTCGAGGCCACGCGGGGTCGGGAGATCTTCTTCGAGCACTCCGACGGGCGCATCGTCCTCATCTACCCGCTGAAGGGGCGCGTGCTCGTCGGCACCACGGACATCGACGCCGACCCGCGCGAGGTCCCGGTGTGCACCGAGGAGGAGATCGACTACTTCTTCGACCTCATCCACCACGTGTTCCCGCAGATCTCGGTGTCGCGCGATCAGATCGTCTTCAACTTCTCCGGCATCCGTCCGCTCCCCCGGCATGAGGACACCGCACCTGGCTTCGTGTCGCGCGACTACCGCATCGAGGTCGACGAGAAGGGGGCCGTCCCCCTGGTCAGCCTCGTCGGCGGCAAGTGGACGACCTTCCGTGCGCTCGGCGAGTCTCTCTCGAACGTGGTGCTGGGGTTGATCGGGCGCTCGCGCACCGTCTCCACGGCCGGTCGCGCCATCGGCGGAGGCCGTGACTTCCCCCGCACCGAGAAGGCGCGGCGCGCATGGATCCAGGAGAACCTCCCCGGCGCGGGAGAACGCGCCGATCTGCTGCTCCAGCGCTACGGCACGCGTGCCGCCGAGGTCTGGCAGTTCGTCGAGCAGGGGCCGGACTCCCCGCTCGCGAGCGGTGCCCTCTCCACGCGCGAGCTCGAGTGGATGGTGCAGCACGAGATGGTCGCGCGGCTGCAGGACGTCGTGCTGCGCCGGACGAGCATCGCGTTCACGGGGAACGTCGATGCGGCGGTCCTCGACGAGCTGGGCGACGCCCTCGCGCCGCTCCTGGGGTGGGACCGCGAGCGGCACGACGCCGAGGTCGAGCAGACCCGGCTGCTGCTGAACGAACGCCACGGACTTCACATCCCGTCCCGCACCCGCGGCTGACGGGACCTCCGACCGCCACCCTCCTCGAGGCGTACTCCCATAACAGGTGCCGGGGCTGAGGGGCCCCGACACGCAAGAAAGGTCAATGAAGACATGACTGAAGTGAACCTCGGTCTCTACTTCCTCTCGGAGTTCGTAGGAACCGCGATGCTCGTCCTGCTCGGATGCGGCGTGGTCGCCAACGTCGCGCTGACGAAGAACAAGGGCTTCGGCGGCGGCTTCCTGATGGTCAACTGGGGATGGGGCCTCGCGGTCTTCGCCGGTGTGCTCGCTTCGGCGTACTCCGGCGCGATCCTCAACCCCGCCGTCGGCATCGGTCTCCTCATCGCTCAGAAGATCACATTCAGCGCCTTCCTCGTCGCGACCGCGGCCGAGCTCGTCGGTGCGATCGTCGGCGCCATCGTGTGCTGGCTGGCGTACAAGCAGCACTTCGACGAGGAGCCGGATGCCGCGAACAAGCTCGGCGTCTTCTCCACCGGACCCGCCATCCGCTCGTACGGCTGGAACCTCGTCACCGAGATCGTGGGCACGTTCGTGCTGGTCTTCGTGATCTTCGCCTTCGCGGACTACGGCGACATCGAGGTGGGAACCCCCGGAGGCCTCGGCCCGCTCACCGCGCTTCCGGTCGCACTGGTCGTCGTCGCCATCGGCGCGTCGCTCGGTGGTCCCACCGGGTACGCCATCAACCCGGCACGTGACCTGGGTCCGCGCATCGCGCACGCCATCCTCCCCATCAAGGGCAAGGGGTCGAGCGACTGGGCATACTCCTGGGTGCCCGTGGTCGGCCCGCTCATCGGTGGCGCGCTTGCCGCGCTCGCCTCGCCCGTGCTGCTGCACCTGGCCTGACGATCCTCAGCCTGACCACTTCGAACAGCATCCTGACTTCAAAGGAGAACACCCATGGCTGACTACATCATCGCCATCGATCAGGGAACCACGTCCAGCCGCGCGATCATCTTCGACAAGAAGGGCAGCATCGTCGCGACCGGACAGAAGGAGCACGAGCAGATCCTTCCGAAGGCCGGCTGGGTCGAGCACGACGCGCTGGAGATCTGGCGCAACGTGCAGGAGGTCATCGGCCTCGCGTTGAGCCGCGCAGATCTCACCCGCCACGACATCGCGGCAGTGGGCATCACGAACCAGCGCGAGACCGCCGTCGTGTGGGACAAGAACACCGGTAAGCCCGTGTACAACGCCATCGTGTGGCAGGACACCCGCACGCAGGAGATCGTCGACCGCCTCGCGGCCGACGGAGGCGTCGAGCGGTTCAAGCCGGTGGTCGGCCTTCCTCTTGCGACCTACTTCTCCGGCACCAAGATCGCCTGGATCCTGGAGAACGTCGAGGGCGCACGCGAGAAGGCAGAGGCCGGCGACCTGCTCTTCGGCACGACCGACTGCTGGGTGCTCTGGAACCTCACCGGCGGCGTCGACGGCGGCGTGCACGCCACGGACGTGACCAACGCGTCGCGCACGATGTTCATGGACCTCGAGACGCTCGAATGGCGCGACGACATCCTCGAGGCCTTCGGCGTCCCGCGGTCGATGATGCCCGAGATCCGTTCGTCCTCCGAGGTGTATGGCGTGGCGGAGAGCTCCTCCCTGCTGCGCGAGACGCCGATCGCCGGCATCCTGGGCGACCAGCAGGCGGCGACGTTCGGTCAGGCGGCGTTCAACACGGGCGAGAGCAAGAACACCTACGGCACCGGCTGCTTCCTCATCTTCAACACGGGTGAGGAGGTCGTGCACTCCAAGAACGGACTGCTGACGACCGTCGGCTACAAGCTGGGCGACGGACCGACGCACTACGCGCTTGAGGGCTCGATCGCCGTCACCGGATCGCTGATCCAGTGGCTGCGCGACCAGCTCGGCATCATCGACTCGGCCCCCCAGGTCGAGGAGCTGGCGAGCCAGGTGGAGGACAACGGCGGTGTGTACATCGTCCCGGCGTTCTCGGGTCTCTTCGCGCCGTACTGGCGCCCCGACGCTCGCGGGGCGATCGTCGGCCTCACCCGCTACGCGAACAAGAACCACATCGCGCGCGCCGCGCTGGAGGCCGTCGCCTTCCAGACGCGCGACGTGCTCGATGCGGTCAACGCCGACGCCGGTGTGGACCTCACCGAGCTCAAGGTCGACGGCGGCATGGTGGCGAACGACGCCCTCATGCAGTTCCAGGCCGACGTCCTCGGCGTCCCGGTCGTGCGCCCGGTGGTGGCGGAGACGACGGCGCTCGGCGCCGCGTATGCTGCCGGTCTGGCCGTGGGCTTCTGGAGCGGCCTGGACGACCTGTCGTCCAACTGGCAGGAGGACAAGCGCTGGGAGCCGAGCCTCGACGAGGCCGAGCGCGACCGTCAGCTGCGTCTGTGGCGCAAGGCCGTGACCAAGTCCATGGACTGGGTCGACGAAGACGTGCGCTGATCCCGCATCCGATGACGACGGCCCCGGAGGTTCTCCTCCGGGGCCGTCGTCATGCATGGCGAGCGGGTCTGCGCTCGCCGGCGCCCGTCTGTCAGTTCTTGCCGAAGAGCTTCTGGATCTCGGCGAGGTCGGCCTCGGTCGGGGCCGGCGCGCCGCCCAGCCCGAAGCCGGAGCCCGTCGGGGTGGTCGAGGCCGCGAGGCCCGCGTTCTCCGCCGCCCGCTTCGCGGGGTTGCCCGAACGCGAGCGTCCGGCGGACTTGCCCTTCTTGCCGCGCTTCGACGACGCACCGGGGCGTCCCATGCCGGGCATCGGGCCCATGCCGGGGATGTTGGGGGTGCCGCCGCGAGCCACGGTCTTCATCATCTTCGCCGCCTGCTCGAAGCGCTGCACGAGCTGGTTGACGTCGGTGACCGTCATGCCGGAACCGCGTGCGATCCTCAACCGGCGTGACCCGTTGAGGATCTTCGGGTTGCGTCGCTCAGCCGGGGTCATCGAGCGGATGATGGCCTCGGTGCGGTCGATCTCGCGCTCGTCGAAGTCCTCGAGCTGCTGCTTCATCTGCCCCATGCCAGGCAGCATCCCGAGCATCTTCTTCATCGAGCCCATCTTCTTCATCTGCTGAAGCTGCTCGAGGAAGTCTTCGAGGGTGAACTGCTCCTTGGCGAGCTTCTCCGCGACCTTGAGCGCTTCCTCCTCGTCGAAGGCCTGCTGGGCCTGCTCGATGAGGGTGAGGATGTCGCCGAGGTCGAGGATGCGGCTCGCCATGCGGTCGGGATGGAAGGGCTCGAGGTCTTCGAGGCGCTCGCCGGTGGACGCGAAGATGATGGGACGACCGGTCACCGACGCGACCGACAGCGCCGCACCACCGCGGGCGTCGCCGTCGAGCTTCGACAGCACGACGCCCGTGAAGTCGACACCGTCCTGGAACGCCTTCGCCGTGTTCACAGCGTCCTGACCGATCATGGCGTCGATCACGAAGAGCACTTCGTCGGGGTCGACGGCCTTGCGGATATCGGCGGCCTGCTTCATGAGCTCGGCATCGACGCCGAGGCGGCCGGCCGTGTCGATGATGACCACGTCGTGCTGGTGGCGACGGGCGTGCTCCACGCCGTCACGAGCGACCCGGACGGGATCACCCACGCCGTTGCCGGGCTCCGGGGCGAAGATCGTCGCGCCGGCGTGCTCCGCGACCACCTGCAGCTGGTTCACCGCATTGGGTCGCTGCAGGTCGGCGGCGACGAGCAGCGGCGTGTGGCCCTCGCCTTCCAGCTGCCTCGCGAGCTTTCCGGCGAAGGTGGTCTTTCCGGATCCCTGCAGTCCGGCCAGCATGATGACGGTGGGCGGCGTCTTCGCGAACTGCAGGCGCCTCTGCTCACCACCGAGGATCTGGATCAGTTCCTCGTTGACGATCTGCACGACCTGCTGGGCAGGGTTGAGCGCCTTGTTCACTTCGTCGCCCAGCGCGCGCTCGCGGACCCGCGCGGTGAACTCCTTCACGACGGACAGTGCGACGTCGGCGTCGAGCAGCGCCCGGCGGATCTCGCGCACGGTGCCGTCGACGTCGGCGGCGCTGAGCTTTCCCTTCGTGCGGAGGTTGCGGAAGGTCTCGGTGAGCCGGTCGGAGAGCGTGCCAAAGGTAGCCATGGTGCTCTCGATTCTACGCGAGCGGAGCCGAGCACTCGGCGCGGGATCCGGGTTCTCTGCCCTGCTACGCCCAGGTCAGGTCGTCGATTCCTCTCAACGCGGCGTCGAGCATGGCTTCAGGAGGCCCGAAGCCCGCACCCTGCTCGGCCCAGACGCGCAGGGACGACAAGAGGGCCGCTGCATAGGCGGCCCCGATGATGTCGGATCGGACCACGCCCTTGCCCGCCGCGCGTGCGGCTCCCGAGATCGCTGAGGCCAGTCGCACCTGCCGGATGCCGGTGTCGCGCACCAGCTCGTCGTCGAGGCCCATCGCCGACCGATGCCGCAGCGCGAGCGCAAGGGGGTCGGGATCGAAGTCGCGCACGATCTCCCGCAGCACGTCGCGCACGGCAGGGCCGTCCGCCGTGCCGCCCATCGCGGCGAGCGAATCGGCGGCGGCGGCGATGCGGGCGTCCAGCCCCGACCACACGACGTCGCTCTTCGACGAGAAGTAGTTGAAGAAGCTCGACCGGCTGACGCCCGCCCTGCGGGTGATGTCTGCCACCGAGGTGGCTGCGTAGCCGCGCTCGAGGAACAGTTCGCACGCCGCCTCGGCAAGCGTCTCGCGAGAAGACGCCTTCGGCCGGCCGGCTCTGCTCGTGCTGTTCATGCCATCACGTTAGCGCGCGAGGGGCCGACCACCGGCAGGATGGACTCAGGGAGGAGTATTGTTAGACGCAATCCAATTACTCTCCGACAGGCGGTCATCGCATGCTCGACATTCTCATCCCCGGTCTCGCACCGGCGCTGGTCCCGTACTCCGAGGGGTGGGAGCTCCAGCGCCGCATCCATGCCGATGTCGTCTCGGGCGCCCGGCCGGACACACTGCTCCTGCTCGAGCACGAAGCGGTGTACACGGCGGGGAAGCGCACAGAAGAGCACGAGCGGCCGAAGGACGGCACGCCCGTGATCGATGTCGACAGAGGCGGGAAGATCACCTGGCATGGACCCGGTCAGCTGGTCGGATACCCGATCGTCCGGCTCCCCGAGCCCATGGATGTCGTGGCCCACGTGCGCCGGCTCGAGCGGCTGCTGATCGAGGTGCTCCGCCCGCTCGGCGTCGACGGGTACCAGGTCGCGGGGCGCAGCGGCGTCTGGGTCCGCCGACCGCTCTCCGAGGACAAGGTCGCCGCGATCGGCGTGCGCGTGCAGCAGGGCGTGACGATGCACGGATTCGCCATCAACTGCGACAACAGCCTCCAGGGGTTCCGCGGCATCATCCCGTGCGGGATCACGGATGCCGGCGTCACCACCGTGAGCGAGGTGGTGGGTGCCGACGTCTCCCCCGCCGACATCGTGGAGCGCGTGGCTGCGGCCTTCACCGCCGAGTACGCCTCGGCCGCGCTCGCCGGAGAAGCGGCATGACCGCCGCGCCGGAGGGACGGAAGCTCCTGCGTCTCGAGGTGCGCAATGCGCAGACGCCCATCGAGCGCAAGCCGGAGTGGATCAAGACCAAGGCGAAGATGGGGCCCGAGTACACCGCGCTGCACTCGCTCGTGAAGAGCGAGGACCTGCACACGGTGTGCCAGGAGGCCGGCTGCCCGAACATCTTCGAGTGCTGGGAGGACCGGGAGGCGACGTTCCTCATCGGTGGCTCCCAGTGCACGCGGCGCTGCGACTTCTGCCAGATCGATACCGGCAAGCCCGCAGACTACGACACCGACGAGCCGCGACGTGTGGCGGAGAGCGTAGTGCGCATGAACCTCCGCTACGCCACGGTGACCTGCGTCGCACGCGACGACCTCCCCGACGGCGGTGCGTGGCTGAACGCGGAGACCGTGCGGCAGATCCACGCGATGAACCCGAACACCGGGGTGGAGCTGCTGGCCACCGACTTCAACGGCGACCCCGGGCAGCTCGGCGTCGTGTTCGACTCCCGCCCCGAGGTGTTCGCGCACAACGTCGAGACGGTCCCCCGCATCTTCAAGCGCATCAGGCCTGCGTTCCGCTACGAGCGTTCTCTCGACGTGCTCACCCAGGCGCGCGATGCCGGACTGATCACCAAGTCCAATCTCATCCTCGGCATGGGCGAGGAGCCGGAGGAGGTCGTGCAGGCGCTGCACGACCTGCACGACGCGGGCTGCGACATCATCACGATCACTCAGTACCTGCGTCCGTCGCCTCGGCACCTCCCCGTCGCCCGTTGGGTCAAGCCCGCCGAGTTCGTGGAGTTCAAGGAGGAGGCGGAGCGGATCGGCTTCCTCGGGGTGCTCGCCGGGCCGCTCGTCCGTTCGTCGTATCGCGCCGGCCGCCTCTGGGCGCAGTCGATGATCTCCAAAGGACGGGAGATCCCGCCGCACCTCGCGCACATCGCGGAGAGCGCCGAGCTCGGATTCGCCCAGGCGGTCTGAGCGGCGACGGCGAAGGACGCGGCTGCGCCTCGGCGGTGCTCAGTCGGCGCTCATCACCGACTGAACACTGCCGTCGGAGCCCAGGTTCACCAGCAGCACGTCGTCGGTCGTCCCGGCGTCGAGCGCGTACTCCAGCACGGCGAACGGCTCGGAGCCGCCATGCTCGTCGGCGAGGATCGTCATGCTCATGAGCCGCAGCGATCGGATGATGTCGACGGCCGCATCACCGCTCACGTCGACGAGGACGTCCTCGAGCTCGTCACCGTATGCCTCCTGCTGCTGCAGGATGAACTCGGTCACCTCGCTCGTGCGATCGTCGACCTCTGCCAGCATGCCGCGTCGAGCCGTCCCGTCGACGCTCTCCAGCCCGGAGATGAGCGCCGCGGCGATGTCGAGCGCCTCGGCGGAGACGTCATCCTGGTCGGGAGCCGTGAGGTCGACGGTGACGCTCTGGTCGCCAAACTCCACCGTCTCCGACCAGAAGATCGATCCGTCGGCGCCGGATGACAGCAGCCCGAAGAAGTCGTGTTCGATCGCCATACCGCTATGAAACCAGCCTCCCGCGTCCGGCGGTAGCCCCGCCGTCAGCCGACCAGGGACTGGACGAAGACGTGGGGAGTGAATCCCGTGAGGTCGTCGATCCCCTCACCCTGCCCGAGGAGCTTCACGGGGATGCCGGTGCGCTCCTGGACAGCGAGGACGAAGCCGCCCTTCGCCGATCCGTCGAGCTTGGTGAGGACCAGTCCCGTCACGCCTGCATGCTCGAGGAACGCTTCGGCCTGCATGACGCCGTTCTGCCCCGTCGTCGCGTCGAGCACGAGCAGGACCTCGCTGATCGGGGCCTGCTTCTCGACCACGCGCCGGATCTTCGAGAGCTCGTCCATGAGCCCGCCCTTGGTGTGCAGGCGCCCGGCCGTGTCGATGATGGCGATCTCGATGCCCTGGTTCTTCGCGAACTCGATGGTCTGGAATGCGACCGACGCCGGATCCTGCCCCTCCTGCTGCGGACGCACGATCGCCGCCCCGCCGCGCTGAGCCCACGTCGCGAGCTGGTCCACGGCGGCCGCGCGGAACGTGTCGGCCGCGCCGACCACGACGCTCCGCTGATAGCCGCGGAGGAACTTCGTGAACTTGCCGATCGTCGTCGTCTTGCCCACGCCGTTCACGCCGACGACGAGTACGACGGCGGGGCGCTCGGTCAGCTTGAGAGTGGTGTCGAACTTCGCGAAGTGCTCTTCCAGCGTCTCGCGAAGCATCCGCTGCAGATCCTTGGGATCTGTCGTGCGATACCTGTCGACCTTCTCACGCAGCTCGTCGATGACGCGCTCGGTGATATCGGGACCGAAGTCCGCCGTGAGGAGCGCTGTCTCGAGGTCCTCCCACGTCGACTCGTCGATCGTGGGCTTGACGAACATGCCGCGCAGCGCGCGACCGAGGGACCAGGACTTCTCCGCCATGACTCCAGCCTACGGGTACGCGTCCGGCGTCGTGTCGAGCCCGCTCAGCTCGCCGCTGCCGCCGCACGGTCGCCGACGCGCTGGCCGACGACCGCCGAGACGCCGTCCTGCCGCATCGAGACGCCGTACAGCGCGTCCGCGATCTCCATCGTGCGCTTCTGGTGCGTGATGACGAGGAGCTGCGAACTCTCGCGGAGCTGCTCGAAGACCGTCAGCAGGCGACCGAGGTTGGCGTCGTCGAGCGCGGCCTCGACCTCGTCGAGGATGTAGAACGGGCTCGGACGCGCCTTGAAGATGGCCACCAGGAGCGCCACAGCCGCGAGCGATCGCTCGCCGCCGGAGAGCAGCGACAGGCGCTCGATCTTCTTCCCCACCGGCCGCACCGACACCTCGATGCCGGTCGTGAGCATGTTGTCGGGGTCGGTGAGCGCGATGCTTCCCGTCCCACCGGGGAACAGGAGCGGGAACACCTCGCCGAAGGCCTTCTTCGTGTCTTCGAAGGCGCTCGCGAAGATCGTCTGCATGCGCTCGTCCAGGTCAGCGATGATCGTCAGCAGATCCTGCCGGGTCTGCGTCAGGTCAGCCAGCTGTTCGGTGAGGAAGGCGTGTCGCTGCTCCAAGGCCGCGAACTCCTCGAGCGCGAGCGGGTTGACACGGCCGAGCTGCGCCAGCTTGCGCTCCGCTTCAGCGAGGCGACGCTGCTGCACGCGGCGGTCGTAGGGCACCGCGCCCTCGTGGACCAGTTCCCCATCGGGCACACTCGCACCGGGATCAGGCGGAATGAGCTGATCGGGGCCATATTCCGCAATGAGAATATCCTCGTCGAGGGAGAGCTCGGACGAGACGCGCTCGAGCAGGCTGCTGAGGTGCAGCTTCTTCTCGTGGATCTGCAGCTCCAGCCCGTGGACGCTCTCGGTCAGGCCTGCGAGACGCTCACGCAGCGAGGTCTCCTGGGCGCGGAGAGCGGTCAGCTCCTCATTCTGCGCAGAGCGTGCTGCTTCGGCCTCCGCGAGCGCAACTCGCGCCTCCGTCACGGATCGGTCGATCGAGTCGAGGATGCGAGGAAGTTCCGCCGCCACACCGGACGCCGCCTCGCGCTGTGCTCGTCGGATGACAGCGCGGCGCGCCGCCTCCGCGGCCGCCTCCCGCTCCTGCTCACGCTGGCGTTCCAGCGCCGCCACCCGCGCCTGTGCAGCACGGATGCGCTCACGAAGGGTCTCGATCTCGAGACGAGCCTTCACCTCGCCCTCGCGGGCCTGTTCCAAGGCCTCGAGCAGACCGTCGCGCGCCGATGCGTCGAGCACCGGCCGCGGCGCGGCGACCGCCTCGTCGAGCTCCGCCTTCGCCGCCTCTGCTTTCGCCTCCGCGTCGGCGACCGCGGCCTGCGCCTGCGCGAGTCCTGCCTCGAGCCGCTCGCATTCCGCCACCGCAGCTTCGTGTCGGACGGTGATGCGGTTCACCTGTTCGGCGTGCGTCGCGAGGGCGGCATCGTGCTCTCGCAGCGCCCGCAGCGCGTCCTTCGCCTCCCGCCGGGTCGTCTCGACCCGGTCGTTCGCATCAGCGCAGGCTTCGCGCAAGGAATCGACGATGACCTGAATCTCGGAGAGGCGTTCGGTCGCCGCATCACGCTCGGCTGCGAGCTCCAGTCGCGAGCGTTCGTCGCCTGAACCGGTCCGCAGCGTGTGCGCCGTGACGACCTCGCCCGTCGTGGTGACGATCGTCGTCGTGGTGTCGCCTGCGGCATCCAGCGCCGTCCGTGCGTTCTTCGCCGCGGCGAGATCCCCCGCGATCAGAACGTGGGCGAGGATGCCGAGCACCCCCTCCGGAGCCGTGACCGTCTGAACCGCGGGGGTGACGCCGTCGATCTCCGGAAGCGCGACGACGGGCATCCGAGCGTCGGCGACGACGAAGTCGACCACTCCCCTGCCGCGGCCGCCTTCCTCAGCCGCCAGGGCGAACGCGCGGGCGGCCGTGTCGACGAGCACGCCTTCAGCGAGCGGTCCGAGCACGGCGGCGATCGCCGCTTCGAAGCCGGAAGTCACCTGCACGGAGTCGCCCACGAGTCCCCGGACTCCCTCATGCCCCGCCTTGACGACCTCAGCGGCCCCTCCGGACAGCGCGAGCGCACTGCTCAGGGCCGCGGCCTTCGCCGTCAAGGCGTCGACCTCGCGCTCCGCGGTGTGCAGTCGCTCACGAAGGGCTTCTCGTTCAGCCTCCGCCGCAGTCGCCGCGCGCTGCGCGCTCTCGTACACGGCGGCATGCTCGGCCGCGGTTCCCTCAGGCGCTTCGGCATCCTCGATCGCTTCGAGCGCCTCCGCTGCCTCACGCCTGCGTGCGTTCGCGGCTTCGAGCGCGTTCTCCTGCCGCAGCACGGCGCCGCGCACGGCTGCCAGCGTCGACGCTGCGGCATCAGCCGCACCGCGCAGAGCCGTGAGCCGCATGTCGTACTCAGACACCAGTGCGCTCTGCTCGGCGATGTCGACGTCGAGCGTGTCGAGCTCGGCTCGCGCGTGCATGACCTCGCGGCTCGCCACGGACGCCGCGTCCTGAGCGTCGCCGAGACCCGCGGAGATCTCCGTGATCTCGTCCTTGGCTTCGTCGATCATCGCCTGGGTCACCGTCACCGCGGTGACAGCGGCATCGTCCTCCTCCGTGCCGAGCAGAGCCAGCCGCTGATTGGCCAAGGTGTACAGCCCCCGCATCCGCTCCTGCACCTGCTCGAGCCCGAAGGCCACGCTTCTCGCATGGTCCACCGCAGACGAGTTCTGATCCTGCTCCAGGCGGGCGATGTCCGCTCGGACGGATTCCAGCTGGTCGGTGAGCACGAGACGCTCCGTGTGGCGCTCCTGCTCGGTCCTTGTGTGGTCGGCCAGAGCCGTGCGCAGGGCGACGACGTCGTCGGCGAAGATGCGAGCCTTCGCGTCACGCACCACAGCCGCGATGGTCTGGGCCTCGCGGGCGATCTCCGCTTGACGGCCGAGCGGCTTGAGCTGGCGCCTGATCTCCCCGGCGAGGTCGCTCAGCCGCGTGAGGTTCGCCTCCATCGCGTCGAGCTTGCGGAGCGTCTTCTCCTTGCGGCGCCGGTGCTTCAGGATCCCCGCCGCCTCCTCGATGAACCCGCGCCGATCCTCCGGCGAGGCCTGGAGCACCGTGTCGAGCCGCCCCTGGCCCACGATCACATGCATCTCACGGCCCAGACCGGAATCGCTCAGCAGCTCCTGCACGTCGAGCAGACGACAGCTCTCGCCGTTGATCGCGTACTCGCTCGAGCCGTTGCGGAAGAGCGTGCGACTGATGGTGACCTCGGCGTACTCGATCGGCAGCGCTCCGTCGCTGTTGTCGATGGTGAGCTGCACCTCGGCGCGGCCGAGGGGCCCTCGCGTCGAGGTGCCTGCGAAGATGACGTCCTCCATCTTGCCGCCGCGCAGTGTCTTCGCGCCCTGCTCGCCCATCACCCAGGCGAGGGCGTCGACGACGTTCGACTTGCCGGAGCCGTTCGGGCCGACGATGCACGTCACGCCGGGTTCGAACACGAAGGTCGTCGGCTGCGCGAACGACTTGAACCCTTTGAGAGTCAGGCTCTTCAGATGCATGCGAGCACCGCTCTTTCCGGGAGAATCACGCCCATACGCTACCGGAATCCCGCGGAACTCCCCGCATCCCGCGCGGGAGCCCGGCGATCCCGTGCCGCGTGCGACACGCCGGACGACACGCCCGGCGCTTGACCCTTCCTGAGAATCTTCGCTACGGTAACCTCCGGATCACAGGACGAAAGGAGGTCACCGATGATGATTCAGCTCAACGCACAGGCCACAGGCCACGCCGCGCGTGTTCACTCCGCGCCGCGCTTCGCGTTCTCGGTGACCGCCGGCGTCCGCCGCAGCGCGCTCTCGTAGAACCACTCCACGAAGACGAAGCCCCGTCCGGGCTCTCTCGTCGATGCTTCTCCGCGCTCCTCCCCTGTGCATCTGCGCTCGGGGACATCCATTCCGCGAATCGGTGACCGTTCCACGTCACCCTCGTCCGCTCCTCTCCGGCCCGTTCGGCGGCCAGCCCTCGCGGCGATCTCCGACGGCGCCTTCCGCACCCCTTTCCATTCACCTCGAAGGACGCACCGTGAACATCACGTCGCACCGCAGCACCACCACCCATCCGCCGGATACCGGGGACCCGCAGGTCCTCCACATCCCTGACCCCGCCGAGTTGCGAGAGCTGCGCCTGGCAGATCGGCTGTCGTTCCGCATCGGCCTGTGGCTCCTCGAACGCGCGCAGGCGGAGCGCACGGCTCCGGCCGTTTCGCCCGCGCTGCACGACGGTCTCGTCCTGCGCGAGCGACCGCTCACCCCGCACGAGAGCCACGCTCGGCTCGCGTATCACCTGCAGCAGCAGCTGCGCTGAGAGACGCCGTGACCACGCGTCTCTGCACCACCGTCGCCCTGCATCCGCTCGTGCTCCCCGCGCGGGCGGATGCAGGCGGCGCCCACCCCCTCGAATCCGTCACCGAGACCACCCGACGCACGCCCTCCGCATGCCTGGGGCGTCTGGAAGAAGAGAACGACATGACCACTGTGACCATCGCACCGCTCACGGTTCCCCACGACGTGCACGCCGACGACGCCGCCGACTTCCTCGCGTTCGCCGCGCTGAGCCGCCGCATCTGCGACGAGTCCGTCGGCCTCCCCGAGCTCTCGCCCTCGGCGGCGGAGATGCTCCCCGCATGGCTGGACGACACCGACAGCCGTCAGGTCGGATTCGTCGCGCGTGACGACGAAGGGATCGTCGGCGCCGTGAACGTGTCGTACCCTCAGGAGGACGGCGCCAGGGTGGCCGAGATCGACCTCCTGGTGCCGCAGGAGCACTGGGGCAACGGCGTCGAGGAGGCTCTGCTGGCGAGGGCCGAGGCCGACGCCGACGCGAACGGGCGCGACATCCTGCAGAGCTGGACGCTCCATCGCCCTGTGGACGGGGAGGACATGCTCGTTCCGAAGACCGGCTGGGGACGCGTGCCCCGCACTCCCCTTGCGGAGCTGCTCGCCCGCAGCGGGTATTCCCTCGAGCAGGTCGAGCGAAACAGCGAGCTGGACCTGCGCGCCGATGACTCCGTTCTGCGGCAGAAGCTGGCCGAAGCCGAAGAGGTGGCGGGCGCCGACTATCGCGTCGTGTCGTGGACGCTGCCGACACCGCCGGCGCTCCGCGACGGCTACGCTGCCGTGCTGGCGCGGCTGTCGACCGACGCTCCGAGCGGCGACATGGACTTCGTCGCCGAGGAATGGGACGCCGACCGTGTCGTCCGGCGCGACGCGCGCCTGACGGGCGCCGGTCAGCTCGTGTCGGTCGTGGCGGTCGAGCACGTGCCGACCGGGGAGCTCGTTGCCTACAACGAATTGCTCATCCCCTCCGACCGCTCGGGCGTCACGCATCAGTTCGGCACCCTCGTGGCACGTCATCATCGAGGACATCGGCTCGGGACCATCGTGAAGTGCGCCAACCTGCTGCGCTGGCGGGAGCTGGTTCCCACCTCACCGCGGGTGTCGACGTTCAACGCCGAGGAGAACCGGCCCATGCTCGACATCAACGAGGCCATCGGGTTCGTCCCGGTCTCGTACGCGGGCGCCTGGCAGAAGAGGGTCTGAAGGGCTGGGCGCCGGCGCGCCGACGGACGGGTCCGGATCATCCCGGGGATGTATCCGGATCCGTCCGACGACCGATGCTCCCGCACGCCGGCGTCGGCAGGCTGGAAGCATGAACAGACCCGTGCTCGAAGCCCACGCGCTGACAAAGTCCTACGGCTCGACCCGTGCTCTCGCCGGTGTCGACCTCGCCGTCGCCCGAGGCGAGTCCGTCGCCATCATGGGTGCATCGGGGTCGGGTAAGACGACACTCCTGCACGTCCTCGCCGGCATCGTCGCACCTGATAGCGGCACCGTGACGTTCCGTCCCGCCGTGGGATCGGAAGTCGAGGTCACCGCTCTCGGCGAGACCGCACGCTCCCGCCTTCGACGTGAGCGCCTCGGCTTCGTGTTCCAGCAGGGCCTTCTCATCCCCGAGCTGACGGCTGTCGAGAACGTCGCGCTCGCCTCGATGATCAACGGCGTCAAGAAGGCGGATGCCGTGCAGCATGCGTCATCGTGGCTCACAGCGCTCGGCCTCGCCGGGATGGAGGACCGGCGCATCGGAGAACTGTCGGGCGGACAGGCGCAGCGCGTCGCCATCGCCCGCGCGCAGGCGACGGGCGCCGAGCTGGTGTTCGCCGATGAACCGACCGGCGCCCTGGACTCGCAGACGTCACGCGAGGTGATGGATGCACTGCTGTGGTCGACGACCGGGCAGGGGCGGACTCTCGTCGTCGTCACGCACGACGCCGACGTGGCAGCGCGATGCTCACGCGTCGTCGCCGTACGCGACGGGCGCATCGTCTCCTCGGCGGTGAACGCATGAACGCGCGCGTCCTGGCGCTGCTGCTCCGTCCGTCGCCGGGCCAGAACAGCGTGATCGCGCTACCCGTGGTGGCGTTCGGCATCGTCACGGCCCTCGTGCTCACGGTCGTGGGCGGTGCGCAGTCGTTCTGGGCATGGACCGACGCGTACGCACCGCTGTACCAGGCGCTCGCCGCGATCGCCCTCGCCCTGCTGATCGTGCCGCTCATGGGGCTCGGGGGCGCGGCGGCGCGGCTGTCCGCTCGGCGCAGGGATGAGCGGCTGTCCACGCTCCGGTTGCTGGGAGTCACCCCTGCCGGCGTCGGTGTGGCGACGGTGCTCGAATCCGTGCTGCTCGCGGGTGCCGGTGCCGTGGCGGGAGTGCTGGGCTATCTCGCCCTCAGCCCGCTGATCGGCCTGATCCCTTTCCGCGGAGAGGCGCTGGGAGTAGCGGCCGTGCTGCTGCCGGTGCCGTCCGTCATGGCGGTGGTCGGTGCCGTGCTCGTCGTCGCGGCGGGCAGCGCAGCCCTCGGACTGCGCCGTGTCGTGATCTCACCGCTCGGCGTGCGAACTCGTGCCGCCGCGTCTGGGGTGCACTGGTGGCGCATCGTGCTCGGGCTGAGCGCGATCGCGATGGCCTTCGTGCTCATCTCGGTCGTGCCGCAGATCGCCGGTCTCGTCACCACGATCGTGGTGCTCTCCCTGCTGTTCGGAGCTGCCCTGGCGGTGCTCAACCTGATCGGCCCGTGGGTGCTCAAGGTCTCGGCGTCGCGGCAGCTGCGCCGGGCGGCGGTGCCGGAACGGCTTCTCGCCGCACGGATCGTGCTCGACTCCCCCAAGGCCGCGTGGCGGCAGGTGAGCGGCATCGCGATGGCCAGCTTCATGGCCGTCTTCGCCGGCACCGGCGTGTCGCTCATGAACGTGCTGGGGGCGGAGGGGGCCGCGGCGTCGGACATCGCCCTGGTCGAGGACATGCGCACGGGCCTCATCATCACGCTCGTCGCCTCGTTCCTCATGGTCGCGGCATCCGTGGGGGTGAACCAGGCATCGGGCATCCTCGACGAACACGAGCTGCATCGCAGCCTCCACTACCTCGGCGTGCCGCTCGAGACCGTGGACCGCGCGCGTCGCAGGGCGATCATGTCGCCGCTGCTCATCACGGCGATCGGGTCGGCGGTGTGCGCGGGCGTGCTCGTGTTCCCGCTCCTGGGTATCGCGATGATCGTCGCGCCGCTCTCCCTCCTGACCATCACCCTGGTCGTCGGTGCGGGGATCGCCGTGGTCTGGCTCAGCACGACCGCGACGCGGCCTCTGCTCGCGAGGTCGTTCGCGGCCGCGTGAGCGCTCCCGCTGTCAGCGGACGCGCTGGCAGCGGGGGCAGAAGTGCGAGGAGCGGTTCATGAACGCTTCGCGCCGGATCGGCGTCCCGCATCGTGCGCAGGGAGCACCGGTGCGTCCGTATGCGTTCAACGAGTGCGCGAAGTAACCCGCCTGCCCGTTCACGTTCACGTATTGCGCGTCGAAGCTGGTCCCGCCCTCGGCGAGGGCCTTGAGGAGCACGGCCCTGATCTCTCCGAGGAGTCGGCGGACGGCCTGCGTCGACAGGGCCGAGGCGGGCTTCTCGGGGTGAATGCGGGCCGCCCACAGCGCCTCATCCGCATAGATGTTGCCCACCCCGCTGATCACGGTCTGATCGAGCAGCACCCGCTTGATTGCGCTGCTCCTGCGACGGACCGCGTCCCGGAACCGCACGTCGTCGAAGAGAGTGTCGAGAGGATCGCGCGCGATGTGGGCTGCCTGTGTGGGGATGCGCGTGGGGCCGTCGTCGACGAGCGCGTCGACCGCGAGCGAACCGAACGTCCGCTGGTCGGAGAAGACCACGGCGAGCTCGCCGTGCGACGGATGCTCCAGATGGATCCGGATGCGCTCATGCCGCTCCGCCGGCGCGTCCGGACGGCGCAGCAGCATCTGTCCGCTCATGCCCAGGTGCGCGATGAGGGCACGATCGCCGTCGTCGAGCGCCAACCACAGGAACTTGCCCCGTCGGTCGGCATCGACGAACCGCCGGCCTTCGAGCTGAGTCGCGAAGTCCTCAGCGCCCGCGGGGTGACGTGTGAGCGCGCGCTCGTCGAAGACGCTGACAGCCGAGATCAGCGAGCCCGTGGTCGCCGGTGCGAGCCCAGCCCGCACGACCTCCACCTCGGGAAGTTCAGGCACGGTCGTTGAGCTCGTGCCACGCGTTGAGCGCAGCAGCCATCTCCGCCGTCTTCTTGCTCGTGCCGTTTCCGGTCATCGTCACGTCGCCCACGACGACCGTCGCGGTGAACCGACGGTCGTGATCTGGGCCACTCGCCTCGACCGAGTACTGGGGTGGCGTCGCACCCACGCGAGCTGCGAGCTCCTGAAGGCTCGTCTTCGGGTCCATCGCGGCGCCGTAACGCTCCGGGTCGGCGAGCAGCGGCTTCGTCAGCCGCAGCACGAGCTCGGTCGCGGCATCGGGCCCCGCGGAGAGGTAGGTCGCCCCGATCACAGCCTCCATGGTGTCGGCCAGGATCGAGTCCTTGTCGCGGCCGCCCGTCTGCTCCTCCCCTCGCCCGAGGAGAAGGTGGCTGCCGAGACCGATGCCGCGGGCGACCTCGGCGAGGGCGACGGTCGACACGACGCTTGCGCGTCGCTTGGCCAGTTCGCCCTCGTCGAGCTCCGGGTGCGTCGTGAAGAGCATCACCGTGACGGCCTGCCCGAGCACCGAGTCGCCGAGGAACTCGAGTCGCTCGTTGTGCGGGATCCCACCGTGCTCGTACGCGTACGAGCGATGAGTGAGGGCCAACTCCAGAAGCTCCGCGTCGATGTCGACGCGGAGCTTTGCCGGAAGAGACTTCGCCGCCTCAGCGACCTCAGTCACGATCTGCGAGTCGCGACTCAGACGTCGGCGACCTTGCGGCCCTTGTACTCGAGGAAGAGCTCGGTGCCCTGCGAGTCGGTGACGACCTTCGCCTGGTGCGGACGGCTGTAGACGACCTTGCCGTTCTCGATGGTCTTGACGAGCGCGGGAGCCTCCGCCTTCCACTGCGCGCGGCGCGAGCGGGTGTTCGAACGGGAGACCTTGCGCTTCGGGGGGTTACCGGCCATGACTAGCTCTCTTCTTTCTCGGCGGCGCGACGTCCTGTCGTGCCGTCTTGGTCTGTGATCTGCTGGAGCGCACTCCATCGAGGATCGATGGGAGCGGCCTGCTCCGTGCCGGCGCTCTCGGTCAGTCGCTCACCCGTTATCGGGTCGAGACCCGGGCAATCCGGCTGACACACCGGCTGAAATGGAAGCGACAATACGGCCGCATCCCTGACGAGAGTTTCAAGATCCACGTGGTCGTCTTGAACCTCGAAGTCAGTTTCTTCCTCACCAGGATACGCGAAAAGCTCCTGGAACTCGACTTCGACAGGCCGGGCGATGTCGGTGAGGCATCGTCCGCACACTCCCGTGTACTCCCCGTCGGCCGTTCCGGAGACCAGGATCCCCTCGTGGACCGACTCCAGGCGGACATCGATGTCGAGCTCCGACCCGGCGTCGAAGGCGACGATCCCCTCACCCCACGGTTCGTCAAGGGTCACCGTGAAGGCGTGCTCGCGCATCTCCCCCGGCTTGCGGACGATGTCTCGGACGGGAAGGACGAAGGGGCCGTTGTTGCGCGTTCTCACCCGGCCATGCTACCCGTCTGCACCTGCACGAGGGCCGAGTCGCAGACGGTAGCGGGGTCAGCGATGAGACCCGGCTCGACGTCGAAAGACGGAGGCGGCGGGACGTCAGATCCCGCGCGCGCCGGTGTCGAGGAACGCAGCCACCGCGGGAGGCACGAACGGGGACACATCACCGCCGAGACCGGCGACCTGACGCACCAGCGAGCTGGACACCATGGCGTGCGACGGATCGGGAAGCAAGAACACCGTCTCGATGTCGGCGAGGTGCCGGTTCACGATCGCCATGGGCGATTCGTATGCCACGTCGACCTGCGAGCGGATGCCCTTCACGAGCACACCGGCGTTGACGTCGCGCGCGTAGTCCACGAGCAGGCCCATGCTCCACGAGCCGACGATGATGTTGCCGTCCATGCCGTCTTCGGCGATGGACTGCTCGAGCAGCGACAGCCGCTGCGAGATCGGCAGCATCGCCTCCTTGCCCGGGTTGTGCACGACCAGGACGTGCAACTCGTCGTACAGAGCGGCCGCACGACGGATCACGTCGAGGTGACCCAGCGTCGGCGGGTCGAACGAACCAGGGACGACGGCGATCCGGCTGCTCACGACGACTCCTTCGACCCCTCGATACGACGCATGGTTCCACCCTAGGGCACGCCGTGATCAGTTCTTCGCGAGCGCCGCCCTGTCTTCGTCACTCACGCGGCGGGCGATCGCCTCGCGCAGGCCGGGGTGCGCATCGAGGTGCGGATCGACGGTCAGGATGCGCTCCGCGAGCTCGCGCGCCCTCACGATGAGCTGGGAGTCCTTGACCACCCGCAGCAGCTTGAGCGACGAGCGGACGCCGGCCTGCGCGGCCCCGAGCACATCGCCCTCGCCGCGCAGCTCGAGGTCGACCTCGGCCAGGGCGAATCCGTCGAGGGTCGCCGCCACCGCCTCGACGCGCTCCCGCGCCAGCGTCCCGGCCTCGGCCTCGGTGACGAGAAGACACAGCCCCGGCACGCCGCCTCGCCCCACGCGTCCGCGGAGCTGATGCAGCTGCGACACACCGAACCGGTCGGCGTCGAGCACGATCATGGTCGAGGCGTTCGGGACGTCGACGCCGACCTCGATGACGGTCGTCGCGAGCAGCAGGTCGATCTCACCGCGCGCGAAGGCCTGCATGACGGCATCCTTCTCGTCCGCCGGCATCCGGCCGTGCAGCACGGCCCTGCGGACCGAGCCCAGCGTCGGATGCGTCGCGAGCGCCTCGTCGAGTTGCACGACCCCCCAGCGCGGCCCCGCGGTCCCCTCGGGCTGCACCGGGAGCTGGTCGTCCTGCTCGACGGTCTTCTTGGCCGTGTCGATGGCCGCGCACACCGCGAAGACCTGGCGCCCCTGGGCGATCTCCTCCGCCGCGCGCTGCCAGACGCGGTTGAACCACGCGGGATGCTCGGCGAGCGGCGCGACGAAGGTCTCGATCCCGGCGCGTCCGGCCGGCATGGTGCGGATCACGGAGGTGTCGAGATCACCGAACACGGTCATCGCGACCGTGCGCGGGATCGGGGTCGCGGTGAGGACGAGGGCGTGCGGGCTCGAGCCCTTCGCCCGCAGCGCCTCGCGCTGCTCGACGCCGAAGCGGTGCTGCTCGTCGACCACGACGAGGCCGAGATCGGCGAACGTCGTCTTGTCGCCGAGGAGGGCATGCGTGCCGACGACGATGAGGGCCTGACCAGACGCCACGCGCAGGGCCGCCTTACGCCGCTCGGCCGCGGGCATCTGCCCCGTGAGGAGCGTGGGCATGAGCTCCGGGGCGAGCTGCGGTCCGAGCATCTTGGCGATCGAACGCAGGTGCTGAGCGGCGAGCACCTCCGTCGGGGCGATGAGGGCGGCCTGTCCTCCGGACTCTGCCACCTGCAGCATCGCCCGCAGCGCCACGAGCGTCTTGCCGGACCCCACCTCGCCCTGGACGAGACGGTTCATCGGCCAGGCACCGACGAGGTCTCGGGCGATCTGCTCGCCCACTGTCTGCTGATCAGGCGTGAGCGAGTAGGGCAACGCCGCGTCGAAGCGTTCGAGCAGACCACACTTCGTCGCCGGGCGGGGGGTCGCGGCGAGAGCGCGAACCGCGTCGCGTTGCTGCAGCAGCGCCGTCTGCAGGGTGAGCGCCTCGTGCATGCGCAGGGTGCGCACCGCCGGGTCGATGTCGTTGCGCGTCTTCGGACGGTGGATCTGCTCGAGCGCCTGACGAGCCGACAACAGTCCCTCACGCTCGCGGACCTCGGACGGCAGGGGGTCGGGGACGTCGTGCAACGCGTCGAGGACGCGGCCCACGAACTTCGCGATCTGCCACGTCTGCAGGCTCGCCGTGGCGGGGTAGATCGGAATGAGCGCAGCGGTCTTGGCGTCGGCCCTCCGCCGCGCGGCGTCTTCGTCGTCGAACAGCTCGTACTCCGGGTGGGCGAACTGCATGACACCGTTGAACTCGCCGACCTTGCCGGAGAACACGCCTCGACGACCCACCGCGAGTTCCTTGGCTCTCCACTCCGCCTGCGGCATGCCTTTGGCGAAGAACGTCAACGACATGCGGCCGATGCCGTCGCCGATCATGACCTCCACCATCGCCCCGCGCCTGTTGCGCATGGGTCGTGCGACGGATGAGAGCACTTCGGCCACGATCGTGACGGTCTCGCCGACGGGAAGCTCGCGGATCGGGGTCAGCTCTCCCGGGTCGGCATACCTCCGGGGATAGTGCGACACGAGGTCGCCGACGAACTGCATCCCGAACGCGCGCCCCAGGCTCTTCGCGGGAGCCGCGCCGAGCGCGTCCTCGAGCGGGGAATCGAGCGTGACCGGCATGCTCCGAGTCTAGGGAAGCCCGCCGACACGACGGAGCATCCGCTCTGCCGTATCGTGATCAGGTGACCAGGATCATCGCCGGCAAGGCACGGGGGGCGCGGCTGGACGTGCCGGGTTCCGGGACGCGTCCGACCAGCGACCGGGTGCGTGAGTCCCTCTTCGGAACGCTCGAGTCGGCGGATGCCATCATCGGCGCCCGCGTTCTCGATCTGTATGCCGGATCGGGCGCTCTCGGTCTCGAGGCTCTCAGTCGTGGTGCCGCCGCCGTGGACCTCGTGGAGCGCGGACGGCCTGCGGCTGCGATCGTCCGGCGCAACGCGGCCATCGTGGCGAAGGCCGGAGCACCCTCGACGGCACGCGTGCACGAGGTCGCGGTCCGCTCCTTCCTGCAGCGCGCGATCGGCCCGTACGACCTCGTGTTCTCGGATCCTCCCTACGATCTCGACGATGACGCGATATCGGGCGATCTGCGTGTTCTCGCTCCCCTGCTGTCGGCAGACGCCCTCGTCATCGTCGAACGGGCGCGCCGCTCATCGCCGCCGGACTTCGAAGCCGCCGGCCTCCGCCTCCTGCGGGAGAAGGGCTACGGCGACACGACGCTCTGGTGGGGAGAGCCGCACGGTGCCGATCAGGCCGGTCCGGACGCCTCGGTCTGACGGCATCCGACGCGCACTTTGTCGGGAGATGTCCCGTTCGTCGGTGTGAAACAGCGCGACACGCCGTGGATGCGCTCCCCGCTCCCGACAAAGCGACACGCCCGACGGCTCCGCGGGACGGACGGCGCCCGGAACGGACCGCACGGCACCACGGGACGGACGGCACGCCGACGACGGATGGCACGGCCCACGCGGTCAGCCCGCCGCAGCGTCCCAGTCGCGATAAGGATCCCAGCCGATGATGTCGGCGGGCTCGTCGTCGACCACCACGGCGGCATCACCGCGCGCACGCACCTCGCCGATCAGCCGGAACCCGGGAGGAAGCGCCTCGCCGCGGAAGGTGGCGAGCAGCGCGTGGTCCTCCCCTCCCGCCAGCGCGCGCTCCGGTCGTTCGCCGAGCGCATCGCTCCGGAGCGCGACGGTGACGCCCGACGCGTCGGCCAGGCGCCTGGCGTCGAGGGCGAGTCCGTCGGAGACGTCCATCATGGCCGTCGCGCCGGCGACGGCGGCGACGGGTCCCAGCCCGATCGGCGGAGACGGACGGAGCTGCGCAGCAAGTGCCGCCCGCTCACCCCGGCCGAGACGGCTCTGGTCGACGGGAACGGGCACATCACCAGCGCGGAAGCGTCCGAAGAGCACGGCGAGGCCCTGCGCGGCGAGACCGAGCTCTCCGGCGACGGCGACCCGGTCTCCCGCGCGCGCCCCTGACCGCGTCACCGGTGTGCGGCCTTCGAGGTCGCCGAACGCGGTGACGGCGACGGTGAGCACGTCGGAGACCGTGAGGTCGCCGCCCACCACGGCGCATCCAGGCGCGAGGGACTCGCAGGCGTCGCGCAGACCGTCGGCCATGCTCTCCACGAACGAGAGCCGAAGATCGCGCGGGACGGCCAACGCCACGAGGAGCCCCGTCGGACGCGCCCCCATCGCCGCCACGTCGGCGAGGTTGACGGCCGCGGACTTCCAGCCGAGGTCGTAGCCGCTCGACCACGCGAGGCGGAAGTCGGGTCCGTGCACCAGCGTGTCGGTCGTCGCCACCACGCTCCCCGACGGCGCCGCGATCACGGCGGCGTCGTCACCCGGCCCGAGCAGGGCATGCGCGCCAGGTGGCGTGCGGGCGAGGATCGCGCGGAGGATGTCGCCCTCGGAGAGATCCTCCAGGCGAGGGTCGGCGTCGTCGGGTCGGGAGGGCATCAACTCAAAGGTAGCCTGGAAGCATGCCCTTGATCCGTCGCCTGGCAACCCTCGCGGCACCTGTCGCCCTCGTCGCGGCCCTCACCGGATGCTCGACGACGATCCACCTCGAGGCTGCGGAGGACGCGAACAACCCCGCGTGCGCAGACGTGTCCGTACTGCTGCCGTCGGCGATCGGCGATCTCGAACGCGTCTGGACGGATGCGCAGGCCACCGGTGCGTGGGGAGACCCCACCGTGGTGCTGAAGTGCGGCGTTCCCGTGCCAGCCCCGTCCACAGAGCAGTGCACGACGATCGCGGGCGTCGACTGGCTCGTGCTGGCGCAGGAGGAGGAACGCCAGCGCCTCGTCACGTATGGGCGCGATCCAGCCGTCGAGATCGTCATCAAGCGCGGCGCGGAGATCGACTTCCGGTCCGTGGTCGAGACGCTGTCGACCAGCATCCAGTCAGGGTTGCAGCCGGCCACCGCGAAGTGCACGGAGCGCGTGGGCTGAGCGAGCTCCCACCGGTCGTCAGCGGCGCAACCCCGCCTCGATCAGCTCGGTGATGAGCTCGCCGTAGCTGAGCCCCGAGGCGACCCAGCACTTCGGGAACATGGAGATCGGCGTGAAGCCCGGCATGGTGTTGAGCTCGTTCACCACGAGCTCGCCCGAGGCCGTGAGGAACATGTCGACCCTGGCGAGGCCGCGACCGTCCACGGCCTCGAACGCGCTGATGCCGACGCGCTGCACAGCGGCGATCTCGGCATCCGTCAGATCAGCAGGGCACACGACGTCGACCCCGTCACCGCCGAGGTACTTGCCTTCGAAGTCGTAGAACCCGCGCGAGGTGAGCACGATCTCCCCCGGCAGCGACGCACGGACGCCGTCGGCCCCCTCGAGCACCGCCACCTCGATCTCCCGGCCCGAGACGCCGGTCTCGATGAGCACCTTGTCATCTTCGGCGAACGCGATCTGCAAAGCGGCATCGAGCTCTGCGGGACTCTCGACCTTGGACACTCCGACACTCGACCCGGCACGCGCTGGCTTGACGAACAGCGGGAGCCCGAGCTCAGCTGCCGCGGCCCGAACGCCGTCTGCATCCGTCTCCCACTGCCGCGAACGCACGGTCACCCACGGTGCGACCCGGATTCCCGCGGCCTGCAGCGCGATCTTCATGAAGTGCTTGTCCATGCACAGCGCCGAATCGAGAACGCCGCCGCCCGCGTACGGGATCTCCAGCGTGTCGAAGAAGCCCTGGATCGTGCCGTCCTCGCCGTGCGGGCCGTGCAGGATGGGCAGCACGACGTCGATCTCGCCGAAACCATCGGTCGAGCCGTCCGGTCGCACGACCCGAAGCATACGGTCTCCGCCGGGCTCCGGCCAGAGGATGCGCGTGCCGTTGTCGACGACCTCGGGGAGGTGCGCCGCATCGAGCGGGAACTTCGCGGGGTCGTCCTCTTCGAGGACGAACGCTCCCTCTCGAGTGATCCCGACCGGGATCACCTCGTAGCGGTCACGATCGATCGCGCCGAGCACCCCGCCCGCCGTCGCGGAACTGATCGAATGCTCGCTGGAGCGCCCGCCGAAGAGCACCACCACCTTCTGCTTGTCCATGGTTGGTCCTCTCCCCCTGCGGGGTGTCGTCGTCCGTCGTCAGATGCGGGGCGATGTCGCGCGGATCCATCTTGCCGTCGAGCACCATCTTCACCTGCTCGACGATGGGCATGTCGACCTCGGACTCGCGAGCGAGCTGCAGCACGGGAGCGACCGACGCAAGTCCTTCGGCCGTCTGCTGCATCTGCTTCACGACGTCCTGGAAGCTGTAGCCCTGCCCGAGCAGACGTCCGGCCGTGTTGTTCCTGCTCAGCGGGGACTGGCACGTGGCGATGAGGTCACCCAGCCCGGCGAGCCCCTGCAGCGTCTCGGGGTGCGCGCCGTTCGCCACGGCGAAGTCGGTCATCTCGACGAGGCCCCGCGTGATGATCGACGCCTTGGTGTTCTCGCCGTAGCCGACGCCGTCGACGATGCCGATCGCGACGGCGATGAGATTCTTCAGAACGCCGCCGAACTCGGTGCCCACCACGTCGGTGTTCACGAACGTGCGGAAGTACCTGTTGCGGGCCGCTCGCGCGATCGTCTCGGCGGTCTCCAGGCTCCGCGACGAGATCACGGCGGCGGTCGGCTGCTCCCTGGCGATCTCCAGTGCGAGGTTCGGCCCCGAGGCCACGGCGATCCGGTCGGGGTCGCAGCGCAGCTCCTGCTCGATGACCTGGCTCATGCGCAGGCCGGTCGACCGCTCGACGCCCTTCATGAGGCTGACGATCTTCACGTCGTTGTCGGCGAGCAGCGGGCGGAGAGCCTTGAGGTTCTCCCGGAGCGACTGACTGGGCACGGACAGGTACACCTGTTCGACGCCGTCCATGGCCCGGCCGAGCTCATGCGTCGCGGACATCGCTCGAGGCAGATTGATGCCGGGGAGATACCGAGAATTGCGCTTGGCTTCGTCGATCTCGTGCGCGAGCTCGGCTCGACGCGCCCACATCGTGACCTGTGCACCGCCGTCGGCGAGGATCTTGCCGAACGTGGTCCCCCAGCTCCCCGCTCCGATGACGGTCACTCGAGGGCCGGCGTGCGGAGTTCTCTTAGGAGTCAAGGCGACCGGTCTCCTTCTGCCCGTGCGACGCCGGGTTCCACCGCTCGGCGGGGGCCTTCTCACCGCGGATGTCTTCGAGCAGCGCGGTGATCGCGTTCATCAGCCGTGTGCTGGCCTCGGCGAGGGCCGCCGGCTCTCCGGCCCTGCCACGCAGGTCCGACAGATCGACGGGATTTCCGAGCACGACCGTGACAGGCTTGCGCAGGGGCCACAGGCTCAAGCCCTTCTGATACCGCCCCATGATCGCCTGCGTGCCCCACTGGGCCATCGGGATGAGGGGCAGGTCTCTGGCGAGGGCGAGCCGGACGGCTCCCGACTTGCCGCGCATGGGCCAGAGGTCGGGATCGCGCGTGAGGGTGCCCTCGGGATACACGATCACACCACGGCCGTGCTCGACGAGCTCCGTCGACTGGCGGAGCGTCTGCTTCGCCGCCGCAGCCGACGAGGACCGCGCGACCGGGACCATGCCGGTCGAGCGCAGCACCCATCCCAGCACGGGAACGCGGAACAGGCTCTCCTTCGCCATGAACCGCGGGGCCCGTCCCATCCGCCACACCGCCACCGCGACGATGAGCGGATCGAACTCCGAGTAGTGGTTCGGGGCCAGCACGAACGCGCCGTTCGCCGGCAGCTTCTCGCGTCCGACGATGCGGATCTTCGCGAGGAGCGACACCAGCGGGACGACGATCACCGCGAGCGGCCAGAAGAGGCTGGGCCGCCGCCGTTCCGACCTGGGGGCCATGGAGGTCACCGGATGACGTCGAAGTCGGCGCCGAGGGCGTCGAGCTTGGCGAGGAACTTCTCGTATCCGCGGCTCAGGATGTCGACGCCGGAGACGCGCGACTCACCGGTCGCCGTCAGCGCGGCGATGACGTGGCTGTAGCCTCCGCGGAGATCGGGGACGACGATGTCCGCCCCGTGCAGCGGCGTCGGGCCGGTGATGACGGCGGCCTGCTCCAGCTCGCGGCGCGCGACGCGACGCGGACCGTCCTGAAGTCCGTGCGGATGCACCACGATGTCAGCACCCATCTTCACGAGCGCCTGGGTGAAGCCCATGCGATTCTCGTAGACCGTCTCGTGAACGACCGAGCGCCCGTGCGCCTGCGTGAGTGCGACGACGAGCGGCTGCTGCCAGTCGGTCATGAATCCGGGGTGGACATCGGTCTCCACGACCACGGGCTTGAGCTCTCCGGCGCGCCGGAAGAGGATGCCGTCCTCCTGGATGTCGAACCAGCCGCCGGCCTTGCGGAAGACGTTGAGGAAGGTCAGCATCTCCTGCTGCCGGGCCCCGCCGACGAAGATCTCGCCATCGGTCGCCAGGGCTGCGGATGCCCAGGATGCCGCCTCGTTGCGATCGAAGATCGAGCGGTGGTCGTACCCTCGCAGCGACTCGACGCCCTCGATGAGGATGACCCGGTTGGGCTCGTAGGAGATGATCGCGCCCATCTTCTGCAGCACGGCGATCAGGTCCATGATCTCCGGCTCGATGGCGGCGTTGCGGAGCTCGGTCACGCCCTCCGCGCGGACAGCCGTCAGCAGCACCTGCTCGGTGGCGCCCACGCTGGGGTACGGAAGGTGGATGTTCGCGCCGCGGAGACGTCCGTTCGGCGTCGAGAGACGGATGCCGCTCGGCAGCTTCTCGACGACCGCGCCGAACTTGCGCAGCGCGTCGAGGTGGAAGTCGATGGGGCGGTCGCCGATGCGGCATCCCCCCAGGTCGGGGATGAAGGCCTGGCCGAGGCGGTGCAGCAACGGGCCGCAGAAGAGGATCGGGATGCGCGAAGCGCCCGCGTGCGCGTCGATCTCCTCGAAATGGGCCGACTCGACACCGCTCGGGTCGAAGACCAGCGAGCCCGGCTCGTCGCCGGGGGTGACCTGCACGCCGTGAACCTCGAGCAGCGAGCGCACCACGGCGACATCGCTGAGATCGGGCACATCGCGCAGCGTGCTCGACGTCTCGCCCAGCAGCGTCGCGACCATCGCCTTCGTCGCGAGGTTCTTCGCCCCCTTGACGTCGACGCGACCGCGCAGCGGACGCCCGCCTCTGATGGCGATGACGTCTCCGGTGAGAGCCGGGGCTCCGTCCGGTAGAGCGTCGCGCACGGGTGTCGTCATTCGGAGCCTCACTTCAGATCTGCGGTTGGGGGCGGGTTGCCCTTCGACTCGCCCGCCCCCGCCGTGTCACTGCACGGGAAGGGTCCGGGGGCGCCACGACTCTCGTCGGGCCTCGAACTGCGCGATCTTGTCTTCGTTGCGCAGCGTGAGCCCGATGTCATCGAGCCCTTCGAGGAGCCGCCATCTAGTGTAATCGTCGATCCCGATGTCGGCCTGGATGCCGCCGATCGTCGCGGTGCGCTCGACCAGGTCGACCGTCATCTCCGTACCGGGGTTGCGGTCGATCTCGGCCCAGATGCGCTCGAGGTCCTCTTCCGAGATGGTCGCGGCCAGCAGGCCCTGCTTGCCGGAGTTGCCGCGGAAGATGTCGGCGAAGCGCGGGCTGAGCACGACCTTGAACCCGAAGTCGCGCAGTGCCCACACGGCGTGCTCCCGGCTCGACCCCGTGCCGAAGTCCGGCCCGGCGACGAGCACGGTCGCCCCCTGGAACGGCGCCTGGTTCAGCACGAAATCGGGGTCCTGCCGCCACGCGTGGAACAGCGCGTCGTCGAATCCGGTCTTGGTGACACGCTTGAGGAACACCGCGGGGATGATCTGGTCGGTGTCGACGTTGGAGCGCTTCAGCGGGGCCGCGACGCCCGTGTGCGTGGTGAACTTCTCCATCAGTTGCTCTCCTTCGCCTCGGCACCTGCGCCGATCAGGACGTCGTCGGTCAGGTCGCTGGGGCTCGACAGAGTGCCGCGGATCGCGGTCGCCGCGGCGACCAGCGGCGACACGAGGTGCGTGCGGCCTCCCTTGCCCTGCCTGCCCTCGAAGTTGCGGTTCGAGGTGGATGCGCACCTCTCCCCTGGGGCGAGCTGATCAGGATTCATGCCGAGACACATGGAGCAGCCGGCGAAACGCCACTCGGCCCCGAAATCGGTGATGATCTTGTCGAGACCCTCTGCCTCGGCCTCCAGCCGAACGCGGGCAGAGCCGGGGACGACCATGACGCGCACGCCGTCGGCCTTCTTCTTGCCCTTGATGATCGACGCGAACGCCCGCAGGTCCTCGATGCGGCTGTTCGTGCACGACCCCATGAAGACCGCGTCCACCGCGACCTCCTTGAGCGGCGTGCCGGGCGTGAGGTCCATGTACTCCAGCGCCCGCTCGGCGGCGGCGCGCTCGTTCGGGTCGTCGAAGTCGGCCGGGTCGGGCACGGACGCCGACAGCGAGCTGCCCTGTCCGGGGTTCGTGCCCCACGTGACGAACGGCTCGAGCTCGTCTGCGTCGATGAAGACCTCGGCGTCGAACACCGCCCCCTCGTCGGTCGGGAGGGTGCGCCAGTAGGCGACGGCATCCTCCCAGTCCTGGCCCTTGGGTGCGTGCGGCTTGTCCTTGACGTAGGCGAAGGTCGTCTCGTCGGGGGCGACCATGCCGGCGCGGGCTCCTGCCTCGATCGACATGTTGCAGATGGTCATGCGCCCTTCCATCGACAGCGCACGGATCGCACTGCCGCGGTACTCGAGCACATAGCCCTGGCCTCCGCCCGTTCCGATCTTGGCGATCACGGCGAGGATGATGTCCTTCGCGGTGACCCCGGGCTTCAGCGTGCCCTCGACGTTGATGGCCATGGTCTTGAAGGGCTTCAGCGGCAGCGTCTGGGTGGCCATGACGTGCTCGACCTCGCTGGTGCCGATCCCGAACGCCATGGCGCCGAACGCCCCGTGCGTCGACGTGTGCGAATCGCCGCACACCACGGTGATGCCGGGCATCGTCAGACCGAGCTGGGGCCCGACGACGTGCACGATGCCCTGCTCTGAGTCGCCGAGCGAATGCAGGCGGACGCCGAACTCCTCGGCGTTGCGGCGCAGGGTCTCGATCTGCGTGCGGCTCGTCAGATCGGCGATGGGCTTGTCGATCGCGAGGGTCGGGGTGTTGTGGTCCTCGGTGGCGATGGTCAAGTCGAGGCGCCGCAGCGGGCGTCCCTCGGCGCGCAGACCGTCGAACGCCTGCGGGCTCGTGACCTCGTGCACCAGGTGCAGATCGATGTAGATGAGGTCGGGCTCGCCGTTCTCACCCTTGACGACGAGGTGGTCCTCCCAGACCTTCTCGGCCAGGGTTCGCTTGCGTGCGGGAACGGCATCGGATGCGGGGGTGTTCATTGCGTGTCTCCTGAAGCTGGCGGTTCGGCCCACAGTGGACTCCGCGACGAGGAGGGGCTCAGAACGAGGTCTCGTCGCGGCCGCTAAGAAGAAGGAGCTCGGTCCGCATGACGTCAGATTACCACCGCTTCAGCCCGAGGCGCGCCGACGTGACACGCTACACACACCTGACCAGCGAGAGGCACCAGCATGACCGTCGACACCGCCAGCTTCTTCACCCGGGCCGTTCACGCGGGCCGCGGCCAGCAGCCGGCTGCCTCGCGCGCGACTCCGATCTATCTCACGGCGGGCTTCGAGTTCGAGGACTTCGACCACGCCGCGAGCCACTTCGGCACCGGCGCCGGGTTCGGCTACACCCGCACGGGCAATCCGACGGTGCAGGCTGTCGAGCGCCAGCTGGCGGCGCTCGAGTCGGGCGCCGACGCGGTTCTGCTCGGCAGCGGCCAGGCCGCGATCGCGACCGCCCTGCTCACGGTCGCCGGGGCCGGCGATCACATCGTGTCGTCGACGCACATCTACGAGGGCACGCGTGGCCTCCTGCTCGACAACCTGTCGCGGCTGGGGATTGAGACGACCTTCGTCGACGACATCGCCGATGGCGATGAATGGCGGGCGGCCATCCGCCCGAACACGAGGGCCCTGTTCGGCGAGTCGATCGCGAACGCCCGCAACGACGTCCTCGACATCGCCGCCGTCAGCGCGATCGGAGACGAGTACGCCATCCCGCTCATCGTCGACAACACTCTCGCGACGCCTTTCCTCGTGCGCCCGATCGAGCACGGCGCCGCCATCGTCGTGCATTCGGCGTCGAAGTTCCTCGCCGGGCACGGCTCGGTGCTCGGCGGCGTGATCGTCGACGACGGACGCTTCGATGCGGCACGCGCAGGCCACAACGCCCCGCACCTCGTGCTGCCCGGGCGCGGCGGGCTGGCGAGCGTCGCAGAGCGCCACGGCTCGCGAGCGCGGGGCGCCTACGCGCGGGAGTCCGTCGCTCCGAGGTTCGGCGCCTCGCCGTCGCCCTTGAACGCGTTCCTCATCGGACAGGGCGCGGAGACATTGGGGCTGCGTGTGGAACGACAGTCTCGTTCGGCGCTCAGCATCGCCCGCTGGCTCGACGCGCACGACGACGTGGAGAGCGTCGACCATGTCGGCCTGGAAAGCCATCCCCACCACGCCACAGCGCTCCGTTACCTCGACGGCGGGTTCGGCTCGATCTTCACGTTCACCCTGCGCGGCGGGCTGGAGGCTGCGCGGCACTTCGTCGAGAGCGTCGACGTGTTCACCCACATGACGCATATCGGCGATGTCCGCTCTCTGGTGCTGCACCCCGCTACCACGAGCCACGCGTACCGCACGGAGGAGGAGCGCGAGGTGCTCGGTGTCCGCCCCGGGACCCTGCGACTGTCGATCGGCATCGAAGACCCCACGGACCTCATCGCCGACCTCGACCGCGTGCTCAGCGGCGTGCGGGAGGTCGTCGCATGAGCCGCCTGCAGCACTTCGGATGGTTCCTCGCCAGAGGCTTCGGTCCGCAGGGGTGGGGATATCCGTCGTGGGAGTGGGACTACGACTGGACGCGGCCCGACGTCTACCAGGAGGCGGCCCGCACTCTGGAGCAGGCGGGGTTCGACCTGGTCATCATCGAGGACGCCCCGTCTCTCGGATCGCCCGAGACCATCGACCTGCGTGTGCGCCACGCCTTCGGCGGGCCCAAGCACGATCCGCTTCTGCTCGCGCCGTATCTCTTCCAGGCGACTCGGCACCTCGGCGTCGTGCCGACGGTTAACCCCGCGGCCGTCCTTCCGTACACGGCGGCGCGTCAGTTCGCGACGCTGCAGCACCTGAGCGGTCACCGCCTCGGACTCAACGTCGTGACGGACACCGGCAGCGCTCGCCACTTCTCCGACGCACCGCAGCTCGGTCACGATGAGGCGTACGACCGCGCCGAGGAGTGGCTCGCCGGTGTCCGCTCCCTGTGGCGCAGCTGGGACGAAGGCGCACTCGTGGCCGACCGCGGCTCCGACGTGTACGCCGACGGCACCCGCATGCGGGCCGTGCGGCACCGCGGCGACCATTTCGCGTTCGACGGCCCGCTCAACGCGCTCCCCTTCGAGCACGGCGAACCGGCTATCGTCTCGCCGGGGGGCTCCGGTCGCGGGCTGGCCTTCGCGGGGGCCAACTCCGATGTGCAGCTCGCGCTCGCGCCTCTGACCGAGCAATCGGTGCGGGCTTATCGGTCGAGGATCCACGAGGCCGCCGTCGGCGCGGGGCGCCGACCGGACGACATCAAGATCCTGTTCGCGATCCAGCCCGTCCTCACCGGCTCAGCGGAAGAGGCGGACCGCATCGTGGCGGCGTCCGCCGATCCCGACGACACGGTCCTGCTGCAGATCGCCCGCAAGCAGTCCAGTGATCTGGAGACGGATCTCACGGCGCTGGATCTCGATCGTCCGCTCGACCCGTCGATCTTCGGGGGGCATGTCAGCCGAGGCAGCATCCAGCGCCTCATCGGCGACCGCGGAGAGGACGCGCCCCTCCGCGCACACCTGGCCGCGCTCGCGCGCGCCGGCCGGATCTCCGACCGCAGCGGCTTCGTGGGCACGGCCGAGGAGTTCGCCGACCTCATCGAGGAGCTGGGCGACTGGGGGAACGACGGAGTGCTGCTGTGGGGCGACTTCCACCCCGTGACGCTGCATCGCACGCTCGACGAGCTCGTGCCGGTGCTGCGTCGCCGCGGAATCCTGCGCCGCGAGTTCGCGGACGGCGGCCTGCAGGCGAACCTGCGCTCCTTCTGAACGCAGGTTCACCCGTCGCACTCACTCGCCGACGGCTGCCCGCTCCGCCCGGTTCTCGCGAGACGAAGCCACGAGGCTGGCGATGGTCGCCACCGCCATAGAGACGACGATCACCGTCAGCGACAGCCAGATCGGGATGTCCGGCGCCCAGTCGATGTGCTGGCCGTTGTTGATGAAGGGCAGCTCGTTCACGTGCATCGCGTGCAGCACGAGCTTGATCCCGATGAACCCGAGGATGACCGCGATGCCGTAGTGGAGGTACCGCAGCCGGTCGAGCAGGTCTCCCAGCAGGAAGTACAGCTGGCGGAGGCCCATCAGGGCGAAGATGTTCGCGGTGAAGACCAGGAAGCTGTTGTGCGTGATGCTGAAGATCGCGGGGATCGAGTCGATCGCGAACATGAGATCGGTGACACCGATCGCGACGAAGACGATGAGCATCGGCGTCCAGACCTTCTTGCCGTCGACGACGGTCCGCAGCTTGTTGCCGTCGTACTCGTCGCTGATGTCGATGCGACGGCGGAGCAGCCGCACGATGAAGTTCTCGCGCTTCACCTCCTCATCGTGATCACCCTCAGGCATCGCCTGCTTGATGGCCGTCCAGATCAGGAACGCACCGAAGATGTAGAACACCGGCGAGAAGTTCTCGATGATCGCGACGCCGAGCAGGATGAAGACGCCTCTCAGGACGAGCGCGATGATGATGCCGACCATGAGCACCATCTGCTGCAGGCGCCGCGGCACGGCGAACTGCGCCATGATCAGCACGAAGACGAAGAGGTTGTCGATGGAGAGGCTGTACTCCAGCGCCCATCCCGTGAGGAACTCCCCCGCGTACTGCCCGCCTGCGAAGAAGTACAGCAGTCCGGCGAAGACGAGTGCGAGGCCGACGTAGAAGACGACCCACAGGGTGGATTCCTTCGTCGACGGGATGTGGGGGCGGAACTTGGCGAGCAGCAGGTCGCCGACGAGGATGAGGACCAGGACGACGAGTGCGCCGATCTCGAACCAGACAGGGATGTTCACGGGTGCGCGGCACCTTTCGGGAGGGACGGGAAGAACCGAAAGTCTCTCCCCCGCACGAAGTGCGTCGCGCGCCCGGAGCAGCGGTGACGATGCTCGTGATGACGTTGCGCGCGGTGATGGGATACTCCCTCTCGCTCACGCCATCCTACCGGAGCGCGGCCGCGGGCGCGTAACCGCCGTCACGGCGGCCGCATCCGTGCGACCGGTGCTCGGCCCATGACGGACGTCACGGAATCTGAGACGATGAGGCTCCCGGCGACACCATCGGGTGAGAGACACACCGAACGGAACCAGGATGCCCGTGCAGACGAGTGACCACAGCTGGACGGCACGCGCCGCGGCCGGCGACGAGAACGCCTTCCGCGAGCTGTATCGCGCGTACGTCCGTCCTGTGTACTGGATCGCCCGCGGCATCCTGTCTTCAGCTCCGGATGCCGAGGACGTGACGCAGGAGACCTTCGTGACGGCCTGGCGCAAGCTCCCCGGTTTCGAGCTGCAGGGCGACTCGCTGCTGCCGTGGCTGGCGACGATCTGCCGCTTCCAGGCGGCGAATCGCCTGCGCCGCCTGCGGCGCGACGAGGCGCACACGGCCGAGGCGATGCACGACGCCGACATGCCTGCGACGATCAGCGTCGAGGACCAGGTCATCACGACGGCCCTCGCCGAACGCATCGCGCGGGAGGTCGGGACCCTCGGCGAGCTGGACAGAGAGATCTTCCGCCTGTGCGCCGCCGAGGGGTACGCCTACCAGGCCGCCGCGGACGAGCTCGGAGTCAGCCATGCCGTGGTGCGGAACCGTCTCTCGCGAGTGCGCACGCAATTGCGCGGTGCCGTCAAGGAGGCGAGCGACGCATGAACGACAAGATCGATCTGACGGGCGAGACGGATCAGCCCGACCTGCCCGAGCTCTCGGACGCGACGGTCGCGCGGATCGAGTCGGCGGTCTTCGCCGAGATCGCGCGCGATCGGGCCGGCACCACGGAGAGAGCCGACCTGCGCCGCACGAGGAGACGTCGGTGGTTCACGGCTGCGGGCATCGCCGCCGCGTTCGTCGCCGGCGTGCTCGTGACCCCTCCCCTCCTCGGCACGCTCGGCGGATCGGTGACGGCCACCTCCGGCGGAAGCGTGGTCGACAGCAGCACCGCGGAGTCATCCGGCGTCGCGCCGTTGACGGACTCAGCTGAGAGCACCGACACCGCACGCGGCGGACAGTCCGCAGCCTATTCGCCGGAGAGCGGCCGCGACATCATCGCGACGGCCAACGCCACGATCGAGGTCGCCGACGTGTCGAAGGCCGCCGACGAGATCGCTGCGCTGGCGGAGGCGCACGGAGGGTACGTGGAGAGCACCGAGATCGGGAAGTCCTCGCCCGCCGACGCGGCGACATCCACGTCTCCGGCACCGGCTGATCCGGGCTACGGGTGGATCAGCATCCGGGTCCCCTCCGCCGACCTCACCGCCGTGATCGACGACCTCAGCGACTCAGGAGAAGTGCTGTCGTCGTCGATCTCCAAGCAGGACGTGACCTCCACCGCCGTCGACCTGCGCGCCCGCGTCGAGGCGACGAGGGCTTCCGTGCAGCGGCTGACCGAACTGATGTCGCAATCGGGCTCGGTGTCGGAGCTCATCGAGGCCGAGGTGGCGCTCACCGACAGGCAGGCGCAGCTGGAGTCGTACGAGCAACAGCTCACCATGCTCGAGGATCAGGTGGCGATGTCGACGCTGCAGGTTCAGCTCACCCGCCCCACGCCCCAGGCCTCGGCCGATCCCGCGGGATTCGGCGACGGCCTTCTCGCCGGCTGGAACGGGCTGATCGTGTCGCTGAATGCCCTGGTCGTCGCGCTCGGCTTCGTTCTGCCGTGGCTCGCGATCGCCGCAGTGGTGTTCATCGCCGTCTGGATCATCCGACGCGTGCGTCGTCGCCGGCGGGCCGCCGCGGAGCAGACGCCCGACTCGGAGTGACCAGAGCCTCGGGCGAGGAGCGGCCGTCCGCGCCGCGACGACCGCTTCTCCTGTGATTTTCCGCGATATACAAGAGGTCTTGTGGGTCTGGGCAACCGGTCGTAGCGTGACTTCTCGTGGAAGAGATCTCCGTCATCACCGCCGTGCACCATCCCTTGCGGCGTCGCATCTACGACTACTTGCTCCTGTACGGCACGTCGCAGGTCACCGCGATCGCACGGGCGCTCGACAGTCAGGTGGGCAGCGTCAGCCACCATCTGCGGATGCTCGAGCGAGCCGGCATCGTCGAACGGGCCGAGGATCCGACGGGCGATCGGCGCACGAGCTGGTGGGCGCTCGCCCGCCGGGGCCTGAGCTGGTCGGTGGAGGACTTCGCCGACCCCCCCGCCGATGCCCTGCTGGCCAGGGAGGCGCAGCGGCAGGGCATCCGCATGCAGATCGAGCGGCTCCAACGCTGGCATCGTCGCCGCGGAGATCCCGCGGTCGCCGCGTACGACGCCTCGAACACCGAGACGACGGCGTGGGCCTCCCCCGATGAGTTGCGCGACCTCTCCGATCGCGTGGTGGCGCTGATCCGGGAGTGGCAATCGTCGATCGATCTGGGCGACGGGCAGCAACGCATGCCCGTCTTCTTCTTCGCCCACGCCTTCCCCACGGAGCCGTGATGAGCGTCGGCGAACCCCTGCAGGTGATCGAGCCGCCCGCGTTCCGGCGCGACGTCCGGGTACATGCGTGGATCTGCGTCAAAGCGCTCTCCGACGCCGGCGACGCGCTGTGGAGCATCGCGCTCGCGTGGACGGCCGTGCAGATCGCCCCGCCCGCGATCGCCGGGCTCGTCGTCGCGGCCGGGACGGTGCCGCGAGCCCTCGTCCTCCTGCTCGGCGGCGTCGTGGCCGATCGTTCGGATCCACGGCGCGTCATGCTGCTCGTGACCGTGCTGCGCATCACTGTGCTGCTCGGCGTGACGGCGTGGGTGCTCGCGACGCCGCCATCCGTCCCGGTGCTGCTCCTCGCCGCCGTCGCCTTCGGACTGTGCGACGCCTTCTACGAACCATCGGCCGGCACGATCGCGCGCCAGCTCGTCCGCACGTCCGACCTCCCCGCCTACGGGGCGATCGCCCAGACCGCGACCCGGCTCGGCACGATGGCGGGAGCGGCAGCGGGCGGCGTGCTCGTCGCCATGGCGGGTCTCGGCGGGAGCGCGGCGGCCAACGCGCTGACCTTCGCCCTCGTCGCGAGTTTCATCGCTGTCTGGCTGCGCCCTCGGTTCCGCCTCGCACGCGCGCCCCGCGACTCGGCTCTGCGCGGGATCGCCCAGGGTTTCTCCCACCTGCGCGGGAACCCGCACACGCGCACGCTCGTCATCGCCCTGTCGGGGCTGAACCTCGCGGTGGGACCTGCCGTGGGGATCGGCATCGCACTGCGCGCACACGAGCAGGGATGGGGCGCGCAGTCCGTGGGGCTGCTCGAGGCACTGCTCGGGCTCGGCGCAGCCCTGGGTGCCGTCGCCGTCGCGAAGTGGCGCCCGCGGCACGAGGCGCGCGGCGGCTTCTGGGCCCTCATGGCGCAGGGGGCGTGCATCGTGTGCATGGGGATCGGCCCTCTGTGGAGCACCGCGGTCGCGGCCTTCGTCATCGGCTGCACCGCCGGTTTCGCCTCCGTGCTGCTCAGCGCCACGTTCTCGGCGACGGTGGACACGGCGTTCCTCGGGCGGATGGGATCGCTCACCCGGCTGGGAGACGACTGCCTCATGCCGCTGGCCATGGCTTGCTTCGGTGCCCTCGCGACGGCGACCCGACTCTGGGTGCCGTTCGCTCTCTTCGGAGCCGCGATGATGGCGCTGATGATCCTGCCGCTGCGGGCACCCGTGTTCCGGACGATGACACTTCGCACAGATGCTTATGTGAACTCCGCAGGGGCCGCCGATCCCGACCGCATCGCTCCCGCGGCGCGGATAGAGTCATCCGCATGAGCAGAGTCGCCATCGGTTCGACGCAGCGGTCCCTCCCCGCTGGACGCGACCTCACCCTCGACCTCACGCGCGTCGCCTGCGTCATCCTCGTGGTGTTCGTCCACATCCTCTTCACCGGCGTCGGCCGTTCCGACGACGGGTCGTTGCTCATCGAACGAACCGTCGAACAGCAACCGTGGTTCACGGCCGCCTCCTGGATCGCGAACATCATGCCGCTGTTCTTCGTCGTCGGAGGGTACGCGGCCAGGGCAGGATGGCGCTCGGCAGCGACCAGGGGCGACTCGGCCGACACATTCATCCGGGTCCGGCTCGCCCGCCTCGCTCGGCCGGCCGTGCCGCTGCTCGTCTTCTTCACCGCGGCGCTCGGCATCGCCCGTGCACTGCACGTCGACCGAGAGCTCGTCGACACGGTCGCGATCGGCGTCGGATCTCCGCTGTGGTTCCTCGCGGCCTACATGATCGTGCAAGCGGCGGCCCCCGCCATGATCCGGATGCATCAGCGGTTCGGGGCCATGGTTCTCGCCGCCCTGCTCGTTGCGGCCCTCGCCGTCGACGCCTTCCGATTCCTCGTGGTCGGCGGGCTCCTCGGCGTCGAGCCCCTGCCGCCGACGGGCTACGGTGTCGGGCAAGAACTGTTCGGCATCCCGAACATCGTCTTCGTGTGGCTCTTCGCTCAGCAGGTCGGCTTCTTCCTCTTCGACGGCTGGTTCGCCCGCCGCAGCCGGTGGCAGCTGCTTTCGATGGTGACCGTGGGCTACGCCGCCCTGTGGGCGCTGGTCTCCGCCGGCGGATATTCGTGGAGCATGCTCGGCAACCAGTGGCCGCCCACCGCACCGATGGCTGTGCTCGCGGTCGTGCAAGCCTCGGCGCTGACCCTGCTGCACCGCCCCCTCACAGCGCTCATGCGGACCCGCGTCGCACAGGGGCTGGTGTACGTCGTCGGCTCGCGTCTGATGACGGTCTACCTGTGGCACCTCCCGCTGATCATGGTGCTCACAGGCGTCGAGCTCGTGCTGCCCGTGCCCATGCCCGCGCCCGGTGGCGCGACCTGGTGGTGGACGCGTCCGCTGTTCCTCATCGCCGTCCTCGGCGCCGTATGGGTGCTGTCGCTGTGGCTCGGCCGGTACGAACAGGCGCCGCCACCCGGTCCTGCGAGGTTCCCTCAGCGCATCGCGACCGCGGGCGCAGTGCTCTTGTTCGTCATGCCGTTCATCGCGATCACGGCATACGGTCTGGACTTCCCGCTGGCGGCGGTCGCTCTCGCATGCACGCTCGCTGCTCTCTTCCTGACTGCGGCACGTCGTCCCTGGCGATGAGGTCTCGACGGACAGACGAACCGAGGGGACTCAGGCGAGACGACCCCTCGGAGAACGACGAAGGCCCCCGGATGATCCGGGGGCCTTCGTCTGTTGTGTGACCCCAGCGGGATTCGAACCCGCGTTACCGCCGTGAGAGGGCGGCGTACTAGGCCGCTATACGATGGGGCCGTCTGGCGGAGCTTTCCGTTCCGCGACAACTGTTCAAGTATGCCATGGCGGATCTCGCCCGACCAAATCGGCGCCCGCCCGCCGCGAATCCCGGGCGTGGCGCTCCCCTGCGACAGCCGGGGTTTGCCTCCTGCGGCAGAGAGGAGTTGACTCGTCTCATGCGCGTCACGAAGTTCGAACATGCCTGCCTCCGCATCGATGAGAACGGCGAGACCCTGCTCATCGATCCCGGGTCGTTCACGACCCCGGTCGACGACCTCGGCCGCCTCGTCGCCGTCGTCCTCACGCACGAGCATCCGGACCACTGGACTCCGGAGCATCTCGACAGGATTCTTCGGATGGTCCCGGATGTGCCCATCTACGCGCCATCGGGCGTCGCACGCGCAGCCGAAGGGTACGACATCACCGTGGTCACCCCCGGTGACATCGTGCAGGTCGGCACCTTCACGATGCGCTTCTTCGGCGGTACGCACGCGGTCATCCACACCTCAATCCCCCTGGTCGAGAACGTCGGCGTGCTCGTGAACGACGAGCTCTATTACCCCGGCGACTCCTACGCCGTCCCCGAGGGCGTCGATGTCGGCACGCTGGCGGCCCCCATCGGCGCGCCGTGGTTGAAGATCGGCGAGGCCATGGACTTCGTGCTCGCCGTCGCACCGCGCCGCGCTTTCGGCACGCACGACATGACCCTCTCTGTCGCGGGGAAGACCATGCACCGCCAGCGTCTGCAGTGGGCCACCGAGCAGCACGGCGGCGAGTTCTTCGCGCTCGACCCCGGCGACGCGCTCGACCTCTGACATGGCGGACGCTCCGGCCGCCGAACGCACCCTCGACGAGGACGGCGTTCGGCGGCTTCTTCGCCGGTGGGCACCACGGCTCGCCGAGCTGTCGCTCACGCACGTCGGCGACGGCTGGGACAACGCCATCTGGCGACTGGGCGACGACCTTTCCGTGAGGATTCCGCGTCGACAGGCGGCCGCACCCCTCATCGAGCACGAACAGCGTGCCCTGCCGATCCTGGCGCCCCTGCTCCGCCCCGCGGACGTCGAGGTGCCCGCCCCCGTGGTCGCCGGCCTCCCGAGCGACGAGTTCCCCTGGCCATGGTCGGTCACGCCATGGTTCCACGGCTCGACGGCCCTCGCCTGCGCAACCGCCGAGAATCGTGCGTGGGCCGCCGCTCTCGCACACGCCCTGGTTCACCTGCACGTGACCGCGCCGGACGATGCGCCGCGCAACCCGGTGCGCGGGGTCCCGCTCGCGCTCAGGGACGCCGCGCAGCGGTCTCGCCTGACCGGCCTCGGTGCCCCTCCACACCTGCAGGAGGCGTGGGACGCGGGTCTCGCCGTGCCGCCGACCTCCGAGGGCGTATGGATCCATGGCGATCTGCACCCAGGCAACATCGTCGTGTGCGACGGTCGCCTGCGAGCGCTCGTCGACTTCGGCGACGTCACGCGCGGCGATCCGGCCTACGACCTGGCCTCGGCGTGGATGCTCTTCGATGCGGACGGGCGATCCGAGTTCCGCGCTGCGACCGGCGACCGATACGACGAACACACCTGGACCCGCGCCAGGGCGTGGGCGTCGTACATCGCCACGACGCTGCTCACCCTGAGCGACGACCGGCCCGAGTACCGCGCGGCCGGCGACCGCACGTCAGCGCATCTCGCGGAGGGCTGACCGCCCTCGGCCGCGACGGTCCTCCGGCGCGCTCAGTTCTGCGCCGCTCGGACACGCAGGTCACGGGCGAGGTGATCGCGCTGTTCGACGACGATCCGCCGAAGAGCCGCAGGAGCGCTTTCGTTCTCCGCGAGCCACTTGTCGACCTGCGCGACGGAATCCGACGCGGGGAACAACCCGACGACCAGCCGCTGCGCCAGCTCGATGCTGCGCGTCTGCCAGGCCTCGAGGATGCGCCGGAAGTACTCCCCGTCGAACTCGGCGATGAGGTCTCGCCGCCCGCCGGCGCGGAAGCCGCCGATCTCCGCATCAAGATGATCGTTGCTGAGCGTCAGATCGTTCCACGCGGCGTCCCAGGCCGCGGCGCGAACGTCACGGTCGGGGCGCGAGGCCAGGGCGCGCCGGGCCGCGGTCCGTCCAGAGCCCGTGTCGTCGCGCTCGAGCTCCGCGGTGACATCGAGCGCGGACGCATGCCCGGTCGACACGAGAGCCGTCAGCAGCTGCCACCGCAGGTCCGGGTCGACGACGAGGCCCTCGGGCGCCCTGCCCTCGAGGAGAGAGCGCACCTCCTCATGGCGCACGTCATCGAACGCCGAGGCCGTGGCGAGGGCACGCGCCCAGGAGAGCTGCGCATCGCTTCCCGGGTCGGCGCCGTTCAGCGCGTGCCAGGTCGTCTCGGCCCAGGCCCGCTGCTCGGCCTCGCGACGCGCGTCAGCCACGTAGTGCCGGAGCGCGAAGGCGGCGTTCGGCAGCACGCCGGAGAGCAGCCCGATATTCGCCTCGCGAGGAGCGTGCCGCCGAACGATCGCGAGGTAGCGCGTCGCATCGAGCTCGCCGTCGCGCGTGGCATTCCACAGCGACGACCACACGAGGGCGCGCGCGAGCTCATCGTCGATGTCCGACAGCGACTCCTCGACCGTGGTGAGCGAACGGTCATCCAGACGCGTCTTGGCGTACGTGAGGTCGTCGTCGTTCACGAGAACCAGGTCGGCGTCGTCGAGCGTGATGGGAGTGCGCTCGTCGGAGATGTCGAGGGAGATCTGATCGCGCCGCACGATCCGCTGCCCGTCGCGCCGGTAGAGCCCGATGCGCAGCCGATGCGGTCGCGGGTCGGTCTGGTGCAGCATCCACTCCCCTGCCTCGGCGTCATGGACGAGCGAGAGCGTGGAGACACCGGTCGTCTCCAACCATGACCGCGACCACGCGGTCATGTCCCGGCCCGACACATCGCTGAGCTGAACGAGGAAGTCCTCGAGCGTCGTATTGCCGAAGGCGTTCGCGGCGAAGTACCGTCGCGCTCCCTCGAAGAACGCCTCGTCGCCGACGAACGCGACCAGCTGCTTGAGCACGGCCGCTCCCTTAGCGTAGGTGATGCCGTCGAAGTTCAGTTTCGCTGCCTCGAGGTCGACGATGTCCGCGACGATCGGATGGGTCGTCGGCAACTGGTCCTGCTGGTAGGCCCAGGCCTTGCGGCTCGCGGCGAACTTGACCCACGCGTCGCGGAACCGCGTCGCTGCGGCCGACGCGTGCGCCCCCATGTAATCGGCGAAGGACTCCTTGAGCCACAGATCGTCCCACCACTTCATGGTGACGAGGTCGCCGAACCACATGTGCGCCATCTCGTGCAGGATCGTGTTGGCCCGGGCCGCGCGCTGCGCATCGGTGGCCGCGCCGCGCGACACATACGCCTCGGTGAACGTCACGAGACCGGGGTTCTCCATGGCGCCGAGGTTGTACTCCGGAACGAAGATCTGGTCGTACTTTCCCCAGGGATACGGGAACGCGAAGACCTCGTCGAAGAAGTCGAGACCCTGCCGCGTGATCTCGAGGATCTCCTCGGCTTCCAGATGCTGCGCGAGCGAGCGCCGCGCGAAGAGCCCCAGGTCGACGCTCTGCTCTCCGCGCTCCCAGCGTCCGTCGATGCGGACGTACGGACCCGCCGCGACCGAGGTGATGTAGCTGGAGATCGGGAGGGTGGGGGCGAACTCGACGCGCTGCACGCCGAGACCGCGATCGACGGCAGCGGGCACCTGGTTGGACAGGACCTCCCACCCCGCCGGCGCGTCGACGACGAACGTGTATGCGGCCTTGATGTCCGGCTGCTCGAAGCACGCCATGACGCGCCGTGAGTCCGCCGGCTCGTACTGCGTGTAGAGGTAGGTCTCGCCGTCGGCCGGATCGTGGAAGCGGTGGAGGCCCTCGCCCGATCGGCTGTAGGAGGCCGTCGCATGAACGGTCACGGTGTTGGCGGCGCCGAGTCCGCGGAGGACGACCCTGGCCCCGTCGTACTCCACGGGCACGTCCTGGCCGTTCAGCACGACGCGGTCGACCGATTCACCGATGAAGTCGAGCCAGGTCTCGGACGCCGTCGCGTCGAAGTCGAGCGTGGTCGTCGTCGGGAATCCCGTGCGGGCCCGTTCCGGTGCTCCGGTGAGGTCGAGTTCGACGCGGATGCTGCGAACGGAGACCGCCGCGGATCGCGCCGCGGTCTCCTCGCGAGTCAGGTTGGCGGTGTCCATGTCCCCATCCTTTCATCCGAGGTCGGCGGACCCACCTTGATGTTGCGGAATGCAACAGTCAGGCGTAGTGTTGCATTAAGCAACAGGAGGCGTGATGAGCAGAGAGCAGGACAGCGGGACGATCCTCCGCTCCCTCGTGGCGATCACACGCCGGGGCCTGGTCGATGCCCGGTTCGGTGATGCGCCGCTGTCGATCACTGACCAATCGATCGTGATGGCCATCGCCGAACAGCCCGGAATCCGCTCGATCGACATCGCTCGGATGTTCCGGCTCAACCGATCGACCGTCTCGCGGCAGCTCGCCGGGCTCATCGCGCTCGGGATCGTCTGCGACGCGCCATCGGATGCCGGGCGCGGGCGCCCTCTGGCGCTCACAGACGCCGGCCTCGAGGCGTATCGCGGCACGCTCGGAGCCCTGCGCCGCGTCATCACCGACCAGCTGGCGGAGTGGAGCGACGACGAAGTGTCGCGGTTCGCGCACGACCTGCAGAGATTCGAACGGGGACACGGCGAACGCTGACCCCGCAGAGCCCGACCCACAAGGTCACCAGAGAAGGAAGAGGAAATGAAGAACATCACGGTTCTCGGCACCGGCGTACTCGGATCGCAGATCGCGTTCCAGACGGCGTTCCACGGTTTCACGGTCACCGCCTACGACATCGACCAGCCGGCGCTCGACCGCGCGGCGGAGCGTTTCCGCGCTCTCGCCGCACGCTACGAGGCTGAGGGCGTCGACGGCGCAGCAGACGGCGGTGCAACAGCAGCGCTCGACCGCATCCGTCTCACCTCCGATCTCGCCGACGCGGTCGCCCAGGCGGATCTCGTGATCGAGGCGGTGCCGGAGAACCTCGAACTGAAGCAGGGGATCTACCGCACGCTGGCCGATGTCGCGCCGGCGAGCACGATCTTCGCGACGAACTCGTCGACACTGCTCCCGAGTGATCTCGCCGATGCGACGGGCCGCCCCGACCGCTTCCTCGCCCTGCACTTCGCCAACGAGATCTGGTCGCACAACACCGCGGAGGTCATGGGCACCCCCGCGACCGACCCCGCCGTGTACGCCGACGTCGTCGAGTTCGCTCGGCAGATCGGGATGGTCCCGATCGAGATCAAGAAGGAGAAGGCCGGGTACCTGCTGAACTCGCTGCTCGTGCCGTTCCTGCAGGCTGCCGGCGAGCTGCTCGTCAACGGCATCGCCGAGCCGGAGGCGATCGACGCCACCTGGCGTATCGGTACGGGGGCGCCGAAGGGTCCGTTCGAGATCTACGACATCGTGGGCCTGACCACGGCGTACAACATCTCGCTCATGGGCGACGAGACGCAGCAGCGGTTCGCCGCGCTCATCAAGGAGCAGTACATCGACAAGGGCAAGCTCGGCGTCGCGACGGGTGAGGGCTTCTACACCTACCCGCGGGAAAACTGATCCCACCGCTTCGCCTCGAGCACAGACCTGTTTCTGCCGAGGCCGGCCGTCCTAGGGGTGGCCGGCCTCGCGCGCGCAGTGCGGTGTCACACGGACTCCCGTGCGCGCCCACGGCGTCGCCCGCCTCTCGGCCGCGCCTTCCGGATCGTCCGCGCTTCGCGCCGGCGTTCTCGTGAGTCGTCCCTGCGCGAACGTCCGCCCGGCCTGGCGGGCCGCCGCTCTCCGGTGATCCCTCCCCGGAGAAGCCGTCGGATGGCGGTCTCGGGTGCCACGTCGAGCTCGAGAGTCCGGCCGCGCGCATACTGCCGGAACACGCGGGGGTCGATGTAGCTGCCCCTCGCCACCGCCGTCGTGTTCCCGAGTGCGGATGCCGTGGCCTGCACGGCGAGACGCTCGGCCCGGTCGCGCTCGGCCTGCGTGTCGAGCGGTCCGATGCGCGCGAGGGCGTCCGCGGCGAGGATCGTGCCGTGCAGGGTACGGAAGTCCTTCGCCGTGAACACTCCCCCGGTGACCTCGCGCAGATAGTCGTTCACCTCCGCCGGGGTGATCTTCACCCGGCGCCGCCCCCTCCGGTACGCCAGCAAGGGGGCTCGCGGGGAGCCGACTGCGAGTTCCGAGAGCGTCTCGGCCAGGCCGGCGTCCGTGATCTCGATCTCCGCGCGACGACCGCTCTTGGCCGGGAACGAGAGTGCGACCTCATCTCCGTCGATGCGGACATCGCGCCGGTGCAACGTGGTGAGCCCACGACTGCCGTGGCGCACCAGGTACCGTTCCGACCCGACGCGGAGCGCTGCGTCGTCAAGCAGCCGGAAGGCCGCCGCGAGCACGCGCTCGCGCGTCAACCCTTCGCTCCGCAGTCCCCGGGTGACGCGAGCACGGGCATGGGGCAACGCGGCCGCCAGGTCGAGTGCACGCGCGAACTTGCGGCGATCGCGGCCGGCGCGCCACAGCGGGTGGTAGAGGTACTGCCGGCGTCCCGCCTCATCCGTGCCCACGGCCTGGATGTGCGCGAGCGGGTCAGCCGCGATCCACACGTCGGTCCACGCGGGAGGGATGACGAGGTCGCGGATCCGCTCGCGGTCGGCACCAGCCACGGGGACGTTGTCCTGGTCGACATAGCGAAACCCGGAGCCGGAACGCATCCGGCGGTAACCGCGGTCCTTGCCGGGTACCACGCGTGCGAGGCGAGCCATTCTTTTCCCTTCCTGCCCGCGTCTGCGAGATCTCCCTCTGCTGCCTGAGCAGAACCGTGCGCCACCGCAGACCCTCCTCGCAGACTGCACCCATCTCCGTCGTCGAGCCAAGGGAGTAGCGGGATGACCGAGACGCATGCTAACGACCGCCCACCGCATAGACGTCGCATCGCTGATGTTCAACCCCCTCTGCTCCCGCTCGGAGCACACCTACCGTGGGCATCCCGAGATCACGAAGGAGAAGGAACATGAGCACGATCACAGCCGACATCGACGTGAACGTTCCGGTTCGCACTGCATATGAGCAGTGGACGCAGTTCGAATCGTTCCCGGAGTATTTGAGCAGCGTCGAGAAGGTGACCCAGCTCGACGACACCATGACCCATTGGGTCGTGAACGTCGCAGGTACGCGCCGGGAGTTCGACGCACGCATCGTCGATCAGGTGCCGGACGATCACATCAGCTGGCGCAGCGTCGACGAGCCGCGCCACGCCGGCCGCGTCTCCTTCGTGCCGGGCGACGAAGGCACTCATGTCGAGCTCAGCATGGAGTGGGAGCCCGAGGGCTTCGTCGAGAAGGCGGGTGCCACCCTGCACCTCGACGACATGGCCGTGAAGCGCGACCTTCAGCGGTTCAAGGAGTTCATCGAGTCCCGCCATGAGCCGACCGGGGCGTGGCGAGGAGAGGTGCACGGCGGCGTGACCGAGCCGTCGACGGGAGCGGCGGGCGACGCCGGCACATCCTCGGCGGCGAGGACCTCGACGGCATCCGGAACTCCCGGTCCGCGAAGCGATGATGTGCGGGGCGACGACCCCGACCTGCTGGTCTGACGGAGTGCGGGCCCCCTCGCGGGGCCCGCACTCCTGAGAAATGAGAAATGGTGCGCACCACGACAGAAGTGATCCACGATCACTTGAAGCGTCGACTCGAGGGAGATCTCGACGGTGATCTGTCCAACTACCACGCGGATGTCGTGCTGCTCACCGGCTCGGGCGTCTATCGCGGGCATGACGGAGTGCGGGCGTGCGCAGCCGAGCTCGAGCGGCTCGTCGGTCCTGCGGAGTTCGTGTTCTCGCAGACACTCATCGACGGTGACTTCGGTTATCTGGAGTGGGGTGCCCATGATGGAGATGTGAAGGTGTGCGACGGAGCCGACAGCTTCGTGGTTCGAGACGGACTCATCGCTCTCCAGACCGTGCACTACACCCCGCAGAAGACGGACTAGGACTCGGTTCGTCCGCGGACGACGGTCGATCCGTCTGCGACATCCTCCGCTGCCGTGACCTCGATCCCATTGGCGGATGCCGGTACGACGCGCTCGAGGATGATCGCGAGCACGCAGACGACCACCGCGCCCGCGATCATGACGGCCACGAAGCCCGTCGTGAGACCTTCGCCGAGCATGACCCCGGCCACGAGCGGACCGGTGATGGCCCCGCCCTGGAAGGCGGCGGCGTTGATGGCGTTGTAGCGACCGCGCGTGCGGTCGCTGGCGAGGTCGTTGCACATCGCCGGAACCGTGGGCTGCAGCATCGTCTCGCCGAAAGCGAAGACGCCCATGAAGGCGATGACCCCGATGGCGGCACCGAGCGTGTGCGGAAGGAGACCGGTGGCGCCGAGGACGAGCCACGAGCCCGCCCAGATCGCTGCCATGGCCTGCATGACGCGCGTGCGCCGACGTCCGCGGATGAGCCGCAGTACGGCGAACTGCAGCAGCACGATCACCGCGGTGTTCACGGCGAACGCGATGCCGACGACCTGGGTGGACACGCCCGACACCTGGCGCGCGAAGGCGGGGAACCCGGCCTCCATCTGGCCATAGCCGATGAACACCGAGAGAAAGGTCAGCACGGTGAGCCAGAGCACGGCGGGGCGACGCAGGATCTCCCGGTAGCCGATGTGCCGCTCGTCCGCGTCGGCGGCGTCGGGCTGCGCGTGCGTCCGCACACGGCGGAGCGGGCCGAGCAGGAGAGCCAGGGGCACAAGTGAGGAGGCCGCGTCGACGAGGAAGATGACGGTGAAGGTCACAGGATCGTCGACGTTCACGAAGAACCCCCCGATGACGCCGCCGATGCCGATCCCCAGGTTCACCAGGGCGAAATTGACCCCGAAGTACTGCTGACGGAGTTCGCCGGACACAACAGTGGCGATCAGTGCGTTGAAGCCGGGCCATGAGACTCCGAAGTTCACGCCGATGAGCACCACAGCGACGGTGGCGACCGCCGGGTGCGTCGCGAACGCCAGCAGGCTGCACCCGGCGATCATCGAGAGGAGTCCGGCGATCAGCACCCTCCGCGCTCCGAACCGGTCGATCAGAGTGCCGCCGGGGCCGGTCACCACGAGGCCAGTGACGGCGATGAGGCTCATGAGCGCACCGGACAGGCCGAGGTCGAACCCGCGGACCTCATGGAGGTAGATGATGGTGAACGGCAGTGTCATTCCACGACCGAGGGTTTGCACCACGACGGTCGACAGCAGCCACCGTCCTTCGGTGGGCAGTGCGTTCCAGAAGCTCCTGATGCCGATCACCGCATCATTCTTCCGGATGCCTCCGACATTGGCGGACGGCGAAGGTCAGGCCCGACGACCGGTGGCCTCGTCGGCGGAAGCCGCATCGTGGCAGGTAGGCTCATGCTCGGCGATCGCACCCGACAGGAGCGCTCCCGCGCCACGAGAGGATCGAGGTGAACATGACCGCGGATCGTCCCCGCCCTGTCGTCGTCACTTATGACGGCTTGCCCGTGTCGTCAGGCGGCGCGCATGCGATGAGGATCCGAGCACCGCGTGACGCATGGCGAGCAGTGACGTCGTTCGTTCGCGCGTGCGCGCGCACGAACGACACCGGCGTGTACGCGCTGCGTCTCCTGCGGGGCGGCCCCGCCGAGGTCACTGAACGGCTTCGCGACCTCGCGGCCTCGAGGCTGGGCGGGCCGCGCGCGCAGGACCGCATCGGCATCGAGTGGCGCGTTCGCGACGGGGCGGTCGATGACGTTCTCGACGTGCTCGCGACCGACGGCGCCGGAGCAGTGACGGAGCACGGCCAGCCACTCGCTTCACTGATATGGGACACGGATGCAGCCCTGCTCGATCCCGCCACCGGCGAACCGTACTCCGATATCACTGCGGAGGCCTTCGGCGGTTTCGCCGTCGACGGGTACGGGCGCAGGCTCGGCGTCTCGGGGATTCGCGCATCGATCGGCACCACGGCGTCGTCGTTGTCGCTCTGGCTCAACCTGCCTGCCGACGAGCGTCTGGGCCGCGCTGCCCACCACATCGAGGAGCACGTGCCGATCCGCCTGTCCACGAAACACTGGCGTCAGTGGCTCCCGACGAGGGACGGCTCCGGCTACCGGTCGGTGAAGATCACCTCTCCGCTCGCCGGCTGACGTCGCGTCCTCGGCGAGCGTGACGTCGCATGCCACAATCGGAGAGACGGCCGTGGAGCAATGGGAGGCAGCCGGTGGCGACGTACGAGCTCCTGCATCCGACAGCACTGGGCGAGTTCTCGATCACGATGCGCGGGGAAGACGACTTCGGCTGCAGACTCTTCGTCGACGACGCCTCGGCAGAGCTGACGGTGGACGCCGTCGACATCGACATCGACCTCGACGTGCGACGATTCGACAGAATCGCCCCCGACTACCTTCAGACGACCAAGGGCGTCCCCCTGTTCTCCGAGACGTTCGTGGCGGTGATGCCCGCCGCGTTCGCCGATGATGTGACGGTCGTGCCCGCGTCACTGCATCTGCGCGGAGGCGACCGGACGTTCCTCGCGGGCAGGATCGAACGAACCCTGGAACTCATCGACACCGAGAACTCCGCCTTCTCCGATATCCGCGGCATCGCCATCCTCACCCGTCCGGCCTTCGCCCCGCTCACCGAGAAGTACATGCTGGCGCGGGACGTCCGCTTTCGCACGTACATGTTCGCCTCGGAGGATTTGATCACGCACGCGCAGCGAGCCGGACTGGCGGTGGAGTTCCTTCCCTACTGAAACCTCCGTCTGACCCGGGGGTTCCGGTTGGCTGGGGCGCCTCGGAACGAACGCTACACGAGGGCGTTCCACGCGCCCGAGCGGCGTCCTGATCAGAGCGACGCACTCGCCGGGGCTGTGGATAACGCTGACGGTGTGTTCGCTGATGTCGCTACCGTGACGGCGTGACTCCCGTACGACGCACCGCCGCATCGGCTGTGGCACTCCCGCCCCTCGCCCACCCCACCGCCGAGAGCACCCCTCGTGGCCGGCGCGGTGCGTTCGTTCGGGGGCGCGGGCGATCCGCCGTGTCGACAGCGATCGCCCTCGGTGCCGTGGCTCTCGCAGGTTGCGCCTCTGGTCCGGCGCCCTCTCGCACACCGACCGCGGCTTTCGCCAGCGCCGACGAGGCCTACGCCGCTGCGGAGAAGGTCTACCGGGCGTACAACGACGCGCTCAACGATGAGCGGGCCGGAGGAACAAGCAACTCCCGGACCTATCTCGTCGGACTGGCTCTTGAAAGCGACACGAACACGAGCAGGCTGCTCACCGAGAACGGCCTGAAGATCGTCGGAGAAGGCGCGGTCGTGAGGTTCTCCGGCGAGTCTGCGGATCTTCGATCAGATGACGGACGGGTCCGAGCGTCCGTGTGTCTCGACGTGAGCTCAACCAGGGTCATCAATGATGCGGGCGAAGACGTGACTCCGCCCACGCGCGTCAACCTCGTGCCGCTCGACGTCATCTTCGTTGCTTCAGACGACGGGCTTCTCATCTCGGAATCGAACTCTCTCGAGGAGGAAGAATGTTGATCGCTGCGCTCATCGTCAGCGCAATGTCTGCTCTCTCATCGCCTCACGTTCCACCTATGACGGCCGCCACATACGACGCGAAGGCAGCAGCAGCTGGGATCTGCGGAGCAGACGGTGGGTCGACGCTCACCCTCACCGCATCGCGCACCCAGCCACTGAACTCTGAGACCCCCACCAGCCCGGCGCCTTCGGCTCCGGACCGCGAGAACCCGACGAACCCGAACCCCGCCCCCGCGCCCGAAACGAAGCCCCTCGCAGAATGCCCCGAATGGAGCGACACCAACCGCCAGTGCTTCGCCACCACCCCAGCACCCACACCCGACCCCACACCCCCCACCCCCACCGCATCCGCGATCACCACCACCGACCTCGCCCAATTCGCCCCCGAACCCCCCACCCTCACCACCGAACCCGCCACCGCCGGCATCGCCGGCACCCCCACCAACTTCCTCACCACCGCCACACCCCACACCCGCACCGGCACCCTCTTCCACCACCCCCTCACCATCCACTTCACCCCCACCCACTACACCTACGACTACGGCGACACCACCACCCTCACCCTCACCACCCCCGCCCGCACCTGGAACGACCTCACCCAACCCGACTTCACCCCCACCCCCACCAGCCACACCTACACACACCGCGGCACCTACACCACCACCGTCACCACCCACTGGACCGCCACCATCGACCTCGGCACCGGCCCCACCCCCATCCCCGGAGAACTCACCACCACCAGCCCACCCCACACCCTCACCATCTACGAAGCCCACACCGCCCTCGTCACCCACACCTGCACCGAACAACCCACCGCCCCCGGCTGCTAACCCACCCCCAGGCACCCACGACCGAAACCGGAACGGCGCGACTTCTTGCCGCCCGAGCGAAGGGACGCGCAGTGACAAGCGCATCATCGGCGGACGCGTGATCTTCCGGTGATCACGGCGGCGGTTGCCAGGCTCTTGCCTCAGGTGCCGTTCCTGCACCGGACACCCTGGGGTCGTATATTGCAGGGCATGACGACAGCATCCGAAGAAGCCGCCTCGGGATGACGAGGCGGACCTGGGAGTCGCCGCTGGCACCTTCTTCTTCGCCGTCTGGGCTGTGCTGATACTTGCCGCGATCATCCTCGCCGTCGTCCGAGCGCGCGAAGCCGAGGGTGAAGAACGGCGATCCCTCCGCGCCATGGCTGCGGTCGTGCCGCTCGTCAGCATCGCCCTGATCCTCGTCGTCACGCCCATCGTGCTCGGCCAGGGCGGGGCGCAGCTGAACCCGCCGGACGAGGTGGGGCGGTGACGAGGAGCGCGCCGCGACCCGTTGATGTGCGACTCAGGGCGCCGTCGGCCGCGGGCGGATCGCTACCGAGATCTTGCCGTCGATGACCGCGGTCGCGTGGCGCAACGGCTCTCGACTGCCCTGCACCTCGGATCGATACCACCGAATGCAAGAAAACCCCCGATAAACGGGGGTTTTTCTCTTGCTGGGGTACCTGGACTCGAACCAAGAACAACTGAACCAGAATCAGCCGTGTTGCCAATTACACCATACCCCAAGGGCGAAACCGCGGCCTCGCACCGAGATTCAACTTTACCCGACGCCCCCGTGTGCGCCAAATGCAGCGCGCCGCCCGCGCGTGGCGCAGGGGCCCGAACGTGTCACGCCTCGACCACGGTCCCCGACTGCGGTGTCGTGATCCACGGCTCCAGGTCGAAGCCCTGGTCGCGAGCGGTTCGCAAGAAGTCCTCCGCCACCGCCGGGTCGATGCGCGGCTCGCGGGCGAGCAGCCACAGATAGCGATGGTCCGGAGTTCCGACGAGAGCGTGCCGGTAGTCGGCATCGACGCGCAGCACCCAGTAGTCGGCCCTCGTGAACGGCAGCCAGCGCAGCTTCTCCGGCAGGAAGGACACACGCAGCCGCCCGGGATGCTCCTCGTCCGGCACGGCTTCGCCGACGACCCGCTGCGGTTTGCCGTCCTTGTCGAGACACCGGTTGTCGACCGTGACGGTGCCGTCCTCCGCGAGCGTGTACTCCGCGGTCACGTCCCGCGCCTCGTCGTCCTCGTACCGCAACGGAAGCCGTCCCTGCTCGAACCAGAGTCCGAGATATCGATTGAGCTCCAATGCCGGCACAGACCGGACCACCTGATCGTCCATCGCTCCTCCTCCGTCGTGACGCACAGCCCCTCTTCCATCGTGAGGCACACGCTACGCCGGCCTGCCCGCCGGGTCGACCGGGTTGCCCAGACGAACGGGATGTGCAACGACCAAGCCGACAACACGGTCATCCAGGTCCCGCCGAGCCATACGCACAGGGAGGCGCGCCGTCACGGCACGCCTCCCTGTGCGCAGCGTTGGTCAGCGGCTCAGGAACTCCGCCAGCGCGCGAAGCCGGCGCAGCGACTCGTCCTTGCCGAGCAGCTCCATCGACTCGAAAAGCGGCGGAGACACCCGGCGCCCGGTGATCGCCACACGCGGCGGGCCGTAAGCGACTCGCGGCTTCAGACCCAGGTCCTCGACGAGAGCCTTGGCGAGTGCATCCTGAACGGCCTGCGGAGTGAACTCGGCGACGGGCTCCAGTGCGGCGACGCACGCATCCAGCACCTCGGCGGCGTTCGCGGGCAGCCCCTTGAGCGCGTCCTCGTCGTACGACACCTCATCGGTGAAGAGGAATCCGAGCATGCCAGGGGCCTCGCCCAGGAGCTGCACCCGCTCCTGGATCAGCGGTGCGGCACGGAACGCCAGCACCAGCTGCTCGTGCGTCGGCTCGTCGAACAGGCCGGCGGCAGCCAGATACGGCACGATCCGCTCGGCGAAGTCCTTCTCGTCGAGCATCCGGATGTGGTCGCCGTTGATCGACTCAGCCTTCTTCTGGTCGAAGCGCGCGGGATTCGGGTTCACGTTCACGATGTCGAACGCCTCCGTGAACTCCTCCAGAGAGAACACGTCGCGGTCGGGACCGATCGACCAGCCGAGCAGCGCGAGGTAGTTCAGCAGCCCCTCGTGAATGAAGCCGCGCTCGCGGTGCAGGAACAGGTCTGCCTGCGGGTCCCGCTTGGAGAGCTTCTTGTTCCCCGTCTCCCCCAGCACGAGAGGCATGTGCGCGAAGCGCGGCACGAACGTAGTCACGCCCGCGTCGATGAGCGCCGCATACAACGCGAGCTGCCGCGCTGTCGACGGCATGAGGTCCTCGCCTCGCAGCACATGCGTGATGCCCATGAGCGCGTCGTCGACCGGGTTGACGAACGTGTACAGCGGAACGCCGTTCGGGCGCACCACCACGAAGTCCGGGAAGGAGCCGGCAGGGAACGTCACCTCGCCGCGGATGAGGTCGACGTAGGTGAGATCTTCGTCGGGCACTCGCAGGCGCAGCGCAGGCTGCCGGCCCTCTGCACGGAACGCGGCCTTCTGCTCCTCGGTGAGGTCGCGGTCGTAGTTGTCATAGCCGAGCTGCTTGGCCCGCCCGTTCGCCTCGTTGCGCGCGTCGATCTCCTCGGCCGTCGAATAGCTCTCGTAGAGCGCGCCGGTCGCGACGAGCTTGTCGATAACCTCGCGGTAGATGTCGTGACGCTCGGACTGGCGGTACGGCGCGTGCGGGCCACCCACCTCGACGCCCTCGTCCCAGTCGATCTTCAGCCAGGTGAGCGCGTCGACCAGCTGGCGGAAGCTCTCCTCGCTGTCACGGGCGGCGTCGGTGTCCTCGATGCGGAACACGAGCTTGCCGCCGGTGTGCCGGGCGTACGCCCAGTTGTAGAGGGCGGTGCGGACCATGCCGACGTGCGGCAGACCGGTGGGCGACGGGCAGAAGCGGACGCGGACGTCTGCGCCGCTCGCGGTCGTGGTGAGGGGGTGCGGGGTAGCCATATCCCTTCAATCCTACGGCTCGGCGGATGCCGTCACCGTCCGGTGCCGTGCGTCAGCCGGCCTCCGCGGCGCGCGCCCGCGCGAGCGGAGACAGCACCACGATCGCCACCACGACGACGGATGCCGCGACCCCGAGTCCGGCGTACTGGAAGTTCGACAGGATCACGCCGGCCAGCACGGCGCCCGCTGCGGCGCACAGGCTCATCAGCGAGTCGCTGCGGCCCTGGCGACGCGTGCGGAGTTCCGGTGCGCTGGACTCCGTGAGGAGCGCGGCACCGGCGACGGTCGCCGCGCTCCAGCCGAGGCCGAGCAGGATCAACGCGACCATCACGCCCCACGCCTGGTCGTTCGCCAACACCGCGAACACGAGCGCTCCGCCGAGCAGCGCCTGCCCGAGCAGGATCACCCGCAACCGGCCCCAGCGGTCGGCGAGGATGCCGAACACGGGCGACAGCGCATACATGCCTCCCACGTGCAGGGCGATCGTGATCCCGACGAGCGCCGAGACGTCGGCCGGCGTGGTGTCCATGCCGTGCATGGTGTGCGCCATGTGCGAAAGATGCACGGGCGTCATCGCCATGACCGACGCCATCACGACGTGCGAACCCGCGATGGCGAAGATCGCATAGCGCGCCACGACGGGCTTGTCCTCGCGCACGACGCCGGTGACCGCCGCGGCGGCCGTGGCCAGTCGCTGTGCGGCGAGCAGAGGGTCGGGGCGCAGCGCGATGAGATAGAGGATCAGCGCGGCGCACTGCGCCACGAAGGAGAACGCGTACGACCCGGTCTGCGGCGGCATCCCGATCGCATGGCCGACGAACTCGCCGGGTCCCAGCAGCAGAGGCCCCGCGACTCCTCCGATCGTCGTCGACCACACCACGATCGACAGGTCGCGGCCTCGATGCTGGGGCGACGCGAGATCCGTGGCGGCGAAGCGGGACTGGAGGTTGCCGGCGTTCCCCGCTCCGATCGTCAGGGTTCCGAGCAGCAGGAGCGGGAAGATGCGCAGCGACACCGCGAGCACGACGATCGCGATGCCGACGAGAGCGAACACGTTGCCGAGAGTCAGCGCGCGACGGCGTCCGAACCGCGCCGCCATGCGCGCCAGCGGGATCGAGCACAGCGCAGGCCCCAACGTCACCGACGCGGTCGCGAGACCCGACAGGCCGTCGTTGCCGGAGATGTCCGCGGCGAGCAGCGCGCCGAGCGACACCGTGGCGCCGAACGCGATGCCTCCGAGCACCTGACCGAGCGACAGCACCGCCACGGTGCGCCGCTGGACGGCGGTCTGCTGTTCGAGGGTGAGCGCGGTCACTACGCCGGCTGCGCGTCGCGCACGGTGTTGCGCAGGATGCCGAGACCCGAGATCTCGACCTCGACCACGTCTCCCGCGTCGAAGGTGCCGACGCCGGCGGGGGTGCCGGTGAGGATCACGTCGCCGGGAAGCAGGGTGAACACTGCCGAGGCGTACTCGATGATCGACGCGACCGAGTGGATCATGTCGGTCAGCGGCGCGTGCTGACGCACCTCGCCGTTGACGCGCGTCTCGATGGTCGCGGTCGACGGATCGAAGTCGGTCTCGATGACCGGACCGAGCGGACAGAAGGTGTCGAAGCCCTTGGCGCGTGACCACTGACCGTCCTTGCGCTGCAGGTCGCGCGCGGTCACGTCGTTCGCCACCGTGTAGCCGAGCACGTAGTTCGCCGCGTCTGCCGCCTTCACGTTCTTGGCGATCTTGCCGATCACCACGGCGAGCTCGCCCTCGTACTCGGTGCGCTCCGAGAGCGTCGGGCGCACGATGACGTCTCCCGGCCCGATCACCGCCGTGTTCGGCTTGAGGAACAGGAGCGGCTCCTCGGGCGCCACTCCCCCCATCTCGGCGGCGTGGTCGTGGTAGTTCTTGCCCACGCACACGACCTTCGACCGCGGGATCACCGGAGCGAGCAGCACGGCGTCCGCGAGCGGCACGCGTGCGCCGGTCGTCTCGTATCCGGCGAACATCGGGTCGCCTGCGAGCACGACCAGATCGGTCTCGTCGACGATCCCGTACATGATGGCGTCTTCGTGGCTGAATCGGGCGATCTTCACCCGTCCAGCCTAGTCAGCCGCGCGGCGCCCCGCTCAGGCGTCGAGGCGCACGAGCCAGCCGTGCCGGTCCTCGCGGCGGCCGTACTGGATGTCGGTGAGTTCCTCGCGTAGCGAGAGCGCGAGCTCTCCCAGGGGCTGCGGCTCGTCGAAGCCCTCGCCGACGAGCGCGCCGATCGGCGTGACCACGGCTGCCGTGCCGCACGCGAACACCTCGACGATGTCGCCCGAGGCGACGCCCTGACGCCACTCGTCGATGGAGATCTTGCGCTTCTCGACCGTGTACCCCCGGTCGGCCGCGAGCTGCAGCAGCGAATCCCGGGTGATGCCCTCGAGGATGCTGTCGGACTCGGGCGTCACGACACGCCCGTCCTTGAACACGAACACGATGTTCATGCCGCCGAGCTCCTCCACGTCGCGGTCCTCGTTGAGGAAGACGACCTGGTCACAGCCCTTCGCGTAGGCCTCGGACTGCGGCAGCAGGCTCGACGCGTAGTTGCCACCGGTCTTCGCCTTGCCGGTGCCTCCCCGTCCGGCGCGCGCGTACTCCTCCGACAGCCAGATCCGGACGGGCTTCACCCCACCCGCGAAGTACGCGCCGGCGGGGCTGGCGATCACGTAGTAGGCGACCTTCTGCGCCGCGCGGACGCCGAGGAAGGCCTCCTTCGCGAACATGAACGGTCGCAGGTACAGGCTCTGGTCCGCTCCAGACGGGACCCACCGTCCGTCGACCGCGATGAGCTCACGGAGCGACTGGATGAAGTACTCCGTCGGCAGCTCCGGCAGGGCCAGGCGCCGTGCGCTCGCCTGCATGCGCGCGGCATTGCGGTCGGGACGGAACGTGTGGATCGAGCCGTCCGCGTGGCGGTACGCCTTGATGCCTTCGAAGATCTCCTGTGCGTAGTGGAGCACGGATGCCGCGGGGTCGAGTGGGATCGGCCCGTACGGCTGTACGCGCGGACGGTGCCAGCCGCCCTTGGCCGACCAGCAGATGTCGACCATGTGGTCCGTGAAGACCGTGCCGAAACCAGGGTTCTCCAGGACCTCGGCGACCCGCGCGGGCGTGGCCGCGTTCAGGTTCTTCGTCACCGCGAACTCCAGCGGAGCCACGGTCGCCTCGGCGTCGATCGTCGTCATGTCGTCATCCGTTCCTCGTGGGTGGGCGCATCCTCGCGCCGTCTCAGCCTACGCCTGTCGTTCAGAGGCGTGCAGCGATGGCGGAGCCGATCTCCGCCGTGGTGCGCGTACCCTCGCGGGACGCGATATCGGCCTCGACGGCGGCCGTCACACGGCCGGCTTCCGCCGTCAGCCCGAGATGGTCGAGCAGCAGGGCCACCGACAGGATCGCGGCGGTCGGGTCGGCCTTCTGCTGACCGGCGATGTCGGGGGCCGAGCCGTGCACGGGCTCGAACATCGACGGGAAGGCGCCATCAGGGTTGATGTTGCCCGATGCCGCGAGGCCGATGCCTCCGGTCACCGCCCCCGCAAGGTCGGTGAGGATGTCGCCGAAGAGGTTGTCGGTCACGATCACGTCGAAGCGCGACGGGTCCGTGACCAGGAAGATGGTGGCGGCGTCGACGTGCAGGTAGTCGACGGCGACGTCCGGGTGCTCGGCCGCGACCTCGTCGACGATGCGCTTCCAGATCGCGCCGGCGTGCACGAGCACGTTCGTCTTGTGCACGAGCGTGAGCTTCTTGCGGCGGCGCTCGGCAAGGTCGAAGGCGTAGCGGACGACGCGCCCCACTCCGAAGGCGGAGTTCACGCTGGTCTCATTGGCCACCTCGTGCGGAGTGCCGACGCGGATCGCTCCCCCGTTGCCCACGTACGGACCCTCGGTGCCCTCGCGCACGACGACGAAGTCGACCTCCCCCGGGTTCGCGAGCGGGCTCGTCGCGCCCGTGAACAGCTTTGAGGGACGCAGATTGACGTAATGGTCGAGCGTGAAGCGCAGCTTGAGCAGCAGACCGCGCTCGATGTTGGCATCCTTCAGGCGCGGATCTCCGGGCTGTCCGCCCACCGCGCCGAGGAGGATGGCGTCGTGCTGGGCGATCGCGGCGAGATCGTCGTCGGTGAGCGTGTCGCCGGTGTCGAGGTACCGGGCCGCCCCCAGTGAGAACGGAGTCTTCTCGAACGTCACGTCGCTGTCCGCCGTGACCGCGTCGAGGACCTTCTCCGCCTCGGCGATGACCTCGGGACCGATGCCGTCACCCGGGATGACGGCCAGCTTCACGACACGCGACATGGCACTCCTTGCATGGGGATGGACCGGCGCCGCTCGGCGGGACGCCGGTCCATCCAGCGTAGTGGTCAGTGACTCGGGGACGTGCGCAGTGTGACGGCGGCGATCGCTCCGGCCACGACCACGAGGGCCGCGCCGATCATGGACGTCACCATGACGCCCGACCCGAAGGCGGCGGCCGCCGCCTCCCAGAGCGCGTCGCCCTGGCGGGCCGGCAGCTCGGCGGCCGCCGTGTAGGCGCCGGCGAGCGTCTCACGTGCCGTCGCCGCCACCCCGTCGGGGAGGCCGGGCGGCAGCACCAGAGCGCCGCGGTAGAACGCCGTGATGATCCCCCCGAGGATGGCGGTTCCGAGCACAGCGCCCAGCTCGTACGCCGTCTCGGACACGGCGCTGGCGGCGCCCGCCTTCTCCGCAGGAGCGCTGGAGAGGATCAACTCGTTCGAGATGGTCTCCGCCGCGCCGATTCCGATGCCCAGCACGACGAACGCGAGGATGAGCGGCACGACGCCGTGGTCCGAGGTCGTGAACGCCACGAGCAGGTACCCCGCCACCGAGAACACGAGCGCACCGGGGATGAGCAGGCTCGGTCGCACGCGCCGAGACACCGGCACCACCAAGAGGCCGGAGACGATCATCGCTGCCATGCCCGGAACCAGCGCGAACCCCGCTTCCATGGGTGAGAGTCCGAGCACCAGTTGCACATGCTGCGACACGAAGTAGAGGAAGCCCACGAGCGCGACGACACTCAGGAGGTTCACCAGGATCGCCCCGGAGAACGACCCCAGACGGAACAACGCCATGTCGAGCATCGGGATCTCCGCCCGCAGCTGACGCCGCACGAAGAGCACCCCCATCACGACGCCGAGGGCGGCCCATCCGCCGGCGGTCCACGTCGGTCCGTCGACGGCGAGCGACTTGATCGCGTAGACCGCGGGGATCATCGCCGCCATCGACAACAGGATGCTCAGCGGGTCGATCCGGCCGGGGTTCGGATCGCGGCTCTCCGGCACGACCAGCGGCGCGAAGACGAGCAGCGGGATGAGCACGGGAACGGCGACGAGGAAGACCGATCCCCACGCGAAGTGCTCGAGCAGGAACCCGCCGACGATGGGACCGAGCGCGGACCCCGCGGAGAACGCGGACGCCCAGATCGCGATCGCGAGACGCCGCTGGTCGCGGTTCTGGAAGATCGATCGCAACAACGACAGCGTCGACGGCATGAGCATCGCACCGAAGAAGCCCAGCAGAGCGCGCGCCGCGATCAGCATGGCCGCCGTGGGCGCGAAGGCTGCCAGAGCGGAGACCGCGGCGAAGCCGGATGCGCCGATGAGCAGCAGCCTCCGCCTGCCGAACCGATCGCCCAGCGTGCCCATGGTGACCAGCAGCCCCGCGAGCACCAGCGGATACACGTCGATGATCCACAGCTGCTCCGCGCCAGAGGGCGCAAGCGCGATGGAGATCTCCGGCAGCGCGAAGCTCAGCACGGTGTTGTCCACCGACACGAGCAAGACGGGGAGCATCAGGACGACGAGCGCCGCCCATCCGCGGATGCCGACGCGCGCGGCATCCGTCTCGATCGTGGGAATCGACGCTGTGCGCGTCATGAGGCACCTCTCCTGGGTCGATTGAGGCACGGTTACTAAACCGTCCGGCTGGTATAGTAACAGACATGGCCCGACCTCCCCATGCCCGCGAAAAGGTCCTCGACGCGTTCGAGGCGATCGTCATCGCCGACGGTGAGCGCGCGGCGACCCTCGATGCCACCGCCAGAGCGGCGGGAGTCTCGAAGGGCGGGCTGCTCTATCACTTCGGCTCGAAGGATGAGCTCGAAACCGGTTTCCTCGTGCGCTTGGAGGCGCTCACTGCGGCCGATCTCGAACGAATGGCGACGGCGGACGAAGGACCGGTCGCCTACTACCTGCGGACCTCCGTGATGGAGGATGAGGCACTCGATCGCGCACTCATCGCCGCGTCACGCCTTGCGCAGGGAGGCTCGACCGCCGCCGCCGAGACGCTGAGACGCATGAGGGGGCTGTGGAAGGACGCGATCCGTCCGCATGTGCGCGACACGGCGAGCCTCGATCTGATCATGCTGCTCGGTGACGGGCTCTACTTCAACAATTCCCTCGACGTGCACGGGGCGGAGCATCTGGTTCCCACGGGCCGAGACCTGGATGCGCTCATCGAGCTCGTGCTGCAGGCGACGGCACGCGACGAGGACTCACAGACGCCCCCGAGCGAGTCATGACGCGCGGGGGGGGCGGGGGTGGACTCCCCCGCCCTCCTCGCCTGTGGTGCCGCTGCTCACCGGCAGCGGCCGCGCTCAGACCTCGGTGATCTCGATCTGGCGGAACAGGTCGGCGTCGATCGCCGTCCGCACGTCGTCGAGCAGCTCTTCAGAGACCGGCGAGTCGAGCGTGAGCACACTCAGGGCCTGGTCACCCGCGGCCAGGCGGCCGATCTGCATGCCGGCGATGTTGATGCCCGCCTCGCCGAACTTCTGACCGTAGACCGCGACGATGCCGGGGCGGTCGGTGTAGAGCATCACGATGTGGTGCTTCTCGATCGGGAGCTCCAGTGCGTGGTCATTGATGCCGACGAGCTTCTCGATCTGCTTCGGCCCGGTGAGGGTGCCAGACACGCTGAGCTGCGAGCCGTCGGAGAGCGCCCCGCTCAAGGTGATGACGTTGCGGTACTCGTCGCTCACGTCGTCCTTGATCAGACGAACGGCGATGCCGCGCTGCTCGGCGAGCAACGGCGCGTTGACATACGAGACGGTCTCGCTGACGATGTTCGTGAACACGCCCTTGAGCGCCGCGAGCTTCAGGACGCTGACGTCGTAGTCGTTGAGCTCGCCGTGGACTTCGACGTCGAGGCTCGTCAGAGGCGACGTCGCGAGCGCGGCGAAGATCTGACCGAGCTTCTCCACGAGCGAGATCCCAGGACGGACGTACGGGTCGATGACGCCCCCCGCCACGTTGACCGCGTCGGGCACGAGGTCGCCGCCGAGTGCGAGGCGCACGGACCGGGCGACCGAGATGCCGGCCTTCTCCTGCGCCTCGTCGGTGCTGGCACCCAGATGCGGCGTCACGACCACGTTCGGCAGGTCGAGGAGGGCCCGCGCCGTCCCGCCCTCCGCCGGCGGCTCCGATGTGAAGACGTCCAGACCCGCGCCGGCGATCTCGCCCGCCACCAGTGCGTCGTACAGCGCGGCCTCGTCGATGAGACCGCCGCGGGCGACATTGACGACGAAGGCGGTCGACTTCATGGCCTTGAACTGCTCGGCGCCGATCATGCCCGTCGTCTCGGGCGTCTTGGGCATGTGGATCGTGAGGAAATCGGCCTCTGCGACGAGCTCTTCGAGCGAGAGGAGCTGGACGCCGAGCTGCTGTGCACGCGCCGACGTCACATACGGGTCGTACGCGACGACACGCATGTCGAATGCGGCGAGACGCGCGGCGACGAGGGCGCCGATACGGCCGAGCCCGACGATCCCGACGGTCTTCTCGAACAGCTCCGCACCCGTGAACGAGCTGCGCTTCCATTCCCCGGCAGAGAGCGACGCGTGCGCGGCGGGGATGCGCCGAGCCAGACTCAGGATGTGTCCGATGGTCAGCTCCGCCGCCGACACGATGTTCGAGGTCGGCGCGTTGACGACCATCACTCCTGCGGCCGTCGCGGCCTTGATGTCGACGTTGTCGAGCCCCACGCCTGCACGGGCGACGACCTTGAGCTTCGGCGCGTGCGACAGCGCCTCCTCATCGATGCGCGTGGCGGAACGGATGAGCACGGCATCGGCGTCGGCCAGCGCGGCGAAGAGCGCCGCACGATCGGTGCCGTCGACGTTGCGGACGTCGAAGTCGGGGCCGAGGGCCTCGATCGTGGCGGGAGAGAGTACTTCGGCGATGAGCACGACAGGCTTCGGCACAGTGGATCCTTCGGGGCAGCGCGACAGGGCGGGAGGGGCCGATGCGCCGCACACCGTCGGGGGCGCGATCGCTACCACCATACCGGAGCGTCTCGCCGTCGTCCGCCGTGTGACGACGGCGTCAGGCGCCGGAGCCGGTGAGCTCCGAGAGGTTCAGCACGCTGTAGCCGAGCAGACTCAGCCAGAAGACCGCCACGATGCCCAGGCCGGCCAAGAGCACGAGCGACAGCTCGCCGACACGCCTCCGCCGGCCGATGGCCAGTGCGAAGGCGAAGACGAGCGCCGGGAACACCACTCCGAACAGGAGCGTCACCCAGCCGAGCCCGGTGAGCCCGCTGGGAGCGGCCATGGAGATGAGGTGAGCGACGGCGTTCCAGACCGCGTAGGCGTAGAAGAGCCCGAACAGGCCCAGCACGAGGCCGACGAGCCAGCGCGGCGAACCCTCGGCGATCACGGTCGCCCTGCGCGAATCGGTCATGAGCCGATCACCCCCACGGTCACGAACGGCCACGGAACGAGCAGCACGACCCCGAGGAGCAGCATCGTGACGCGGATCCACGCCGCCCGGCCGCGAGTGAGCACCCACGAGGCGAGGAACCACAGCGCAGGGGCGGCCACCGCGAGGACGAACCACGGCACGTACATGGCATCGGCCACGATGAGGTTCGCGAGCGGCTTGAGCCGCAGTCCGCCGACGACCCACCCCACGCTGTAGAGCAGATAGACGCCGCCGACGATTCCAGCGGTGAGGAGCATCGCGGTGCTGAGGCCCTCGCGTTCGGCGGCAGCATCCTCGTCGTCGGCCTCGTGGGCCGCCCGACGGCCGGTCTCCGCACGGGACTCCGAGACGACGTCGGCCGGACCGTGAGCCTCGGGCGTCTCGGCCCCGGCTCTCGTGCGCCGGGCTGCCGGGCGACGGCGATCGGCGGCCGCCGCGTCGTCGTCACCCTCCCAGCTGAGAGCGTCGTCGTCGGAATCGGAGTTCATGTCTCCAGAGTAGGACACCGTGTCCACTAGGCTCAGGGGTGCATTTCAGGGGAAGGGGTCACCACCGTGACGGAACGACGCACGACCAAGGGCGGGAGCGCGTCCGGCGCACACGCCGCCGACAACGCACCGTCTCAGGGCTGGACGCCGACCCCCGAGGCCAAGCGCAAGGCCGCGACGTTCCGCTGGATCGCCGCCGCGCTGTGGCTGGTGGCGATCGTCGGCGAGGCGGTCTCGATCTTCTGGCTGCTCCGGCAGCGCGTCTTCGTCGGCGAGGACGGCGCCCTCGTGCGCGACCCCGACACGGGTCTCCTCGAAGAACAGGGCGTCACGGCGCAGTTCCCCCAGTGGGCCTTCATCACACTGCTCGTGATGCTCGTCGTGATCGCCGCGCTGTCGATCACCGGATCGATCCTGTGGAAGAAGTCCAACCGCCTCGACCCCGCACGCAAGTCCGATCGGGTGCGCTTCTTCGTGCAGAACCAGCTCGGCGCGATCATCGCCATCGTCGCCTTCCTGCCGCTCATCATCCTCATCTTCCTCAACAAGGACATGGACAAGGGGCAGAAGGCGACGGCCGGCATCGTCGGCATCGTGCTCGCCGCCATCGCCGTCGTGGTCGGCGTCGACTTCACCCCGCCATCGGTGGAGCAGTACACGGCAGACCAGTCCGCGGTCATCCAGCTCCTGGGCAAGGACGAGGTCGTCTGGGTCGACGGCGGCTCGGTCTACCACGTGTGCGACCAGGTCTCCGACATCCAGACGGGGAGCGAGAAGCGCACGGGAACGACCGCCGAGGCGGTGGAGGCCGGCAAGATCCGGCTGACGCTCAAGTTCGCCTCGGAGCTCCGGACGTGCGGTCTCTCCGTGCCGGAGAACGCTGACGAGATCGCCGATGCGCTGCGGGCGATCCAGGCCGGCCAGACAGACACGCTCCTGCCTGCTCCTGAGTGGGCGAACCCCGCAGATGCTCCGATCGTCGTCGAGGACGCGCCCGAGGAGGCTCCGGCGGAGTAACCGCCGCCCGGACGCCGGCCCGCGCAACGCCTCGATGTCGGCTCAGCCCGCCCGGAGAGCGTCGACGAGACGGTCTTCCGCCGAACCGAGGTGCCCAGAGAGCACGGCGGCGGCGCGCTCCGCGTCTCCCTCCTGCAGCGCGTCGAGGATCGCGGCGTGCTCCGCTGCGATCACCGCTGCGTCGAGGAGCCGCCTGCCCTGCACCTGAGCCATGCACAGACGCACCTCGTCGGTCACGCTGCGGTACATGCGCGTCGTGCGCTCGCTGCCCAGTGCGTCGATGAGTGCGGCGTGGAACCGGTGGTCGGGGTCGACTGTCGCCGGGTCTGGTCCCGGCGGCATCGCCTGGATCTCCGCGTTCGCGGAAACGGCCGCATGAGGCACCGTGCGCGTCGCGGCAAGCTCACGCAGGGCGGCGCTCTCGAGCCGGGTCCTGGTGCGATAGACATCGCTCACCGTGTCGGGGTCGATGGCGACGACGCGCGCGCTGCGATGCGCCGAGCGCACGAGGAGTCCGGCGCCGACGAGCTGCTCGATGGCGGCCTTGGCGCTCGGCCGCGCCACGCCGTACGTCTGCGACACGGCTGCCTCGGTGAGCGGTTCACCAGGGCGGATCTCACCGGTGAGGATCCGCGCGCGCAGTCTCGACGTCACCGCGTCGACCACGCCGACCACGCCCAGCTCGGCATCGGGGGCATCCGTCATGCGACCGATCCTACCCAGGCGCGCGATCTCGGTACACTTGTCTGACAATCTGGCCCGGAGCATCGAGGAGTACCGTGTCGACGACGATCGCATCACCGCTGGACGCGGGCATTCTGGGGCCCGGCACGCAGGTTCACTCCCGGTCGATCGACCGGTTCGCCCGCGCACACGACGCCTCGCACTACCTCCTCGTGCCGGACGCGGTGCTCTCCCCCGTGGATGCCGCGGGCGTCGCACGAGCCTTCCGCGCGGTGAGCGCCGCCGGCCGCACCCTCACATTCCGCTCCGGAGGCACGAGCCTGTCCGGCCAGGGCGTGAGCGGCGACATCCTCGTCGACACCCGCAGCCACTTCCGCGACATCCACGTGGAAGACGACGGCGCGCGCGTCCGCGTCGGACCCGGCGCGACCGTACGCCAGGTGAACACGCGTCTGGCGCGGTTCGGCCGCAAGCTCGGCCCCGACCCGGCGAGCGAGATCGCCTGCACCATCGGCGGGGTCGTGGCGAACAACTCCAGCGGCATGGCGTGCGGGATCACCGAGAACTCCTACCAGACCATCGACTCGCTCGTGCTCGTGCTGCCGAGCGGGACTGTGATCGACACCGGGGCGGACGACGCCGCCGCCCGGCTGCGCGCCACGGAACCGCGTATCGCCGACGGGCTCCTCGCCCTGCGCGAACAGCTGCTCTCGTCGCCGGAGAACGTGGAGACCGTTCGGCGGCAGTTCTCCATGAAGAACACGATGGGCTACGGCATCAACGCCCTCCTCGACTTCGACGAGCCCGCGCGAATCCTCGAGCACCTCGTCATCGGCTCAGAGGGCACCCTCGCCTTCGTCGCCGAGGCGCGGTTCCGCACCGTGCCCGTCCGGCCGGCGATCGCCACCGGCCTTCTCGTGTTCGCCACGCTCTCCGACGCGATGGCGGCGCTGCCTGGTCTGACCGAGCTCGGTCTCGCGACCATCGAGCTCATGGACGCCGCCTCGCTGCGGGTCGCGCAAGGACTCAGCGATGTCCCTCCGGCGATCTCGGGCATCGACGTCGACGAGCATGCCGCGCTGCTCGTCGAGATCCATGCCTCGGACGACGCAGAGCTCGCCGAGGCCACCGTCGGGGCACTCGCCCACTTCGACGCGCTTCCCCTCACCTTCCCCGCCTCTCTCACGAGGGACGCGGGCGAACGAGCGGCACTGTGGCACGTGCGCAAAGGGCTGTACACCGCGGTCGCGGGCGCGCGCCCTTCCGGAACCACCGCGCTGCTCGAGGACATCGTCGTCCCGGTGGACCGGCTGCTGCCGACCTGCCAGAGCCTGATCGCCCTCTTCGCCGAGCATGGCTATGAGGGTTCCGTGATCTTCGGACACGCCAAGGACGGGAACGTGCACTTCCTGCTCAACGAGCGCTTCGACGACGAGGAGAGCGTGCGACGCTACCGGCGCTTCACGGACGACCTCGTCGACCTCGTGCTGGGTCACGGAGGATCACTCAAGGCGGAGCACGGAACGGGGCGCATCATGGCCCCCTTCGTGCGACGCCAGTACGGCGACGAGCTCACCGACCTCATGTGGGACATCAAGAGGCTGATCGATCCCGCGGGCATCCTGAACCCCGGCGTGCTGCTCTCCGAGGACCCGGATTCCTACCTGCGAGACCTCAAGCGCGTTCCCACGGTCGAATCCGAGGTCGACCGCTGCGTGGAGTGCGGCTACTGCGAGCCCACCTGCCCCAGCAAGAATCTCACTCTCACGCCGCGTCAGCGCATCGTCCTGAGACGGGACATGGCATGGGCGGAGGATGCCGGCGACGTCGAGCTGCTCGCCGAGCTGCGCAGGGACTACGACTACGACGGGGTGCAGACGTGCGCCGTGGACGGGATGTGCGGCGTCGCGTGCCCGGTCGACATCAACACCGGAGACCTCGTGCGCCGGCTGCGCGCCGAGCAGGCGGCCCCGATCGAGGACCGGCTGTGGGATGCCGCCGCATCGTCCTGGAGCGCCGTCGCACGAGCCGGCGGAATGGCGCTGACGGTCGCCGACGCCCTCCCCGCCCCGCTCGTGACCGGAGCGACACGCATCGGACGCGCCCTGCTCGGCGAGGACACGGTGCCGTTGTACGACGCGAGACTGCCCCGAGGCGGGACGCGGCCGCCTCGGCCGACGGCGCCGACCGACGCCCGCGTCGTGCTCTTCGGCGCATGCATCGGCACCATGTTCGGCGCCGAGGGCGGCGGCGAGGGTTCGCGCGAGGCCGTGCACGCGCTCCTGGAGCGCGCGGGGATACCCTTCGCGATCCCCGACGATACCGGCGGGTTGTGCTGCGGAACCCCGTGGAAGTCCAAGGGTCACCTGCGCGGTTATGAGCGGATGACCGAGCGCGTGCTCGCGTCACTGTGGACGGCGAGCCGCGAAGGCGCATTGCCTGTCGTCTGCGATGCGGCCTCCTGCACCGAGGGCCTCCAGGTGATGCTCGCGAAGGCGGCGTCCGCGCACCCGGAGTACCGCGACCTCGTGATCGAGGACGCGACGACATACCTCGCCAGGGAAGCCCTCCCCCATCTCACCGTGCACCGCAGGCTCGACAGAATCGCCGTCCATCCGACGTGCTCGACCACAGCGCTCGGCGCGACATCAGCGCTCACGGTGCTGGCGGCGGCCGTCGCGGACGATGTCTTCGTCCCCGACGGCTGGGGATGCTGCGCGTTCGCCGGCGACCGCGGCATGCTGCATCCCGAGCTCACGGCCTCAGCCACAGCCGTCGAGGCTGCGGAGATCGTCGCTGCCGAGGCGACGGGAGGCTTCGACGCGTACGTGTCGGCCAACCGCACGTGCGAGCTCGGCATGACGCGGGCGACCGGGCATGCCTACCGCCATGTGGTCGAGGTGCTCGAGGAGCTCACTCGCCCGTGAGCGTCAGCTCCACCACCGGGATGAGCACATCCGGCCGTCGAACAGGCAGGTGCACGCTGAGCGTGCCCTCCGCCTGGCCGGCCGGTGTCATGAGATCCGCCTGCTGCTCCGGATCCGAGACGCTCGTACGGAGCCACGACCCGTCGTTGAGCAGGCGGGCGTAGCTCACCTTGTCCGCGAGCCCCGGAAGGTGCACGACGCCGAGGGGCCACGTGAACAGGCTCAGATAGAGGCGATCGCCGCGCCGGGTGTACACCCCTTCCCGGGGCGGCGTGAAGGGGGCGTGCCCCGCACCGATCACGGCAGCCCGGTGCAGGCGCATCCACTCGCCGATCTCGTCGAGGGTCGCGGCATCACGCGGGGCGATCGCGCCGCGACCGTCGGGACCGATGTTGAGCAGCATGTTGCCGTCCATCGACACCGAGTCGACGAGCATCTGTGCCAGGAGCGTCGCGGACTTCTGGTCGGTGTTGTCGCGGTGGTAGCCCCACGACCCGTTCATCGTCTGGCAGGCCTCCCACGGCACCGGCACGCCGTCGCGTTCGAGTGGCGAGGTCGGCTGGTACTGCTCCGGGGTCACGAAGTCGCCGGGGATCCCCAGCCTGTCGTTGACGAGCATGCCGGGCTGAAGCTCGCGGCACAGTGCAAGGAGCCCTTCCGCGTCCCAGTCCTCCGGACCCTTGCCCGCCCAGCCGTCCTTGGCCTCGGGGTAGGTGAAGTCGAAGAAGAGATAGTCGATCTCGCCGTACTCCGTGAGCAGCTCGCGCACCTGACCGTGGAGGTACTCGCGGTACACGGCCATGTCGCGGCCGCGGTTGAGTTCGTGCGCGTTCTCGTCGTCGCGGCGAGGGTGGTTCCAGTCCACGGTGAAGTGCGGGTGGTGCCAGTCGATGAGCGAGTGGTAGAGCCCCACCTTGAGACCCTCGGCGCGCAACGCATCGACGTATTCGCGGACGATGTCGCGACCCGCGGCGTGCACGGATGTGAAGTCGGTGAGAGCCGAGTCCCAGAGGCAGAAACCGTCGTGATGCTTCGTCGTGAGCACGACATACCCCATGCCCGCGCGCTTGGCAGTGCGCGCGAGCGCGGCGGCGTCGAAGAGATCCGGGTCGAAGTGCTCGAAGTACTGGCGGTAGTCGAGGTCGTCGAGCCGCTCGTAGCTCTGCACCCATTCGTGCCGCGCCGCCGCGCTGTAGAGCCCGAAGTGGACGAACATCCCGAAGCGCGCCTGCGCGAACCAGTCCTGCCGCATGCCCCCATCCTGCCATAGACATCGGATGTCTGCGCGGACGTGGATGGGAAACGACAAACGGGCGCCCAGAAAGGGCGCCCGTTGGTCGGAGGATTCAGCGTGCGGCGCTGCCGTCGACGTAGTCCTCGTCCTGCTGCTTCCAGGCGAAGAGGGCGCGCAGCTCCTTGCCCGTCTGCTCGATGGGGTGCTGCTCCTCCTTGGCGCGGAGAGCCAGGAACTCCTGTGCACCGTTGTCCTGGTCGTCGATGAAGCGCTTCGCGAAGGCACCCGACTGGATGTCGGCGAGCACGCCCTTCATGTTCTCCTTGACGCGCTCGTCGATGACGCGCGGCCCCGAGACGTAGTCACCGAACTCGGCCGTGTCGGAGATCGACCAGCGCTGCTTGGCGATGCCGCCCTCCCACATGAGGTCGACGATCAGCTTGAGCTCGTGCAGCACCTCGAAGTACGCGATCTGCGGCTGGTAGCCGGCCTCGACCAGCGTCTCGAAGCCCGCCTGAACGAGGTGGCTCATGCCGCCGCACAGCACGGCCTGCTCGCCGAACAGGTCGGTCTCGGTCTCCTCGGTGAAGGTCGTCTTGATGACGCCGGCGCGGGTGCCGCCGATCGCCTTGGCGTACGACAGGGCCGTCGCCCAGGCGGAGCCGGACGCGTCGCGCTCGACGGCGATGATGTCGGGGATGCCGCGACCGGCGACGAACTCACGGCGCACGGTGTGCCCCGGGGCCTTCGGCGCGACGAGGATCACGTCGACACCCTCCGGCGCATCGATGTAACCGAAGCGAATGTTGAAGCCGTGGGCGAAGGCGAGCGTCTTGCCTGCCGTGAGGTTCGGCGCGATGGACTCGCTGTAGATCGTGCGCTGGTGCTGGTCCGGCGCGAGGATCATGATGAGGTCGGCCCATTCGGTCGCCTCGGCCACGGACTTGACCGGGAAGCCGGCCTCCTCCGCCTTCGGCGCCGACTTCGAGCCCTCCTTGAGGGCGATCGCGACCTCGACACCCGAGTCGCGCAGGTTCTGCGCGTGGGCGTGGCCCTGCGAGCCGTAGCCGACGATGGCGACCTTCTTGCCCTGAATGATGGACAGATCGGCGTCTGCGTCGTAGAAGATCTCGGTGCTCACTTGTTTCTTTCTCCTTGATAGGGGTTCGTGGAAGCTGGGTTCAGCCGCGCAGCACGCGCTCGGTGATGCTCTTGCCGCCGCGTCCGATGGCGAGGAGGCCCGACTGCGCGATCTCCTTGATGCCGAAGGGCTCGAGTGCGCGCAGCAGCGCCTCGACCTTGCCCTTGTCGCCGGTGACCTCGACCACCAATGCGTCAGCGGCGTAGTCCACCACCGCCGCGCGGAAGAGGTTGACGACCTCGATCACGTTCGATCGCGTCGAGTTGTCGGTGCGGACCTTCACGAGCATGTGCTCGCGCTGCACCGAGGTCGCCGGGTCGAGCTCGACGATCTTGATGACGTTGATCAGCTTGTTGAGCTGCTTCGTCACCTGCTCGAGCGGGAGGTCCTCGACATCGACGACCACGGTGATCCGGGAGATCCCCGGCACCTCGGTGACGCCCACGGCGAGGGAGTCGATGTTGAAGCCGCGGCGGGCGAACAGGCCCGCCACACGGGTCAGCAGGCCGGGGGTGTTCTCCACCAGCAGGCTCAGCACGTGAGTCGACATGGTCAGTCCTCCTCGTCGAAAGCGGGCGCGTGGTCGCGGGCGTACTGGACGTAGCTGTTGCTCACGCCCTGCGGCACCATGGGCCACACCATCGCGTCGGCCGACACGACGAAGTCGATGACGACGGGACGGTCGTTGGTCTCGAGGGCCAGCTTGATCGCCGCGTCCACGTCCTCCTCCTTCTCCACGCGGATGCCGAGGCAGCCGTAGGCGTCGGCGAGCTTGACGAAGTCGGGCACCCGCACCGTGCCGTGCCCCGTGTTGAGGTCGGTGTTCGAGTGCCGCCCGTCGTAGAACAGGGTCTGCCACTGCCGCACCATGCCGAGCGAGGAGTTGTTGATGATCGCGACCTTGATCGGGATGTTGTTGATGACGCAGGTCGCGAGCTCCTGGTTCGTCATCTGGAAGCATCCGTCGCCGTCGATCGCCCACACGACACGATCCGGCTCGGCGACCTTCGCGCCCATCGCCGCGGGCACCGAGTACCCCATGGTGCCGGCGCCGCCGGAGTTCAGCCACGAGTTGGGCCGCTCGTACTTGATGAACTGCGCCGCCCACATCTGGTGCTGTCCGACGCCTGCCGCGTATACCGCCTCAGGGCCGGTGAGCTCGCCGATGCGCTGGATGACGTACTGGGGCGAGAGCAACCCGTCGGTCGTCGGCGCGTATCCCAAGGGGAACTCCGCACGCAGGCCGTCGAGGTACGACCACCACTCCTCGATGTCGGGCTTCGCCGACCCGGTCACGCCTCGGAAGGCGGACTCGAGGTCGATCAGCACCTCGCGCACATCGCCGACGATCGGGACGTCGGCGGTACGGATCTTCGAGATCTCCGCGGGGTCGATGTCGACGTGGACGACCTTCGCGTGCGGGGCGAACAGGGCGGCTTTGCCGGTCACGCGGTCGTCGAACCGTGCGCCGAGCGAGACGATCAGATCGGACTCCTGCAGGGCGAGCACCGCGGGAACGGTGCCGTGCATGCCGGGCATCCCCAAGTGCTGGGGGTGCGAGTCGGGGAACGCGCCGCGCGCCATCAGCGTGGTCACCACCGGGGCGCCCGTCGACTCCGCGAGGTCACGCAGCTCGGCCGACGCGCGTCCGCGGATCACGCCGCCGCCGACGTACAGCACCGGCTTCTTCGCCTCAGCGAGCAGGGCGGCTGCTGCCTGGATCTGCTTGCCGTGCGCCTTGGTCACCGGTCGGTACCCCGGAAGCTCGATCTTCGGCGGCCAGACGAAGGGGGCCTTGGCCTGCTGCGCGTCTTTGGTGATGTCGACGAGCACGGGACCAGGGCGCCCCGTGGAGGCGATCTCGAAGGCCGCGGCGATGGCGCCGGGGATCTCAGTGACGTCCTTCACCAGGATGGAGTGCTTCGTCACGGGCATCGTGATGCCGACGATGTCCGCCTCCTGGAAGGCGTCGGTGCCCATGAGGGTCGAGAAGACCTGGCCGGTGATCGCGACGATCGGCACGGAGTCCATGTAGGCGTCGGCGATGGCCGTGACGAGATTGGTCGCCCCAGGGCCGGACGTCGCGATCGTCACGCCGACCTTGTTCGACGCCGATGCATAGCCTTCCGCTGCATGCCCTCCGCCCTGTTCGTGGCGGACCAGGATGTGCCGGAGCTCCGTCGAGTCGAGCAGCGGGTCGTACACCTCCATGATCGCGCCGCCGGGGATCCCGAAGACGTCGGTGACGCCGAGGAGCTCGAGGGATCGGACGACGGCCTGCGCCCCCGAGAGCACGGGAGCGGCGGTCGCGGTGGCGGGCGGCCTCGGCACGGCCGAGACGGAGTCAGCAGTCATGGATCTTCCTTCTGATGTCTGTTGGCACGTCGGATGCCGGAGCAGACGAGCCGGTTCTCACCGGGACTCGTGAGTCCGACGGCGGGATCAGCCTGTCGTCGCGCCCTCTGCGGCGGACCGCACGAGCGCTGCGTACTTGGCAAGAACGCCACGGGTATAGCGCGGGGGAAGCGGCTCCCAGCCAGAGCGGCGGGAGGCGAGCTCCGCCTCGTCGACGAGTAGGTCGAGAGAGCGAGCTGCGATATCGACCCGTATCAGATCACCATCGCGCACGAAGGCGATGGGACCAGCGTCCACCGCTTCGGGTGCTATGTGGCCGATGCACAGGCCGGTTGTGCCGCCTGAGAATCGTCCGTCTGTCAAGAGTAGTACATCTTTTCCGAGCCCAGCGCCCTTGATGGCCGCCGTGATCGCGAGCATCTCCCTCATGCCGGGGCCGCCCTTGGGTCCCTCATAGCGGATGACGATGACGCTTCCGGGCTCGATCGTCCCCTCGGCCACGGCATCCATCGCCGAGCGCTCCCGTTCGAAGACCCGGGCAGGACCCTCGAACACGGCGGCGTCGAAGCCCGCGGTCTTCACCACGGCGCCCTCGGGGGCCAGCGAACCGTGCAGGATCGTCAGCCCGCCGGTCGCGTGGATCGGGTCGTCGAACGTGTGGATGACCGTGCCGTCGATCGGCTGAGGGTCGAGCTCGGCCAGGTTCTCCGCGAGCGTCTTGCCGGTCACGGTGAGTGCGTCTCCGTGCAGCATGCTCTCGTCGAGCATCGCCTTCATGATGACCGGGATCCCCCCGTGGCGGTCGACGTCGTTCATGACGTACCGGCCGAACGGCTTCATGTCGGCGACGTGGGGCACGCGGTCGCCGATGCGGTTGAAGTCGTGCAGGCTCAGCTCGACATCGGCCTCGCGCGCGATCGCGAGAAGGTGCAGCACGACATTGGTGGAGCCACCCAGGGCCATCGCCAGGGCGATCGCGTTCTCGAACGCCTCCTTGGTGAGGATGTCGCGTGTGGTGATGCCCTGACGCAGGAGGTTCACGACCGCCTCGCCCGACCGATGCGCGAAGTAGTCCCGGCGCCGATCGGCCGCGGGCGGTGCAGCAGACCCCGGCAGGCTGAGACCCAGAGCCTCGGCGACGGATGCCATGGTGTTCGCGGTGTACATGCCGCCGCACGCGCCCTCACCTGGTGCGATCGCGCACTCGATGCGCTTGAGGTCTTCCTCGCTCATGAG